>NZ_JABAIA010000002.1:728042-1456084 GCF_012641275.1 Chitinophaga varians | reverse complement strand
TTGCGTCTGATTCAAGTTATTGGCTGATGCTTTCATTATAAAGACAATGATTGTAAAAAAGGTTGCACGCGTTAAGGCCGTTCTTTAGAGTTTTTTTACGACTGATACTAAAGCCCTTTGGGAAAAACATATCTAAATATCTAATTATAAATATTTTATATAGATATACACCTATAATGTTTTCTTTAAAATTTTTTTATAAAATTACCGGGAAGCCGGCTTTTTCGGTTTTAAAATCCACCAAACCCTGTTTTTTTGTGACGAAACACGATTTCCAGGCAACCTGGGTAAAAAACGCAGCCCTGACGAAAAGGGCCGCGTTATCCATCCTTATATATACCTAAAAAACCATCTTTAGTTTCCTCCTTTAACACGGTTTTGTTCTGCTTCCAGGCCGGTTTGACGATTACGGGCGGCCTTGACGTTATTATTACCGAAGCGATAGTTGAACGAAAGCCGTACCTGCCGTGAATCCCATGTATTTGATACAGAAGTGGTGCGGCCCAGGTTCTCGAAATAGCCACGGAAATAACTCGTCCTGAAAACATCAGTCACGCCCAGCTTTACAGAACCTTTACCTTTCAGCACTTTCTGCTGCACACCGAGGTCCAGGCCATACATGGCTTTCATTTTGAACAGCCCTTCATCAGCTACCTGTGGAGAAACATAGAAGAAAACAGCTTCTGCGCTCAGGTCTTTTGTAAGGGTGAAAGTCTGTTGGGTGCGTCCAAAGAAACCGACTGATGACAACTTCACGTTGTTTTTATCGATCACAGTTTCGTACATATTGTAGGTAAGGGACACCGTGGTGAAAGACGTCCACCATTTGGTGACAGGTACCGGTGCAGAGATGTTCAGGTTGAAAACATCCGCCCTGGCTACGTTCTGATACCTGTAACGTATAGCCGTGGTATCCCCGCTGGCCTGATCTACCGCTGCTTCCAGGATCTTGGTCATCATGTCTTTTGTATGCGTATATGCCAATGATGTAGTCAGAAACGACTTAAATGTATGCGTAACCTCAAAAGCGTTGGAATACTGCGGCTTCAGGCCCGGGTTACCGGTTATTTTTGTATAACGGTCCAGGTAGAACTCAAACGGATTCAGCTCTTCGTAATCCGGACGCTGAATACGGCGGCTGTACGTCAGGCCCAGGGTATTGTTCTTGTTCAACTGATAATTCACGGCCGCGCTGGGAAAAAGGTTGAAGTAACTGGAGTCGTTTTTGATCACCTGCATCTGCTGGTCTTTTGTAAATGTGGAGTTACCATTGATATGGGTTTGTTCGCCACGAAGTCCCACCTGTACATATACCTTTTTGAACTGCTTATTAAAGTTGATATAAGCAGCGTTGATGTTCTCCTTATAAATAAAGTGGTTGGAGCGGCGTTCATCTTTTATCCAGTTGCCGGTACGCAGAGAGTCGAAGCGGGCATCATTGTCAGTGGTCACGAAGCTGATTTTAGCGCCGGCTTCCAGTTTGGCACCGCCTTTCAAGGGGTGCGCATAATCAATTTTTGCAGATTTAATATCGATGCTGGAAGGCTGGCCGTTGCGGGACGTATCGCTGTTAAGCAACGCTTTGTCAGCGCCGTCGCGGGTGAAGGCCAATATGGAAGCGTTGACTTTCTGGGTCATCCGCGCATAGTCCAGGTCAACGTTCAACTCTTTACCGGTAGAATCAAGAATACCGCGGTAGTTCAGGTTGTAGGCACCACGGTCCCATCTTGCATTTTCTTCGGTATTGGTATGCAACACAGAGTCTAGCCGGCTGCCGTTGCCCATCATGGTCACAGCCTCGCTGGGCATCAGGCGGTCGCGGCGGCTCAGGTCTGCCATTACACCAAGTGTATGATTTTTGGAGATGAAATAATCCACGCCCAGTTTGCCTGCCTGATAATCAGATTTCTGGTCCGTGCTGGTTTGCTGGTCAAATACCTGATAGTGGCCTTCATTGGTCATGGTACGGTATAATCCCAGCCACTGGTTCTGATCCCGATGATTATAGTTATAGGAACCGAAGATGTTTACCTTTTCGTTGCGATGGTTCAGGTTAAGTCCGCCATTGGCACGGCTTCTCTCGCCCTGGGAGACGCCCAGGTTCAGATTGCCGTTGGTTCCGTAGTTTTTATTCTTTTTCAATTTCAGGTTGATGATCCCGGCATTACCGGCAGCATCGTATTTGGCGGAAGGATTGGCGATGAGCTCTATTTGTTCCAGGTTGGACGCGGGCATGCTTTTCAGTAGTTCTGCCACATCCTGTGAGGTCATATTAGTGGGTTTGCCATCAATCATGATTACTACGCCGCCTTTTCCTTTCATGGAAATGTTACCGTCCTTGTCTACGTTGATGGTAGGTGATTTCTCCAGTACCTCCATGGCGGTACCGCCGGCGGCAGTGATGCTGCTTTCCACGTTCACCACCATCCTATCGTTTTTCTGTTCTATAAAGGGCTTGCGGGCGGTAACGTCTACTGCTTTCAGGCTTTTGGAAGCAGCTTCCATGGAGAGCGCAGGGACCGTTACGCCGGCAGCGCCCAGCTCAAAGGGTTTGCTGTAAGCTTTGTTCATGCCTACGGCTGCTGCCGCGATGAGGTACCTGCCTTGTTTTATCTGTTCAAATTCATATTTCCCGTTGATATCTGCAATAGCACCTTTTACAAGGGAGGAGTCGCCGGCTTTTAAAAGCGTAATGGTAGCGAATTCCACAGGCTGTTCGCCGGCGCGGACAACTTTACCGGCCACTTTAGGTCCGTTTTGTGCCTGGGAAGTGAATGCGGCGCTTACCATTCCTGCTGTTAATGCAAACGCTGTCAAAATTGATTTCATACGAGGGTAGATTAGAATTTTCTGATTTTTGGTCCAAGTTATCGGGATGGCAGCTTTTCCTGTTTTAAATTCCACCAAACTCCTCTTTTTTGTGACGAACAGCTATTCTAAGGTGGGAGAGAAACGCAGCCCCGGCGAAAAGGGCCGCGTTTTTCCATCCTTATATATCTAAAAAACCATCTTTAGTTTCCTCCCTGTTTAACGCGGTTCTGTTCTGCTTCCAGGCCTGTCTCACGGGTACGGGCAGCTTTCACGTTGCTGTTACCGAAGCGGTAGTTGAAGGAAAGGCGTACCTGACGTACATCGTTTCTGCTGACCAGCGCGGTGGTCCTGCCGGCATTGTCAAATGAACCACGGAAGTATTGCGTATTGAAAATGTCGGCCACACTCAGTTTCAGCGTTCCTTTACCTTTCATTACTTTCTGTTGTAAGCCCAGGTCAAGGGAGTACATGGATTTCATTTTGAACAGGCCTTCTTCCAGTACCTGTGGCGCTACATAAAGGAATGTAAGTTCCGCAGTGGTGTTTTTAGCGAGGGTGAAAGTCTGTTGTGTACGGCCAAAGAAACCGAAGGAAGAGAGTTTCACGTTATTTTTGTCTACCACTGTTTCATACATATTATACAAGAGAGATGCTGTTGTAAAGGATGTCCACCATTTGGTGATGGGAACGGGTACTGACACGTTCAGGCTGAAGTTGTCGGCCTTTGCCACATTCTGGTAACGGTAACGGATGGCTGAAGTATCTCCGCTGGCAGGGTCCACCGCTGCTTCCAGGATTCTTGTCATCATATCTTTGGTATGGGTATACCCCAGTGAGGTGATCAGGAATTCCTTAAAAGTGTGCGTCAGTTCAAAGGCGTTGGAATACTGTGGCCGCAGGTATGGGTTACCGGCTTGTTTCGTATAGCGGTCGAGGTAAGACTCGAACGGGTTCAGCTCTTCATAGTCCGGGCGCTGGATACGACGGCTGTACGTCAGTCCGAACGTGTTGTTCTTGTTGAGCTCATAAGTCAATGCAGCGCTGGGGAACAGGTTAAAATAGCTGGAATCATTTTTCACTATTTTAAGCTGTTCTTTTTGTGTTGATTCAGAATAGCCATTGATGTGGGTTTGCTCGCCGCGCAGCCCTACCTGTACGTGTACTTTTTTGAACTGTTTGCTGAAATTCACATAAGCGGCATTGATGTTTTCTTTATAGATAAAGTGATTGGAACGGTTTTCATCTTTTATCCAGTTGCCCACGCGCAGGGAATCAAAACGGGCGTCGTTGTCGGTGGTCACGAAGCTGGTTTTCAGACCGGCTTCCAGTTTGGCGCCGCCTTTCAACGGATGTACGTAATCTATTTTTGCGGTTTTGATTTCAATGCTGGAAGGCTGATTGTTGCGGGAAGTATCGCTGCCCAGTATGCCTTTGTCAGCGCCATCGCGGCTTACTGCAAAGATGGATGACGTTTGTTTGTTGGTGTTGCGGGCATAGTCCAGGTCAATGTTCAGTTCTTTACCGGTAGAATCCAGGATACCGCGGTAGTTCACGTTGTAAGCGCCGCGCTGCCACCTGCCTTTGTCAGTGGAATTAGTACGCAGGATAGAATCGACGATGGAACCGTTGCCTATTTTGGTGAAGGCCTCAGCCGGGCTGTTACGATCGCGGAGTGCCAGGTCTGCCATCACACCGATTGTATGTTTTTTGGAGATGAAATAATCCATTCCCACTTTGGCAGCATGATAGTCTGATTTATATCTGTCGATATTATTCTGATCAAATACCTGGTAATGGCCGTCGTTGGTCATCGTACGGTACACGCCCAGGTTTTGTTCTGATTCGCGGTGGCTGTAGTTATAGGAACCGAACAGGTTCATGTTTTCGTTACGGTGGTTCAGGTTGATGCCACCGTTACCACGGGGCCTGAGGCCCTGTGCCACTGCCAGGCTCACGTTACCGTTGGTGCCGTAGTTCTTGTTCTTTTTCAGTTTCAGGTTGATGATGCCCGCATTACCGGCAGCATCATATTTGGCGGAAGGATTGGCAATCAGTTCTATTTGTTCTACGTTGGAAGCAGGCATGCTTTTCAGCAGTTCTGTCACTTCCTGGGAAGACATATTGGTTGGTTTACCATCGATCATGATGATAACGCCGCCTTTTCCCTTCATGGAGATGTTACCGTCTTTATCTACATTGATGGTAGGTGATTTCTCCAGTACTTCCATGGCGTTACCACCGGCGGCGGTGATGCTGCTTTCCACGTTCACCACCATTTTATCGGCTTTCTGTTCAACGAAAGGCTTGCGGGCGGTAACATCCACTGCTTTCAGGCTTTTGGAAGCCGCATCCATGGCCAGAGCGGGGACGGTCACGCCGGTGGTGCCCACTTCAAAGGGCTTGCTGTATGCTTTGTTCATTCCTACAGCTGCTGCCGCGATCAGGTATTTACCTTGTTTTATCTGTTCAAATTCATATTTACCATTGATGTCTGCGATAGCTCCTTTTACAAGAGAAGAGTCGCCGGCCTTTAAGAGGGTTACGGTGGCAAATTCAACTGGTTGGTCGCCGGTGCGGATGACTTTACCGGCTATTTTAGGTCCGTTTTGTGCCTGGGAAGTTAACGCTGCGCTTATCATTCCTGCTGTTAATGCAAACGCTGTCAAAATTGATCTCATATAAGGGCGGATTTAGAATTTTTTGGTTTTTTAGATTTTAGATCGTTCCTGGTTACTGCTCAGTCGGTTTTCTCATGAATTCCTTCTTAAAGAACCTTGGTTAATATACTACAGTAGTTTATCAACTACAGTAGATCATCAACTACATTGTAAAGGTATGTACCATGTAATACATAGTACCAAATCTTTACACGAACGGTCTGTAAACAGGGACGAGCGGTAATAAGTGACAGGAACAATAAGAAGACGACCCGGAAAAGGAAATGTTTCAGCCCGGAAACCAGGGAAGTGCCGAAGGTATATTAGGGGTACAAGCGGTTAAAAAGGCCGGAAGAACGGTACAAAATAGCAAACACAAGCATATAGAAGAAGTCCAAAGGTGCGGCAGGCATCTCCCTAAAGGGCAAACAAAAAGGGAAAGCAAGGCAGGAAATTTCCTTAAGGGGGAAGTTTATAGTAGTGGGAATTTTAATTCAGTCGCTCATCTACCCGGAAAAGCTGCTTAGGCATTTCGCGGCGGCGATGGACGTATTGCATTATATATATAAACAAAACCATCAACAGGGACACGGCTACGAACAGCCACGTATTAAGCAGCCCCTGAAAGAAATGATGGGCATCAAGGATCTCGCCCATTCTGCGCATCTTTTCGGTCCACGCGGCCAGCCGGTCGGTATGGGGATTGAAATCCAGGTACCGCTGCCCTATCGGCAGGTGCACCCGGGCACCCATCGCCGGCATCAGCGCCTGCAACTGTTCCAGCTGACCGATAGGTGCCACGGCAGTCAGACACAGCGCGCCGGAACGGGTAAGCATTCTCAGTTCATAATTAAGGACGGCGGTATTTTTGCCCAATTGCAAGATACGGGCCAGTTGCAGGGTATTATCAGATTCATGGTAAACAGGCGGTAAGGCCCAATGCATGTCTGTAACCGCATTAAGGCCTCTTCTGCTGCGCCAGTTATTATCCTGTGCCAGGCGCTGTTGCATTTTTTGCATCAATATATTGTAATTAAGCTGCCGCGCTTCGGACTGACTCAGGTACCCTGATTCATCCATCGATATTTCGATACCAAAGAGATCGTTTGCTGTCCGGCTGCCGGGTTTAGGCAGCAACAGGCCCAGGAATCCGGGGTTCTGCGGGTTCCCCCAAAGGCGCTCTACCAATGTCCGGCCCTGTACCGCGTTGAGAAAACGATACCCCTCCGGCACAGACAGTACGGCACCATTGTTCAGCACCACCTTTCCTTCGAGATAAGTAAAAGATGCCGTGAGCCGGTCTTCCGGACCCAGCAGGTCATAACGGTCCAGGCCATCTTCCCCTGCACCGGCAAAAGCCCGGGAGGCGACGACCAGACAAGTGATTATACAATATGCAAAAACCTTTCGCATAAAACCGATTGGATGGTTTGTCAGCTCAACAAAAAATGGATAATGCAAGGTTCTGGTACGATAGGGATAAAACTACTACAAATAACTGCTACCAAGGTGCACAGGTACAGGGTCCGATTTCCGCGATGGCAGTGCCGGCAACGGAAACTACTCATTGTTCGTATAAGCAAGATAGAAAACTTTTAGTTATCCCACCGGATATTTTCCAGCAGATGGGGCAGTACGTCCTGGACCAGTTCAAAAAACACCCTTTCCTCTTTGCGTATATGCGCTTCCAGGCTGACCGCTATTTTGTCCATGTCTTCTTCCAGGCTGGTACTTTCTGTAATAGCGCTGTACATACCGGAGATCAGCCGGTGTTCTGCCTGCAGCTCTGCGATCAGTGCGTCCACCCGGGGATCGTGGCCGCTGCATTTCTCAAAGAGGTATTCTTCTTTCTGAATGTGCGGCACCATCAGTTCCTGGAACACCTTCACCATATATTCAAACCGGGCCTGTGTTTCCAGCGGAAAACCTTCATAGGGCGCCGCATCTCTTTTCAGATAGCGGCATACAAATAACAGCCGCTTATGCTCATGCGATAAGGGTATTAGTGCTGAATGACGTTGCATATGCTATATCAGGAAGCTGTAGCGACAGCTGCATTTTTTTTACGGCAGTACCATATCCAGATAATACCTCCAACAATCATCAGAAAAGAGATGATTTCCGCTTGTGTGGGATGAAAGCCAAAAATGTTGTACTTCGTATTGACGCGGATTTTTTCCACGAAGAAACGTTCCAGGCCATTCAGTACGAGATATATCCCGAAGATCACACCGGGTATGGTAATTTTCTTACGGATAGCCCAGAGCACGCCGGTAAGCAGCAGGCAGGCCAGTATCTCATATAACGGTGTGGGGTATACGCCAACGGGCAGTACGCGGCAGTAGGGACCTTCACAGCCTGGCATTGGTACTCCTTCATTGACCACATTATGGGCATAACCGGAGGCAAAAAACCAGTCAGGCAGGAAACTGAGCGCTGCGGGCTTGGCAAAAGCCGCATGGGGAATATGAGCAGTATCGCTGTATTGTTGTTGGAAGAATGCAATATTCCGCTGAACAGCATTGTTGAATTCAGCAGGTTGTACCTGCACCACATGACCGGTCGTATCGGTGATATAGGCGCTGTTGTAGATGCCCCAGTCACCGTCACCGGCAAACTGGCATCCCATCCTGCCGATGGCATAAGCAAGCATAAGGGCCGGCGCTGCACTGTCTATCAGGTGTTTAATGCTGATCTGTTTTTTGCGGGCATATCGCAAAATCACGACCGTGGCCACTATCAGGCCTCCATAGAAGGTTAGGCCGCTGAACGAGAGCAACGCGCCAATGGGGTCCTGAACAAAATCGTTCCAGTTCTCCAGGTTATGAAACACTTTAGCGCCCAGCAGTCCCGCGATAGCTGCCATTACGATAATGTCCGGCACGCGCTGATGGGGCCATACGCTCACGGTTTCTTTTTTGGGTGCTGTTCCTTTCTGGCTTTTGGTGCTGTTGTATTTGAGGAAGACCAGTATCGCTGCCACGGCGAGGCCGCCGAGAAAGCTGCCTTCAGCAGAGAGGATAAAACCCTGAAAATTCTGGGACGCTTTGTCCCAGTTGAGTATCAGCCCAAGACCTTTCCAGCCCAGCAGGAACCCGAGGATGCCATTGCTGATATATTCGCCGGTAGTGGCCGGACCGCCCGTCAGTACAGTCTGGGAAACAGGTTTCAACCAGCCCAGCTGTTCACGGCGCTTCAATTCTTTTGTCAGTACATAAGCCCCTGCCAGGAAAGCAACGGCCACAAAAAAACCAAATGTCTGAAGGATTTTAAAAACAGGAATCTCTATACCGAACAGATCTCTGAAAGCGTAATATAAATTAGGATACATAGCCCAAAAAAAATTGGTGATCTGAATTTTCCTATGAACAAAGCCGAATTAGTCAACAAGGAAAATCAAACCACCAAAGTACGATGTAATTTCGAAATTCTGAATTGGAATTCCGGAATTAAAGTATTAGCAATATTGTTCAAATGCGTCAGCGAGGTTCGCAGCAATCATCTGTGCTGAACGGCCCTCGATCATGTGGCGCTCAATGAAATGTACCAACTGTCCGTCTTTAAACAGGGCGATAGACGGAGAAGATGGAGGATAAGGCAGCAGGTGCGTACGGATCTGCTGTACAGCTTCCAGGTCATAACCAGCAAAAGCGGTCGTCAGTCTGTCCGGTTTCTTTTCACTGTGCGCTACAGCCATCAATACACCCGGACGGGCAGTGGCAGCAGAGCAGCCACATACAGAGTTTATTACTACCAGCGTGGTGCCTTCTTTCTTCAGCGTATCGTCTACACTGCCGGAAGTCAGCAGCTCGTCAAATCCATTATCAGTCAACTCAGCCTTTCTAGGCATAACTAGTTCCGCAGGATACATATTATTATAGTTTTTTGTGTTAAGATTTTCGACAAAGTTAAAGATATAGGAGCAAAAAGTAAAAAATCGATCTCACAAAAAGACTTTTTGACACAAATCAAACAATCAAAACGACATAATGTCAGTATCTGTAACGTTTTTACTAACAAAATAGCAGTTTTGTTGGCATGGTATCCCATTTGATCTGTAGTCATCGTTGAACAACAAAATTGATTTCACACTAAAAAAATTGATAAAGACTATGACACACGTAAAATTCAACCACAGCCCTCTTCCCAGATTAGTTGAAGACATTTTTAACAATGGATGGAACAAATATGTAAAAGATGATTTCCTGACCAGCGATTTCTTCTCTACCCATCCTCCTGTGAACATCGTAGAAACCAAAGACGCGTTTCTGCTGGATGTAGTGGCGCCTGGCTTTGCGAAAGAAGACTTTAAGATCAATGCAGATGAAAAAGCCATCACCATCAGCGCAGAAAGAAAAGCCGAAACCAAAACCGAAGGCGACAAACAGGTACGCCGCGAGTTTAACTTCAAATCCTTCAAACGCTCCTTCAGCATCTCTGATGCGGTAGACGTGAACAGGATTCAGGCGAAATATGATAATGGCATCCTGAAGGTGACCCTTTCCAAAAAGGAAAACAAGCAGGACGCTCCCAAAGAAATAGTAGTGGAATAAGGGATACAGGATGGCTTCCTACCGGAAGCTGTCCGAAACATGGGGGTTAATTGAAGGAGGTACCATCTGGTGCCTCCTTTTTATATGTGTATAATTCACACAAACGTTGAATCAACTGGTGTATATTAATACGATAATTTGCTTTCTTAAGCAAGCGCTATGGCAAAGCATTTCAGGAATGCCTGGATATTCACCAAGAGCATCTACCTCAGCTCAGAAAAAGCAGTGATCGGCAATGTATTGCAACGTACGGAAGACACCTATGAACAGGCGAAACTCCGGCTCATCTTTGACTTTCTCTTTTTTTATACGCTACTGTTGTTTCCCATCATGTTACTGGCCATGATCAGTCAGAATGAAGTCAACATGCTGCTGATCCCCTGTCTGGTCACCGCTTTGATGACCGGCCTGTACCTGCTGAGAAAAGGTGTGGCTGCCCGTGTGGTCGGCATGGTCACTTCCTGTTGTACGCTGGTCATACCTATTATTTCTTCTTTTTTTAACAGCCAGGACCTTTCGCCCCGCTATGCCATCATATGGGCCATGAGCATACTGCTGGCCTTCATTACCGTCAACATCAGGAGTGCACTGGTATTGTGCGGTATCCTTTGCGCCTACCTCTCTGTGGTGGCCTACATTAAAATCAATGGTATCCCGGTTTATGTAAGCTCCGGCTATTCTGACAAGTTTCAGCTGATCTCCAATCCGGTAACGGTAATATTGTATATGCTGTTCCTGATACGCGCACTGGGACAGTATTACCGCAACATTATTTCCATGGAACAGCAGCGTACCGCGGAAAAACAAAAGCAGCACCTGTCGCTGATCAACCAGAACCTTACCAAGCAGTTCCTGTTGGTGAAGGGGTTTTCCCGCTCAGGTAAATCTGCTTTCATGAAAGGCGAAATGGAGTTGCTGGAAGCCTGTTTCACCGAAATAGAAAAACAATGTGGTGCCGCTATCGGGTATCTCAACGAAGCGCAGGAAGATTGATACTACACGTCTGTGTGAGATATAATATTTTTTTATTTCCTGTCCCCCGTCTTCTCCCCGGAAAAATGGCAACAGCCAAACTATTGAAAGCCCGCGTAAATGTTAATGATTTGTAAATGATATAATATTATATTAACCCAAAATTGATTCAAACACCTCAATAACAGATTATAAAAAATTACAACTTTTAGGTCTTATCCAGCGTTAACGGCTACACTATATTTGTGCTATCAAATTATTTCCTATTGTCCTTATGCTATTGGACATCATCTAACCTATGCCATGGATGGGGCTTTCAGCAATGAAAGTCCTTTTTTTTGCCCGTATCTTTCTGACATAAAAAAGAAGCCCCCCGAAAAATCGGGGGGCTTTCAGTAGGATTACTAACCCATTTTTTTAATAACCCAAAATCTTTAACATGCTCTGGGAAGTCTGCTCTTTGGCATACAACCAGTCTTTCAGCTGTCCATTTTTATCATATCCCACGATCACGTGCTTGGGAGACGGGATCAGGCAGTGTTTAATACCACCATATCCGCTCAGCTGGTCCTGGTAAGCGCCGGTATGGAAGAACCCAATGTATAGCGGCTCTCCGCTTGGCTGTTGTTTCGGTAAAAATACCGCGTTGATATGTTCCTCAGATGTATAAAAGTCGTATCCGTCGCAGGTAAGTCCTCCCAGGTGTACTTCCTGGTACTCCTGGTCCCACTTGTTGATAGGCAGCATCAGGAATTTCTCCCCAATACCCCAGGTATCAGGCAGGGTGGTAATGAAAGAACTGTCGATCATATACCAGGATTCCCTGTCGTTCTGCATTTTTTCGCCTACTACGCTATAGATCACCGCACCGCTTTCACCTACAGTGAAGGAACCGAATTCTGTGTAGATGTCCGGTACCGGTACTTTGTTCTTTTTGCAGGTGCTTTTAATATTGGCTACAATTTCGTTAACGATGTAATTGTAATCATAATCAAAGCCCAGGGAGTGTTTGATCGGGAAACCGCCACCGATGTTGATGCTGTCCAGTTCAGGGCAGATCTTTTTCAGCTGGCAGTACAGGTTGATCACCCTGTTGAACTGCGACCAGTAGAAGATATCATCTTTGATCCCCTTGTTCATGAAGAAGTGCAGCATTTTCAGCTCAAACTTCTCGTTCCCCTTGATCTTGTCGACATAATATTCGAGGATATCACGGGGAGGCACGCCCAGGCGGGAGGTATAGAAGTCGAAGCTGGGTTCTTCTTCCGCGGCTACACGGATACCCAGTTTCACTTTATCTTTTATCCGGACATTACGTTTGTAGTCTTCCAGTTCCTCTTTATTGTCCAGTACCGGAATCACATTTTTAAAGCCGCTGTTGATCAGTCTGGCTATGGCCCTGGTATAGGCTTTTGTTTTGAAACCGTTACAGAGCACAAACGTCTCTTTGTTGATCTTCTTTTTTTCGTACAGTTTGTTTACGATATCGATATCATAAGCAAACGAAGTTTCGATGTGCACGCCATGTTTCAGGGTTTCCTCCATAATAAAGGAGAAGTGCGAGCTCTTGGTACAATAGCAGTAATAATATTTACCATCGTACCTGTTCTTCTTGATGGCATCATGGAACATCTTTTTTGCCTTGTTGATCTGCATTCCGATCTTGGGAAGGTAGGTCAACTTAAAAGGCGTTCCGTACTTGTCAATCAGCGCCTTAATATCCAAACCGTTAAACTCCAGGTAGTTGTCTTTTACGTCAAAGCCCTCCTGGGGGAATTCGAAAGTCTGTTTAACGAGGTCGGTGTAGGTGTTGTTCATTTAAATCTGCAAATGAATTAGTAATAAAATAAACTACAGGATAAATGCTCCTTTTCCTCGCTGGAAACTCCTGGTTTACACACCTACGTCAGTTGAAACCCAGCAAAATTGGTTGCAAAGCTAAATATTTTGTTGATTGCTGCAGTAATTTTTTTCCGGCAGTCCTGCCGGGCAACAGGTCAGCAACCGGGCAAATATACAAACAATTACAAATCAACAAATTAAATAAAAATATTTAATATTTATTGGCCATCATTTATAACTGTCAGGGATTGCTTTCCTTCGCAAAAAAGCAGGTCCAGGATGCTCAGGTCGGGCAGGAAACCGACCCGTTCCTGGAACACCTGGGTGTATTGCGGCGCATCCTCCGGCGTCGGGGCGTTCGGCAGAATGCGGTCACGGGCATCTGTTACGCCGGACACTACCTTTTGGTAACTGTCTGTGAACTGAATAGCCGGACTAAGGCCCAGCTTGTTATTCACCCATTCAAAACAGGCCATGTTCCAGTCGAGCAAAAATGAAAACTGTTTTTCAAACAGTCCCTGCATATCCTCCTCGTAATATTCAAACCAGGGAGAGCGCCTATAGGCGGACACGAGCGTTTTCCAGTGCAGAGACTGCCATCTCTCTTCATTACTGATCCGGACATCCTTCATCAGGGTCCGTTGGTTCTTGCCGCGGGTGAGAGGCACACTTAAGATCATACGGCCATTTGGCCCGGCGAGGTAACAACGGTTCCTGTAACTGAGCTTTTGATAGTGTTCATATTTCTCAATCTGTAATATATCGTGGTTAATTAAAGTTTTATAGAAGCTAATTGGCGGAAAATATTGTGATTCAATTAATAACACTCCACTTTTTGCATTCTCTGTCATAATGTCAAAATTTTAGCCCGCCAGTGCGGAAATGATTAGTTACAGCTGCTGATCTACTTACAGTTATTTACTTAATAATTAATTTCAAGTAACTGGATAACAATTCATAGAAAAGTTATTCGTATGCTAATGAAATTAGTATTTCACCTTTGGAAGTAAAATGGCAGAAAAATGCAAAAATACTAAAGATATTAGTTGCTTGCGAGATGAATTTAAGCAAGCTCAGGAAGGTTTTGAAAGATAGGAAAGAATCATAAAGAATATATTTTTTTATATTCGTTTTTTAGGTTATTTAAATAAACTCCCCTACTGGCTCCGCCATAAACTGCCGTTAAATGTTTCCCAATTCCGACCCTGATTTTTGATAAGTAAAACCTTTGCAGTAGGTTTGAAGATTAAAAGTTCACCGACAACAATGAAAACGATCCGTCTGTTTTTAATCATAATGGCCACCTGGGGACTGACAAGCTCATGCGAAAAAATGAAGGACCTCCAGTTTGTAAGAGTTGCCAATCTCCAAATGGATGAGCTGGGCATGTCCAAGAGCATTGTACGGCTCACCCTGGCATATTACAATCCGAACAATTATCAGCTGAAATTAAAAGACGCCAACTTCAACGTCTTTTTTGATGATACAGAAGTAGGGCGCTCTGTCCAGGATACCATGATCAGTATCCCGGCAAAAGATACTTTCTATTTTCCGGTGAAGCTGGAAGTCAATATGGCGAATGTGCTGAAAAATGCATTTACTGCTTTTTCCAGCAAGGAAGTCACCATTAAAGCCACCGGCAATTGTAAAGTCGGCAAAGGAGGCATTTATATTCCCTTCCCCATTAAATGCGAAACCAAACAGGCGCTGAATTTTTTTTAACGCAAATGTCCCAGGGCTGAAGCCCTGGGCTACGATTAGATTCTGGTCTTTTTTATTGATAATGCTTTTATGGGGGGAAGACAACCATGAAGCGCAGATTGAAAAGTGATTGCCTTTCGTAAATGAAAGGCTTTTTTTATTGGCAGGACTTTTATACAGGAAAGACAAACAGATTGAAAAATTTCTGTTTTTAGCGGAAAAGTGGCTTTTTCATGAAAAAGACAGAACAATATATTCGTACATAACGGCATTTTCAATGCCCCGAGCCGCAAATATTACTCTTCATTCCTAACTGTATTTCTCCTTAAAGGGCTTCAAAATCTAATCGTAGCCCAGGGCTTCAGCCCTGGGACACAAGGGAGATGATCTTCAGCATATGTTGCGCATCTTCCAGGCTGCGTACCGGCGACAAAGCCGCCATGGCCCTCACCGCATTTATATCCGTCAACAGTTCACCCGTAAGCAGGCCATTACGTTCCGCCGCTTTATAAGCCATCGCCGTTTTCAGCGCGGCAGCTTTAATACGCAGCGAATGGGGGCTGTACCGTCCGGGATGCAGATGGACATAACGCTCCGGATCGTCAGACAGCCGCAATATCCAGCACGAGGTGTCTGACAGCGTCACTTCCGTGTAGCCGTGATGTGCCGCTACCCGGGCGGCAAAGGCAGCTGGCAGGAGGATGTCCTGTGCCGTTAGTTGTGCAGTGATTTCGTTGAAAATCATCTCCGGCGTCAGGGTGCCGGTATACATATCCATCTGGGAAGTGCCGATCTTTTGCAGCGCAGCGGGCAGTTCAGCAGGTGATACCCTTGTCAGCATCTGCTGTAACACTCCTAAATGGTGCTTGAACGGGTTAAAAAGAATGCAGGAAATAGTGGAAAAATTGAAAAATTGAGCAATTTATGGGGAAAACGGGCAATTCGGGCTTTATTAAAAAACCCGGGAAGGGCTCGGACCACTCCCCGGGTGCAATTATAATGACGATGTCAAAAGCTTAGTGCTTTTTCTTTTCCATGCCGCCGCCGTCTTCCGGCTTTTTGCAGCATTTAGGCAGTTTAGCGTAGCTTTCCGGATTGGCAGTTACGTTATCAGCATCATAACCGGCATTAGCGATGCCTGTTTTGACATTTTCGATATTTGTACGGTCATCCCAGTATTTTACGGTAGTCACGTGTTTTTTATAATCCACTTTTACAGACTCCACGCCTTCTTCCTGGGACATGTATCTTTCAATACGGTTTTTGCAGGATTCACACTGCACTGTTGGCGTGCTGATCTTGGCAGTCAGCAGGGCTTTTTTCTTCTGCTGTGCCATGGCCACGCTTACGCTCGCCAGTAGGAACAGCATTACTAATTTTACGATGCGCATAGTATAGATTTTGACAACCGAATATACAAAAAAAGTAATATACTGGCGTTATTTACCCCACTGGTCAGGCGCTGTTCTCCAGGCCTGCAGTGTGCTGATCTCATCTGCGGAAACAATGCCTTTCTCTTCAGCCAGGGCAATCATCGCGTTGTAGTTGCTCAGCGATTTAAACGGTACGCCGGCTGCTTCAAATGCTTTTACCGCCACATCAAAGCCATAGTTGAAGATAGACACCATGCCTATCACCTCACCGCCTGCGGCACGGATGGCCTGCACCGCCTCGAGGCTGCTTTTGCCGGTAGAGATCAGGTCTTCCACCACTACCACCTGTTGACCAGGCTGCAATACACCTTCTATCTGATTGCCCATGCCATGCTCTTTCGGTTTGGAACGAACATAGATAAATGGCAGCTTCAACTGGTCCGCCACCAGCGTGCCGTGTGGAATACCGGCGGTAGCCACGCCCGCAATCACCGCTGCATCAGGAAAGGTCTCAAATACGGTATTGCATAACTCGGATTTGATATAGTCCCGTACATATGGATAGGATAACAGTTTCCGGTTATCGCAATAAATAGGGGACTTCCATCCGGAGGCCCATGTAAAAGGCTGGGCAGGGCTCAACTTTACGGCCTGCACCTGCAGCAGTTTTTCTGCAACTTGTTTTTCGCTTACTGTACTCATACAGCGCCAAAGTTAAAACATTTGATTATTTAGCCATTTAGATATTTAGACATTTACAGATTTGAGTGCTTTCATTAAATCTTCAAATAACTAAATGTCTGAATAACCAAATGTCTAAATTTGCACCATGCAAGCAAACATGACGATCTACCTGAATGAGCGTCCCCTCATTCTCAGCGGAAGTGAACAGAACATACCGGCAGACATCAACGGGGCAAAGGTGTACCTCAACCCGGACACGGAGAAGATAGAGAAAGTATTGCAGAAGATGGAAGAAGGTAAAAAAGAAGCAGCGGTGTTTATCACAGAAGACGTGAAACAGCTGTTTAAGAAGGTATCACTTCATTTTACCGTGCTGGTGGCGGCCGGCGGCCTGATCACCAATCCTGATGGGGAAGTACTGATGATGTTCCGCAGAGGAAAATGGGACCTGCCCAAAGGCAAACAAGACCCCGGAGAAGACCTGGAAACCTGTGCTGTCCGTGAAGTGGCGGAAGAAACCGGTCTGCATACCATCTCCCTCACCCATAAAATCACGGAAACGTTTCACTACTACCCGATGAAAACCAAAAAGGTACTGAAACACACGCACTGGTACCGCATGCAGTTCACCGGTACCGAACTTACCGTACCGCAGATTGAAGAGGATATCCAGGATATAGAATGGGTTAAACCACAGAACCTTGATAAATTCCTTAAATACTCCTACGAAAACATCCGCGAGGTGTTCAAAGCAGAAAAACTCATATAATAATTGCGAATTACAAATTACGAATTACGAATTGAGGGTTCCTTATCAGAGCGGCTACTAACTAACCGTTCTATAAACGAGTCCTCAATTCGTAATTCGTAATTCGTAATTCGTAATTCGTAATTGGTAATTCGCAATTGATTTTATCTTTTGGCCAGAATAGCCATGGTAAGCCGGCTCACACAGATAAGTTTATGTTGGTCGTCCGTAATCCGGATATCCCATACATGGCTGGTAGCGCCTATATGCAACGGTTTGGCACAGGCATGCACATACCCGCTTTTTACTCCCCTCAGGTGATTGGCACTGATTTCCATCCCTACACAGATTTGTTTGTCGGGGTCGATGATCAACCCGGAAGCCATACTGCCTACAGTTTCGGCCAGCGCCACAGAAGCGCCACCATGTAACAGGCCATATGGTTGTTTGGTACGGTTGTCTACCGGCATCATCATCTTCAGATAATCCGGGCCTATTTCAGTAAACTCCATTCCCAGATGAGTTCCCATGGTATTTTCACTCAGCTCGTTGAGTGTGTCCAATGATACGTTCAGGGAATGCCAGATCGCTTTCATAGTATGCGCTTTAACAGTTATCGCTTATGTTGTTGAATACCTTCCAGTACCACCTTATGGAGGAAAGGCTGTACGTCTCCCCCATTCCGGTAAATATCCCGCACCAGCGTGGATGCCACACTGGAATACTGCGGCGTGGTGGTCAGGAAAATCGTTTCTATGTCAGGGGCAATGGTCCGGTTTACATCCGCAATGGCTTTTTCATATTCAAAATCACTCACGTAACGGATACCACGCAGGATGAAGCTGGCACCTATTTCCTTGCAGAAGTTGATGGTCAACCCCTGATAAACGGCCACTTCCACCCTTGGGTCGTTTTTATAGATCTCCCTGATCCATTCGATACGCTCTTCCAGCGAAAACATGGGCGTTTTGGCGCTGTTGGTGCCGATACCCACCACGAGGCGGTCAAACAGGCCCAGTCCCCGGTCAATGATATCGGTATGGCCCAGCGTAATGGGATCGAAAGTACCCGGAAATAAACAAGTCCTCATGGAAAGTTGATGAATTTAAATGACAGATCAGCGTTTCAGCTCTTCCCGGTTAATGAAAATCGAGAAGGTGGTCCCGCCATAACTCCTTTCGGAGCGATAATAACTATAGTCCCGGAAATCGTTCTGCCGGGTATGTTCTATGACCAGCCAGCCTTCGGGATTGAGCAGTTGTTGCTCAAAAATGATCCCTGGCAGTTTATACATGGCTTCCATGGCATAAGGCGGGTCGGCAAAAATGAAATCGAATTTTTCGTTACACTGCTGCAGGTATTTAAAAACGTCCATCCGCACTACCTTCAGGGTGGGGATGTCCAGCAGAGCGGCTGTCTTGGTGATGAATTCAGCCATTGCGTGGTCTTTCTCCACGATGGTCATGTCGGTGGCTCCCCTGGAAGCCAGCTCATAGCTGATGCTGCCGGTACCGCCAAAAATGTCGAGTGTTTTTAAAGAAGGAATATCCAGGTTGTTCTCGATAATATTAAACAGTCCGCCTTTGGCAATGTCTGTAGTAGGCCTTGTATTAGGCATTTTTGCAGGCGGTTGTATTTTTCTGCCCCCACTTTCTCCTCCGATTATACGCATAATGCTAACGCATACAAGTTATGAAAATAATAGCCTGGTATTTCCTGCATGGGCGTGATATAGCTAAATCCCGGCAGTCGTTGCACCCATTCCAGTTTGGAGATGAATTTATACATCTCCTGGTAAACCACGCTGTCTGTGGCCACCACCCCTCCGAGCTTCACCTTTACCTGCTGCTCATTGAGTCCCAGCTGGCGAAGGGTATTTACCAGTTGATATACCACATCGAGCCCTGCCTGGTACTCACCATCCTGCTGGATGATAAGTTTCCCGTTCACGTAAATAGTCAATGTAAAAGACTGCCGCTGTACATGCACAAAAGCTATTCCTTCAGGCGCCCGATAGTCCAGGTCCAGCGGATAAGCCTGCAGCAGAGCAGAGTTGGCGTGTACCACCAGGTCTGTGGAGAATTCCTTACGCAGGAACCCCAGCAGGTCTTTGTCCACGCTGAATATATTCACCATAGGCAGTCCCGGCAGCAGATCGGCCAGGATGGCTTCCTGCATTTTTTCCGGTTGTGACAGGTGGAGGTAGTCTTTTTTCAGCGAAGGCATATAATATACCTGTGGCACCAGTACGCCACCGCCGTTGTCAAAAGCCAGCAGTACGGATTTAAAGGCGGTAAACAGCAGTTTGTCTGCGTCAAACACCTCTTCTATCATTTCCAGATCGGCCATGGCCAGTTTCTGTGGCTGGAAATGGTAGGATTTAAGCGCCAGGAATTTTTTCGCTGCGGGATCAAACACCACATAACTGAAAGTACCGCCGCCAACCAGCACCAGCAGGTGACAGGCCGTAAGATCGGTCCCCAGTAAAGTTTCATCATCTACTGTAAATGCAGGATGGATGTTGTAAGCCACGGGCATATATAACCTTTCAAATGAATTACAATAATAATCTTTTTAGTGAATTGGTGAGGCTATATCTTTGTTTTTTGATGAATATCAGAACCATTTCACGATGCAACTGGAAGTTAACAACCGGCAGATCATTAAAATCGCCGCCCCTATATGCCTGGCACTGATCATCCCTCAGTTTAACCACATGACCAACACCGCTTTCCTCGGCCGGCTGGGCGAGCTGGAGCTGGCAGCCAATGGTATCGCCGGTATTTATTACCTCGTGATGTATATGATCGCCTATGGGCTTAACAACGGCCTGCAGGTACTGATAGCCCGCCGGGCGGGTCAACAGCAATACAGCAACATTGGCAGGCTTTTCGCCAACGGGCTGGAAGTGGGCGCCTTCTTTTCGCTGTTGGCTATCCTGATCACGCTGGCGGTGGCCCCTTATTTTTTTTCGAAAACGCTTCACAACCAGGAGATCCTTGCTGCAGCGGTTTCGTTCATCCGTATCCGTATCTGGGGCCTTCCCTTCCTGATGATGCTGAGCATGGCCAACGCCTTTTACATCGGCAGCGGCAATTCCCGCGTGCTGGCTGTCACCTCACTGTGCCAGGAAACGATCAATATCTTTTTTGACTACACGCTGATTTTCGGGAAACTGGGCTTACCCGCCCTTGGACTGAACGGGGCAGCGGTGGCTTCCATTATTGCGGAGATCACCGGGTGTTCGGTAGCTTTCAGTATCATCTTCCTCAAAAAACACCATATCAGGTATAGCCTGTTCACCTACATACGGCCTAACCGGGAGATTATCCGGAACATCCTCAACGTGTCTGCCCCGTTGATTGTGCAGTTCCTTTTCAGCATTGGCAGCTGGTTTGTCTTTTTCATTTTCATTGAGCACCTGGGAGAAAGGCCGCTGGCGATTTCCAATATGCTGCGCAGTATTTTCGGTTTTTTCGGCATTTTCACCTGGGCACTGGCAGCCACCTGTAATACCATGGTAAGTAATATCATCGGACAGGGCAAGGAACAACTGGTCTTTAAAGTCATCCGGAACATCGCCGCTATCAGTCTGGGTTGTGCCACGGTCGTTTGTGTCCTGGTGAACCTCTTCCCCTATACCATCCTGCATATTTATACCAACGATGCTCCGTTGATCACTGCGGCAATCCCTTCCATCCGTGTCATTACCCTCAGCACCCTGCTGATGGCGGTAGCGGCGGTAGTGCTCAGCGGCGTTACCGGTACCGGGAATACGCGGATGAACCTTTTCACTGAATGTACTGCGGTGGTGGGTTATCTGATTTATTGTGATATCGTGATAGAACGGATGCGCAGCCCGCTGCACCTGGCCTGGGGTGCAGATTTCATCTATTGGATATTGATATTCGGGCTCAGTGCCTGGTATCTGAAAAGTGGTAAATGGAAAGGGAAAGTGATTTAAAATAATTACTGGAGATCATCCAGCATTTTTTTGCAGTCTGCTTTGATATTGGCGTCGTCCTGGTAGATGCTGCGGAGGCTCAGGGCTTTTTTCAGCACTTCGATGGCTTTGTCCTGCTGGTCATCGGCTTTATAGGCACGGGCCAGTTCGTAATAGTTGAGGAGGAAAGCGGGGTCCAGCTGCCGGCATTTTTCATAATTGGCAATAGCATTTTTAAGGGAGCCGTCCGGCAGGCCGCCGAAGAGCATCTTAGCGGCACCTCTTTCAAATACATTGAGGTTGGCTACTTCGTAGTTCCACTTGCCAAGCACGTGATAAGCCTGTGCGAGGTTGGGGTTGAACTTAATGGCCAGTTCGGCGTACTTCTTCACATCTTTGGAGGCGGCAACTTTTTCCTTTGCGCCCGAGATGAGGGCCATGCGGCCCATGGCCACTGCCATGGCGAGGTTGGCGTCTGCGTTATTCGGGCCGACTTTCAGCGCTGACTGCGCATAACTTTTCGCCTGGTTAAAATAGTTTGTTTTAGCACTTTTATCTTTCTGGCGGTTACCGATACGGGAGCACATCTGGCTCGCCTGGTTCAGAGCCCTTATCTCGTTGGGCTGTATTTTCAGTATTTCCTTGTCTTTGTCGAGCGCAGCCTCTTCCTTCATCTGTAATTCCAGCTGCTTGGCCTGTTCCACCATTTCGTCCACGGACTGGGCTTTTGCAAATAATACAGTGCAGAGCAGGAATGAAATTGTCAAAATCCGTTTCATCATAGGATTGGTTTTTAACAGGAATAAGAAGCTTGATTTACTTGTTGCTATAAATCTACGGAAAATTACAAATAATTAGCGCGGGCAGGCGTGCATTTTAGTATTCCTTTTCCAGTGACACCAGTGAATTACGGATGCTGGCACCCATTGGCGGGTTCAGTTTCCGGAGGGTGACAGTACTGTATTGGATAGCAGGATAACGTGCCTTCAGGGTATCGGACAGGGCGTAGACCACTTCTTCCAGCAGCGGTTTGGGTTGCGCCATGATTTCTTTGGCTATTTCATAGATTCCCTGATAGTTCACAGTATCAGTAAGATCGTCGATGGTAACGGAGCCAGGTATACGAACAGAAATATCGAGGAGAAAATCATTGCCGATCACGGTTTCTTCCGGATACAGGCCATGATAGGCGCGGAAAGCAGCTTGTTCGAGCGCGATAGTAAGCATCTTTGGATAATTACGAATTACGAATTACGAATTACGAACTGAGGTGCAATTCGTAATCAGTAATTCGTAATGGTGTTATTATAATGTTTCAGTTAGGAATTATGGACCACAAATTACCTCTCAATTCGTAATTCGTAATTCGTAATTCGTAATTCTCAACTGATTATTGGTGTTCTTTAGCAGACAGGTATCTTTCCGCATCGAGGGCTGCCATACAACCGCTGCCTGCAGCAGTTACAGCCTGGCGGTAGATTTTGTCCTGTACGTCGCCGCAGGCGAACACGCCTTCCACGCTGGTACGGCTGCTGCCCGGAACGGTCACGATATAATCCTGTTCGTCCAGTTGCAGATAATCTTTAAAGATGGCGGAGTTAGGCTGGTGACCGATAGCCACGAAGAACGCGCTTACCGGAACGTCTTTTTTCTCGCCGGTTTGGTTATTACGCACTCTGACAGCTTCTACTTTGTTTTCGCCAAGTACTTCATCTGTTTCGGTGTTCCAGTATACGATGATATTGGAAGTTTTGAGGACGCGGTCCTGCATTACTTTAGAGGCGCGCATTTCGTGCTTGCGTACCAGCATGTGTACGGTGGAGCACATTTTGGAGAGGTAGAGGGCCTCTTCAGCAGCGGTATCGCCGGCGCCTACGATGGCCACCTCTTTACCACGGAAGAAGAAACCGTCGCACACGGCGCAGGCGGAAACGCCGGAACCGTTGAGCCGTTGTTCGGACGGGAGTCCCAGCCATTTGGCGGAGGCGCCTGTTGCGATGATGATAGCGTCAGCAGTGATTTCTTTTTCTTCGTCGATGATTACTTTATATGGTTGTTTGCTGAAGTCCACCGATGTGGCCATACCATAGCGGATATCGGCGCCCATGCGGGTAGCTTGTTTTTCGAAGTCCACCATCATTTCCGGGCCTTGAATACCTTCAGGATATCCGGGATAATTTTCAACTTCGGTGGTGATGGTCAGCTGGCCACCGGGTTGAATACCCTGGTACAATACTGGTTTAAGGTTGGCTCTTGAGGCATATATTGCAGCGGTATAGCCGGCGGGGCCGGAACCGATGATCAACAGATGCACATGTTCTTGTTGTTTGTTTTCCATACTTTGATTGCTCTATATAATTATTTCCTGATAATAACTGTTTTATAGGTGACTGCATAACCGCCCCAGTAACCGATGGCGCCGGGCACATTTCCCATGATTTTAGTAGGAGATGCGAACGGGTTGCCGTTGCTGCTGTAGGCAAAATCGAGTGCCCGCCAGAAGGTGTAGGTGGCTTTATCGATGTTACAGAATTTGAGCGTCACCGTATCTCCTCTGTTAAAAAAGCCGTTGGTCTCCGGGTCTACACGTTTGCTTTTGTCCACGCCGGCGTCCACAGGAATTTCAAATGTTGTGCCGTTCACCACCTGGTCGTCCAGGGTGGAATTCAACCCGGCCAGAAAGGGCCCTTTGTTGGTCCGGGTGAAGTACCGGGCATAATTACCGGGGGTAGCTGCATCCGTGATCCTGGCCCACAGGCGGGCTTTCAGCGTATCGTCGCCCTGTCTTGTGCGACGCCACCAGATGGTGTCCAGGTGAAAATTCTGCAGTGGTATAGTTGTCACCGCCTCATATGACTTATTGTCAGCAGTTATTCTTAGTGTATACTGGTTGCCGGCTTTTCCTTTGAAGACGGATGGTTGGGCAGTATCCGGCGTATAGGCGAAAACGGGGCCCAGGCCAGGTATTTCCACAATTGTTTCCCGGAGTGTCATGGTGCGGACACTATCGGAGACGGTCACCACGGCTTTGTGTACAAAGGAAGCCAGTAATGCAGCGGTATCTATCTGAGAGAAGTAGCCGAGGCTGCGGGTAAGCACTACCTGCGGGTACTGGTTGGATTCAAATTTACCTTCCACCACCAGCGACTGCTCCTGTTGTTGCAGGTTGACGGTAATGTCTTTCTCGCAGGCGGAGAGCGATATTACTGCAGCCACTATGATCATCAGGAGGTTGCGCATAACTGCAAAAATAAGTGGTGTTCACAATATAAAAACACCGGCCATGTATTTACAAGGCCGGTGTTTTTATAGATTAAGAGGGTTTATACAGCGGTTTCCGGAGAAACCGTAAATATTATCCCAGGTAGGATTTCAGGGCGCCGCTATAGCGTGCTTTCTGGAGCCTTTTGATAGCGCGTTCCTTGATTTGCCTGATTCTTTCTTTGGTCAGATCGTACTTCTGTCCGATTTGTTCGATTGTTGCGCCGTTTTCACCATCCAGACCGAAATAGGCATTCACAATTTCCGCTTCGCGGGGGCTCAGGGATTTTAATACCCGGCGTATTTCCTCGCGGAGGGAATCTCTCATCACGTCGTCATCGGTAATGTCACCACCTTCCAGCAGATCTCCCATAGCTACGTCTTCAGCTTCATGTACCGGAGCGTCCAGTGACATATGGCGGGTGTTGCTCTGAAAAATGTTGTTAATTTCCGATTCAGACATTTCCAGGATTTCTGCGAGTTCCTCGGTAGAAGGTTCACGCTCGTTTTCCTGTTCAAATGCCATGTAAGCTTTGTTCGCTTTATTATAGGTGCCAATTTTGTTTTGTGGCAGACGAACAAGACGGCCTTGTTCAGCCAATGCCTGCAGGATGGACTGGCGAATCCACCAAACTGCATAAGAGATGAATTTGAAACCTTTTGTTTCATCGAAACGTTGCGCAGCTTTGATCAGGCCTAAATTACCTTCATTGATAAGGTCGCTGAGGCTAAGCCCCTGGTGCTGATATTGCTTGGCAACGGAAACCACGAAACGCAAGTTTCCTGTAGTCAATCTTTCAAGAGCCTTCTGATCGCCCATTTTAATGCGCTGCGCCAAAACGGTCTCCTCCTCAGGTGTTAACAAAGGGATCTTCGAGATTTCCTGCAGGTACTTTTCTACCGCCTGCGAATCACGATTGGTGATCTGGGTGGCAATTTTAAGTTGCCTCATATGAAAAATTGTATTGGTTTATAAATAAGAATAACAGCGAAAGAAATATTTTGTTTGAATTTTGAATTTAATTAACTTACAAAATTTCCCGCACCTTATTCGTTTGTTTTAATTAGCCTGCAAAGATCGTGCTAACCCACCACTCTACCAAATCCTTCTTTTTTTCGTCTTCGCTATAACAAAGTACAGTTTTATAACGATATTTTATAGTGCTTTAGTCCTTGTTGCCACACGCTTTATGCAAATTTTAACAATTGATAAATAATCATTATTAAATTAGCATCTTAACTAATTTATTGTCAAAGTCCTTGCAAATTATTCAATCATATGATAGACTTTCGCAGCGATACTTTTACACGCCCCGGCCCTGGCATGTTACAGGCCATGTTACAGGCTGAAACAGGAGACGACGTTTTCGGTGAAGATCCCAGCGTTAATAAACTGGAAGCCATGATGGCAGATTACTTTGGCAAAGAGGCAGCCATTTACTGCCCTTCCGGCACAATGAGCAATCAGATTGCCATCAAAATACATACGTTGCCAGGGGATGAAGTGGTTTGCAGCGACCTCGCCCATGTGTATATTTATGAGGGAGGCGGCATTGCGGCCACTTCCGGCGCCCAGGTCCAGGCCATCACCGGCGACCGTGGCATGATCACCGCTGCCCAGGTGGAAGCTGCCATCAACAATCCCGACGATGTGCACAAAGCCCGCACCAGCCTAGTATGCCTCGAAAACACCTCCAACCGCGGCGGCGGATGCTGCTATGACTGGGAAGAGGTGCTCCGCATCCGGCAGGTATGCAACCAGCATAAACTGGCCCTTCATATCGACGGCGCCCGCCTCTTCAATGCCCTGGTAGCTACAGGACAAGATCCCAGGACTTACGGACAGACATTCGACAGCATCTCCGTATGCCTCAACAAAGGAATGGGCTGCCCCATGGGCTCTGTGCTCCTTGGCAGCAAAGCTTTCATCCGCGAAGCCCGCCGCATACGGAAAAGACTGGGCGGCGGCCTGCGGCAGGCAGGCTTTATGGCCGCTACCGGCATCTACGCCATGGAAAACAACATCCAGCGCCTCGAAGAAGACCATCAACACGCCAAACAAATAGCGGCTGCCCTGCTGGAGAAAACTTTCGTTGGCCATATGCTGCCCGTGGAAACCAATATCCTCATTTTCGAAGTCACCGGCGAATGGACGCCCAAAAAACTTACAGACCACTTCCACAAAGAAGGCGTACTCGTCATCCCCATCTCGCCTACGCAGGTCAGAATGGTGGTCCATCTTGATATCACACCTGACATGGTGGCGAAAACCTGCCAGGTGATCTCCGAAACCATGTAACGGTACCGTCTATATATAAAGACACTTATCTCCAGCAAAAGGTGCATCTGATGATGCACTTTTTTTTTGCACCAAAACCGTCCGGTGCGGCCGGCATGCAGCCAACAGCAGCAAAACGCAGGCACACCGGCCCTCCGTCCTTTCCCCTGCGGCCAACGCTCCGGGCTAATATTCTGCGTCATTATTTCCTTCTCTGGTCAATCTCCGTTATTTTTGCAGACTTATATTATGAATAGCATGGAACTTTCGAAAAATTACCTGCCTGCAACGGTTGAAGACAAATGGTACCAACACTGGATGGACAAAGGCTATTTCCACTCTACGCCGGACAGCCGCCAGCCCTTTACTGTAGTGATCCCCCCGCCTAACGTCACCGGGGTCTTGCATCTTGGCCATACCCTCAATGAAACTGTCCAGGACATACTGGTGCGCCGCGCCCGTATGAGCGGTTTCAACGCCTGCTGGGTACCCGGTTCCGACCACGCGTCCATCGCCACTGAAGCCAAAGTGGTGGACATGCTGAAACGGGAAAAAGGGATCGAAAAATCCCAGCTGTCCCGCGAGGAATTCCTCAAACACGCCTTTGAATGGAAGGACAAATACGGTGGCATCATCTACCAACAGATCAAAAAGCTCGGCTGCTCCTGCGACTGGGACAGGGTGACCTTTACCATGGACGACCACTATTATAAAGCGGTGATCAAAGTGTTCGTGGAACTTTATAATAAAGGCCTGATCTATCGCGGCGCCCGTATGATCAACTGGGACCCCAAAGCAAAAACAGCTTTGAGCGATGAGGAAGTGGAATACAAAGACATCCAGGGTTTCCTCTATCACGTGAAATATGCCATCACTGATGCGGAAGGCAAGCCTACCGGTGAATTCATTACCATCGCCACGCAGCGCCCCGAGACCATCATGGGCGACACCGCCATCTGTGTAAATCCGGAAGATGAAAGATATGCGCACCTGAAAGGCCACTTTGCCATCGTACCGCTGGTAAACCGCCCCGTGCCCATTATCTTCGATACATACGTAGACAAAGCCTTTGGTACCGGCGCACTGAAAGTGACGCCTGCACACGATATCAACGACTACAACCTCGGCCTGAAACATAACCTCGAGATCATCGACACCCTCAACGAAGACGGCACCCTGAGCGCTGCCGCCGTCGTATTTGTGGGCGAAGACCGTTTCGTGGCCCGTAAGAAAACAGTAGCCGCCCTCGCAGAGGCCGGCCAGCTGGTGAAAGAAGAAGCCTATACTACCCGCCTGGGCTACAGTCAACGTAACCCTACTACGGTAGTGGAACCGCGCATCTCCACCCAGTGGTTCGTAAAAATGGCCGATATCGCCAAACCGGCGCTGGACGCAGTTGTGGAAGGTGACGTAAAAATACATCCCGGCGACCGCTTCCTCGCGACGTACAAATACTGGATGGAAAACGTGAAGGACTGGTGTATCTCCCGTCAGCTCTGGTGGGGACAACAGATCCCTGCCTGGTACACTGCTGACGGCACCTTCGAGGTGGCCGCCACTGCGGAAGAAGCAGTAGCGCAGTTTGCAAAGAAGGGCATCACACTCACCGCGGCAGACCTGAAACAGGACGAAGACTGCCTGGATACCTGGTTCTCTTCCTGGCTCTGGCCCATGGAAGTGTTCAACGGTATTTCCAGCCCGGACAACGAAGATTACAAATACTACTACCCCGGTTCCGTACTGGTGACCGGCCAGGATATCATTTTCTTCTGGGTGGCGCGCATGATCATGGCCGGCCTGGAATTCAACGGGCAAAAGCCTTTCAGCGACGTGTACTTTACCGGCATGGTAAGAGACAAGGAAGGCCGCAAAATGAGTAAACAACTTGGCAACTCACCCGACCTGCTGGAGCTCATTCACAGCTACGGCGCCGACGCCGTACGTTTTGGCGTAATGATCAGCTCTCCGGCCGGTAACGACCTGCTGTTCGATACTTCCAGCTGCGACCAGGGCCGTAACTTCAACAATAAAATATGGAACGCCCTGAAGCTGGTGAAAATGTGGGAATCCCGTCAGGCTGCTGACGATGTGGACGCTTCCGGCCTCTTCCCGATCAGATGGTTCCAAAGCCGCCTGAACGAAGTACAGGCACAGGTAGCCTCCCTGCATAACGACTTCCGTCTCAGCGAAGGCCTGAAAGCCTTGTACAGCCTCATCTGGGACGATTTCTGCGGCTGGTACCTCGAATGGGTTAAACCTGGTTTCGAACAACCCATCTCCGCTGCGGTATACGCCCAGACGGTATCTTTCTTCGAACAACTGATGCAACTGCTGCACCCGTACATGCCGTTCATCACGGAAGAGATATACCAGTTGCTGAAAGTACGCGACGAAGCTGATGTACTGATGATGAAACAATTCACCACCCCTGCCGCCCCGGTACATGCCGCCCTGCTGGAAGGCGTACTGGCACAGGAAGTGATCACCGGCATCCGCGACGCCCGCGTTAAAAACCAGATCAAACCCAAAGACCCGATTGTACTGCATATCGAAACCAAACACGAGAATGCCTTCAAACAAATTGAAGACACCATCGCCAAACAGGTCAATGCAAAAGCAGTACATTACGTACAGGAAGCGGTGCCCGGCTGTATTACGCTCGTGGTACAGAAAGATAAATTCTACCTCGGTACCGAAACAGTACTGGACACCACCGCACAGAAAGAATCCCTGCTCAAAGATCTCGAGTATCAACAGGGCTTCCTGAAGTCAGTGGAAAACAAACTGGCCAACGAACGGTTCGTTCAAAATGCCAAACCGGAAGTTGTAGAGGCTGAAAGACGCAAGAAAGCAGACGCCGAAGCAAAAATCCTGGCGATAACGGAAAGTTTGAAATCTTTATAATTTTTGCAATCGCCCGGTCGTTAGTATACCGGGCGATTTTTTTATCCCGTCACTATCATGCTGAAACACCTGTCCGCATTCATTTTCCTGCTGTTGACGATCAACGTGAGCACTTTTGCCCAATCCGGTAAAAAGCCCGCTCCTGCTACCAAAGCCTCATCGGCGACCAACAAGCGGCCCGCGAAACTTCGCAGCAGCTGGGGACTCTTCCTCAGCGACACGCTGCCGAAAAGCCAGGTGGTAAAGCTGCTGGACTCCGCACTGGTGGTACGTGATGAGAAGAACCACGTTTACCAGGTGATCTCTTTCGCCTTTACTTACGAACAGCATCAACCTTACCTGAACGATACTACCGGCCAGGCCGCCATTTATAAAGACTTCACCGGGGACAACTTCAAAACCTCCCGCCTTCCGGCGCTCTGGAGCACACGCCTGAAAGAGAGCCTGCAACAGGGAGACGTGTTGTACTTTGATGATATCCTGATTGAATATGCGCCTGATAAACTTTACCGGGCACCGTCCTTACGGATAGACGTGAAATAGGTTTTCCACATTATATAACAAAGGGCCCATGAATACTGGTATTCATGGGCCCTTTGTTATATAAAGACTCTTTAGTAGTTAAACAGCTGCTGCAACGGCAGGATAAAGTCCACCCTGTTCTGTGCATTGTCAACCGGGTCTTTGTCAAACAGGTGGCTGAACCGCACCCCACAGGTAAACGGCAGCGTATTGCCGATACGGGTGTCCAGGAAAAGTTCTGCCCCGGCTGAAGTATAGCGATTGTCCCGTTTGTTGATGAAATCCCGCGCCATGCTATAATCGTAAAACAGGTTCCCCCTGATCCGGCTGAAATAAAGGACCTGCGCAAAGCCCCAGTCAGGATACGCCAAAGGCAGGTGGTAGTTGGCTCCCAGCTTGTATATCCGGTCGTAGAAAGGGGTATTGTACCCTCTCGCATACACGAAATTGTCTGTAAACGTATAGTTAAAGTTCTGATCACGTTGCCGGTAGGCGGCCTGCAATACGATACTGTGGTTTTGGAAGAATCCCGGAAGATATTGATCTACGCGGCCATACAGCTGTTCCGCGAAGGGATTGCCTATTGAGTGATTGTAATACAGCGCGATATACTGGCCGAAATGGCTATAGATGTTCTGTTTGGCTTTGATCCGCATGTTACTGAATATCAGCCGGCTGCTCAGGTATTGCAGGTTGTCGTTCCTGAACTTGAAATTGCCCTGCGGATAACGATGCAGGATATTGTAATCGCCGCCAATGACAAGGCTGCGGCTATACAGTCCCGACGAAAAATTCAGCGGAAGCGACAACCCGGCGTGCCAGGTCAGCTCATTCCAGTAAATGCGCCCGATATTTGGCGCCACTGTATTGCGGTTAAATATATAGTCCACGCCGGTATTGAGATAAGGGAACCATCCGCCGAAAGTGAAGCTGGCTCCCAGATCGGAGTATCCTTCATTCCGGTTGTAGGTGTATCCCAAAGAGGTATTGGTGGTGTTCAGGATGTTTTCGCCCAACAGCGAGATACTATAATCGGGCTCGTTAAAAGAAGGTACCCAGCTGTGGAAATTGAACGGACGTGTAAAGAGCGCATATTTCTTCACCGGCAGCGAGTCATGCGGCACGATGTCCAGAATGTTGGCCCCTTCTTTATCAGACGGCTCCAGCCATTTGCTGTGCCGGGCCTGCGCCACGGCTGTTTCTTTCCAGGCCGTTTTCAGCGGCGCGCGGTACAGGCGATAGCCGGCTGTGGTGAACTCGCTGAACACCAGGCTGTCCTGCTGCGGCGAAGCGGCCATGTGCAAGGCGCTGTTCCCCCGGTCTGTGATTTCATATGTTTTCCTGTCAGATAACGTGAGCGCATATACGTTGTTCACATCACGGGTGGATGCGGTGAAATACACCGTGTCGCCCTGTACGGCAGGTATGCCCAGCACGACGAAGCTGAAAGGGGTCAGTTCCGTGACTTCGTCCGTTTGCAGCGACTGCTGCACGAGCGCCATTTCGCCCCGTTCGTTACGGACCGCGCTGATAACGGCTTTATCATCAGCCGTAAAACGCGGGAAGGTATAGTACCAGTTGTGCGGGTTGGGCAGCACTTTTTCCACCGTGCCGGTGGAAGTGTTGATCAGCTGCAGGCTGTAGTGCATGTCCGGCGTGATAGACGCAGCCACCACTTTCCCGCCGTCGTTGCTGATATCCGGGGAGAAGAACTTACCGCGGGGAGACACTGTTTTCGTACTACCGCTGGCGTTGTCGTGGATACGGATAACGGAAAAGTTTTTCCATCCCCAGCGGGCATCGAAACGGGCAGCCGCCCATACGATACGTTGATTACGATAGCTGAAGAAATCATTGTATACAATGCCGGGCCTTACCAGCAGGTGTTCTTCCCCGTTGCTGCCAAGGCGGTAGATGCCGGGCACTTTATTAAAAGCGTCTTTCAGCACGATCCACTCACCAGGACCGGCGGCATAGACATATTTATAATTGGTCACCGTACGGCCGGCGGTGGTAACCGGCACTGCCGGCGTGGTGTCCGGACGGGCCGCGTAGCTGTTCCACTGTGGCTGGTATTCCGCCAGCATGGCGTTATAGAAGGCAGTAATATTTTTGCCGGTACGTTTTTTCAGGCTTTGGGAGAAGGGATAAAAAACGCCGCGGTAACGGACCGCATCGCTGGTAACGCCCTTCCAGAAGTCGTTGCCATAATGGTTACGGCCATAGGTGGATAAGAGGTATCCCAGTGGATAATGGTCGGGAATAAAATCGCGGTAGGAGCCGTTGCGGATTTTCATATAGCTGTAGCGCTTGTCTTCGAGCGACAGGGCGCGGAAACCATCAAAAAAAGCGGGCAGCCGGCCTCTCCCCTGTTGACTGAAAGCCGTTTCATTGATCACCGCATCACCCTCCCAGAACCAGTTGGGCACCGCGATATTGGTGGCGGCCGCCTGTCCCAGTTGTCCGCCCAGCCAGGAAAACACTTTAGACACGCCCTGCCGGAAGTTCATGTTTTGCAGCACATGACGGTATTCATGGAGCGCCAGTTGTTCCGTCCAGTTGAGAGAGCCCAGGTCCTGCGATGAAGGAGACGGGGCCAGGTAGAATTCAGAACGGAAGGGGCCGAGCTGCACGTACCCGTTTGACTGCATCGTTTGGTTCTGCAGCACGATATCCACCTTCCTTTCGAGCGGACCGATAGAGCTGCGGGTATTTTTATTGAGCCAGGTAACGATATTGGCTACACGTTCTCCTTGCTGGCCCATCCCCTTGGGGAAGATCACGCGGACAGTATCGGTATTGATCTGTTGCCATTTCAGGGAAGGAGGGTTGCCCCCGAATTGTTGGGCGGCAGCGGAAGTTGACAAAAACAGGAGCCAGAAGTAGTGACGCATAAAAAAATACGGATTACGAATTGCGGTACTGAGCGCAAAACGAAAATATGTTTCTTTCTTAATATAAACACATTTAAAATCCTGAGCCCTGTACCGCTGTTTCCGTACTTTATGTTAGCATTCGCTGAGACTGATAGGGATGTTGACAGCGAGGCCGCCATCGGACGTTTCCTTGTATTTGGAGTTCATGTCCAGGGCGGTGTCCCACATGGTTTTCACGACAGCGTCGAGGGAAACCTTGGCCAGTTCAGGGTTGCTTTGCAGCGCCAGCTGAGAGGCCGTGATGGCTTTGATAGCGCCCATGGTATTTCTTTCAATGCAGGGAATCTGCACCAGTCCGCCGATAGGGTCGCAGGTCAGGCCGAGATGGTGTTCCATGGCTATTTCGGCAGCCATGAGCACCTGGCGCTGAGATCCGCCGAGGCATTCTGTCAGCGCCGCAGCGGCCATGGCAGAGGAAACGCCTATTTCCGCCTGGCAGCCGCCCATGGCAGCAGAGATGGTAGAACGTTTTTTGAAGATGCTGCCTATTTCTGAGGCGGTGAGCAGGAACTGCATGATTTTATCGTCGTGCAGGCCGTCGCAGAAAGCTATATAGTATTGCAGCACCGCAGGAATTACGCCTGCAGCGCCATTGGTAGGTGCAGTCACCACGCGGCCGAAGGAAGCATTTTCTTCATTGACGGCGAGGGCGAAACAGCTCACCCAGTCGAGCGTATAGGTGAAATGTGCGCCGCCGGCGCGGATAGCTTCGATCCACGAATGATAATCGGTATAAGTGCGTCCTTTCAGGAGTTTTTTATTGAGCGCAGCAGCACGGCGGGCCACTTTCAGGCCTCCGGGCAGTTCTCCTGTAGTATGACAACCGCGGTAGGTGCATTCCTGCATCACACGCCAGATATTGAGCACGCCGGCACGGGTTTCGGCTTCCGGTCTCCAGGCCAGTTCATTTTCCATGACCAGTTCAGAGATGCTGAAACCGGTTTTAATGCAGAACTGCAGCAGTTGCCGGGCCGTATCAATGGGAAAAGGCAGGTCTACCGAGGCAGCACCGCCGTTTGCTTCGCCTTCCTGCACCACAAAACCGCCACCAATAGAATAATAGGTAGCTGCGCGTTTATCGCCATCGGCGAAGGTAACGAGGAAAACGAGGGCGTTGGGGTGGAATGGCAGGGATTCCTCGAAGAGGAACTCTATGTCTTCCACCGGATCAAAATCAATTTCATATTTGCCGGCCAGCATCATTTTACGGGTACGGCGCAGGTCATCTATTTTGCTGTTGATTTTATTAACATCGAAAGTAACGGGGTCATCACCGCAGAGGCCCAGCAGCACGGCGATATCGGTGCCATGGCCATGGCCGGTTTTAGCGAGGGAACCATAGAGCAGTACCTGTAAACCGGTTACGGAAGAAAGTTTTCCGGCGGTATCCAGTTCATGCAGGAATCGCTGGGCTGCCCTCCAGGGGCCTAAAGTATGAGAGCTGGACGGACCAATGCCAATCTTAAAAATGTCAAATACGGAAATACATTCGTGTGCCACTACATTATTGATTTACCTGTAAAAATAGGCCATTTTACATATTCAGCTATTTACGGATTTTGTTATTTAACGATTTATGTTTGGAAGTGGGGAAGACGACATAAAAAGGGCTGACCTGTTGGGGTCAGCCCGGGAGATTTATTTTTTAACGAGGTCTTTCAGTGTCACATCGAAAAACAGGACCGTATTTGGTGGAATGCCTGGTCTGCCGCCCGGGCCGTAAGCCCAGTAAGAAGGAATGAAGAGTTTGATACGTCCTCCCTTTCCTATTTTGGGAATACCTATTTTCCAGCCATCAATTACCTCGTTGAGGTCGAAGCTCAGGTTATCTTTGCTGTCGAATGATTTTCCGTCCACGAAAGTGCCCGCATAATTCACAGTCACGTTACTCGTGATGGTAGGTTTGTTGGCCACGTCGCCGCTGTCGATGATCTGCCAGAAGATGCTGCGCGGATCATGGGAAGCGGTGATATTATTGGTTTTCAGGTAATTGACAATAATGGCACTGTCAGCATCATACTGCGCTACAGGGTCAAAGGCTGGCCCATTGTCTTTTTTGGAGCAGGCCGCCAGTAAAGCCAGGCCTAGCCCTCCCAGTAAAAAAACTTTCTTCATTCCGTTGATATTTGGATTTTATAGTTACACAAAAATTACCTGACGTCTACCAGTTCCACATCGGAGATGAGGATGGCGTTGGGTGGAACAATATTGGGCACGCCAGTGCTGCCGAAGGCGAGGTATGGCGGGATGTACATCCGTATTCTGCCACCTTTTGAAATTTTACCCAGCCCTATCTGCCAGCCGGGAATATGATTTTTAAGTGTTCTGTTGTTGAAGTTGGTCACATCGAAAGAGGCGTCTACAACGGTACCGTCAATCAGTTGGTTGGTATAGTTGACAAAAGCGATGGATGTCGGTTTCAGGTAATGGATACTGTCACCGGGATTATAGATACGGTAATAGAGGCCTGATGGGTCACGTACCGCAATTTCGTTATGGGCAAAGAGATATTGTTGTATACGGGTATCTGTTTCCGCCGTGGCCATGGGCATCATCTCATCTGCTTTTTTGGAGCAGGAGAGCATTGTTAATACCGGCAGGCATGCCAGGGCTATTTTCAGCAATAACTTCATTCAGTGTTCATTAATTTAATTACCAGGGGTACCTGTGTAACGCAATACGGGCGGTAAAGTTACAAGATAAAAAAAACTCCTGCAGAAAGGCCTGCAGGAGTTTCTTTTTTATGGTAATAAGACTGATTAGTAGTCCATGCCCATACCGTGTCCACCACCTGGCATAGCAGGAGCAGCGGATTTAGGTTCAGGTTTGTCAGCGATCACGCATTCGGTGGTCAGCAGCATACCAGCGATGGAAGCAGCGTTTTCGAGTGCGATACGGCTAACTTTAGTTGGGTCGATAACACCGGCAGCCAGCATTTTTTCATATACTTCAGTGCGGGCGTTGAAACCGAAGTCACCTTTACCTTCTTTCACTTTCTGTACAACGATGGAACCTTCGATACCAGCGTTAGCAGTGATTTGGCGCAGTGGTTCTTCGATAGCGCGTTTGATGATAGCGATACCGGTTTGTTCGTCGTTGTTATCACCTTTCAGTTTATCGAGAGATTCGATAGCGCGGATGTAAGCCACACCACCGCCCGGTACGATACCTTCTTCCACAGCAGCGCGGGTAGCGTGCAGGGCGTCATCTACGCGGTCTTTTTTCTCTTTCATTTCCACTTCGGTAGCAGCACCTACGTACAGTACAGCCACACCGCCGCTCAGTTTAGCGAGGCGTTCCTGCAGTTTTTCGCGGTCGTAGTCGGAAGTAGTTACTTCGATTTGTGCTTTGATCTGACCGATGCGGGCCTGGATGTCTTTTTTCTGGCCTTTACCACCTACAACGGTAGTATTGTCTTTATCGATAGTTACGGATTCAGCTTTACCCAGGTAAGTGAGGTCAGCATTTTCCAGTTTGTAACCTTGTTCTTCGCTGATAACGATACCACCGGTGAGGGTAGCGATGTCCTGCAGCATGTCTTTTCTTCTGTCGCCGAAGCCAGGAGCTTTTACAGCAGCTACTTTCAGGGTACCACGCAGTTTGTTTACCACGAGGGTTGCCAGTGCTTCACCTTCCAGATCTTCAGAGATGATCACCAGTGGAGCGCCTTGCTGGGCCACTTTTTCCAGGATGTGCAGGATATCCTTCATGGTGCTGATCTTTTTGTCATAGATCAGGATGTAAGGGTTCTGCAGTTCAGCCTGCATTTTTTCGCTGTTAGTGATGAAGTAAGGAGACAGGTAACCGCGGTCGAACTGCATACCTTCTACCACTTCAACAGTAGTATCGGTGCCTTTCGCTTCTTCTACGGTGATTACGCCGTCTTTGGTTACTTTCTTCATGGCTTCCGCGATCAGTTTACCGATTTCGGAGTCATTGTTAGCGGAGATAGATGCAACCTGTTCGATTTTTTTGTTGTCGTTACCAACTTTTTCGGACTGTTTTTTCAGGTTTTCAACGATAGCTTTCACCGCTTTGTCGATACCGCGTTTCAGGTCCATTGGGTTAGCGCCGGCAGCCACGTTTTTCAGGCCTTCGCCGATGATAGCCTGTGCCAGTACAGTAGCAGTGGTAGTACCGTCACCTGCCAGGTCAGCGGTTTTGGAAGCAACTTCCTTCACCATCTGGGCGCCCATATTTTCGATAGCGTCTTCCAGTTCGATTTCTTTCGCAACGGTAACACCATCTTTAGTTACGCCGGGAGCACCGAATTTCTTTTCGATCACCACGTTACGGCCTTTAGGACCGAGGGTTACTTTTACTGCATCAGCCAGGGTATCAACACCCTTTTTCATTCTGTTGCGTGCCTCTATATTGAAGAATAATTGTTTTGCCATAATGCTCTAAGGATATTTAAAAGATTAGTTTTTACAATAACACAAACCGGCAGTTATTAAACGATAGCCAGGATATCGGATTCTCTCATGATCAGGTAATCTTCGCCATCGATCGGCAGTTCCTGACCGGAGTATTTGCCATACAATACAGTGTCACCTACTTTTACAGTCACCGGCTCGTCTTTTTTACCAGGACCGGCGGCTACCACGGTTCCTTTAACGGGTTTTTCCTTTGCGGTATCCGGGATGATGATACCACCTGCGGTTTTCTCTTCAGCGGCTGCAGGTTTTACGATGATCCTGTCAGCTAATGGTTTAATACTTAATTTCTTAGCCATAGTAGTTTTTATTTAAAGAAAGTAGTTTGAATTGTGAATGCACCTTGCCACGAGAATTATGCCAAGGCGTTTTTATGGTCAAAATTGCAGATTGCAAATGTAATACAGGCTTTCATTACTGACAAATTATGACAGCCCGCAGGAAAAAATGACAGGAAAGTGTTTTTGGATTTAGACATTCAGATATTTTGTCATTTGTTTTCATGGCATTGTCTCCTTTGTTCCGGTTCCGGTCTGACATAATGATCAAATGGCCAAATGATCAAATATCCAAATTTTTGTCTAGTTTTGCGCCCTTATACCAGTTCTTTTTTATACGATGATCAGTAGAAGAAATATCCGGGTTAAAGTAATGCAGACACTTTATGCCCTGGAAACGATGGAGCAAAGCAATATTAAGCCGGGCACGGCCACAAGGCTTCTGAATGAGAAGCTGGACCAGACCTGCCAGATCTTTACCTACTTACTTTATTCAGTGGTACAGGTGGCACAATACGCGGAAACTGATGCTCAGACCCGTGCTTCCAAACACTTACCCTCTGCCGAGGACCTGCAGGTGAACACCAAGATCGCAGGTAATGAATTCATTTATCAGATAACAAACGACAAAGGCTTTCAGGTAAATCTGGAACAGTGGAAAATGCGCCAGCTGACAGATACGGACCTGATCAGAAAGCTTTATAATATACTGGTAGCCACCGACACCTATAAGGCCTACATTGCGGACGAAAGCCGCACCAAAGCCGGCGAAAAGGAGATACTGGAATATATCTATAAGGAAATACTGGCCAAAAACGAACTGTTTATCCAGCATATGGAAGATACCTTCCTGCACTGGAGCGATGACGAGGAAATGATGGGCATTCTGCTGGGCAACTATTTCAACAAGCCGCACCTGTTCAACTTCCTGCAACTGATCAGCAAGGAAAAACTGGACTATGCGCGGGAACTGTTACTGACGGTGATCGACAAGAAAGAATACTGCCTGGAGCTGATCAAACCCAAGTTGCAGAACTGGGACCCGGAGCGTATCGCGGCGGTAGACATGCTGCTGATGGAAATGGGCGTTTGCGAATTCCTCTATTTCCCTACCATTCCAACAAAAGTGACCATCAACGAATACATCGATCTGGCCAAGGCGTACAGCACGCCACAAAGCGGTCAGTTCATCAATGGTATCCTGGACAACATCCTGAAAGACCTTGAAAAAGAGTCGCTCGTACAAAAACAGGACCGTCCGAAAAAGTAAGTGGAAAGCAGTATTTTTAGGCCAAAACAACACCATTATGAAAACACTGCTCTGTTTCCTTACCTGTGGCACCCTCTTAATGGCTGCCTGTAATAACCAACCGGCAAAAGATAAAACTGCTGGTCAGACCGCTGCTTCCGGCACTACTGCTGAAGCCGGTAAAGCATCAGATCTTTCTTTTGAAGAAAAGGTGCATAACTTTGGGGATATCACCCAGGGAGAAAAGGTGGAATATTCCTTTAAATTTACCAACACCGGCACCAGCCCGCTGGTAATTGAGGATGCCATCTCCAGCTGTGGCTGCACAGTGCCTGAATGGCCCAAACAGCCCATTAAACCGGGAGAAACCGGCTTTATGAAGGTTATATTCGACAGTCATGGGAAATCCGGCTATACCGAAAAAGAGATATCCATCAAAACCAACCGGGAAGGTGGTTATCAGGTAGGCCCTAAGATCCAGTGTAATATCATTACAAAATAAAGCGCTGATTAGGCAAACTATTTAAATCAATTTATCGATGAACATCATGAACATTTTACTGATGGGGCCGTCACAAGGCGGTGCGCAAGGCGGTAGCCCAATGATTTCTATCCTGTTTTTTGGCGGTATGATCCTGATCATGTGGCTCTTTATGATCCGTCCGCAGACCAAGAAAGCCAAACAACAGAAACAATTCATTGACAACCTGAGAGAAGGCGATAAAATCGTGACCATAGCCGGCATCCACGGTAAAGTGAAAAAAATAAACGACAATAACACCCTGGTAGTGGAAGTTAGTCCTGGTACCAGCTTCACCATCGAACGTTCTGCGATCAGCATGGAATACACTTCCGCTCAACAGCAGAAACCGGCCGAAACCAAATAAGCATCAAACAAATCTGTATAAAAATCCCGGCCGTTACGTCCGGGATTTTTTTTATACTTAGCTTTCAATATTGACTCATTCATCTGGATTTTATGTTAAAGGTAGGCATCACCGGTGGTATCGGTTCCGGCAAAAGTACCGTCAGCAAGATATTTGAACTCCTGGGCGTCCCTGTGTATTATGCGGACGAACGCGCCAAGGATATCCTGGTCCGTGACCAGGAACTGGCTGCTGCCGTGCGCAGGCACTTTGGCCCAGAAACCTATGACGCCAATGGCATGCTAAACCGTAAATACCTGGGCAACATCGTGTTCAACGATAAAGATAAACTGGCATTGCTCAACTCCCTGGTACACCCTGCCACCATCCGTGATTCCAACCTCTGGGCCAGTCAGCAAAAAGCGCCCTACGTGCTGAAAGAGGCCGCACTGCTGTTTGAATCTGAATCCTTCCATTACCTCGACAAAATCATTGGCGTATATGCCCCCCAGCCGCTGCGTATCCTTCGGGTCATGAAACGCGACAACGCCACCCGGGAAGAAGTGCTGGCCCGTATGCACAAACAAATCGACGAAAAGATCAAAATGCGTTTGTCCGACTACGTTATCCAGAACGATGAACAGCATATGGTCATCCCGCAGGTACTGGCACTCCATGCACAGCTGTTACAGCTGGCCGCCGCCACCTGAGGTTACCTTACATATACCATCGCCCCTACTCCCCTGGCTTTTTCCTACCTTTGGAAAAAAACAGAAGCCCATGGCCACCACCTTTACCGCCCCCCTGCAACTCACTGACAACGCCGCTGCTGTAGTAAAACAACTGTTGCAGGGCAACGTGGAAGCGCCTTACCTGCGCATTGGCGTAAAAGGCGGCGGATGTTCCGGCATGGCTTATATGCTGGGATTTGACGCATTGGGGGAAGATGACGACCTGTTTGACATTGCCGGCGTCCCGGTGATCATAAAAAAAGCACACGGCATGTATCTCGTAGGCCTGGAAGTGGATTACCAGGACGAAGGGGACGCCCGGGGTTTTGTATTCCGCAATCCCGGGGCTGAAGTCCTGGGCTAAGATGTTGTTCAGGCGTGTTTATACAGCATTACGCCTATAACCTTTATATCCGTTAAAATGCTTATCAATAAAAAAGCCTGCTATGTAACATAGCAGGCTTTTTTGTCAAACATATTTTTCAGCTATCACTTACTTATTTGGTAGCAGGTGTTGCTTTCTTTTCAGCAACCGCCACTGCGTCACTTTCGTTGGACAGCTGGTTTTTCTTGTCAAAGTCAACCAGTACCGGTGCAGCCACGAAGATGGAAGAGTAAGTACCGGTGATAACGCCGATCAGCATGGCGAAGGCGAAACCGCGGGTTACTTCACCACCGAAGATGAACAGTACCAGGATGGTCAGGAATACCGTGAGGGACGTCATAATGGTACGGCTCAGGGTATCGTTGATCGCTTTGTTGATCACGGTGTCTCTGTCTCTGCCGTGTACGCCGGTTTTGAAGTATTCACGGATACGGTCGAACACGATCACGGTATCGTTCATAGAGAAGCCGATCACGGTGAGGATCGCAGCGATGAAGTGCTGGTCAATTTCCAGGGTGAAAGGAACGATGTCCTTAAACCAGGAGAATACGGCCAGTGTCAGCAATACGTCGTGCAGCAGGGAGAAGATAGTACCGATAGAGTACTGCCATTTGCTGAAACGGATCAGGATGTACACAAAGATCACGAGGATGGACAGTATTGTGGCTTTTACCGCACCGGCGCGCAAGTCGTCGGAGATGGTAGGCGATACTGTCTGAGAGCCAACTACATAACGGGTGTTGAACACGTCCTGCGTAACGCTGGCTTCATAGTATGGTTTCAGGCCATGATACAGTTTGGTGATCACTTCCTGATCAACCGCCAGGCTCTGCTGCTCAATTTTATAGGCAGTAGTGATGCTCAGCTGGTTGGTGTTACCGATGGTTTTTACGAATACTTCACCATCAAATTCTTTCTTCAGCACGTTAGCCACTTCCTGTCTGTTCATTGGCTTTTCAAAGCGGACAGTGAAGCTACGGCCACCGGAGAAATCGATACCGTGGTCGAAGCCATGGAAGAAGGAGGTGATACCACCTATCGCCACGATAGCGGAGATGATGTAAGCGTATTTACGTTTGCCTACGAAGTCGAAGGCAGCGTGTTTGAAGATTTTCTTAGAGATCGGTGTAAAGTACTCGAAGTGTCTTTTCTTGTTGGTCCACCAGTCAGTGATCATGCGGGATACGAGGATACCGCAGAACAGGGACAGGAGCAGACCGATGATCTGGGTGGTGGCAAAGCCGAGGACCGGGCCCAAACCGAAGTAGAACAGGATGAACGCGGTGAGCAGGGAGGTAACGTGACCGTCGAGTACAGGCGCATAGGAGCGTTTGTAACCGAGAGAGATCGCGTCCGGATAGCTCTTGCCATGCGTCAGCTCGTCCTTGATTCTTTCAAAGATGATTACGTTGGTGTCCACGGCCATACCGATGGTCAGTACCAGACCGGCGATACCGGCCATGGTGAGGGTAGCACCAAGGGATGCCAGGATACCGAAGGTAAACAGCAGGTTGAGCACCAGTGCAATATTGGCCACCCAGCCGGCGCTGTTATAATATACCAGCATCAGCACGAAGATGATCACGAAGGAGATCATGAAGGATTTGGCACCGGCGGCGATGGATTCAGCGCCGAGGGTAGGTCCTACGATCTGTTCCTGTACGATGCGTGCAGGTGCAGGCATTTTACCGGACTTCAGGATATTGGCCAGGTCATTGGCTTCTTCCATGGTAAAGCTACCGCTGATGGAAGAACGGCCACCGGCGATTTCGCCCTGGATAGAAGGCGCAGAGTAAACGATATTATCGAGGACGATCGCAACGAAGTTCAGGGTGGAAGGGTCTTTCGGGTTGGCAGGAGCCAGTTCGCCGGTCAGTTTTTTCCACTCGTGCGCACCTACGTTGTCCATCGTCATGCTGATTTCCGGCTGGTTGTCCGGGCCAACGTCCTGACGGGCGTCAACGATCCTTTCGCCGCCTACACGGGGTGCAGGGTTAGCAGGATTTACTTTCAGCGCGTAGATGGCCAGCGGGCCGTGTTTGTCTTCCTTATTTTCCGGACCGAAGGCAAATACCGCGTCTTTAGGCAGGATAGCCTGAACAGCCGGCATCTGCAGGTATTGGCGGAAAGCGGCAGTGTCTTTAGGCAGGATACGGCCGATGGAAGGGCTTGGAATCAGGGTGCCGGACTGCGGGTCGAGCATGGGGATCATGATCGCGAACAGCGGGTTTTGTTTGCGTTGTTCGGCGAAGAGTTGTTCCTGGGATGCTTTAGCGGAGTCTTTTACACTTTTTCCGGTATCTTTTTTAGCCAGGTAGTCGCTCAGTTTACCTTCTTTGCTGGTATCAGCAGGATTAGCTTTGGTATCAGCAGCGGCGGTGGCTTTAGATGAATCGGTAGTGGCAGGGGTAGCTGCTTTAGCGCCGCCTTGTGCGTTCCTGATGGCTTCGTTCATCGGGTTCAGCACGTTCTGGAAAAATTCGGGGCTGTTTTTGTACACCTCACGGAATTCCAGGTTGGCGGTAGCCTGCAGGTATTTGCGTACACGTTCTGCGTTGTCCACACCGGCCAGTTCCACGGAGATCAGGCCTTTATTTTCATCGAGGCTGATGTTGGGCTGGGCCACACCGAATTTATCGATACGTTTTTGCAGTACGATATAGGTGTTTTTGATGGCGGCATGGGATTCTTTGCGGATCATGTCCAGCACCTGCTGGTTAGAGGAGTTGAAGTTGATGTCTTTCTGGTACGCGTTGGCGAAGATGGTAGCCAGACGGCCCTGAGGAGCAACTTCAGCGTATGTTTGCCCGAACAAAGTAACAAAATCAGCCTGGTTGGTATTTTTGCGTTGTTCAGCCAGTTCCAGCGCTTTGTTGAACGCGGGGTCCTTGGATTGACCGGCGAGGGCGCGGATCACATCTTCCACGCTTACTTCCAGCACTACGTTCATACCACCTACCAGGTCGAGACCCAGATTCAGTTCTTTCTCTTTAGCCTTGGTGTAGGTGACATACCATGGAAACCCTGCAATCTGTTTATTGCTGGTGCTGTCCACGATCTCTTGTCTTCTTTGTTTGGTGAATCCTTTCAGCGTGTCAGAATAGAAGGCCTGCAGTTCTTTGCTGCCAGGGTATTTCTGGTCAGGTGTAGGGAATTGTTTGGCTACATCGGTCTCGGCCTGCCGCTCTATCTTCTTCTCATAGTTCCGCACCAAAAACGTGAAGGACAGTTGATACAAAGAGATAAGGATCAGTGCGATGGCAAAAAATCTTACCAGTCCTTTTAGTTGCATGTTGTTTGTTTCGGGTTTATAATAAAAAAATTTTAAGAGTTGCAAAGATAGAATTTAAATTGATATATTAAAGCCCTTGTTAAAAGAGGCGCAAAATCAATATGTGATTGACTTTACAGACTTTGTGACACTCAACTTTCTAAATCCGCGATTCTGGTTTTTCCCTTTTTTTAGGTATATTTCTTTGCTTTACAGTCATGTAATACCGACAAATATATGCAAACCCACCATTATCCGGCAACAGATAATTTCCCTGAGGCGTTGCTAAAAAGTCGAAAAACCGCTGTGGCCAAGGTATTCAGGGATGCCGCCGCTCACCGGCTGCAGCTTGTTTACACCCGGATAGACCGGGATGCACAGCAAAGGCCGCAATTTACTGATTTTCGCTTTGGCATAGGGCGGGGCTGGTACTGTTATCCGGCGTCCACCGTAAAGCTCCCCACCGCCATCCTGGCGCTGGAGAAGCTGAACGACCTGCAGATTCCAGGGCTGGACCGGCAAACGGCCATGTTCACCCGGCCGCTGCCCGGTGTCAATCCGGGCGTCCTGCACGACTATTCAGCGGCTGGCAAGCTACCATCCATCTCGCATTATATCAAAAAAATTTTTCTGGTCAGCGATAACGACGCCTATAACCGCCTGTACGAGTTCCTCGGACAGGAGCCGCTCAACCGGCGTTTGTGGGAGCTGGGGTATACCGGCACCGAAATCCGGCACCGGGTGGGGCTGCCGTTGCACATGGCCGCCAATATGCATACCAACGGGGTATATTTCCGGGCCGGCCGGCAGCTGCTGTACGAGCAGCCCGACCGGCGCAGCAACCTCGTTTTCGCCCCGCGGCAGGACTTCGCCGGCCAGCAGCATATAGACCACAGGGGCCGTTTTCAGGATGGCCCGATGGACTTCTCGCACCGGAACCGGCTGCCACTGAACGAACTCCACCAGATGATGCGGCAGGTATTTTTTCCGAAAGCTGTAACAAATCCATTCCGCTTCCGTTTAACGGAAAATGACTACAATTTTTTGTATCGTTGCATGTCTCAATACCCGGAGGAATCAACAGATCCGGTATATGATACAGGACAATACCATCCGGCATATGTGAAGTTCCTGCTTTTTGGCGGCCAGAAAGCAACCCACATACCAGACCATATCAGGATTTTCAACAAACCGGGATGGGCTTATGGATTTTTGACGGATACGGCTTATATCGTGGACTATGCCAATCATGTAGAGTTTCTGCTCTCTGCCAGCCTGCTGGTAAATACACATGGTCCGCTGGGTGAAGACCAGGAAGCTTTTGAAACGATCGGGAAACCATTTCTCAAGGCACTGGGGGAACTGATATATGAGGAGGAATTACAACGGAAAAAAATGTATCAACCAAACCTGGACCGTTTCAGGGTACATCAGGGAACACAAATTTTATAAACACCATACTAAAAAACTGTGAGCTAATGCTGATCAAAAAAAATCGTGTTTGGGCGATAGCCGCCCTGCTGGGAGGAGTAATCGGATTTTCATCCTGTCTGAAACAAAGCGACCCTACGCCGCAACGGATGAACTATACCGGGGCGATCATCAACGGCGCCTGGCTCCCGTCCAGCCTGGACATCTTTAACAATGGCACAAAAATGAACACCAGTGCCGCCTACAAAACTGCTGCCTCTGCCCCTTTCCTGGACCTGCCGGGGGTACATACGTTCTCCTTCCGGAACCTGAACGGCACCGGCCTCGATTCTGTTACACAACAGTTTGATTCCCTGCGGTACTATACTATCATCACCTACAATGATGGCACCCAAAAATTCGTTGCACAGCGTCTTACGGAAGATTTCTCCTCACTGTCCAATGCGAAAGTGAATTTCCGCTTCCTGAACCTGAGCCCCAACGCCGGCCCGGTAGACCTGTACATCAACGCCAAGAAAGTACTGGAAAACCAGCCTTTCCAGATAAACGCCGCATGGAACTCCGCTGATCCGTTTAACAACAGCGTGGAATATTATGTAACGCTGCCTGGTTCCACCACACCGCTGGTGAAAGGCACTTCCCGCGTAACTGCCGGTTCCACACAGGTACAGTTCCAGCCCGGATATGCTTATACCATTTACCTGGCAGGCGCCAAAGACAGCACCGGTGACAACAAACTGCAGTTGTACTATCTGTCACATACTTCCAACTATTAGGATTTTGGAATTTTTTGATTTACGGATTTTTTGATTTCGTAGATCTATAAATAGGAAGGCCGAAGCGAATTGTCATCGCTTCGGCCTTTTTTTGTAGCATCAAAAAATGCGTAAATCGCGAAATCCCTGAATTTTTATGTAGGTTTGTTCCGGTCAATCCAATGTTTAGATATGAATCAACTAGCAGAAAGGCTGTCACGGATTTCCGAGCCGCAAACCATTAAAATGGCCAAACTTGGCCGAGAGCTGAGAGCACAGGGAATAGACATCGTAGACCTGAGTATTGGAGAACCTGATTTTGATACGCCGGAACATATCCGGGAAGCTGCCAAAAAGGCGATAGATGACGGTTTTACCCACTACACACCGGTAGCCGGTTATGCAGAAGTGAGACAGGCAGTCGTGCACAAACTGAAACGTGATAACGGTCTTGACTATACGCCGGAACAAATCGTAGTGACTACCGGCGCCAAACAAAGCCTTGCCAACGTAGTGCTGAGCATTGTCAATCCAGGTGACGAAGTGATCATCCCTACTCCCTACTGGGTTACCTATTCCGAACAGGTAGCGCTGTGCCAGGGCACGGTGGTATTTGTTCCCAGCACCATTGAAAACAACTACAAGATCACGCCCGAACAGCTGGAAGCGGCCATTACGCCTAAGACCAGGCTGTTTATGTTCTCCTCTCCCTGCAATCCTACAGGTTCCGTGTATTCGAAAGAAGAACTGGAAGGACTTGCTGCGGTATTTGCCAAACATCCGCAGATCTTTATCATTTCCGATGAGATCTATGAATATATCAACTATGTAGGGAAACATGAGAGCATTGCGCAGTTTCCCGGCATGAAAGAACGCACCATCATCATCAATGGCCTCAGTAAAGGTTTTGCGATGACAGGCTGGCGTCTGGGTTATCTGGCCGCTCCCCTTGATATCGCCAAAGCCTGTGATAAGATCCAGAGCCAGTTCACTTCCGCCACCTGCTCTATTACGCAACGGGCAGCCATTACAGCCCTCACCGGCGAGTTGACCACCGCCGAAGCCATGGTGGCAGAGTTCAAAAAACGCCGTGCCTATATACACGAAGCGCTGCAAACTATTCCCGGACTGAAAGTGAATGACCCGGAAGGCGCCTTCTATATGTTCCCGGACATCAGTGCGTTTTTCAATAAGTCATTTGAAGATTCCCATATTAAGAATGCGGACGACCTGTGCATGTACCTGCTGCATAAAGCACATGTATCAGTTGTTACCGGTGTGGCTTTCCAGCAGCCTAACTGCATCCGCCTGTCTTATGCTACCAGCATGGCCAACCTGGAGAAAGGCGTGGCGAGGCTGAAAGAATGGCTGGGCAAACTGAAATAGGAATGACAAATTACGAATTACGAATGGAGGGCTTTTATATAGTACGGCTGCTTACTGACCGTTTGGACAGGGAACCCTGAATTCGTAATTCGTAATTTACAATTCGTAATTATTTTATATATATTTGCGGTTCAAAACGTTCCGATAAGATGAATTCCCAACAGCTCTTGTATGTGGCGCTGGCGATTGGCGTAATTGCCATTCTGTATATGACCGTCCGTGATATGTTTAAAAAGAAAACCGGGGCGCCTGCACCGGAAGCCCAGCCGCAGACGGTAAATCCTGCTGTGCTGCCTTTACAGCTGCAAGCCTATGAAAGACTGGCGTTGTATGTGGACCGCATCACTCCCCAGAGCCTGATAGGCCGCATTTATCAGCCCGGCCTCACCGCGGTAGACATGCAGATTTCCATGGTACAGAGCATTAAAGCCGAGTACGAGCACAATATCACCCAACAGATCTATGTCTCAGCCATGACCTGGGAGGCAGTGAAAACACTGAAAGAACAGACTATTTCCGTTATTAACCAGATAGCGATGCAACTGCCACAGGACGCGCCGGCACTGGAACTTAACCGTCAACTGCTGGAAGTGTTCCTGCAGGCAGGCGAATCTCCTGCCGAGCTGACAGCGCAGATCATCAATGCAGAGGCCAAAAGGCTGATGCGCTAATTATTTTGAGCTGATCACTTCATTCAGCAGGTATCCTTTTCCATCAAACAACATGTAAAGCGGCGGCGCCTTGTACCAGGGAACGCCAGCCTGACGGGCATGTGCCTGGATATGCAGGTGTGGCTCCGTGCTAAAGCCGGAGTTGCCCACACATCCCAGCGCCTGCCCTTGTTTTACGTATTGCCCTTCTTGTACCACCACACTGTTCATTTTCAGATGACCGGCAAAGAAATAGCAGTCGGCCCCTTCCAGCAGCACCTGGTTGGTGTTCTTCGGGCCTCTGTCCATATTGGGAGGGATATTGTCGGGGTTATCGCCATAGGCCCTGCGTACTATACCATCACAGGGAGCATATACCGTATCATTAAAAATCCAGTAGTCGTCCAGCTTACGGGAGAAGACGCTGGCCGCACGGCAGCCGCGGCTGTCCAGCTTCACAATGTCCATCGCATAGATGGCCCCGCGGAGGCTGAAATGAAACACATTGGTCGGCAGTCCTTTGCCTCCCTGCAGCACAAAGTAACGGCCTGATTTCAGGGGGAATGCCAGCTTCACGGTGCGCGGCGTGCCGGTCGTTCCGGTAAAATATAACAGTGTTGCCAGCAGGAGCACTCCTGTCAGCGCCAGGTTAGCGTTTCTTTTCCAGGCGGGCAGTACTGCGGTATTGCGCTTGCGCCCAAAGGGCAGCAACATGACGAACAGTGCCAGCAGTGCGCCGAAAACATACTTACTGTAAATTGACAGGTATACCCAGGTGCCATAGAGGTAGAGGAACACTCCCAGCGACAGCCCGAGCAGCAACGTCGCATAAGAACGTGACAGCGGCCGGTGACCGGCCCGGTACAACAACCAGAGGCTGTAAAGCGCCAACGCGAGGGTAATACATAGTAGCAACCAGATGATCATAACAAAGCCTGACTTTCCTGCAAATATCAATATTTTTCCCGGCGGCGAAGTACCATAATAATTATGTAACATTGCAACGCTAGTTACAACTATCATGGAAAAGATCATTCAAACCGACTCCGGTATTACCATTGACCCGCTGTACACCCAGCCGGTACCGATGAACGAACAGCCTGGCGTTTTCCCGTTCACACGTGGCATCCATGCCACTATGTACCGCGATAAACTGTGGACCATGCGGCAGTATGCCGGTTTCAGCACCGCGGAAGAATCCAACAAAAGATACCACTACCTGCTGAGCCAGGGTGTGATGGGCCTCAGTGTGGCATTTGACCTTCCCACCCAGATCGGGTACGACTCAGACCACGCCATGTCTGAAGGCGAAGTTGGTAAAGTAGGCGTGGCCATTGATTCCCTCGATGACATGGAGATCCTTTTCAAAGGCATTTCACTGGAACAGATCTCCACTTCCATGACCATCAATGCCACCGGGTTTATCCTGCTGGCGCTGTACATCGCCCTTGCCAAAAAACAGGGTGCCGACCTGAAAAAGATTTCCGGCACCATCCAGAATGATATCCTGAAAGAATATGCCGCACGCGGCACTTTCATTTACCCGCCCAAACCTTCCATGCGCCTCATTACCGATATATTCGACTATTGCAGCCGGGAAGTGCCCAAGTGGAACACCATCTCCATTTCCGGTTATCATATCCGGGAGGCCGGCGCCAACGCCGTACAGGAGCTGGCCTTTACCCTTTCTAACGGTAAGGCCTATCTGAAAGCCGCATTGGAGAAGGGACTCGACATCAACGTATTTGCCAAAAGGCTTTCCTTCTTTTTTAATGCTCACAACCACCTCTTCGAAGAAGTGGCCAAATTCCGCGCTGCGCGCCGGATGTGGGCCAACATCACCAAAGAGCTGGGCGCCACTGATCCCAAGGCACAGATGCTGCGTTTCCATACGCAGACAGGCGGCAGCACCCTCACCGCACAACAACCGCACAACAACATTGTGCGCGTAGCTGTGCAAACACTGGCCGCCACCATGGGCGGCACACAGTCTCTGCATACCAACGGATACGATGAAGCCCTCTCCCTTCCTACGGAAGAAGCTGCCCGCATCGCGCTGCGCACCCAACAGATCATCGGTTACGAAAGCGGCGTGGCGGACACGGTAGATCCCCTGGCAGGCTCCTATTATGTGGAAGCGCTGACCAACGAAGTGGAAAGCAAAGCCTGGGACCTTATCCATAAAATAGACGCCATGGGCGGCGCTGTCAGCGCCATCGAACAAGGTTTCGTGCAGGATGAGATCGCGCGAAGCGCCTATCAATATCAACAACAGGTAGAAAACAACGAGAAAATAATTGTGGGTGTCAACAAATTTGTGGCAGCTGATAATCAACCGCCGGAAGTATTCCGTATTGACGACAGTATCCGCCAGATGCAGTCGGACCGCCTGCAGGCACTGCGTGCCCGCCGTGATAATGAAGCCGCCGCTCAATGCCTTCAACGTATCCGTGAAGCCGCACAAACCACCGAAAACCTGATGCCACTCGTAGTAACCGCAGTAGAGCACTACTGCACCCTCGGAGAAATTGCGGACGCGCTCCGCCAGGTATGGGGAGAATATAAAGCGTAATCAATTACGAATTACGAATTACGAATTAAGGGTCCGCTCATGAAAAGGTTACTAAGTAATTGCTCCATTAGAAAGCCCTCAATTCGTAATTCCTAATTCGTAATTTGTAATTGATTTAAGATATTTATTTTTGGGGCCTAAAAAACTAGAACTTGATTTATTACCATAGCTGTCCGCTTTGTGGTTCTTCGCAAATCCATGAAGCACTTACCGCTAAAGATTATACTGTATCCAAAGAAACATTTCCCATATTCCATTGCGGAGGTTGTGGCGGCCGTTTTACCCAAAACGTGCCTGACAGCCAGCATATAGGCCGGTATTACCAGTCGCAGGAATATATCTCGCATTCAGAAACCAAACAGGGGCTGATCAATCGTTTATACCACAGCGTGCGTAAAATCACGTTGCGCTCCAAACAGAACTGGGTACGCAACGCCGCAGGCATGAAGCAGGGCAACCTGCTGGACATTGGTTGTGGTACCGGCGCATTCCTGCACTATATGCAGGTTGGCGGATGGACTGTTACCGGCCTGGAGCCGGATGAAAACGCCCGTCACAATGCCAAAACGCTTTACAACATAGATCCGCTTCCGATTGACGAGCTTTTTAAATTGCCCGCGCAACAATATGACGCCATCACCATGTGGCATGTGCTGGAGCATGTACACGAGCTGCATGCCTACCTGGACCGTATCCGTGAGCTGTTGAAGCCGGGTGGCGCCCTGCTGATAGCGGTGCCTAACTACACCTCTTCCGATGCAGACCACTACGGGGAATACTGGGCCGCCTACGATGTGCCCCGTCACCTCTACCACTTCTCCCCTGCTTCCATGGAACGGCTGTTGCAACAGCATCAGATCAAACTGATCAAAAAACACCCGATGGTATTTGATGGCTTTTATGTGAGCCTGTTGAGCGAGAAATACAAAACCGGTAAAAGCCGCCTGTTCGCAGGTTTCTTCCATGGTTTCCGCTCCTACCGCAAGGGCCTGAAAACGGTGGACCAATGCAGTTCCATCGTATATGAGTGTAAGTTATAGACCTGTCAGATAAAAAAAATCCCGCATTGTTCGTCACAATGCGGGATTTTTTTATGGGTAAAGGTGATATTACTTCACCAGTTTCATTTCATCTACCAGGCGCGTGCAACCGGCAAATTTATCAACGATAAACAGCACGTACCGGATATCCACCATGATATTGCGGCAGATAGACGGGTCATAGTTGATATCGCTCATGGTGCCTTCCCAGGTACGGTCAAAGTTGAGCCCGATCAGGTGGCCATTGGCATCCAGCGCAGGGCTTCCGGAATTACCGCCGGTAGTATGGTTGCTGGCAATAAAACATACCGGCATTTTGCCATTCACGCCATAACGGCCATAGTCCTTGTTTTTATACAGCTCAATCAGTTTAGCCGGCACGTCAAATTCATAATCGCCCGGCACGTACTTTTCCATTACCCCGTCGAGGTAGGTGTAGAAGTCGTAGTGGATGGCATCTCGGGGATTGTACCCGTCCACTTTGCCGTAGGTAACGCGCAGCGTGCTGTTGGCGTCAGGATAAAAGCGTTTTTTTCCTGCCATTACATCCATCTGTGCCTGCATATAGGTACGCTGGAGGTTGTTGATGCTGTTTTGCAGATCGTTGACCGGTTTGCTGACATTGTCCACAAAGCCTTTGCGCATGGCCATGATGAGGCGGGTTCCCGGGTCTTTCCACATCTGGGCTACTACAGCGTTATAGGGCTGTTGCACAAACGCTTTGAGTTTCTCCGGTGAAGTGAGCGCTGACCCTGCATAGATTTTGTCAGCCAGCGTACGGCTGTCGTTGTTGCTTTCCGCGCATATCTGCGCGTATTCTGTTCCGGCATACTGCTTGGGTACACCTTTCGCATATATCTCCAGCAGTCTCACGCTTACATCGTGGTCTACCTGTGCGTTGTAGTTTTTATAGAACGGCTGCATGGACTCCAGGAATTGCTGGCGCAGTGTTTCATACTGGCCCTCCCCTTTGTCGCGCACTTCACCGAGGAAGCTGATGAGGCGGTCGCCTGCGGTGAACAGCTCCACGTTTCTTACCAGTTCGCTGTAGTAGTCGCGGGTTTGGGCGTAAGGACGTATGCGGCGGTACATTTCATTCAGTGAGTCCAATACACCGCTGTACTGCACTTTCAGCTCAGGGCCGGCCGTGTTCAGCAGTTCGTTATAGGTGATCTCGTATTGTTCTTTTTTCTGGATGCCATGTGTTTGTTTAACGCCCAGCATCTCGCCCTTCCATTTTTTCCAGGCGTTGGCGGTATTGGCATATTTGGCAGCGTACTGGATTTTGATCTGTTCATCCTTGCGCATGTAGCCATCGATCACTTCCAGGGCAGCGTCGCGCATACCTACTTTAGCAGGGTCGAGCGCTTCCACGGTCAGTTTTACCGCTTCGGAGGGCAGGTATTCGTTGGTACGGCCGGGAAAACCGAGCACCATGGTAAAGTCGTTTTGTTTTACGCCTTTCAGGGACACGGGCAGGAAGTATTTGGGTGACAGCGGCACGTTGTCCAGGGAATAAGGTGCAGGGCGGCCGTCTTTGCCGGCATAAATGCGGAACATGGAGAAGTCGCCGGTATGACGGGGCCATACCCAGTTGTCGGTATCGGAGCCGAATTTACCGATAGCAGAAGGCGGCGCGCCTACCAGGCGTACATCGTTGAACGTTTCTGTTACAAACAGGAAGTACTGGTTGCCTTCATAAAAAGGTTTGATCATGGTTTCCTGCCAGGATTCCTTACGGGTGTTCTGGCGGATTTCGTGCAGGCGCTTGTCGATGGCCGACTGGCGCTCGCGTTCGCTCATGCCCGGTTTAACGTCCTGCAGGGCGGCTTTGGTCACGTCATCTATACGAACGATGAAAGTAACGAAGAGGCCCGGATTAGGCAGTTCTTCCGTGGCTGTTTTAGCCCAGAAACCTTTTTCCAGAAAGTTGTTTTGCAGAGAAGAGTGTTTCTGGATGGATTCATAACCACAGTGGTGGTTAGTCAGGATCAGTCCCTGAGAAGAGATCACCTCTGCCGTGCAGAAGCCGCCGAAGCTAACGATAGCATCTTTCAGGCTCCCCTTGTTGATATTATAAATATCGGACGCAGTGATTTTCATTCCCATCCCTTTCATCTCTTTCTCATTGAGGCCGGACAGCAGTTGAGGTAACCACATCCCCTCCGTGGCATAAGTCAGCTGAGCGAACAGCAGGAGTACTGCCATCATCAGCGGCTTCACGATTCGTTGCAACATATCTGATATTCTTTTTATAGAACCGGCAATTTACTACAATTCGGGCAGGCGGGAAAGGATAAACCTGCGTTTCTGCGGATTCATCGACACAAAGGCGGTATTGACAGAGATGTCGCGCGTCAAGCAGCGAAATTGGCGCATATTGGAGCCAATTCCGAATATCTGTTGAGCATGTTCCGGTCAAAATTGATGGTCATAATGCTGCATATCACCGGTTGGGCGATATGCATGAGCCTTCCGTTGCTTTTTGTTCGGGGGCAATACTGGTACAATCATGTGCTGGCGGTGGTACTGTCATTGGTATTAAGCCTGGCCATTGAAGTCACCTGCCACCGCTGGCGGTTATCAGAGCAGGCGCTGCATAGCAAGGCGCTCAAAGCGGCTGCGGAATTGTCTTTCCTGAAGTCGCAGTTACAGCCGCACTTTCTTTTTAATACGCTCAACAATATCTATTCGCTGGCGATGTCCCACCATGAGTATACGGCCGCCAGTATTCTGAAGTTATCGAATATGATGCGGTACGTTACTACCGATACCGGTCATGATTATGTACTGTTGCAGCGGGAAATAGAATGTATACACGATTATATCGACCTGCAACAGCTGCGGCTTACCTCCCGAACGAAGGTGAAATTTTCGGTGTCCGGCAACCCGGGCATTAAATGTATAGCGCCCATGCTGTTATTGCCGTTCCTTGAAAATGCTTTCCAGCGCGGCGTCAGCACGCAGGAGGCTTCCGATATTGTCGTGCATTTGCAGGCTACTGACAAATGTATCCGCTTCTATTGCAGCAACCGGCATTTTCCGGTAACGATGGATGACGGCCCGGCAGCAGCGGACATACGCCACGCGCGGGAGCGGCTGCAACAGTTGTACCCGCACCGGCATCAGCTGCAGATACGGGAAGACAACGGTGTGCAGGTGGTGAAGCTCTCGCTGGATATTATTTAGTTATTTGGTTATTTTGATATTTCGCCGAAGGGCAATAGCTAAATAACCAAATAAACTAATGGTAAAGGGCATTTAAGGCTATGATATCATTGGCATTAAAGTTACGGGCGATGCCATTGGAGCAGGCCAGCATCCAGGAATTGGGATCAGGACCCATTGGTGTGCCGGGAATCCATATAGCGTTAACATCTTCACGGACGGGAGTGCCTCCGCAGCTAAAGGAACGGTCCATGAAATCGGTGTGGTGCATACCTATGCAGTGGCCGATGTAGTGCTGGATCTCTGAGGCTATATACAGCACATTGGGAGTAGGTCCGTAGGCAGCAGCATTGTAGTTCAACTGCACAGTAGGAAAAGGATTGCCTCCTGTAGGGAGACCTGAAGAACCGTAACTAACGTAGCCATTGACAGGCGCCTGGTTATAACCCTGAATAGTAAGCGTAGGCGTACCGCTGACAACAAGCTGGAAGTGGAGACGCAGATTCAGCCTGTTATAACGCATAAGGGCCGTATCAACGCCTGCGATGTATGCGGACGGAAGGCCGACCACTTTTACGATAATAGCCCGGGGCAGGCCTGTCACCAGTGAACTGGAACGGTATTGTTCCACCTGGCCGACACGCAAGGTAATTCCACCGGGCTTCTCATTCAGTTGATCAGGGGTCAGCAGGATATCACCTTCCACCAGGTAGCCGTCTTTTGTTTTCCGGACATTATCTGTACTGAAGCCGTGGGCTTTTATTTGCGCCAGCACTTCATCAGAAACAGGATTGGGTTGTGGGTCCTGTTGTTTATCACTTTTATCACAGGAAGAAATCATGATACCTGCGGCCAGACAGGTTATTACGGCAAGCATTTGTTTTTTCATCACTTCAGATTTTGGTTATTAAAAGAAAAATATTTCTATCTGAATAACTGATCATCAGAACAACAATGCTTATCTGCCGGGGTAACGCTACAAGGGGGGACGGGCTATGCTACCAACAAACAACAGATGGCATGGTGCTACATACAAAAATAGGGTCTTTCAGTGCTCTTTCTTAGCAGACATATGAGAGCGCAGATGCCTTATTCAGACATCTACGCTGTGTTCTCAACAATTGGCTCACGCCAAAGTATTTACCTGATTAGTGGTAGAGGTAATTTAATGCGATGATGTCATTGGCATTAAAGGTACGGTTGCCACCATTGGAGCAGGCCAGCATCCAGGAGTTGGCATCCGGGCCTGAAGGCGTACCTGGGATCAGGACCGCGCCAACGCCGCCATCGCCTTCATTTACAGCAGAACCGCCGCAGCTGTATGCACGGTTCATATAGTCTGTATGGCGCATACCGATGCAATGGCCGATTTCATGCTGGATCACAGATCCTACGTACAACACATTAGGATTGGAGCCATAGGCATACTGGTTGGTGTTCATTTTAACAGTAGGGTAAGGGTTACCGCCGCTCGGGAAACCGGAGGAACCGAGGGTGATGTAACCACCGCTGGGGCCCTGGTTGAAGCCCTGCAGGGTAATGTCAGGCGTACCGCTGGTAATACGCTGGAAAGTAATACGCAGGCCCAGTCTGTTGTAACGGGCAATAGCCGTATCAGTACCCGCGATGAATGCGGTTCCCAGACCGGTTACTTTTACCGTGATCACACGCGGCAATGCAGACACCAGGTTGTTGGTCCGGTACTGTTCATCGTTGGCAATGCGCAATGTAGGAGTACCGACTTTCTCCCGCAGTTGCTGTTCAGTCAACAGGATATCTCCTTCCACGAGATAACCGTCTTCTGTTTTTTGTACGTTGTCAGTGCTGAAGCCACTGGCCTTTATCTGCGCCAGCACATCATTGGAAACAGGGTTGGGTTGTGACGCCTGTTGCTTGTCATTTTTGTTACAGGAAGAAATCATTACACCTGCGGCCAGACAGGCAATTACGGCGAACATTTGTTTTTTCATCAGTTCGGATTTTGGTTTAGAAAAGAAAAAATATTTCCCTGCCGGCTGATTTGGATACAGCCGGTATATAAATGGTCACACCACAAAAATCAATCGTATTGATGTGCAGCAGCAATGCTATCGTCGGAAGCAGGCAATGCTACTGACAAACAACCAACTTCGTGGTGTTACGCATCCGGAAAAAAACGGGTCTTTTAGTGCTCTTCTTTTTAGCTGGCATATACCATGCAGATATCTCTGTCATGTATTGTTAATGCCTGGCAGTTATTAGTGGTAGAGGTAATTTAAAGCGATGATATCATTAGCGTTGAAGGTACGGTTGCCTCCATTGGAGCAGGCCAGCATCCAGGAGTTGGCATCCGGGCCGGAAGGCGTACCAGGAATCAGGACAGCGCCAACGCCGCCATCACCTTCATTTACAGCAGAGCCGCCGCAGCTGTATGCACGGTTCATATAGTCAGTATGGCGCATACCAATACAGTGGCCAATTTCATGTTGGATCACAGATCCTACATAAAGAACGTTGGGGTTAGAACCATAAGCAGCAGCGTTGGTGTTCATTTTGATAGTACCATAAGGGTTACCGCCGCTGGTAGGGAAACCGGAAGAACCGAGGGTGATGTAACCACCGCTGGGGCCCTGATTGAAGCCTTTGATGGTGATAGTGGCCGTGCCGCTGGTAATACGACGGAAGCTGATACGCAGTCCCAGTCTGTTGTAACGGGCAATAGCCGTATCAGTGCCGGCAATAAAAGCTGTACCCAGATTACTTACTTTCACGGTAATAACGCGGGGCAGCGCAGTAACGAGGTTATTGGTACGATACTGTTCATCATTGGCAATACGTAAAGTAGGAGTGCCAACTTTTTCTTTCAGCTGATCGGCTGTCAACAGGATATCGCCCTCCACGAGATAGCCCTCATCTGTTTTCTGAACATTATCAGTACTGAAGCCATTGGCTTTGATTTGCGCCAGCACTTCATCAGAAACAGGATTGGGCTGGGACTCCTGTTGTTTATCATTTTTGTTACACGAAGAAATCACCATACCTGCGGCCAGACAGGCAATTACGGCGAGCATTTGTTTTTTCATCTGTTCGGATTTTGGTTTTTAAAAGGAAAAATATTTCTCTTCCGGCTGATTTGAATACAGCCGGTATACAAATAATTTCAATACAAAAAATACAGCGATTATCTGCAGGGGCAATGCTACTGGCGGAAGTGGGCAATGCTACCAACAAACAACAAACTGCATGGTGTTACACATCCGAAAAAAAGCGGGCTTTCAGTGCTCTTCTTTAGCAGACATATTACAGCAGTGACATCTTTCATCAGACATCTGCATGCATTTTCAATGATTGGCTATGACTTAATAATACCGGTGTTTTCCGGGGACTCAGACTTGCTCTTCAGTTAACCTTTGGTTATCGGTTCTCTCGTATGGTTTAATTAGATTTCGTTGCTCGTTTTCAATACAAATTATCGTGTTCTCAATATTACAACTTTCGTTTAACTTAAAAAAAATATTTTACGTGTAGGCATAAAAAATTGCGTTGAACGATTTATTGCAGTAGTTTTAAGTAACATCGTCCAACACCAGGATCTATCGCCCGTTAGCATGAAAAAGAAAACCGTCAACGTATTATCAGCGCTCATTTTGCTGTTATCCCTTCACCCTTCCGCCATGGCGCAGCAGCGTACGCGGGAAGTTGTGATGATCAAAAGATATGCTGCCGATACATTGACAGCATCTCCAACGAAAGCACCGTTGTTTGTTAAATTCATCACCATTCCGGATGACAGAACACTGGCCAGGTGCGGCGTTATCAGGGCACTGACCGGCCGCCATTACATCCTGCAGCTGCTGCCGGCAGACAGCACACTGCGAAAAAAAGTACAGTACAGTTATATCGCCAGCCCCAATTATAAAGCCACTGATGCTTTGCTGGCGCAGCTGGAATCATTGCAACCGATTGACAGCATTGAGGTGCAGGTATCTTACAGTGGAGAACATTTCAGCGCGGCACGCACACAAACCCTCTATATGATTGACCGCTACCATGCGGCGGTGGTAAAGCTGCAGCAGCGTGACTGGCCGTCGTTGATAGCCCTGTCCGATGTGACGGGTGCCAACCAGGTGAGGCATGCATCACCGGAGGTGATCATTAACACCATCAATCCATATGTGAACCGTATCAACGTTGCCCAGCAACAGTTTCCAATGATACGCGGAAAAAGTATAACCGTTTCCGTTAAAGAAGATTTATTTGACACCACCGATATTGATCTTTCAGGCAGATACCTGCGTTCTGCCCTACAGTCGAACGTTAACAGCGCGCATGCCACCATTATGGCCACGCTGCTGGCCGGCGCGGGCAACAGTGGCGCCAACGGCCTGGGAGTAGCGCCGGAGGCCAGACTGACATCCAGCAGCGCCAGCGTGCTTTTCCCCGATGCAGACACTTATTACCGGAGTTTTGGCATCACCGTACAAAACCACTCCTACGGCATCCCTATTGAATATGATTATGACGCCGAAGCCGTAGCCTACGATCAGCAGATCAGGGCGGCGGACACCTTACTGCATGTTTTTTCTGCCGGCAACAGCGGTACCACCATTCCGTCAGGTGGCCGTTACCAGGGCGTTGGCGCCTTCTCCAACCTTACCGGCAATTTTAAACAGGCCAAAAACGTGATCGTAGTAGGTGGCACGGAAGCCAACTTTGATGTAGCTACGCTGGCATCCAGGGGACCGGCCTATGACGGGCGCATTAAGCCGGAGATAGTGGCCTACGGGCAGGATGGCACTTCAGGCGCTGCCGCCCTCACCAGCGGCGTGGTAGCGCTGTTACAGGACGCCTACCGCCAGTTGCACAGTATAGCTCCTTCTTCCGCGCTCGTTCGCGCATTGCTGATCAACAGCGCCGCTTTGCCGGCAGGTGGCCGGCCTGCTTACACTTACGGATTTGGCAGCCTGCATGCTGCCGGCGCACTGACCACCCTCAGCGCCGGCCGTTACCGCCAGGGCACCCTTCTCCCCAACAGTACCGCAGCTTTTGATATTCCCGTACCGGCAGGCGTCCGGCAGGTGAAAGTGACCCTTTGCTGGAACGACCCCGCTGCGGCCCTCAAAGCGCCCAAAGCGCTGGTCAACGACCTGGACATGCAGGCCGTCACCCCTGACGGGACAATCTGGCTCCCCTGGGTACTCAATCCCTATCCGGCCGCCGATTCCCTGAAACAACCCGCCCATCGCGGCATTGACAGTCTCAATAACACGGAACAGATCAGCATAGACCAACCCGCGGCAGGCAACCTGCACATCACGATAAAAAGCAAAAACCTGGCAACTGCCGATCAGCCGTTTTACATCGTGTATGATTTCATCCGGGAACCGTCCTTTGCATGGCAGAACCCTGTGAACGGCGCCATCCTGCCGGCTTCCCAGGCTATCCCCCTGCAATGGGAAACTACGTATAGCGGTAACAGTGATATTTCCTACAGCATCGACAGCGGCGCCACCTGGATACCCATCGTAAGCCAGGTGCCGGCGCAACAGCAGATGGCCTACTGGAATGTCCCTGCCCTCTTCAATAAGGTACTGTTAAAACTAACGTTAACGGATACTTCGTTTATTAGTCCGCCCTGCTATGTCACGCCACAACTCACGTTGTTCACTGGTTTCAACTGTTCAGACACTGCCATGATCTACTGGGACCGGCTGGCAGGGGCCAGCGGCTATCAGGCATATACGCTGTCGCAGGGTGTTATGACACCTTATAAACAGCTGACCGATACCTTCCTCTTCATTCCCAAACAAGGTAATACCTCCGTGTATTATGCCGTCAGCCCTATCGCACCGGCAGGCTGGGAAGGCCTCCGCAGCTACGCCAGCAACTATGCGCTGCAGGGCGTAGGCTGTTATATCAAAGCACTGCTGGCCGACAAAACAACGGACAACCAGGTGGTGTTATCACTCTCACTGGGATCTACCTGGCTGCTGAAAAATATATACTGGGAAAGACGTTCACCGACAGGCTGGACAAGGCTCAGCACCAGCGCGGTAAACAGCGGTTTTACAAACTATGGCTATACGGACAGCAGTCCCTACGAGGGAGTCGTGCAATACCGTGTAGCGCTGGAAAGGCAGGACGGGCAGATCATTTACTCCGACATCTCCTCAGTGAGCATACTGCTGCAACATGATGTATTGATATTCCCCAATCCCGTACTGAGCCAGTTGATCATCCTTGATAAAAACTACCGGGAAAGACAGGTGGTGTTGACAGATATGGCCGGCAGGATTGTCTTACAACGGACTATTACCGACATACAGGAATACCTTCCTGTGGACCGGCTGGCGCCAGGGGTTTACAACTGTAGCATTTTTGTGGGCAGCCAGCGTATCTACTCGAAGCAGATCGTGAAGCAGTAAGGACCGGAAAGGCATAAAAAATGGCCTGCCGTAGCGGCAGGCCATTTTTTTATAATGGAGTAAGTTGATTACAGGTGAATTGCTTCGCCGTAAGCTACTTCGATTGCGTCTTTTACAGACTCGCTCATAGTTGGGTGTGGGTGGATAGAATCCAGCACTTCCTGGTAAGTAGTTTCCAGTTTGCGGGCAACTACAGTCTCAGCGATGATTTCGGTCACGTTAGCACCGATCATGTGAGTACCCAGCCATTCGCCGTATTTAGCGTCGAAGATTACTTTTACGAAACCTTCAGTAGCACCGGCAGCGGAAGCTTTACCGGAAGCAGAGAATGGGAATTTACCCACTTTCACTTCATAGCCTGCTTCTTTCGCAGCTTTTTCGGTGTAGCCTACAGAAGCGATTTCCGGTGCGCAGTAAGTACATCCCGGAATGTTCATGTAGTCGATGGTTTCAGGTTTGTGTGCGTATTTTTTCTCGTTGTAAGCGATAGCTTCCACGCAAACGATACCTTCTTTAGAGGCAACGTGAGCCAGTGCCTGGCCAGGCACCATGTCACCGATAGCGTACACGCCGGGAACATTGGTCTGGTAGTATTTGTCTACAGTTACGCGGCCTTTATCGGTTTTAATGCCCAGTGCTTCGAGGCCCAGGTTTTCGATATTGGCAGCGATACCAACAGCGCTCAGTACCACGTCTGCTTCGAGGGTGATTTCGCCGGTTTGTGTTTTCACTTTCGCCTTCACACCGTTACCAGCTGCTTCCACCGCTTCCACAGAGGCGTTGGTCATAATTTCGATACCTTTCTTTTTGTATATTTTTTCCAGTTCTTTGGAGATATCTTCATCTTCTACCGGTACGATACGCGGCATGAATTCAACGATGGTCACTTTAGTGCCCAGGGTAGCATAGAAGTAAGCGAACTCCACGCCGATAGCGCCGGAACCAACCACGATCATGGATTTAGGCTGTTGCGGCAGCACCATTGCCTGGCGGTAACCGATCACGTTTTTACCATCGATCTGCAGGTTCGGCAGTTCGCGGGCGCGGGCGCCGGTCGCCAGAATGATGTGTTTGGCGTCGTATACGGTCGCTTTACCATCTTTATCAGTCACTTCCACCTGGCCTTTGCCTTTCAGCTTGCCGGTACCCATGATCACGTCGATCTTATTTTTCTTCATCAGGAACTGTACGCCCCTGCTCATTTTATCAGCAACGCCACGACTGCGCTTGATAACAGCATCAAAATCTACCTTCGCATCTCCGATAGTGATACCGTAGTCTTTGGAATGCTGTGTATATTCATATACCTGTGCCGTTTTTAATAACGCTTTGGTTGGAATACAGCCCCAGTTTAAACAGATACCACCCAGGCTCTCCCTTTCCACTACCGCGGTTTTAAATCCCAGCTGCGAAGCACGGATAGCAGCCACATATCCACCAGGGCCGCTACCAATTACGATTACGTCGTATGCCATATTGTTTAATTTTAATTGAAACTTGCCAAAGGTATAACAATAATTGGGAATTGCGAATTACGAAATTTGGGCGGAGATATAAGCGGAGAAGGGCCTCACCCATCATTCACTTATAACTTCGCCCAAATTCACTATTTCTGATTCGCGATTCACAATTTTACCGGAGGTCCACTACTTCTACGCCGGGATATTTTTTCGCGTCAAATGTAAAGATAGCATCTGCTACATTGGCGTTAGGCGTAAAGCTGGTGATTTCGTAAGTGTAGTGGTTGCCGTTTTTCTCGAACACTTTCATTTTGGCAATGCTCTGGTTCTTTTTATCAACGGAAACAATCACTTTGAAGATGTTTTTAGACTTGTCTGTCGGCGTCATTTCGATGTTTTGCAGCACCTTGCCTTTTTCGTTGGTTTCGCCGTCCAGACGGTACAGATAGTCCTTGTCGTAGAAGTTGGTGAACAGCTTGGCTGGCGTCATGGCGCCGCTGCTCTGGTCCACATTATTGATGGTAACCTCATTCACATCTTTAGCGTATGTCCAGGAAGTTTTGTTATCGCTGATGATTTCCTGTCCGGGCAGGGTTACTTTATATTTAGCCCCTTTCAGGTATACGGTCCCTTTTTTGGAGTCGTTTACGCTGTTGTTGGCGCCTTCCACTTTTAATATGAAGTTGGCCATTACGGTTTTGAGGGATTTAAATTTGCTGCTGACACCGTCCAGGACCGTTTTCGCCTTAGGATCGCTGACACCCTTGGACTGGGCCATACCACTGAAAACGATACCACCTAATAACAATCCTGTCAATACAAATTTCTTCATTGTAGATTTTTTTTGTTTTCTAACCCAGCCATGTCAAATGCCATGCCGGTATGAAAGTTTGGTCATTTAGTCGAAGGGCAAAATTCGGTTTATTTTGTTAAAATGTGCAACATATGCCCTGTCTTCTTAATATATTATAACAAATCATTAAGAATTTCCTGTAATTCCGAATCTGTTTTCACCAGCACATCGCGGGCTTTGGAGCCCATATTGGGGCCCACAATACCAGCAGACTCCAGCTGGTCCATCAGGCGGCCTGCGCGGTTGTAACCCAGTTTCATCCGTCGTTGCAGCAAGGAAGTAGATCCCTGCTGGGTCTGTACGATCACCTGGGCAGCTTCTTCAAACAGCGGGTCCCTGTCGGCAAGGCTCAGCTCTTTGCCGTCGGTGTCTTTATCATCCACATATTCAGGCAGCAGGAAGGCATCGGGGTAACCTTTCTGGTTGCCGATGAATTCCGCCACGCTCTCCACTTCCGGCGTATCCACAAAGGCGCACTGCAAACGTACCAGTTCCCCGTTGAACGATACCAGCATGTCCCCCTGTCCGATCAGCTGTTCAGCGCCTCCGATGTCCAGGATGGTGCGGGAGTCTATCTTGGAAGACACCTTAAAGGCCACACGGGCAGGGAAGTTGGCCTTAATGGTACCGGTGATAATGTTTACAGACGGACGTTGTGTGGCAATGATCAGGTGAATGCCCACCGCACGGGCCAACTGGGCCAGGCGGGCAATCGGCATTTCCACTTCCTTGCCTGCCGTCATGATCAGATCGGCGAACTCATCCACCACCAGCACGATAAACGGCAGGTAACGATGTCCTTTCTGCGGATTGAGGCGCCGTTGGGTGAACTTGGCGTTATATTCCCGGATATTGCGGGTACCGGCTTCCTTCAGCAGGTCGTACCGCAGGTCCATCTCTATACAGAGCGCATTGAGCGTGTGGATCACCTTTTTGGTATCGGTGATGATAGCATCTTCTTCACCCGGCAGTTTGGCCAGGAAGTGCTTTTCTATCAGCTTATACAGCGACAGCTCTACCTTCTTGGGGTCTACCAGCACGAACTTCAGCTGGGAAGGGTGTTTTTTGTACAGCAGTGACACCAGCAGGGTGTTGATGCCCACGGACTTACCCTGGCCGGTGGCACCCGCCATCAGCAGGTGGGGCATTTTGGCTAGGTCGGCGATGAAGTTTTCGTTGTCGATCTTCTTACCGATAGCGATGGGCAGGTCCATGGTGCTGTTCTGGAACTTCTCCGACGCCAGCAGCGCTTTAAGCGATACAATGCTCTTTTTGACATTGGGCACCTCGATACCGATGGTGCCTTTGCCCGGGATAGGTGCAATAATACGGATACCCAGGGCCGACAGGCTCAGGGCGATATCATCTTCCAGGTTTTTGATACGGGAGATACGCACACCGGCGGCGGGCACTATTTCATAGAGCGTCACTGTAGGCCCTACCGTAGCGCTGATTTTCTGGATGGAGATATCGTAGTTTTTGAGCGTATCGATGATCTGGTTTTTATTTTTCTCCAGCTCGCCTGTATCCTGTACCACTACTTTATCAGCGTTGTGGTTTTCCAGCAGGTCGAGGCCCGGGTAGCGGTAATCGCGCAGGTCCAGTGACGGATCATAGGGATCTACGGGCACTACCGGGCGTACGGTCGCCAGTTCTTCCACCTCATCTTCTTCATCCTTGAAAGTCTCCTTGATTTCGAAGGCCACTTCCTCCGGCTGATTTTTCTTCTTAGGTGGTGGCGGTGGCGCCGGCAGCTCTTCTTCCACGTCTTCCACATACAGGAGCGGACCGGGATCTTCTTCCTCTTCCTCAGGCAGCTCCTCTTCTTCCTCTTCCGGTGCGGGTGCAGCTACGGGCGGTGGCGCCGGTGAGGCTACCGGTGGCACATAAGCCGCGTGGGCAGCGGGGATCACGGTCACTTCGTCATCTTTTTCGATCAGGGTCATGGGAATTTCCTCCTCCGGACCTTCCTCATGCGGCGGGATGACCACCACGCCGCCGTCGCCCTTGAGGGCGTTGCCTTTGGCCGCTTCCGGCGCAGGCGTAGCTGCCACCGGCGTGGGAACGGCCGTGGAGGCCACTGCAGGAGAGGCTGGCACCACCGGTGCTGCCGGTGCGGGTTTGGGCGGTTTTACTTTTTTCTCCGGCCATTTAAAATCGAAATTGAATTTCCAGATCAGCCAGGAGAAGCCAGCCACGAGGAGCAGCAGGGCGGTGCCGGTTTTACCGATGAACCCGGAAGTCCATTTGTCAAGGGCATTGCCCAGTGCGCCACCCCACGGGAAATCAGCCCCGTTGGTGACAAAAGCCATGGCCATACTGATAAACAGCAGGCCGAAGATCATATACTTCACATTGCGCCAAACGCGGAATACGCGCCTGCCTACAATGAAATTGACGCCGATGATAAAAAAGAAATAGCAGAACAGGTATGCCGCGATGCCCACTCCGTTATAGAAAAAATTGTGTGACACGTAGGCCCCGAGGCGACCGAGCAGGTTGTCCACTTTTACATCACCGATGAGCAGTTCACGGGTAGTGTAACGGAATACTTTGTCCTGGTCATCTTCCCAGGTAAACAGGTAGGAGGTGAAAGCAATAAAGCAATAGACAGACAGCAGCAGGAAGAACACACCCATTACTTTGTGGGTACGTTCATCCTTTACCAGTTCCTTTACTTTTACCTCGGCCTCCTTGTCTTTCTTCAGCACTTCAGGGTTGGGTGCGGGGGCTTTCGGTTTTTTGCTCTCCGGTTTTTCGTTTTTCAGTTTATTCTTGGACATAATTTAACTTCAAGTTGGGATTACCTGGGCCTTGGCGGCAACTGGAGTATCCAGTGTGCAATGAATTCCGGCACCAGTGGATCAATGGTCTGCTCCAGATCGCCGTATTCCGCTACAGTGCAGGTTTTACAACGTTGGAACAGGTGGTTTAATCCGTCGAACTTCCGTATGGTGACAAGCATATTCCCATTCTCGCGCAGGGCGCGTTCTATGGCGTTCAGGTTCGTGGTCGCCTCTACCTGCAGGTCGCGGGTGCCGTTGACAGCCATGAACGGGCACTTGATCTGTTTCAGGTAATCGAGCGGTTTATATAACAAAATTGATGACAGTTCCCGGTCGAAGTGCATATCGCTGGTAAACTCTTCTTCGGACATTTGTTTTTTGATTTCGTCCGGTGAGTTACGGTAGATATCGTGCAGCACGGTTTTAGCCCTGGTGGCGGCCACCGTATAGTTGGTATCGCTGGCCAGCGCGTCCCAGTAGGGCTTGAGCCGTTGCAGGCGGTCTTTTATTTCCTCGTCGGAAGCGCCGGACATCCGTCCGTCGAGGACCACTTTCTGGTCCACCATTTCGCGGCCGGTAACGCCCAGTCCTGCCAAAGAAACTACAAAAGCCACCGACTTATTGTTTGCCGCAGCGATTTGTGCAACAATCGCGCCCTCGCTGTGGCCGAGCAGGCCTATCGTGTACGGATCTACGTCTTTTCTTGTTTTCAGGTATTCGAGCGCTGCTTTGGCATCGTTGGCGAAGTCGTATATATTGGCGTTGGCATATACGCCGCCGGACCCGCCTACGCCGCGGTCATCAAAGCGGAGGCTGGCAATACCGTTGCGGGCGAGGAAATCGGCCAGCACCAGGAAGGTTTTATGGCCGGCGTTTTCATCGTTGCGGTCCTGCGGGCCGGAGCCGTTCAGCAGGACTACCACCGGATAACGTCCCCATGCTGCCGGCCGGGTGAATGTGCCCGCCAGAGACACGTGGTCGTGGGTATTGTCGAACTTCACCTCGTCCGTAAAATAGGGATACGGCTTTTGAGGCTCCTGTGGCCGTTTGTAGACATCGCTTCTTTTGATCTCTTTCCGGGAGATATTAAAGGTGCCTTTGATGCTGCCCCAGGAGAAGATGCCTTCAAACTGTTTCTCCGCAGCGTTCCATACGCCTGTATAGGCGAACTGGATAGTATCTATGCGGAGCAGCAGCGTGTCTCCGCGGTAGATAATATGATCGAGGGTGATGGCTTCATCGTCATGATCGGGATTTTGCAGTTCCCCGTTGTAGCCTTCCCCCTCTTTTTTGAGCACCACGGTGAGGCGTTGTTTATCGCCGTAGTAGGATTTGGTTATACCGTACCATTTACCACTGATATCTTTTGTTTGTTGCGCCGTGGCAACAACGCACCATGTCATACACATCCACAGCAACCAATATCCTTTATGCATATACGTTTTGCTTTTACGCTTTAATTTTCAGTAGTCCCAGCAGCAGTGATATCCATCCGGCGATGAACACCAGGCCTCCGATGGGGGTGATAATGCCGATTCCTCTCAGGCCTACGTTACCGGTGGCTTTGAGCATGGTCAACGCATAGAGGGAGCCGGAGAACAGGAAGATGCCGATGATGAAACATCTGCCGGCCCATTCCAGCTGGCTGCCCGGAGCATGAGCAAAGAGGATGCCGGTTGCCAGCAGTGCAAACACATGATAGAACTGGTAAGTAACGCCTGTCTGAAATGTAGATACTGTTTCCGGGGGCACCAGTTCTTTCAGTTTATGTGCGCCGAAAGCGCCTAAAATCACTGCAAGCGCGCCGAAAGCAGCTGCCCAAACTAAAAAGCCTTTATGCATGTTCGATATTTTTCGTAAAGGTATCCAATGTAATGTTATCGGATGAAATGATGTGCCTGGATTGTTCGTAGAAAGGCCTGCGTTCGGCCAGTTTTTTCTCCACGAAGTCGGCCAGGTCCTGATCGTCGAGGTCCTGTATCAGGGGCCGTTTATGTTTTTTGCGGGTCAGTCTTTCCACCATGGTCTCCAGTGGAGGATTGATCCAGACGGTGGTACCCTTTTCGTTCATAAAATCCATATTATCCTGAAAGCAGGGCGTGCCGCCGCCGCAGGAGATCAGGAAATTTTCCTGGCGTGAGAGCTCCCGGAGCAGCATACTTTCCCTTTCCCGGAAATAATCCTCTCCTTTCGTTGCGAAGATGTCGCTGATGGCCATTTCTTCCGCTTCCACAATCACCTCGTCCAGATCGTAGTAAGGCACCGCCCAGTGATCTGCGAGCTGCTTTCCCCAATAGGATTTTCCGGCTCCCATGAAGCCGAGCAAGAATATTTTCATAAGTCAAAATAACGCAACAGTTAGTAAAATGCCTTTCCTCACACCGGATGGGTCCATGCCAGGCACAAACCGTTTTCCATTATATATTGCAAATATAACCGGGTATTTGAATCCGGCTTCACAAAATTAGCGGTGATAAAACCCGTTGACTGATATACAAAGGGTTGTAACACGAGATTTTCCTTAAAATCAACGCTGCCCAGTCCATACCATTTAAACATGGCCTCTTTGGCGCTCCAGCAGATCGTCTTATGCGGCAGGGAGTGCCGGGGATCGATAAAGTCCCGCTCACCGGGTGAGAGGAATTTATGGGACACCCTTTCTATTTTGTCTTTTACCTCTTCGATATCTATTCCTACGGCGCTTTTGGCGCTCACGATGGCGGCCACATGGTCACCACAGTGGGAAATGGAAAAATGGAAGCTGTCGCACAGTAACAGGGGTTTACGGGAATCGCTGACGGTTATCTTCTCCAGCGGAAATTCCGGGAAGAGGGTCACCAGCAGGTATCTCCCGGCCAAATGCTGCAACCGCTTGTGTGGATGATGGATGCCGGGACTGATATTTACCCGTTCCCGGAAGAAATTTTCCGGCTCTTCTATGCTCCACACGCCCAACCTGGTTTCCGGATCAATTTGTATGGTACGTATTAATGGCATATCTTGCCAAATTAAAGCAAAAAAGCAGAAATAACAGCAAAGGTTAAAGCTTTTTAACGCTTCCCTTAAAATGCCGTAACCTTTCTTGCTACTACTAAAACACCTAACATGATCCTGTCAGACAAACGGATATTGGAAGAAATTGAAAAAGGCACCATCGTTATTTCGCCTTATGACCGGAAATATCTGGGTACCAATTCCTATGATGTACATTTGGGCAAATACCTGGCTACGTACAAAGACCGTATCCTCGATGCCCGCAAACACAATGAAATAGAACATTTCGAAATTCCTGAGGAAGGCTATGTGCTGCAGCCCGGCACCCTCTATCTCGGCGTAACACTGGAGTACACCGAAACCCACGCCCATGTGCCTTTCCTGGAAGGGAAATCCAGCACCGGCCGCCTGGGTATAGATATCCATGCTACCGCCGGCAAAGGCGACGTAGGCTTCTGCAATACCTGGACACTGGAAATATCCTGCGCGCAGCCGGTAAGGGTTTATGCCGGCATGCCGATCGGCCAGCTGATCTACTTTGTGGTGGAAGGAGAAGTGGAAACCATGTACAACAAAAAAGGCAACGCCAAATACAACGGCCGCACCATCAGGCCGGTGGAAAGCATGATGTGGCGGAATGACTTCTAGTCGACCACATATTCATCAAGCTACATAAAAAACAAAGGAGCGAAGACCGTATGATCTTCGCTCCTTTGTTTTCTGCATTACCGTCGTCAGTTGGGTTGTTTTTCAGCAACACATCCTGCTACAACGTGTTCGTCTTTTATTTGTGCTGTTTTACGGTGATGGTACGTTTGGGTTGATCTATCATAAAATGAACGTTCGCCCTTTGTTCCAGCAAAATCAGCACTTCCATCACGGAGGGCGATTTTTCCAGGTTGGCGCCAAGCCGTTGTTGTTGCATCGCCGCATTGTCGAAGCGGATGGTATAGTCATATTCGCGGCCCAGTCTTGTCATGATATTTCCCAGGCTTTCGTTGTCAAATATGAGGAGGCCTTCTTTCCAGGCGGTGAACTGCTCTGCGTTCACATGGGCGACGGTCATGTTTCCCTGTCCATAAACCGCCTGCTGGCCGGGAGACAGCTCTTTAGCGAGTGCGCCTGCGTCTACCTTTACCTTACCGGACACCAGGGTGATAAAAGTATTATTCGTATAGGCGTTAATGTTAAATTCAGTGCCCAGTACCGTCACCTTCACATCGCCGACTTTTACGAGGAAAGGTTTCGAGGCCAGGGGCGTTGTTTCAAAGCAGGCTTCTCCCTGCAGTTCCACTTCGCGGGCATTGCCGGAGAAAGCCACCGGAAAACGCAGCCGTGAACCGGCGTTGAGCCATACCCGTGTGCCGTCGGCGAGCACCGCTTTATAGGTATGCCCCCGGGGCACCACCAGCGTGTGAAACACAGGCGCATCAGTAGTTTGAGCAGCCTGATAGGATACGCTGTTTTTACCGGCGGCAACGCGGGTACCGTCAGCTTCCCTGAATTGTGTGGCCGTGTCCAGCACGACAGTGGCGCCGCTGCCGGTGATCAGTTGCACCTGATGACTCCCCGCAGCCTGGGCCACCGTGCGGGTGGAGGGTTGGTGACGCGGTGGTTTCAACAGGAATACCGCACCTCCTGCAATCAGGCCGGTGACTACCGCGGCGGCGGCCACCCGGAACCAATTAACGGCACATCTTTTTCTGTGTGTATGTTCTATCTTCGCAGCCACTTCCTGCCATGCTGCAGCGGTGTCCAGTGAGGCTATTTCCTGCCAGCCTTCTGCCGTATCCCGGATGTCGAAATAGGCTTCTTCTTCCGGTGAAAGTGGTCCTTCCTGCCGGGATGCTTCCAGTTTGGCTGCAAGCTTCTCCCACTCAGGGGATGGTTGATTTTCTGTCATAAGCAGGTACTACAGGAAGATTTTTTTCAAAAAAATGAAAACACTGATCCATAACGGAAAGAAAGCTTCATTCCGCAAAAAAACATAAGCTGCCTTAATATGAAATTTGACCGTGTTAATGGAGATATTCAGTTCACGGGCTATCTCCGCATATTTTTTATTATCTGCGGCGCTCATGAGGAAAACACGACGGCGCTGCTCCGGCATACAGTCGATCGCCTGCGATAGCCGCTGGAAAAACTGCTCCCTTTCCCCATCGCCGGCATCCTGATCTTCCGGCGGCATGGTGGCAAAAAGCGGCTGGTGTTTGTCCTGTACTTCCTGCCGGGCAATATGATTAAGGCTTCTGTTCTTTACCGTGCGGGCGGCATAGATTTCAAAAGGTCCCCTTAACGGTATGGTATGTTGCGTTTCCCAAAACTGCACAAAGAATTCCTGCACTATGTCCCTGGCAACATCTTTATCTTTTACCACACTATATGCCAGCAGGGCTAATGGTTTGAAATGTTCCTTAAACAACAATTCAAATTGCTCCAACGAAAAAGGAGTCTCCTGCATACGTTGTTAAATGGTTGGCCCAACAATTCTTATTAAACAATATGGGTAAAAAACATGGATATATCTCACAAGCGCGGGCCAAGATAATCATTCCATAATTTTTTACCCATACTATTTTTAGCGGACCTCCCAGATCACTTCATGCGCTTCTGTGAGCGAGGGGACTTCCAGTTTGCTGATCAGCCGCTCCATCGCGGCTGCCGGCACCACATGTTCGCGCCTGCTGTTTTGTTGCAGCAGCCGGGATGCCGGCACCTCCACATATACAATGGTCACAGCCGCATGATAAGTAAAGAACAGACCAGTGAGCTGTTCCCGCATCTGGCGGGTGATGTTGGTAGCATTCCAAACAAAGGAACGTCCTTTACGCAGGTATTCCCGCGCCTGTTCCTTGGCGGCCTGTATCACGGTGCCATTGCCGCTTTTATCGGTGGGCGCTATTTTCAGGGCCCTTCTGATATCATCCAGGGAGATGACCGGCCATTCTTTATAATGCTGTTGCACATAGGTGTCTTTACCTGCGCCGGGCAGACCGCTCATCATGATAACCTGAGTTAGCGGCTGTTCATAAGGCACATAGTCCGGAGACACGCCTTCTTTCAACAGGTAGTTCATCTTCGCCGCTGCGTTGGCAAAAGCCCGGGGCACGCCCCAGCATTGATTGTCACGGCATAATTCCTCGAAGCAGTCCAGCCGGTACAACAGGTCAGCCTGGTCATCACAAATGCGGCCCAGCGCATCGGCGCGGGCCAGCATGGCCAGCAGGCGGGTATTCACTTCCAAACTCGCCATGATCACCGCTTTCTGCGGATCTTTTTTATCAAATGCCCACAGCGGCAGGCCATGATACCGTACCAGTTTGGCTATCTCCTCCCGGATGTGGAAGGGCGCAGGTATGTCACGGTACAATATCTGCCGGGCACGCATCTCCCCTTTGCGGGCATGACCGGCGGAAGTGATCCGTCCGTCCGGCTCATGCACAGTGGTGGAATATTTCTCCACGTCATGCAGCAGTGCCGCAGCCCACATGATCTCCTGTTCCTGGGGCGATAGTTCCCCGTAAGCAGGCAGCTGCTGTAATTGTTCCAGTACCATTTGCGTGTGTACGGCCACGTTACCTTCCGCATGGTGACGGGCATCCTGCGGTACGGAAGCCATCACCCGCACCCATTCAAACTGCTGTTCCAGTGCGGGCCATTGTTTATTATCTGTAATCTGCCACATGGTTACCTCCTTCATAGTTAAGCCTGGCCCGGCGCCAATGTCGGGTCCAGTGCTGATCGGTTTTCACATGCCCTTTACGGACATACTTAAACACGTTATGTGAAAATTCGCTGACCGGATAACCGGCAGCATTACGGGACACGATACCTTCCATCACGGTAGGTTCTCCGGTAAAGGCATCATGCGGGTCAAAGGCGCCACGGCCGCCAGTCAGTGCCAGCGTATCGCGCTCGAAATCCTGCCGTACAGCCGGCGGCGTTATAACGCCTGCCACCGGCACCACCGGTAAATCCAGCATGGCGGCATAAAAACAGGTCTCCTCCCAGCTCAGCCAGCGGTCATGTTCCCGGACACCAAACACATAGAAGTGATGGTCGAGGTTTTTATATTCAATAGAATGTACAGCGTACAGGTTCTCCAGAAAAATTTCCAGGTCGCCCAGGTCATTTTTAATGCTTTGCCAGTAGCGGCGGATGCTTTCGGTCCACGGGGACGTAGTAGGCGCCACATGTGAGCGCGCAAACACGCCGTGACGGGAAAGGCAGTTGTTCTCCCCGTCCAGTTTCTCCGTGTGTATCAGCTGCGGTATGTTTACCAGCCAGTCCCAGTAGTCATGCTGGATACGGTCATCGCTGGTAGTTCCCGGTGAGAACGGATAATGATAAGTACGGCCATATTTTTGGGAAATCGCCATATAAATGAAATTACGAATTACGAATTACGAATTACAAATGGGGGCTGTTTAGCAGCGGGTGCATGTGAACCTGTAAAACAGGGGTGCATTGTAATGAGTAATGTAATCAGGTTAGACAAAAAAATTCACAGGCCGGTCCCGGAGCGGGACGGCGAAGACAGAAGGTTTAATATGCCTGTGAAATTACATGGCGCAAGGTTTAAGCTGGTTTTACAAATGAGCCGCAAAGATAGCGAACTTTTTTATTTCTGTTTCCGTCCATCCTCATAATCCTGCTGTATATGTCATAATTCTTTATATTAGGTGCCGACAATCAACAAAATCTTCACCATCATGAGAAAGATACTCCTTTGCGCCTCGGCGGCTGCGGCCATGATTGCCTGTAACAATGGCAACAGCACCCAGGGCGGTGGTCAGGCTGACAGTGTGCTCAACAAAGCATTTCAGGCCTACCAGGAACGTTTTATCGGCCAACTTTGGAAAGAAAACCCTGATTGGGCCACCAGCGTAGGCTACCATCAATACGACTCCGTACTGATCGTACCCGACAGCGCTGCCGCGCAAGCCGCGCTTGCATTTGCCCAACAGCAACTGGATTCCCTCAAAACGTATGACTTAAGTAAGCTCTCCGATGCCAACCAGACAGATTACCACCTGATAGAAAACTATCTGAAGTCATCCCAGTGGGGCATTAAAGAACTGAAAAACAACGAATGGGACCCATCTTCCTTTAATGTCAGCAATACATTTGCATTCATTCTTAACGAAAACTACGCACCGCTGGAATCCAGGCTGCGCAGCTTCTCCGCCAGACTGGGCAATGTGCCGGCCTATTACGAAGCAGCCAAAAAACAAATCAAAAACCCGGTACCGGAACTCACTGAACTGGGAGCGGACCAGAACAATGGCGGCGTGTCCATTTTCGAAAAGGACTTCGCCGACTCGCTGCAAAAGACCAGCATCAGCCCTGAGGAAAAGAAAACAATGATTGCCCGCGCGCAGACAGCCGTGAAAGCCATCAAAGATTACGCAGCATGGCTAAAAGCACTGAAGCCTGAGCATCCGCGCAGCTTCCGCCTGGGCGAACCTTTATACGATCAGAAATTCAACTACAATATCCAGTCGTCCTTCACCGCCTCGCAGATCTATGATTCTGCCGTAGCGCGCAAGACATATGTGCATGGAGAAATGGCTAAAATCAGCCGTGAGCTGTGGCCTAAATATTTCGGCAGCCAGCCTGTACCAACTGATCCACTGGAGCTGATCCGCCGCGTGATCGACACCCTTTCTGTGAAACATGCGAAACCGGAAGAATTCCAGGCCACCATCGAAAAACAACTGCCGGAGCTGATTGCCTTCATCAAAGAAAAAGACCTGCTGTACATCGATCCTTCCAAACCACTGGTAGTACGTAAAGAGCCTGCCTATATGGCCGGCGTGGCCGGCGCTTCCATCAGCGCTCCCGGCCCGTACGACAAAGGCGGCAACACCTACTACAATGTAGGCAGCCTCGAAGGATGGCCTAAAGAAAAAGCAGAAAGCTACCTGCGTGAATACAATCATTATATCCTGCAAATACTGGATATCCATGAAGCCATTCCCGGCCACTATACCCAGCTGGTATATTCCAACCAGTCACCCAGCCTGATCAAATCCCTGATGGGCAACGGCGCCATGATAGAAGGATGGGCCGTGTACACCGAGCAGATGATGCTGGAGAACGGCTATGGCAACAATGAACCTGAAATGTGGCTGATGTGGTACAAATGGAACCTGCGTGCCGTTTGCAATACCATCCTCGATTACAGCGTACATGTAAAAAACATGAGCCGCGAAGATGCGATCAGCCTGCTCACAAAAGAAGCCTTCCAGCAACAGGCCGAAGCAGAAGGAAAATGGAGAAGGGTCAGCGTAACCAGCGTGCAGCTTACCAGCTATTACACCGGCTACAAGGAAATCATTGACCTGCGGGAAGCTTATAAAAAGAAGATGGGCAAAGACTACAGCCTGAAAGCTTTCAATGAGAAGTTCCTGAGCTATGGCAGCGCACCGGTGAAATATATCCGCCAGCTGATGCTGAAATAGATTTAGTGATTTTTTGATTCATGAATCAATAGCGCGAATAAAACAAGAAGACCGAAGCTGCCCGCTTCGGTCTTCTTGTTTTATGTCCACGAAATCAAATAATCTTTAATTATCTCAGGTGTCACACGTCACCTCGTCCCATGGCTGGTTGCGGTAGTTGATCAGCCAATTGAGCGCATAGTGCCTTTCATACACCACGCCCGGATGTACCGGTGCTTCTTCGCTTTTCAGGCGGGCATCCACGCAGGACCAGTGTGCGCGGTAATAGAGATCGTTGGCATCCAGGATGGCCGTTGCCGAGCGTAATTTTGTTGCTTTTTCAAAGAAGAAAGCCACGTCGCCGGAGAGGCCGCGGAAGGGAAATACTTCTTCCGGCACCATGTCCAGGTTACAGAGGTCTGTCATATATCCCAGTTCCGGCACCAGTTCGAGCGCCCACAGGAGTACCCAGATGCTTTCGCATTTCCAGGTAGCCTTTGTTTTTTCTTCTTCCGTAGGATTTTCCAGGAATTTTCTTTCTGCCGGTGAAGTATGTTCCCACAGCTGGTTTCTTTGCAGGTAGCTGATCACGTCTTTTCCGGCAAGATGGCCGAAGGCCACGCCGTTGATAGCAGTAAGGACGGCTACCCTTCCGGCTATTTCTTCGCGGGAGCGCAGCGTGACAGCACTTTCATCGACGATGGCCGGCAGCATGGCGCTGGAGCGGACACCCATGGCTTGCAGCTGTTGCAGGCTACGGGCTTTTCTTTCCAGTGCTTCCGCGGAGGGAGGCGTTTGGCTGTCGAAATATTTTGCTTCGATATTGACGTTGAGATTGGTAGCGGTGGAATGACCGTTCACGTCCAGCAGCAAGGCGCCTGTTTTATCCCAGAAGCCCTGTACATCGGTATTGAAGATCACATTGCCTTCGGAGAAAAAGAAAGCATCCAGCTCATAGGCCAGGTCCATCACGGCGGAGCGGAGATCTCCGTTGAACGAAGGTTCAGCCTTGATGGCTACTTCTGTATTGATGGTAGGGATTTTTGCCAGCAGCCGTTGTTTCAGCTCCTGATTATCGGCATCAATTTGTTGCACAAATGCGTGCATGCCGTGCAAATTAACGATGATGGGCTCATCACTGTGTTCCAGGGTGTAGCCCGGCACTGACCGTTGCCGGTAAGTGATTGTAATGGTATTGCCTTTTCTTAAACGTCTCTTTTTTGAAACTACGGTAATACTCACCCAGTTGTCTTCCTGTCCGTTTACTTTCAGGGCCGATGCATCGAAATGCGCACGCATGCGCGTCAACACCTTTCCCATATCTACCTCATGCGTGTAGAGGGTACAATTTTCCATGCTAATTTTTTCGAGGGGCCAAAGGTAGCCCAAACCTGTAAAAAATCAACCTTTGGAGTTTTCAATTTTTTCCGTAGTCAGGAATAATTATTGCCTTCGTATAATAAAAAAGGAGCATAACTATGATCACCAGACGTATTAATTACCGGTGTGCTGTATGGTTGACAGCTGCGGCCCTGATGGCCGCCAGCTGTGTTCCCCCGAGGAGGCCGAACCCGCCGCATCCGCCACGGCCACGGACATCATTGGCTTTATTTACCGCTTTTGTTCCGTTGTTGCAACAGGTGGATAATTTTATTGAGTTTCACCGGATCATTGATGTAAGGAGATAAATCAAAGAGTTCAACTTTACGGAACTGTACCGGGTGACTTTCACTTTGCAGGGAAATAGATCCTTCTGTGAGCAGTTTACCGTCCTGTTTCACAGCGGGATCGGCGTGCGATACGTTGCCGCCACCGATTTGCGGTTTATTATAGACGATCACGGTATCACCTTCCACAATATGTTTGATCACGGAATCGCGCAGTACCAGTGCTTCCACATGCACCCACCGGTCGCCATGATAGGTTTTGGATGTTGAACTGATGCAGTGGTCTGTGATCAGTTTACCGTTCATGACCACATTGGTACCGGGCGTACAGAGGTTGGCCGTGCTTCTGGGGTCTTTGCCATTACCGCCCAGCAGCTGGTTTTCCAGGGAGATGGGGAAGTCCTGGTCTTTTGTCATAGTAGCTGCCGGTTGCCCGTGCAGCATGATACCGCTGTTACGAAAAGCCCATCCGGGACCGCCTTTCACCTGATCACCGGTGAAACGGTATTCTACCACCACCAGGTAGGCAGAGAAATTCTTTTTATAGAAGATATGCCCGTACCTTTCTTTAAATTCATCGTATTTATCATAGCTGACAGTGAGATAGCCATCTTTCACCCGGAAGGTATTGCCAAAGTTATCATTAAGATCATAACCGGTTATTTTGAGGTCCCAGTCTTTCAAATCCTTGCCGTTAAAGAGTTTCAGCCATTTATTGGGGGCTATTTCCTTCTGGGCATAACTGTGGAGGCCGGAGAGCAGCAATAACGTGGTCAGTAGCTTTTTCATATGTTCTGTAGTTTGGCCGGTTAAGATAATCCATCAGGCACAGAAATACAAACATGGCATATAATTGGCGTCGGGACTCTTATCTCAAATACTTTTATATGAAGCGATTGCTTTTACTTTTTTGGGTGATGACCGCCGGGTGGTCTTCGGCCCTTTTTGCGCAGGACAGCACGCGTAGCTGGCAAACAGTGTTACAGGCACAGTTGCAGGCGCTGGAGAAAGTGCCGCCACCCCAATGGCCGGCCTATACCGATACGCTGGCGGAACTGGCCCGTACGCACCCGCAGGAGTGGCTGTTGCAGTATTATGCCGGATGGGCATACACGCAACTGTCCTTTAAAGCAGAGAAGAAAAAAGCAGAGCAATACAGCGAACAGGCGGCGCCTTTTGTAAAAAAAGCGCTGGAGCTGCAACCCCATCATACAGAAACACTGACACTGATGGGTTATTGGTTGTCGGCGCGTATCAATGCGGTGCCTTCACGTGGCGCATCACTGGGCTCTGAGAGCCGGCAGTATGCGGAAAAGGCCATCGATGCAGATCCTTCCAATCCGCGGGCTTCACTGGTCAAAGCGTTGAATATCTATTATACGCCGGCTATTTTTGGCGGTGGTAAAAAAAGGGCGCGGCCGACTGTGGTGGAAACGGGAGAAAAATTTGCGCGCTTTACTCCTGCCGATGCGCTGGCGCCTAACTGGGGCAGGAATATTTATGACGTATTGAATGCGTCTTATCAATAAGCTGCTATTCCATCGCATGGAAGTGTGTAATTATTTACGCACCGTACCCATCGCTCCACAGCCATTTACCAGAAATTTTAATATTTAGTTATTTAGATATTAACTTCTTAAGGTCTTTTAGCAAAACTTGCAGGGTTTTAGCTGCATGACCCCAAACTGTATCTAATGAGAAATCCATCAAATGGTCATGTACCACCTAAGGCGGGACCGCTCTACGAAAGTTCAAATATCATCAATGTAACTCCGGAAGGCAGGATTGTATCCATTTTCACAGGTGCGTGGCTGTTGGGCAGTGCTATCAGCAAGGTCGACAAAAAGCCGGGAGGCAGCCTACTGAAGCTGTTGGCCGCCGGCTACCTATTGTACCGTGGCATTTCCGGCAATGATCTGGTCAACGGATTGCTGGGCAGAAGAAAACCCGACAAACACACCGCCTCCATTAATATCCGCACTTCCCTGAAGATAGACAACCCGAAAGAGGAGGTCTATTATTTCTGGCGGCAACTGAGCAATCTGCCGGTATTTATGAAACATCTGAAATCTGTCGAAGAAATAGATCCGCTGCATTCGCACTGGGTAGTGAAAGGACCGGGAGGCATCGGCACACTGGAATGGGACGCTGAAATTGTGAAAGAGATACCCGGTGAAATGCTGGGCTGGCGGTCTTTGCCCGGATCGTCTATTGCCACTGCCGGTCGTATTACATTCCAGGAAACGATCAATGGCGGGACTGAAGTGGATGTGATGATCTCCTATCGGCCGCCGGCCGGCTATATGGGCAGTGGCCTTGCCTGGCTGCTAAATCCTGCGTTTGAAAATATGATCGACCGGGATATCAAACGTTTTAAGAATTATATGGAAACCGGGGAAATCCTTTCATAAATTACGAATTACGAATTACGAATGAAGGACTCACGAATGGAGAGGTCTCTAATAACCAGCCGCTCCGAAAGCGAATTTTCAATTCGTAATTCGTAATTCGTAATTTGTAATTTATGAAAGGGCTTCTCTTTTAAAGCGGTTGTATTTTCCCTGTGCTTTGTTGATCAGCCGTAAGACGCGTTCACGTGTATCATCCTGCAGGCCGTCAATTTCTTTTTCGAATACTTCTTTCAGGTCAGACAGATCTTCACCTCCACGATTTACCATACCATTTATTTTGTTACGCCAGTCATCCGCAGTATGCCTGATTTTTCTACGGGTATTATCGCCACTTTCCGGGGCTGTTAACATACCAATAACGATCCCTGTGGTTAACCCTGCAATTGCTCCTGCTAAAAATTTGGTAGTAGACATAATGTGTAGATTTTATGTGGTTTAACAAAAAAAGCGCGTGCGTGGTTTAAACCTGCACAGTGAAGCAAGATTTTCAAATATCAGGCCATAACGGCCAACGCAAATGTTAAGATAGCGTGAAAGAAATAAACGTGGAATTTACAAGGCTAAACGTGGAGGCTTCGATACCTGCCGGAACAATACCAGTATTGACATTGTTCCGGAGGTGGATTGACAAGCGTGTTAGATAATGGTGGAATTCATAAAGTCAAACGGAGCAGTAAAATAGGTAAGTTTTTTAATTTTTCAATACTTTTTGAAAGAGATGAAAAAATAAATTTTCTTAAAAAGTCAAATCCTTCCCGGTAACTGTGTACCAGGAAGGATTTGCACTATTTTATCGGTTAAAATTACGATTCCAGCAATTGGCTGATCAACCTTTCAAAGTCGGCTTTGAACTGTTCATAATGTTCTCCCGTGCCTGGTCCGGAGAAACCGGTATGCACTTCTTTCACATTTCCTTTTTTATCGATGAAAATGGTGGTCGGAAAACCTTTGATGCCTGTCAGCTGCGGGAGGGTCTTCTCTCCTTTTTCCGGGTCTGCCGGCGTAACACCGGTGATCAGTACAGGGTACTGCACATCGAAACGGGTCAGGAAACCGGCAAGTGCTTTTTTGGATTTTTCGAAGTCAGGAGTGCGTTCGTAGGATAATCCGATCACTTCCACGCCGCGGTCTTTATTTTTTTTGTACCATTCACTGAGGAAACCGGTTTCGTCCATACAGTTCGGGCACCAGGAACCCATCAGGGTGATCACGACTACCTTGTTTTTGAAGCGATCGTCATTAATGCTGACTTTGTTACCGTTCATATCAGGGAAAGTAAAATCGAGTTTTGACTGTCCTGGTTTTATGGTAGCGATGGTACGTTCATCGGGCAGTTTGGCGGTATCATTTTTTACAGCAGACCAGTCTTCCACATGATCACCGATACCGGCAAAGAAGCGGCCGTTCACGATGCTGTCTTTTTTCACCACGGCTTTGAAGAAATAAGCATGGGAGCCGTCGAACGTAGACAGGCGGAGGGTATCGCCGTCCATGCCGCCCTCGAGGAAGCGGTAGTCGCCTGTGGTGGTGAGGAAAGTGCCGTGTACCAGGTCGCCCATCTGTTTAAATTCACCGATAGCGTTGCTGGTTTTATTGTCTTTATCCACGAAGGTGGTCACCCAGCGGCCGGTCACCTGTTGCGAAGGAGCGGCGCCTTTAGGGAAACGTTCCGCGGTATTGGGTTTAGCGGTAAAAGGCACAGACACGTCTTTATCTGCCAGGTGGCGGGTCCATTGTCCTTCGAGGTTGCCGCCGTCAGCGAAACGGGCTTTAAAATCAGAATCGAAGAAAGGCATTTTAATGAAGACAGAGTCACCGGAGACTTTCACATCATCTACCAGCAGTTTGTCTGTGGCGTTGAGGACATAGAGTACTTTTTTGCCGGCGGTATCTTTCACCAGGAAGTTAAAGACGATGTCAGCGCCATCGGGGCGGTGCAGGCTGGCCTGCCAGGTGCCCGGCGTCAATTCTTTTTTTGCGTTGCCGGTATTGCAGGCGGTCATGCCGATACCTGCGAGGCAGTAGATCCAAAGTCGTTTCATAAGTTACTTGTTGTAGTTCCTTTCTCCAAACAGCAGGCTGCCGATGCGTACCATGGTGCTGCCCTCCTCCAGTGCGATGGTATAATCAGCGCTCATGCCGATGGATAGTTCCCTGAAATAATCCTGTGTGTTAAAAAAAGTGGTTTTAACAGAGCCGAATAACTGGTGGAGCTGGTGGAACTCTTGGCGGACCTGTGTTTCATTTTCGGTATTGGTGGCCATTCCCATCATACCGGCGATACGGACGTGTGCAAAATCCTGCTGGTGGCTGTTCCACGAGGTAAGCAGTTGCTGTAACTCCTGCTCGTCCATGCCGAATTTTGTTTCTTCTGCTGCAATGTGGACCTGTAAGAGGCAGTTGATCACCCGTTGGTTTTTAGCCGCCTGTTTATTGATTTCCTGCAACAGTTTGAGACTGTCTACTGCATGGATGGTGTGCACAAAAGGAGCCAGGTATTTGACTTTATTGGACTGGAGGTGCCCGATAAAATGCCATTCGATGTCGGCCGGCAGTGCGGCCTGTTTTTCCACGAGCTCCTGTACGTAGTTTTCGCCAAAGATGCGCTGCCCTGTTGCATAGTATGCCTCGATGTCTTCCACCGGCTTGGTTTTGGAAACCGCTACCAGTTTGGCATGATAAGGCTTCAGTTGGGACAGCACTTCATTATAAGCATTGATGTTGATAGCCATCCGGCAAAAATAAACAATGCTGGTGTAAAATAAAGCGCCCCGGGGTTGGGGTCCCGGGGCGGCTGTGAATATTTGGTGATGATTACGCCAGTATAGAGCGGCTGATCACGATACGCTGCACTTCGGAGGTGCCTTCGTATATCTGGGTGATCTTCGCGTCGCGCATGAGGCGTTCAACGTGGTACTCTTTCACGTAGCCATAGCCGCCGTGTACCTGTACTGCTTCTGTGGTGACCCACATGGCAGTTTCAGAAGAGAACACTTTAGCCATAGACCCGCTGAGGGTATAGTCGAGGTGATGGTCTTTTTCCCATGCCGCTTTCAGGCATAGCAACCGTGACGCCTCGATTTTGGTGGCCATGTCCGCCAGTTTGAACTGGATGGCCTGGTGCTGGGATATTTCTTTTCCGAATGCTTTTCTTTCTTTGGAGTATTTCACGGCCAGTTCGTACGCGCCGCTGGCGATGCCCAGTGCCTGGGAAGCGATGCCGATACGGCCGCCGCCGAGTGTTTTCATGGCAAATTTGAAGCCGAAGCCGTCTTCCCCTATCCTGTTTTCCTTAGGCACTACCACATCCTGGAACATAATGCTGTGGGTGTCGGAGCCGCGGATGCCCAGTTTGTTTTCTTTGGCTCCTACGGTCACGCCCGGGCTGTTTTTCTCCACGATGAGGGCGTTGATACCTTTGCTGCCTTTTTCCGGATGGGTTTGGGCCATCACCAGGTATACGCTGGCAGAGTTACCGTTGGTGATCCAGTTTTTGGTGCCGTTGAGCAGATAATGGTCGCCTTTATCTTCTGCGGTAGTACGCTGGGAAGTGGCATCAGAACCGGCTTCCGGCTCGCTGAGCAGGAAAGCGCCTATGATTTCGCCTTTGGCCAGCGGCACCAGGTATTTCTGTTTCTGTTCTTCCGTGCCGTAGGTTTCCAGTCCCCAGCAAACCAGTGAATTATTTACGCTCATCACCACGGAGGCGGAGGCATCTACCTTCGATATTTCTTCCATCGCCAGCACATAGGAGATGGTATCCAGGCCTGCGCCGCCATATTTAGGGCTTACCATCATGCCCAGAAATCCCAGTTCGCCCAGTTTTTTGATCTGTTCTGCCGGAAATTTCTGATGCTCATCACGCTCTATCACCCCCGGCAAAAGTTCCGTTTGGGCGAAATCACGCGCAGCCTTTTGAATCATAAGATGCTCTTCCGTAAGTTGAAAGTCCATGGTTATTGTTGTGTTTTTAAAAGAATAGTTGATAAAATCCAAATTATTTATAAATCAGCACCTAAAAAAATGCCTCCCGGAAAATTCAACGTTGTCAACCATATTGCGGCAATTATTGAATAAAATGCGACGATATCACTACTGTATTGGATTTGGTTTATACAATATATACCCTTTTTTTACCATTGCCCGATGCGCTGCTTTGGGTGTTCTCCCAAAATCCTGTAGCTTGCCGGTAATGAAAACTTTATGAAGAACATTAAAATAATAGAAGTCAAGTCGGAAATTGGGGCTGGTACCAGGGGCGCAAGCCTGGGGGTGGACGCGATCAAGATAGCTGCGCTGGACTTCATGAGCAACTTTTTTGTACACTTTCCCACCGAAGCCATTGAAACGGAAAACAAACTGCTGTTTGAGCCCATTGAATCTCCCTATGCCAAAAGGATCAAGGGTACTGTGAATATGTACGAACGTATCAGCAAAAGCGTCTGTGAAACGGTAAAAGCCAACTGGTTCCCGGTATTGCTTTCCGGCGACCACAGCACCGCCGGCGCCACTATCGCAGGACTGAAGATGGCCCATCCCAAATCCAAGCTGGGCGTGATCTGGATAGACGCCCATGCCGACCTGCACACGCCTTACACCACCCCTTCCGGCAATATGCACGGGATGCCGCTGGCCACCGCCATCGCGGAGGACAACCTGGACTGTAAAGTGCATGACCTGGACGAACCTACCACTGGTATGTGGAACGCGCTGAAAAACATCGGTAAGATCGCCCCCAAGGTATTACCGGAAGATATTGTGTTCATCTCCCTGAGAGATTATGAGAAAGAAGAGGACTACCTGATCAAACAGTATGGCATGAAGGTGATCACCACCAACGAAGTACGCCGCAAGGGCCCGGAGAACATCTCCCGTTCCGTGTTCCGTTACCTGAGCGACTGCGACTATATCTACGTGTCTTTTGACGTAGACAGCCTGGACGCCTCCATTTCAAAAGGTACCGGCACCCCGGTGAGCAATGGTTTAAGGGAACGTGAGGCGGAAGACCTGATTGCCAAGTTCATGCAGCACCGTAAGATCTGCTGTTTTGAGATCACGGAGGTAAACCCTACCCTGGACCGGGAAAACCTGATGGCCGAGATAGCGTTCAATATCCTGCAGCGCAGTGTGAACGTGCTGATGATGAACTAATCAGCGTATTTTAAACCAGGCGATGAGCCATCCGGTCACTTCACTGTAGCTGCGGATACCTTTCGTTTGTTTATTGGCTTTCAGGTATTGGTCATATAAGACCGTGGAGTAATCGTCCACTTTGCCTGTATACTCTTCATAGAAAGTAATAATGCTTTTATAGTCCGCTTTTACGCCGGGCAGCGCCCGGTGCCAGATGTCCTTTGCCAGCGTGGTGTCCCTGACGGCCAGCTGGCGCACGCTATAGAGCAGCATATCAAAATTGGCCGCATAACGGAAATGGCTATCCTGAATACTGGTGGCGGCGAGGTATCCCACAAAATTGGCTTCTTCTTCCGGCGCATATCCCAGCTGATGGGCAATTTCATGGCAGGTAATAATGGGTTGTATCACCGGTGGCACGGTAGTGTTGACCTGAGCCTCCAGTGTAAAGGGATTCAGATAACCGGTCACCCCGGGATAGTTGAGCCATTCCCCGAACAGGGCTTTTTTAACGCTCGGCGCCTTATAGCGGAAAGCGGGCCAGTGTTCGGCGGCGGCCTGATAGGCTGTTGCAGCCTTATCGAACAGCGGCGTGTTTTTGTCCGGCACGGTTACGCCCACGGTATCGCCCAGGCGTTGTTTTTCGGCGTTGGTGAGCCGCAGCAGGGTATCTGACAGCTGGTAGAGTTGTTGCGTGTTATAATCGCCGGTGATAATACCGGTATCGCGCAGCAGGGTATTCCGTTCGTAATTGAATCCCCAGAGAATGAGGAAAGCGAGGTACAGTTTCAGGATAAAATGGATGCCGCGCAGGGTGATCCAGCCTGCTTCCGCCCATTGCAGCCGGATGAGTTTATAACATAGTTTTAACAAATAAAACAGGGCACTTACAATCCAGGCTGTATATATTACGTCCCCAACACTGAATGGTACTATACCTGTTAACTGTCGAAATACCGTACTGACACTGCTGTACCACCTATGGAAGTATACATCGCTGAAGCGGTTACTCCAGGCAAAGCATCCCTTTAACAACAGTATACCCGCAAGTGTTAATACAATACGGACGATCTTCTTTTTAATTTTGGCTTTTGTTTCCATATAAGTGGCGAAACATGATCGATGAAATTCTACAAAAACAACTGAGCGCGGCATTATCCGAACAGCTGAAAGTGAAAATACATATTAATGACGCAAAAAGCGTACATGGTGGCGATATTAACCAAACATTTCGTATAGGCACCAACGAGGGATATTTTTTTCTGAAGCTGAATGATGCCCGTCGTTATCCGGATATGTTTGCCGCCGAGTATGCGGGGCTGGAGGCGTTGCATCATGCGCAGGCGCTGACGGTGCCGCAGCCGCTGGCTTATGGCCAGAGTAACGGGCAGGCCTATCTGTTAATGGAGTTGTTGCTGAAAGGCAACGCTGTGCAGGATTTCTGGGAACATTTTGCGCAGTCGCTGGCGCAGCAGCATAAAAAAACGCAGCCGCATTTCGGGTACCCTGCGCCGAATTATATCGGCACGCTGCGGCAATACAACACGCCTTACAGCAGCTGGCCGGTATTTTACGCTTTCAACCGGCTGATGCCGCTGATCAGAATGGCTTACGACCGGCAGCTGATAGACCAGGGCATGGTACAGCAGGCGGAGCGGCTTTGCCGGCAGTTGCCGCAGTTGTTTCCTGCCGAGGCGCCTGCCTTGTTGCATGGCGACTTATGGTCGGGGAATTTTATGGTCGGTCCGGATGGCAGGGCTTGTGTCTTTGATCCGGCCGTATATTTCGGTCACCGGGAGATGGATTTGGCGATGGCGCGGTTATTTGGCGGTTTCGACACCCGTTTTTATTATGCCTACCAGGCAGCGTGGCCGCTGTCGCCGGGGTGGCAACAGCGGATTGGCGTTTGTCAGTTATATCCTTTACTGGTACATCTGTTATTATTTGGCGGCAGTTACCACGGCAGCATACGGGAAATATTGCAGGCCTATTGATGCGGATGGGAGGCTGTGTCCACGAACTCCCGCATGCGGGCATATTCCTCATCCACGACCGGGTAGTATTTATCCACGTCTGCCACTATTTCATCGAAGAGGCGGGTGGTGCCTTCCGGCTGTTGTGGTTCTCCGGTGCGGAGGTTGTTTTCCAGTTCCTGCATTTTGGCACTGATCCAGGTGAGGCCTACCATGGCGAAGTTGGGTTTCAGTTTGTGTACCTGGAACTTCACCCGCTCCCAGTCGCCCGTATCTACGATAGCCTGTAATTTTTTGATTTCGTCGCGGATGGTCCGGATAAATATTTCAAATAAGTCGGCGGCATAGGAAATATTGTTCTCATAGAGCGCTGTGAGATACTTGACGTCCAATTCGGGGTGGAACTCAAATCCGCTGATATTCTGCACTTCTTCTTCCATTATTAGTTCTGTTTCGTCTTCGTTGAGATATTTGTTAAAGATCTGTAGTAGCTGGTCCGGCGTATACGGTTTAATAAGGATATCGGTGATGCCGGCGGCCCTGACGGTGGCGGCGGTGTTTTCCATGGCCACCGCCGTAGTGGCGATAATAGGTGTGGCCACGTTAAATTGGTTTTCATCTGTCCTGATTTTTTGGGCCAGTTCCAGTCCATTCATGCCGGGGATACGGATATCCATGAGGATAAGATCATATTGCCGGGCGTTGAGGAACCAGGTGGCATCGGGTCCATTGGTGGCCAGCTGGTAATTGATTTTATATTTTTCCAGGAGGCTCATCATGTAGCGCAGGTTCATCTGATTATCTTCCACTACCAGTACACGGGCTTCCTCAAAGGTACGTTGTTTCAGCTTTTTACGTGGTTTGCTGCCCGATGCGGAGATGGGTTTTCTGCTGTCCATGAATGGAAGGTCAAAGACGAAGCAGGTATTATAACCCGGGTAATCTTCCACGCTGATGGTACCGCCGAGCAGTTCCACCAGTTGTTTGACGATAGCGAGGCCGAGGCCTGTGCCGCCATATTTTTCCCGGATGTCCCCTTCTGCCTGTTTATAGTTGTGAAAAATCAGCTCCAGTTTGTCTTTTCGGATGCCTATGCCGGTGTCACATACGCGGAAGCGGACCCAGAGGGTATTATCGAGCCAGCTTTCCTGTGTGGCTTTAATGGCTATTTCTCCTTCGCTGGTAAACTTCTCTGCATTACCTAACAAATTGAGTAATATTTGGTTCAACAGTACATCGTCGCCTATCAGCCAGGTGTTGAGGTTGGCGTCCAGTTCAGCAGTGATGGAGACCGGCCGGCGGCCCAGTTTCAGTTCAAAGGTCTGCCGCAGGGACTGTATCAGTTCGCGGGGGTTGAATTCCCGTTGGTTGACCTGCAGTTCCCCTGCTTCTATACGGGAAATATCGAGTATATCACTGACGATGCCCAGCAGTATGCCGGAGGAGTGTTTGAGGATGTTGACGTATTCCTTTTGTTGCGCGTCGAGGCTGGTTTCCTCGAGGAGGTGGGCCATGCCGATGATAGCGTTGAGGGGGGTACGTATTTCGTGGCTCATGCTGGCCAGGAAGTCTTTTTGAGCGAGGCGGGCTTCATCAGCCAGGCGGCGGGCGTTTTCCAGGTCGCGCTGGAGGCGTTTTTGCCCGGTGATGTCCATATGGATGCCGGCGCCGCCGGTGATGTTGCCGTTGCGGTCGTACACATTGGCCGAGCTGGCGAGCACCCATCTGCGGGAGCCGTCTTTCAGGACAATTTCCATATCATAGAGCAGCGGCACGTTTTCCGAGAGGCGTTTACGGCGGAGGGCGCGGGCGAAGGCACGGTTTTCTTCCGGCACGAACACGTCGGTGATGTTTCTACCCAGCAGTTCAGCTTCCGTGTACCCGGAGAGGCGGCAGAAGCTTTCATATACGCGGGTGATATTGCCGTCCAGGTCTGTTTCGCACATGGCCGCGTTGAGGTTGTTGAGCATCACGCGGAATTTGTGCTCATTATGTTTTATTTCTTCCTGGAACTGGTATTTACGGGTGATATTGATGACCTGCCATACGCTGCCCTGGAAGGCGGGGCCGTTGAAAAGCGGTGTATAGGCCACTTCTACGGTTGTTCCGTTTCCGAGCACCAGTTCCCAGCCGAAAAGGGGCTTTTTTTCATTCCGGAGGGCGTTCATTTTGGCGGCGAAGGCTTCCTGATTGGCGACGACCGGTTGCAGCAGCAGGATGAGGTCGTCAAAAGGCAGATTTTCCGGGATGGGATGTGGCAGGCGCTGCAACAAAACGTCGTTTGTCCAGCGGCAACGGAAATTTTCATCTGTCACGAGAATACCGGCGCTGGTGTGGCTGAGCCAAGCGTGGATAGGCAGCGAGCAGATGTCCGGGGTGTCACGGGGCTGTGTTGGAGCCGTGTCAGGGGCCGGGATTTTCCTTGCATTCTTTCCTTTGGATGTCATTGGTTATGATGGCCAGGGGACTTCAGGTTTTCAATTTCACGGTTGTATTGCAAAAAACAGGTATGAGATGAAGGCAGAAATCCTTACCTTTGCGGCTCACTCCCGCTGTTAAGCAACAGCAATATGGATGATATTCTGATATATAAATATATATAATCCGGATATCGATAGTGAACAAATTTAGGAAATTTTTGCAATTGCAAATATTTAATTACCTTTGCATCCCTCTAAAAGTGAGGACATTGATATGAAACCACTCCGCGAATTTGATATAGCCTTTGTTGGATTAAAACCAGGGGTGCATTCATTTCAATATGAGATCGGAGAGGATTTCTTTGAACATTTTGAAGGAGAAAGGGACTTCAGTGATTGTAAGGCGACAGTGAACCTGACGCTGGACAAAAAGATGAATTTCTTTTTGCTGAAGTTTGAGATCGGCGGTACGGTAACTGTTACCTGCGACCGTTGCGGGCAGCCTTACGAACTGCAGCTCTGGGACGAGTTTAACCAGATTGTGAAAATGGTGGACAATCCCGAAGAAATGGCCAACGAGGACGCCGATCCGGATGTAGCGTATATTTCCAAGACCGAAAGCCATCTGAACGTGGCGGAATGGATATACGAGTTTATCCTCCTGAGCATTCCGATGCAACGTATCCATCCTGATACTGCCGACGGCAAAAGCGGATGTGATCCCAAGGTAATAGAAATGCTGGAACGTATGAACCAGCAGGCTAAAGAGAACGATAACCCAATCTGGAAAGGGTTGGATAAATTTAAGGACAATTAAAAATTAAATAAAATGCCAAATCCTAAACGCAGACATTCTCAGCAGAGATCAGCAAAGAGAAGAACGCATTATAAGGCGGTAGCGGATACATTAAGCACAGACAGCGCAACCGGTGAAGTGCACCTGAGACATCGTGCTCATTGGGTAGAAAACAAACTGTACTACAAAGGAAAAGTAGTGTTGGAAAAACAGAGCGCCGCTAAATAATTTATTTTACTATTTTTACCCGAGCTAACAAGACAAACTTGAGTTACATGAGAATCGGGCTTGATATGATGGGAGGCGATTTTGCCCCCGCAGCAGCAGTAAAAGGAGTAAAATTATTTTTAGACACCGTTGCATCTGATGCGCATCTGGTGCTGATAGGGGACGAGTCACAACTGGTCCCTTTATTAGCGGAAGCGCAGGTGGACCAATCAAAATATTCAGTTGTTCATTCATCCCAGGTAATCGGGATGAATGAACACCCTACCAAGGCACTGAAAGAGAAGCCACAATCCTCCATCTCTATTGGCTTTCATTTACTGAAAAATGAGAAGATAGATGCTTTCATCAGCGCTGGCAACACCGGCGCCATGATGGTGGGCACCTTTTATTCCATTAAAGCCATTGATGGTGTGCAACGCCCAACTATTTCTACCCTGGTCCCCCGTGAAAACGGTACACAAGGACTTATGCTGGATGTAGGTATCAACGCTGACTGTAAACCTGAAAACCTGGTACAATTTGCCGTCCTCGGCTCCCTGTATTCCAAACACATTCTGAAGGTCGACAATCCAAAGGTGGGTCTGCTGAATATCGGAGAAGAAGAAGGTAAAGGCAACTTACTGGCCCAGGCCACCTACCCTCTGTTAAAAGAAAACAAACAAATCAATTTCATCGGAAATATCGAAGGCAGAGATGTTTTAACCGAAAAAGCCGATGTCATTGTATGTGAAGGTTTTACCGGCAACATTATCTTAAAAATGGCCGAATCCATCTACGATATCGCGTCCAGACGCAATATCAACGATGAATACCTGAACAAACTGGACTCAGAATCTTATGGCGGCACTCCCGTGCTGGGCGTTTCAAAACCGGTCATTATCGGTCATGGTATCTCCCAGAACGTTGCCTTCAAAAATATGATCCTGCTGGCACAACAAATGATTGAAAGTAAATTGCTGGAAAAGATCCAGGAGAGCTTCCACAGCAATAACTAAGAGAAAAAGATATTGAAAAAGGGCTGGTCCAATGCGGACCAGCCCTTTTTTTGTCCCAGGACTGAAGCCCTGGGCTACATTTAGATTCAGGTTCTTTTATCAGAGGAATTATTAGTAATGATTAGCGCCAATGAATTGCCACTGCCCTTGCATATTCTTAGTGCTGAAAGCCCCAAAAATCTGGAAACCCAGTTATTCTTAAGGACCTGAATCAGAGCGTATCCCAGGGCATCAGCCCTGGGATTGAAATGCATCGTACAGGGGAAGTTTTACATAGAAGGTAGTTCCTTCATTGAGCTTGGTTTCAAACCAGATCTCTCCCCTTGTTTGTTCGGCAATATTTTTACACATGGCAAGACCTAAGCCCGTGCCGGATGATTTGGTGGTGAAATTGGGCACAAAGATTTTGGACTGTACCTCCGGTGAAATACCACCTCCATTGTCGGCCACGCTCACAATCACATAGTGGTCGACTGTTTCCTGCAGCCGCACACGGATACGGCCCTGGGTATCTTCCGGAATAGCCTGGATAGCATTGAGCAACAGGTTGGTGAACAACCGGTTCATCTGGGTTTTATCGGCAAAAACATACAGTGCCCTGCCTGGTTCCACATATTCGATATTACAGTCTTCCTGCGTCTGATACAGGCCCGTCAAAGAAGACAATACTTCATTCAACAGTACGACCTCATTATTCGGTTCACCGATACGCGCAAAAGCCGAGAAGTCGGATGCGATATTGGACAGGTGTTCTATCTGTTCCACCAGCGTACGGGCCACATTGGTAGACAATTCCTTCACATTGGGCGAATCGCCGGCGATGGCTCTTTGCAGGTACTGAATGCTCAGTTTCATCGGTGTAAGCGGGTTCTTGATCTCATGGGCCACCTGCCGCGCCATTTCCCGCCAGGCCCCTTCCCTTTCGCTTTTGGCCAACCGGGCGGCACTCACTTCCAGCTTACGCACCATCTTATTATATTCCTTCACCAGCGCGCCGATTTCATCATCTTTCTCCCATTCAATTTCATCGTTGCGCTGCCCCAGGTTCACATGCCGCAGTTTCTCCGTTACCAGGGAGAATGACCTTGTGATGGAGTTGGTGATCAACAGCGCCACCATGCCCGCAATGAGGAAAATGAACGCGTTGAAATTGATCAGGGCCACGAGGAAGTTGGAGATCTGCTGGTTACGCTCTGTCTGTGTAGCAAAATATGGCACATTGAGATAAGCCATCACATCGCCGCTGCGGTTACGTAACGGCATATAGCCTGACAGGAACGGCATAGTGCCGATCTTTTCCGTCTGGATAAACTGAATATGTTGCAGCCGGGATATCTCATAATAGGCCATAGGCTCCATTTTACCGGATATGAGGCCTTTTTCCGTCATCAGTGGTTGTGTGGTGAGGCGCAGGTTGCCGTCCGCATCATATACGTTGATATCGAGTGCCCTTTCATTGGCGATATTGCCCAAAGCGGCAGTCAGCTTCTCCTTAAATACGGGATCGTACATATTGTCGATCTCGTCCATGTCTCGCTGATTGAGGAATACCGTTTCCACATCGGTGGCCACCTCTCCCATCGTTTTACTGAGCTTCTCGCGGTTCTGTACTTCCGATCGCCAGATAAAGAACATGGTGGTGGTGATACCCAGTATCACAAAAGAGAATACCACCACAAAAATGATGGTGCCATGCACTTTTTTACGAATGCTGATATTGATCAATGCCCGGATGTTGCTCAGTCGCATCCTTGCCTTTATCAGCAGATCGAACACCTTGTACATCACGATAATCAACAGGAACAGGCAGAACATGTAGGCAAAGAGCGTGATAAACTCAACGAACGTACGACTTTGTTTGACCACAAACACCACCTTCTCCGGTGAAGCACGATAGATCATTTCAGAGTGTCTGTCCACATCTTTTACGGTAAGCTCGCCAGGCGGCACATCGCCGGGATACAGCCGGATGGGGAACGGATAATCGCTGTAATGACTGACCAGCACCCCTTTATCATAGATCGCGTATGAGTAGTTGGACTGTGATTCCCGGCTACGGTCATAGAGGTCGCCCTCTACCAGCAACTCGGGATACAGCCGTTCCTGGCTGAATATCTTGGGTTTAAGCACATATACCAGCCAGCCCGTTCCCGTATTGTCTACCGGATTATGGAATTCCTTTTTACCGATATAGTTATAGTCGTTGAAACTGGGCTCGTAGTAATAGAGGTCATTGCCACTGACATCTGAAGGAGAAACTTCCGATTCAAAGAACATGCGGCGGTTGAACGAGATGAGGCTGGTCGTGTCGCCGGGATAGATCGGCTGACCGTTTTCATCGTATGGATAAAACGTTACGTCAAAGCGGCTCAGGTAGCCCTGGAAATAGTTTTGCTGCAATACTTCCTCCATACGGGCTTTGGACTGTTTAGCCCCTTTGTCCATAAAGAAGTACTGCATGTATTCATCGTGTTCAATTTTTTTGCCCAGATCGTTGAGCAGCATTTCCAGGTAGGGATCTTTCTGTTTGGATAGGTCGGCGGCCAGTTTTTCGCGGGCCGACAGTTCTTTCTGATCGTTGTAGTACACCAATGCACCGGAGGTGGTAACGGTGAGCAGGAAAAGCCAGAAAAGGAAAGGCACTGTGGCCACACTGCTTTCAAAACGGTCTGCCAGGAAGTCGAGCAGCACGATATACAGCAGCAGCCAGATGACCATGGCCACCGAGAAAGGCAGTTCGGGATTGTGGATACGGAACAACAGCCAGATGATGCCTACGGCAGCCAGCCACACGTATTTAGCGCGGTACTGGAAATTGGTGAGCTCATTGAGCAGGTAGTTGATGATCTGGGAAAAAAACAGGAAGCTGAAGGAGATAAACCCGAGCACCACAAATCCGATCAGGCTGTATTCAGTGAGACTGAAAGGGTTGGTCACATCAAACGATATATGGGAGTCTATCACGAGGCTCTGGATCAGGTCTGCGAGGAACTGTTCCACCATGTACAGCAGGAGGCTGGCCACGATGATGACGATGCTTTGCAGCCAGCGTTTGCGGATCACCGGCAGGTTAATGGTTTTAACGTGTTCGCGGAAAAACAGGATCATCCAAAAAGCCAGCAGCACATTGAGCAGCAGGTCACCGAGTGAATAGAATATTTCGTCTTTCGCGTAGATGACCGGATTAAATACGTTCAGCGCGCGGAAATTGAACGGGAACGCGTAGGTGTAGCTGAGTACGCGGAGGCTGAAGACCACGAGGAAAAGGAACAGGAACCCGTAGAGCGGATTGGTGTTTTTGGCCAGCAGCGTAGCGAACAGGTTAAGGAAAATGAGCACGCAGATACAACCCAGTACGCGCAGTATCACGCTGAGCGTATTGGGAGGCTGGGCGCGGATGCTTTTATTGTAGTCGAGGAAAAAGAGGGTTTGATCGTTCCCGTTTTTCACCGGCAGGATAGTATGGTCTGGCAGGATGAGGCTGGGGAGGTCCATGTGGACAGTGTATTCCGGCCCCAGTTCTGATTTGTTATAAAAGTGGCTGATGAGAAAGCTGTTTCTGATCGCATATTCCATGCGTACCGGGATAGCTGCCACCACGAAATGCTGATGATTGCCCGATGTTTTCATTTGCCGGGTAATGAGCTCGTAGTACCCGTTTTTCAGTTTCGCGAACTGAGCGCCGGGCTGGAGCACGTCCGGCATATCTTCCGGCTGTACCTGGCTGGTGCTCCAGAAGGTAAGCCAGGTGCCTTGTGCGCTGGAGTCGTAGGCAAATACGAAGTAGTCGCGTTTACCGATCCGTTCCAGTGTTTTATCATCATAGGAGCGCTGAAAGAGGCTGTTGACCACAGCAGTGTCTTTCAGTAGTTTATCAAATGACTGTTCCCGTTGATGCAGGCTTTTCTCGAGACTTCTTTTCACGCCCTGCGGGGAAGAATAATATGCCCAATAGTTGCTGAACAGGAAGGCGAAGGTGAACAGCCATGCTGCAACGATCAGAAGATATCCGTGCCGGAGGAAAAAAAGACGTATTTCTTTTATATCAATCAAAAGTATTTGATTATTTGATTTGGGTATTGGATTATCAGCAGGGGATGTGGTTACATGCCTGCTTCTTTCGCTTTATTCCAGAGTGTGTCCATCTCCGTTAGGTCCATATCGTTGAGGCGGCGGCCCTGTTCGAGCGCGAGGGCTTCCATGTGCTGAAAGCGGCGCTGGAATTTTTTGTTGGTGCGTTCCAGGGCGTTCTCCGCGTCGATATTGAGGAAACGGGAGTAGTTGACCAACGAGAACATGACATCGCCGAATTCCGCTTCTATGGCGTCCTGGTCGCCGGTATTGGCCACTTCTTCCAGTTCATTCACTTCTTCCTTTACTTTATCCCACACCTGGCTGGTGTTGTCCCATTCGAAGCCGGTCTGTTTCGCTTTTTCCTGCAGGCGCATGGCTTTTACGAGAGCTGGCAGGGAAACGGGCACGCCGCTGAGGACAGATTTTTTACCTTCTTTCAGTTTGATTTTTTCCCAGTTCAGTTTCACTTCCTCTTCATCCTGTACCTTTACATCGCCGTAGATATGGGGATGTCTGGTGATGAGTTTATCGCATACGCCGTTGATAACATCGTTGATATCGAATTGTTGTTTTTCGGAGCCGATTTTTGCGTAGAAGACGATGTGGAGCAGGATATCTCCCAGTTCTTCCCTGATGGACTTCCAGTCTTCCTCCGTGATGGCATCCGCCAGTTCATAGGTTTCCTCAATGGTCAGTTGCCGCAGTGTCTGGATGGTCTGTTTGCGGTCCCAGGGACATTTTTCCCTTAAATCGTCCATTATCTGTAACAATCTGTCGAATGTAGCTGTCTTTTCCATAGCCGTAAAAATACAGAGAGATTTTGTCATTTTGGCATTTTGCCCGTGGCTGGTAATGGGGGTAAAATTGCTTTCTGATTAAAAGGCTTTTTAATTACATTTGCGAGCTGTAAAAAATTCAGCGATTTTAGTATTTGGCGGCGGGGCAGATACCTGTTTAAACAGAGGTGTCGGGGTCTGTTGCCAACATAAAAAAATCCCAAAAAGTATTGATATGAATGCGAAACACATTACGCTTATTTCATCCGAACTGGGCATCTCCGCCAAACAGGCAGAGAACACCATGGTGTTATTGTCCGAAGGGTCTACTGTGCCCTTTATCAGCCGTTACCGCAAGGAGATGACGGGCAGTCTGGATGAGGTGCAGATAGGCAAGATTGAAGACCTGCAAAAGCGTTACAAAGAAGTGGACGACCGTCGTGAGTTTATTATCAAAACCATTACGGAGCAGGAGAAAATGACCCCTGAGCTGCTGGAGAAACTGGAGAGTACCTGGGTGCTGGCAGAGCTGGAGGACATCTATCTTCCCTACAAGCCCAAACGCAAGACGCGCGCCACCGTGGCCATCGAGAAAGGGCTGCAGCCGTTGGCCGAGCTGCTGTTTGCCCAGCAGGACGGAGACACCAGCGCTGCAGAGACATTCATCAACGAGCAGGTAGCCTCTTCAGAAGAAGCCCTGAAAGGCGCCCGCGACATTATCGCTGAATGGATCAATGAGAACGCCGAATGCCGTGACAAACTGCGTAAACTCTTTACCCATACCGGCAAGATGACTTCCAAAGTAGCCGAAGGCAAAGAAGAGGAAGGCAACAAATACAAAGACTATTTCGACTTTTCGGAAGACCTGCGCGAAGTGCCGTCCCACCGGGTACTGGCTATTCTGCGTGCCGAGTCTGAAGGCATACTGTTCAGCACCATTGCGCCACAGGAAGAAGAGGCCATGGAGCTGATCAACAAACAATTTGTGACTGGCAAGGGCGCTGCCGCCGAGCAGGTGGCCAAAGCCGGCGCCGATGCTTACAAACGCCTGCTGCGCCCTTCCCTGGAGAATGAATTCAGGGCCGTGGCCAAAGAGAAGGCAGATGCCGAAGCGATCGACGTATTTGCAGAGAACCTGCGTCAGCTGCTGCTGGCAGCGCCACTCGGCCCTAAAGCCGTGATCGCCATCGATCCGGGTTACCGTACCGGTTGCAAGACCGTGGCACTGGACAACCAGGGCAATATGCTGGACCATGACGTGATTTTCCCGCTCGAGAAAAACTATAAAAGAGATGACGCCGAAGCCCTGCTGAAAAAATGGGTTAACCGGTACGATACCGCGGCCATTGCCGTAGGCAACGGTACCGCCGGCCGCGAAACAGAAGAGTTTGTTAAAAAGATAGACTTCGGCAAAAAGATCAACGTGTTTATGGTCAACGAAAGCGGCGCCTCCGTGTATTCCGCTTCTGAAGTGGCCCGTGAAGAATTCCCCGACCAGGACGTGACCGTACGCGGCGCCGTGTCCATCGGCCGCAGGCTGATCGATCCGCTGGCGGAACTGGTAAAGATCGACCCCAAATCCATTGGTGTAGGTCAATATCAACACGACGTGAACCAGTCTTCCCTGAAACAGAGCCTTGACCGTGTGGTAGTAAGCTGCGTGAACAATGTGGGCGTAAACCTCAATACCGCCTCCAAGCACCTGCTGGCGTATGTTTCCGGCCTTGGCCCTTCCCTCGCGGAAAACATCGTGAAATACCGCAAGGAAAACGGCGCCTTCAGCAACCGTACACAGCTGAAGAAAGTACACCGGCTGGGTGACAAAGCCTTTGAACAGTGTGCCGGCTTCCTCCGCATTGAAAACGGAGACAACCCGCTGGACAATTCCGCCGTACACCCTGAACGCTACGCCCTCGTGAAAGAAATTGCCGAGAAGCAACACTGCAGCATTGAGGAACTGATAGGCCAGGAAGACCTGCGCAAAAAAATCAACCCGAAAGACTTCGTACGCGAAGACGCCGGTATGCTCACCATTGAGGATATCCTGAAAGAGCTGGCCAAACCCAGCCGCGACCCGCGTGATGAAATAGCTATCTTTGAATACGCAGAAGGCATCCACAAAATCGAAGACCTGAAAGTGGGCATGGTACTGCCAGGCGTTGTGACCAACATCACCGCATTCGGCGCCTTCGTGGACATCGGGGTAAAGCAGGATGGCCTGGTGCATATCTCCCATATGTCCAACAAATTCATCAGCAACCCGAACGAAGCCGTGAAGCTGAACCAGAAGGTACAGGTGACCGTTCTTGAAGTGGATATCGCCCGTAAACGCATCTCCCTGTCTATGAAAGACCAGGAGAAAGCCCAGGGCGGCGGTGGCGGACCGCGCAGAGAGCGTCGTGACGACCGTCGTGACGATCACCGCGACGACCGCAAGGGAAAACCAGCCAAGGAAGCGCCTATGAACGATTTCCAGGCGAAGCTGGCAGCGTTGAAAAATAAGTTTGATAAATAAACTTACCAGATAAAGAGATCGCCCCTTGCTGATATGATTCAGCAAGGGGCGATCTCTTTTATATCATCAGCGGTGAAGCCACTGTCTGAATTTCTCCGGGTAAAGCGTATCATTTTTCTCTGAGAAGATCATAACGTTTTTATGGAAGGAATAAGCCGCGTAAACGATATCGCGGTCCATATCGATGGCGATGGCCGCTTCATAGGGACCGGTTTCATCGGGCATACGGCCCTGATTGAAAAGGGTTTTGTCATCCACTTCGATGGGCGGGCATACTTTGAAGCGTTCCATGAAGATTTTACGGTTTTTGCCCAACAGCCGGTCAAGGCGGGATCTCAACGGTTCCTGTTCCAGCAGCGCCACTTCCTCCGCGAATTGTCCGTTATACTGTTCAAATTTTTTCCAGGAAGCGATCCTGTCGGTCTGAATGGTATCGCCATTGGCGATCATGGTGTCTGTGGGAGGCGCTGTGGTGTCATCTGCCAGCATGACGGCCCTGATTTCCTGGGCAGGGCCATTACAGGCCGTTGAACAGAAGTTGATCAGAAGCATTGCTACAGGTAACAACTTAACGGTCATGGTTAAATTTTTAGTCATCAATACAAACGGGTTGCCAAAAGCCTGCAGGTACCACTAGCCTGCGATGCGGCTGCTAATTACGGGTTTCTTCGATATCAGGTTAACAAATCAAATAACAAAAAAGTTTAATGGTTTTTCAATCTTTTATATTGTTTGTTGATTATTGACCTTTAAAATCGGGGGTTCTTTTCTCCATGAACGCCTGCATACCTTCCTTCTGATCGGAGGAAGCGAAGAGCAGGTAGAAATTTTTCCTTTCGAAGTGGAGGCCTTCATCGAGGGTGGTGTCAAAAGCTTTGAGAACGGCCTCTTTCGCCATTTTCACTGCCAGCGGGGCCATAGCAGCCACTTCACCTGCCAGTTTGATGGCCTCCTGCAGGAACAGTTCCACCGGCACTACGCGGTTGATCAGGCCGGCCTGTTGTGCTTCCTGGGCCGTAATAAAGCGGCCGGTGAGCACCATCTCCATGGCAAGGGCTTTACCTACCGCGCGGGTCAGTCGCTGTGTACCGCCGGCGCCAGGCATTACGCCCAGTTTTATTTCCGGCTGGCCGAAGCGGGCTGTCTCGCTGGCCACGATCATATCACAGAGCATCATCAGTTCGCAGCCGCCGCCCAGGGCGAAGCCGCTCACTGCCGCGATGATAGGTTTTTTTGTTCTTTTGATGGTGTCCCAGGTGCTGAACTGGTCTGTATTAAACATGTCGATAGCAGACTTTTCCGCCATCTGTTTGATATCAGCGCCTGCGGCGAAAGCTTTTTCATTGCCGCTGAGGACGATCGCACGTACCTGTTCATCCGCATCGAGGAGTTTCAGGGCATCGCGTAATTCGCCCATCAGCTGGAGGTTCAGGGCATTCAGTTCTTTGGGCCTGTTTAACTGGATGTGGGCCACATAGGGCGCCACTTGCTGGTGTATGATAATAAATTCCGGTTGCATCACTCAATTTAAAGAAAAAAGATAATATTTTATCTTCCTGTCGTTATCAAAAGCTGGCAAGCACGCCAAACAGAAAAGCTACGAACAATATCACAGCCACCGTGAAATATCCACAGTACAGCAACAACGCTTTCAGCAACGATTTCCAGAATGACTGCTGATAAGCGTTTTTCAGTGCGAATACCAGATAAAAAAATACGCCCCAGTAGGCCAGGTCCAGCGGTAAATCATCGTGAACAAAATAGCGTACCACCAGTCCCACAAAGAGAATGATAAACAGGAAAGAATGGACATGTACCGTGAAGATGGCGTGATCAACGTATACAAGGTGGCGCTTGCGATGCGTCCATTTTACCAGCAGCGCAAAGAGCGGCATGAGGATAAACATGATCTTTGGCAGGTTATGCGTAAACATTTCCCGGATCACCTCTTTAGCGCTTTGTTTGTTTTCCCGCATTCTTGCAAGGCGGCGTTGCATGCGGTCTTCCAGCCCTGTATACCGTTTATTGGCCGGTTTGGCAGCCTGCGCGGAATCATATTCCGCCACACTTTTATAATCGGAGCCTATGTCCCCTACCTCCATATCCACCAGGTCTGTCTGAATGCCTGGCCTGGCATTATGGTCTTTTTGGCTGCCGGCCAGCGTCAGAAAGAAGAAGAAAAAGACGGCCGATATGAATATGTACAGTTTAATCGGGTTCACATAACGCACCCTTCTGCCGGCCCAGTATTCTGTTGTCAGAAAGCCCGGACGTATGGTCAGGTATTTCAATGTTGCCAGCAATTGGGAGTCGTAATGAACGATGTCCGCCACCACGTGGCCCACCAGGTGGCCGAAGCTTTCGTGCTGCACGGTATTTTCCTGTCCACATAGCGGACAATAACGTTCCGGCACTTCCGTACCGCAGTTGAGACAGTTTTTCTCAGAGCGTAAGTGTTGTGATTTCACGGGACGTACATGGTTATAAAATAAAGACTAAAGGTCAGGCCAGCAGCATCACGAAGAAAAAAAGCACGAATACCGTAAGCGCCACGATAAAATATCCCAGGTAAAGCAGCAGCGCTTTTATCAGCGCCTTCCAGAATGATTGTTGGTAGGCATTTCTCAGCGCCAGCAACAGATAGAGGAATATGCCCCAGTAGGCCAGGTTCAGCGGTGTTTCCCTGTGGATGAAGAACCGTATCACCAGCGCCACCAAAAGAATGATAAACAGAAAAGCGTGAAAATGAATGGTAAAAATGGCGTGATCAGTGTATACCAGCCCACGTTTGCGGTGCGTCCATTTCACCATTAGGGCGAACAATGGCATAAGGATAAACATGATCTTGGGCAGGCTATGGACAAACATCTCCACAAACGCCGCCCTGCTGCCTTGCTTGTGCTCCCGCATCCTGGCAAGGTTGCGCTCCATGCGGTCTTCCAGTCCGTGGTTACGTTTATCCGCGGGCAGCGACGCCTGTACAGAATCATATTCTGCCACGCTGCGATAATCGGTTCCGTCGTACACCTGTTTTTCTTCTGTTCGCGTTGTTGCCGTGCTTGCATGCACTACCGGTTTCTTTCCATGGTCTTTTGAGTTATTGATCAGTGCCATGGCGAAGAAGAACACGAATGATACGAATACGTATAGTTTGATGGGATTGACGTACCGGACCCTTCTTCCGGCCCAGTATTCCTTTGTCAGGAAGCCGGGGCGGATGGTCAGGTATTTGAGTGTTTTCAGGAACTGGGAATCGTAGTGGACGATATCCGCCACCACATGCCCGACCAGGTGGCCAAAGGTTTCGTGCTGCACTGTATTTTCCTGTCCACAGAGCGGACAATAGCGTTCCGGCACTTCCGTACCACAGTTGAGACAGTTTTTTTCAGAGCGTAAGTGTTGTGATTTCACGCGATATAGACAGTTGTAATATGAATTTCTAATCAGATAAGGGCATTATACGGACAGCACTGCGAATATAAACGCCATGAATACTATCGCCGCGATGAACACGTAGCCGGTAAAAAGCAATGTTCCTTTGAAAAACGATTTCCAGAAAGACTGCTGATAGGCATTTTTCAATGCCAATACCAGATAGAAGAATCCGCCCCAGTAGGCCAGGTCCAGCGGCATATCGTCATGAACAAAATAACGGACCACCAGTCCTACAAAAAGGATGATAAACAGGAAGGAGTGGATATGAATAGTGAAAATGGCATGGTCTGTATATACCAGTTTACGTTTGCGGTGGCTCCACTTCACCATTAGTGCAAACAGTGGCATCAGGAGGAACATGATTTTAGGCAGACTATGGGAGAACATTTCCATTATCACCTGATCAGCGGTCTGGCCGCTTTCCTTTAGTCCCGCGATGCGGCGCTGCCAGCGGTACTCGACCCCTGTGAGCCTTTTATCCGGAGGGAGGGCCGCCTGTAACGAGTCGAATTCCGCTTCGCTGCTGTAATGGGTATCCATGGCACTGAGGTCTACCACCTTATCGTCCTTAGGATGAACAGCCGTTTCCTTGTGTACCGTTTTTTTCCTGTCCGCATGATCTTCCGGTGAATGAGTAAGGATAGCAAAGAACAGGAAAAACACAAAGGAGATGAAAATATACAGTTGAATGGGATTGACGTAACGTTTTCTTCTACCGGCCCAGTATTCTTTCGTCAGGAAACCCGGGCGGACAACCAGGTATTTGAGGGTTGTCAGGAACTTGGAGTCGTAGTGGACGATATCAGCCACGACATGCCCTGCCAGATGGCCAAAACTTTCATGTTGTACTGTATTTTCCTGTCCACAGTGAGTGCAAAAACGTTGGGGCACCTCCGTACCGCAGTTGAGACAGTTTTTCTCAGACCGTAAAGGTTGTGTTTTCACGCGATTTAGATGGTTGTAATATGAAATCGGCCACCAAGATAAATAATAATCGGCAGCTAGTTTATGTGGTCAAAAAATTTTAATATGAAAATTGCGTTTTACATTTGTCGTAATTGTCACCATCAAAAAATCTGCGATCATACCTACATGAAGAAGACGATTCTATTGGTATTGGGAATGCTGGCCGTGGGCAGCAAAGCATATGCACAGTTTTATTTCCAGGACATCTATAATACGCAGCAGACCATGGCCACCATGGCCTTGCTGAAGGAGAACAAGGTGCAGCTGCAGCGGGTGATGACGCTGGACGCCAATATGGAGATTGACCGGGATTTCCGCTGCGAGCGCAGCCTGAGCCCTACCTATCACCAGATGAAATCGCAGACGCAGTCCACCGCCACCGGCTATTCCGCCCTTACCTCCTCCTTTTCCGCCAAGGGGCAGCTGACCAGGACAGTGGACAGTTCCACCGCCAGTATCACCACCACGTTATACCGTTATGACGCCCAGGGCAGACTGCAGTCTGTCAGCAGCAGCTCCGTTGCCCGGGAGAGCAAAATCCGTTTTGACGAGACCCGTAACTACACCTACGACAGCGCCGGGCACCTGCAGCAGATGGTACAGAAAAAGAGCAACAGCACCGACTCTGCGGTGGTGGCTTTTAAGACAGACAGTGCCGGTCATGTTACCGAAGAGCTGGAGCAGCGTAAAGGCGTGCCTGCCAAACGTACCTATTACAACTATGACAAAAACGGTCAGTTGACCGATGTATACCGCTATCAGCCTGCGAAGAAGCGTATGCTGCCAGACTATATCTTTGAATACAATGCCCAGGGACAGGTAACGAAGATGACTACCGTCAATGCACAAACGTCGTCTTACACTATCTGGGAATACGAGTACCAGGGCAACGGGCTTCCATCCAAAGAAACCTGTTATGGCAAAGGGAAAGAGCTGCTGGGTATGGTAAAATACAGCTATGAGCTGAAGCCTTAATTGCAGTTAAATTTTCCGGAATACATAAATTCTTTTAGCTCAACGCTAAAAAAATTTTGCAGCTTCAAAAAGATTACTATCTTTGCAGTCCCAACGAAAAAAGCCATGGCTAAAACGTTGAAAAAGTTCTTATATTAGACAACCTGCGGAAGTAGCTCATTTGGTAGAGCACGACCTTGCCAAGGTCGGGGTGGCCGGTTCGAGCCCGGTCTTCCGCTCCAGGTTTTACACCTTGATACCCTGGTGGTGGAATTGGTAGACACGCGGGACTTAAAATCCCGTTCGCAGCAATGCGAGTGTGGGTTCAACTCCCATCTGGGGTACACGAAACCGTCGCAACTATTTGAAAGACAGTAGATTAGCGACGGTTTTTTTATGCCCCGACTTTTAAAAATTACTCTTCTGCTTTTTTTGATTTTCATTTTTTTTGCTTGGGTTTAACTCCAATATGATCCTGATGAACAGGAGGACGATATTTGTGTCCCGGATGTTTCAATTCCAGTATGGTTCGATTATGACGAAGATAGCACAGACTGCGGGCACGGCCTACATGGGATTTCAATTCCACCATGGTTCGATTATGACCATTTTGTGCAGGCTGGCAACACGGTCGTTAAACCGGATTTCAATTCCACTATGGTTCGATTATGACTTGAGGTAAAAAGCAAATCCAAAGGGCCGGCGAAGCATTTCAATTCCACTAGGGTTCGATTATGACTGTTTGTTGGTTAAGACATGTTGCGTTTTGTTACGGATTTCAATTCCACTATGGTTCGATATGACCCTTCCGATTTTACGGTAGCTGGTCCGGTCTTTATACATTTCAATTCCACTATGGTTCGATTATGACTGCCAGTTCCGGCATGTTCAGGTCGTCGGCATCTTCATTTCAATTCCACTATGGTTCGATTATGACCGGAAAAATGATACCCAGCGTGTACTGGATCTGTAATTTCAATTCCACTATGGTTCGATTATAACTATCAGACCCTAACAAGAACATCAAACATGTACGGAATTTCAATTCCACTATGGTTCGATTATAACCCGTATGCCGCTGGTCCTCACGGAGGAACTGGCAAATTTCAATTCCACTATGGTTCGATTATGACCGAATGCAGTCTTCATGTAGTCATAATACTTCATGTATTTCAATTCCACTATGGTTCGATTATGACCCGGTTCAAAGTAGGGGAACTGACATTTGAATTGTATTTCAATTCCACTATGGTTCGATTATGACAGTCATTTCCCCCATCCAAGTAGACTTATATTTCAGATTTCAATTCCACTATGGTTCGATTATGACTGCCTGACCCCAATGACGAACAATATTACATTTCAGATTTCAATTCCACTATGGTTCGATTATGACGCGCATCTTCTTTCGATAAGGCGCGTTTGCTACACAATTTCAATTCCACTATGGTTCGATTATGACGTCGCGGGCCTCACTTCTCGTCCTGTGCTCTTGTTATTTCAATTCCACTATGGTTCGATTATGACATTTGTGTGTCAATGGAGACAAGTTCAAAATGTAATTTCAATTCCACTATGGTTCGATTATGACGACCAAAGCGAATCATTAGAGCAAATGCGCAAATCACATTTCAATTCCACTATGGTTCGATTATGACTATGCGGGCCGGATGCCGCTCATTTTAACAGAAGAGTATTTCAATTCCACTATGGTTCGATTATGACCTGCGGGGATGAATGCCAGCACCAACAGCCATCTGTATTTCAATTCCACTATGGTTCGATTATGACATCTCAATATCACTGTCTGGATGCCTGTCTTCTATCTCATTTCAATTCCACTATGGTTCGATTATGACGGAAATACTTGCCTGCAAGGGTTCTGCGCTTATCAAATTTCAATTCCACTATGGTTCGATTATGACTACTGTCAGCCTTTACGCCACGGTAATCCCAATTATAATTTCAATTCCACTATGGTTCGATTATGACGGTCCTGGCCAACGTAAGGCCTCTGGAATTTATACTATTTCAATTCCACTATGGTTCGATTATGACGGCTTCGCAGTGAAGAAGTCAGCTACCTGCGATGATATTTCAATTCCACTATGGTTCGATTATGACAAACAGCAGGCGGCCGAACAACAATACAAAGATCACAATATTTCAATTCCACTATGGTTCGATTATGACCAATGATTGCCCGGAACATGGAGCTTTACCAACAAATTTCAATTCCACTATGGTTCGATTATGACCCGCCAAATCGACGACAAAAAAAGCTCATTTTCAAAGCTTTATAACTCATAAGAAGAAGCTATTTCCTACAAAAAGTTGTCGATGCGAAATACCTGGATTTTGTCCTAGCACCGACAACCTTGCACCACACTGATAGTCAACAACTTACAAAGTACCTGTATTAAAGGACGGATCCCAAATTACAAATAACATAATATTCGACAACTACAGAAAAATATCCGGCTCGCTCTTTTCCTTTCCTAAGATCTGCTTATCCAGCCACTTTTCATTTCTACTTTTGAAAATAATCAGGCTATCCTCTTCCATCTTCATTATTTCCTTTGCCCGGAAGCCTAACTCTTTTAGCTTCACATCGGTGATTTCCCCTTCAAATACACTGTTCTGTATCCAATTCAAATACTGTCTACACAGCTTGAGCATTTTCCCTACACGTTTCTCTCCAATATCGTAAACCAGAATTACATACATGTTACCACCAACTTTTAAAGGGCCTATATTCCTCCATATTTAAAATATGTTTGGTGAGCTTATAGCATTCCAACTTTACTAAATGCTTATAACTAACATGCCTGTTGAGTGATCTATGCTTAATAGTTTCATTCAGGCGCTCTTCAAACGCTCTCACAAATATCTTACGGGCCGCATCTTTCAATAATACGCTGTTTACCTGAACATCAAAGTCCCGTGCCTGAATTTCCTTTTTATTCAGCACCTTGAAAATAACCCTGTCAACCAGAATAGGTTTAAATATCTCGGCTACATCCAACGCCAGCGAATATCTTCTGTATCCAGGCTCGTGCAAAAAACTGATAGTCGGATTGAGTTGAGTATGATAAATTTGCCCCAGGCAAAGCGCATAACACATCATATTACCAAAAGAAACCAGCGCATTTACTTCATTTTGCGGAGGCTGTTTGCTGCGGCCATCCATCGAAAAATCATTTAATATCACATTAAAGGTCTCATAATAAATCTGCCTGATATTTCCTTCGACCCCCATCAGCACATCTATATCGACTGCCTGTGATACGGACTCACAGAGTTTCTCGATGGTTTCAATTATAGAACTTAAGTCCTTCCCACGTGACTGATAATAGCGCAGATTTTTTACAATATTAAACGCCGCACCTTCTACAAACCTTCGTGCAATTACCAATCGTTTACTTTTCGACATATAATGATTGGTTTGCTCAATCTGCATGCGACCCGCCAATAAATAATCCTTGGGCATAAAGCTACCAGTATAGTGCTCATAAAAATCAAAAAAATGTACAGCAATCTGTTCCTTACCTAAAAAATTATACAAAGCACTATTGGCATCCAATGCACCAAAACAAAACAGATCAGACACGCCTTCTATGGGTATATATTTAGGAACCCCTTCATTCCCCATGTTATCCACCGGAGTAAACTTAAGTGTATTGTCCTTACGGCTCATGCGACCTGGATTGAAAAGGTAGTACGTTTTCTTCATACTTCAGCTATATAACAGAGTTCATAATAACTACAACTCTTACAAATTCCCTTTTTCACTATAGATGGACAAATATCACTCTGAACAATCAGGCAAATTTCGTCTTCCCATTGTTTGGCTTGCAGTAAAAATTCATCATTCCATTCAACGTACTCTTTCTGCTTTAGTCTGGGATATTCTATAACCCCTTTCGGATCAACAATTCCGTTCCTTACCAAAACACTAAGATAATATTTCAACTGGGCAACATGCGCAACTTCCACTTTATCCGATTTTTTTACTTCGTGAACTATCTTGTCCTTTACATTGAAGAAATCTATTTTAATTCCATCAATGGCCAACTCGGTATATTTTCTGGATCGGTCCAGGTAAGTAGTTTCTGCAACTAATTTACCATCAGCAACTATATCAGAAGTATATTCCATTTGTATACCATTAGCAAACAACCATAGCTTTCGTTTGCAAGTATGCAGATAGGCAACATGTGTTCCGGTGATGTTCATTAATAGAGAAATTATTTTTAGAAAAATACATTATATCAGTGACCACTCTGTCACTTAAGCTCGAATTATCCCCAAAACCTAATCCCATATCTGATCGTCAACCGTTATCTTCTTTTCTATATATCCAATCATCGGATTGTATTCCAGGTTAACAGCAATCAAAACATCTCCCATCATTTTGTTTCTGGATATCTTTGCTTCGTAAGCATAAACCTGAACCAATAATTGATTGGCTTCTAAAAATCTTCTTTGGGATACCTTTTCCTGGTATTCTTCAATGAGGTTAAAACAAAGCACCTCAATCTTTTGATTATTATTCTTCAGTATATCTTCAACCCAATCTCGCCAATGTCCGGCGATCCATTCTTCTTCAAACTGATTGATGACTGAATGATGTAATCCATTCTTAAAGTCTTTTTGCTGCTCCTCATTATAACCATCCCTGTAAACATTGTTACACACGCCAATTAGCTCATCTTCTCCCAGTTCGCAATGATTGAAGCGGCTCAATTCACTCCAGGTGTCTTTCAAAACCTTCACATCATAGAATGGTGTAACCCCAATTGAATTTTCAAACAAGTAAACGGGAACGCTAGTAGTATTAAAACCCAGTTTTCCATCTATTGGAGGAATCATCTTCTTTCCAGCTCTATTGACTCTTCCAAATCGCTGTATTAAAGCATCAATGGGGGCATTTTCTATAAAAGCAACGTCATAATCGATATCCAGGCTAACTTCTACAGCTTGAGTAGCAATTAACAATTGAGGACGCAGCGAAATATCCTTGCCAACAATCAATTTCTCAATGGCAGTTCTGTCCCTTCTATTTAAACCGCTGTGCAAAAGTTGTACTGTACAACCAATATCAATTTCCCTATACAGCTTTTGCGCAGTCTTCACATTATTCACAACAATTAAAACCGATCTTCCCGCGTCCAAATACTTCTTAACCAGGCCTATTTCATCTTCAATTGTAGCGGTACTCTTACAATACAAGCGGTGCCTTTTTTTATCTAACACATCCCGGTCTTGCTCCTTTGTCCTGTCTGGCCGAACAAGCATTGACTGATCACCCGCATAAATTTCGTCAATGATAAGGTTCAGCATAAAATCAGGAATGGTAGCTGACAAAAAGAAAAACTTAGCATTGAACATTCTTTTGAAGAGCTTTATTGTTGCCAACAACATGCCCGTCAATAAAGCATCATAGGTGTGAAATTCATCAATAACAAATAACGCATTTTTATAATCGAACAAAGCCAACTCCCATCCCCTGCCCTTAAGGGACGTTTTCAGAATCTGATGCAACGTCGCGACCTTTATTGGGTAGAATAACTCCCTGGAAAGCGATTTTCTATCTCTTGCTTCCAACTCAATCTTTCTATAATCCTTCTCTAGATTGTTATATTCACCAGAAATCTGTTCATAGAAAAAATCTATTGTTTTAGAATGTAAAGCGGTTACAACATTCTCATTATAATGCATTTGTAATCGGGAAACCATTGCATTAATACTTGCTGTATAAGGTAGCAAATAAAACACCCTTGAATTTTTAGTTTGATTCGCAAATATCCAATTCAACGCGGCTTCCGTCTTCCCTGACCCTGTGGGTGCATGCAGGATAACATCTGTTTTTATTCCTCTTAACCGATCCTGAAATGGACGAAATGGAAGATATTCCCCATCCTTACCCGGTTGAAAATCGCGCAGTTCCAGCTGTTTATATTGCGGTATATCGTTTTCCTTTCTTGCAGAGCCTAAATGGTCCGAAGCCATCAACAAAGCCCGGGTCATAGAAAGCTGCCTCCTATGCTCGGGATCTGGTAATGCTTTAGCTTGATATCCTACATTTAACAGCATTATCATTTCTTTGGGCAACTTTTTCACAGGCTCTTGTTCAACTATCGGCATACTCAGCCCGAAGATCTGTAACCAGTCAAGGATATGTCTACTTTGAAAAATCGAAGAGTCTGAATTATACCACTGTTCAATATATTCAATTATTTGGTTAAGCAAAAAGCTCCCTTTCAGACCATGCGTATCTACAATCCCTTTGTGATGTGTCGCAATCGCGAATAGCTCATCATTATCCAGCTGCAAATAATTAATACACAACAGCAGCGACACCAACTCGTGCCTAATGCCTCCCTCCTTATGGCCTTTCAACTTTTCCACAAACTCCTTATGAATTTTACCCAAATCGTGTAAAACAGCGCACCTCACCATTTTCCGCTCCCAATATTCTCTCTCAGACTCATTTAAAGGAAGCGACTTCAATAAATTTATAGCCGCTGTAATAACATGTCTGGTATGCATCTCAAGAGTGGTTACACCATCACCCTTTGCCCAAAATTGATCAAAATACTGCTTACTCATTAATAAACTCGTGCAAATAAAATGATACTGGTTCTTCCGATTTCTTTTGATAAATGTTATTTAACTCTACTACATCATCATTGTCATGTGGTATAGAAATAAATACCCTGGACGCCTGAGGTCTTCTACCAGAACCCACTTCTTCATTTTCAAGGAAAGATTCGGCTAATTGCACCAACTGCCCACCTGCACGTAGTCCAGCAGAGAATGGCAATAACGAGCCACCCATATTTCCTTTACCCACCTTTTCGACTTCAACTATTGAGACGTTCTCTATTTTTAGAATATCTTGTGATCGCCCCAGAGATGGAGTTCCCACTGGATTTTCAAAATACTCCATCCAGTCAATCCTGTCAATCCAAATTAGCAGCCTGGGAGATGTGTGAAATTCCCGTATATAAGCATCTGTACCCTCGCTATGTTGTTTTATCTTCCTCCCATTAAACTCAAGACGTTGCCTCGTCTCCAGGTCCTGCGCAACAGTGTCGTAAGAATATTTAAATCCGATCCTGACTTCTTTAGGCAAAACGACCCTTCCAAGACAGCACCCGATAATTCCTAAAACCAGGGAGTAGCTCGGTGTATGCATACAAAGAGCATTTCCTGACAGAATAAACGGTAACCGGGGAGTAGACGTCCATCCTGAAAATCGCACTTCCAGTAATTTATCCATTCGTTAAATAGGCTTTGGTGAATTGGTTTACTATTTCTATTGGGGAGGCCAGTACAAAACCCTCCTCTAATCTTTTTGTAACTTCCTCTTCATTTTGCAGATAACCTTTTCTTAATCCAACATAAATTGGAGTTGCCAGCCTGCTTTTATAGTCATTTGATAACTCCAGCAACAAATCAATATTCAAAATTGGTCTTTCTCCCGTTCCAATAAATAAATTATTAAAAATTGGGTTTGCCGATCCCAGCCCGGCAAAAATTAAAACTTTAGGAGATACATCAGCGCCAAATGCCGCTTGTTTTGCCCCACCTCTCAAATAAGCCAATCCTTTCAACAATCCCGCAGCATGCTCCTTTCTGACTTCGGCTCCATTTTTCAGTTCATACCGCTTAAATTTACCTCCTAAATCAGATTTGTTAAATTTATCCGCGTGTTTCTCCACCAATTCAGAAGATAATTCCTGTCTACTCCCAAGATTGTCATATACACCTAAACGATAATATTCCAGGTTAAAAAAACCTTCCAGATGTGTTGAGTAGAACTTTGTGGAATAAGGTAATGGGGTTCCTTCTTTCAGGTGAACAAATGCCTCATCTATATTTACTGTACGCATATTTTTTATCCCCTTCAAAATAGATGATTTAAAAGGGGAAGTTCTTTGAATGCTTTCTTCACCCTTGGCTCCGGCTTTCATATAACCAAATAAATCATCTTCAGGAAAATCAATGGGATTTAACTCAGTCGCTATTTTATTGGTATTTCCCTTTTCAGAACCTTCTCCTATAGCCCGTAATTCGCTGGGATTCCAGTTGTTCTCCTCATTGGCTGTATCCCTTAGCCACCTTCTCCATGACTGGGCAGACACATAGGGCACCTCTTCCACCCTGTCGTTCACTTTCTCTCTATAGGTTTTAGGTATTACACGGTTTTTATCCTCCTGAACTCCCAGACCTGCTCCGTTAAGGAAGGTCGCGGTTGCATCAATTAACAGTGCGCCTGCAATATTATTCAAATTTGACATAATAGGTTAGTTTTGGTTTTTGTTAACGATATCTTTTTCTGTTAAAGGTTTTACGGCCGATTGTCTCAATAAAAATTTAATCGCCAGCACACAGATGTTCCACGTATTATTTCCAAGTGGATTAGTCAACAGATCCTCTACCCTCCACTTATCGCTTTTTATTCGTTCATTTTCTTTTATAAACTGATTGGTATTATAAATCATTTCGTTAAGCAAAGAATAAAATTGATCATTCTCCTTTACGATACTACTAACTGTCTTAATAAATTTATTGTATGGCGCCCTGTCTTCGGTCGATTTTTGATATTTCATATAATAGTAATTCCGATAATCGTCTGAAAAACGTCGAATCCTATCAAGCCATTTTTTGAAACTATGATCTTCTTTCAATCTACTTTCCCAAGGTAAAACCGAAAACACTTCTTGTTGAGGTTGAGAAAAGAATATTCTCAAAAGTTCATTCAACCCAAACTTCTTAAAAGTAAAGGCATTGTCATATAGTACTTCTATGACATTTTCAATTTCCACTTCAAAATTATCAATAGCATCAAAAATAACTCTGTCATATCCAACTTTAGTATATTCATTCGGATTAATCAGATTAGACTTTATTGTATTGATTTTTGAATCATTCTGGATCAGACCTATTATCCAGGTACATGCTTTATAAACTCTTGCTTTTGACACATCAATCTTCCACAGCACATTACTATAAATCTTCTTTTGCGTAAAGAAATGGATTAATTTATGTAGTTGATAATAGTTATTTTTAACGGGCAACTCCTCCTTGTTATCAAGAATGGTAATATGATCTGCCATACTCCATTCACCATTTTCCGTAGCCTTAACAAACACTTTAAACAGTTCTACCCGATATTCGGGATCATTCCATCCATATTTTTTATTCAATATTTTTTCGAATGTATGGGATTTGTATTTTTCGATTAATCCTGCAATATATTTTGCTATAGAAACAAAATGGCTTCTGCCTATCTCTTCATAATAGGCTTCCAAAAATTCAGGGGAAACACCCTCATATTCCATTTTCTTTTTCCCACTTCCAAATACACCAGGATAGAGCAAGGACCAATCACTATTCTCTTCCAGGCATTCAAGGAAGTTAAAAGCTATTTCATTGTTGGATAAAATTTCTCTGAGCTCTCTTTCAATTTTAGCGTTCTTATATAGCCGTTGGAGTTTTCTGATAAAGGAATTGGGTAGTCTGTCTATTTTACAACTTGCATCATTGCCGAAATTGGAAAAACTCCACATATTCAAATCTGAGTAAGTCTCTTCGAAATACTCCTTCCTATTTAGGACCTCCAATACCTTAATCATATAATCTCCCCTAGAAAAATTTCTGACATTCTCTACTCGCTCCTTTGTAGGAATAGTTTGAATTTTTTCTGCTACTACCCTCGCATTTTCAGCCACCATCGCTCTTGACAACTCAAAATTGGCCGAATCCACCAATAAAACCCCTCGTTTATACAACAACGCAGACAACGGTAAAAATTGAAGAATAGGAACACATATTGGATGTATGTGCACTGTAAACTTTGCCTGGGGCAAAGCTTGTGCATCTGAACCTAAACCTCCAATCAAAGGAAACCAGGATCGATTCACGTGCGTGTCTGTTTTTTCAATATTCCTTATCTCTTTTTTGAGTTGCTTCTCGTCTTTAATGTCTCTTATAAGTAATTCTTTTTGGCGTTCTATTTCCTCCTCATAAAAATTCTCGAAAGTTTTACTAAATCGTAAACCTGAAATTTCGCACACATTATCGCCTTCGGATTCAAAACTATCCATAATGGCATTTAATAAATGGTGATAAGTACTTTCTCCAGCTCCATTAGCTTTCTTGGCAGGATTAACCAAAGGGTTATTCAGAAACACCATTGTATAACTTTTCAGCCGTTTGTTAATCTCTTTCAGATTTACTTTGTCATACAATTCTTTTAACAATGAAGGAGTAATCTCTGAAACACTCTTCAGCTTTGCCAAAGCTTCAACAGTCATCAATGCATTATTTAGTATTGCATTCCCCGTATATGTTTTAAGTATTTACATTTGTATTTTTTATTATTTAATAAAATGTCTATATGTATGCTGGGATTAGGTTCATTTCAATTAAAACTCAATCGAACCAGTTATTAGCGAGTTGCACACATCCCATTCCCTGTGAGCTATATACGCCAATACCCGAGTTTAAAAGCAACTCCACAAACCTTTTCTCTGCAATTACCTTTATATACAAATTTAGCCATCCCCGAATTTTGGTTTCTTCTGGTTTCCCGTATTTTATAGTAATAAGTCTGGACTTATAGGGTCTTTTTGCCGGTTTAACTTCTGCTATTAACACCGCAGCAGCGGCAATAACATCGTTATAACAAGAGGAAATTTTACTTCGCCAGTTATATATCAGGCTCTCAATAAAACGAGGATCTTCAGGCGATAAAAATTCATACTGGTCTTTTTCATTACGCAAACCAGCCACAACAGGAGAAAGTGGCTGAAGGGTCGAAGTGATAACTTCGCTGTCACGAAACGACTCCAACAAGTTGGGCAGACTTGTAATCGATTTCAGGATAAACCGGCAGCGGCTTCTCATATCTGCGATCTCCAGCTGTTCACTCTGGAACAATCCCTTTATAAAATTTTCTGCCGTTTGGGGCAAATGGAATGTCACCTGAAAATCTACCTCATTTCCAAGTAATTTCAATCTGTCACCCTCAATTTTAAAAGGGACATTTAGCTGTGAAAAAGTAAACAACTTAATACCTTTTCCATAGCCTGTTTCATGAAGAAAGGTAGCATACTGCGCATCACCTTTTGCAATGATCTTATACAAAGCTGCACTTAAGGGGTGCTGATAATTTACCGGTATAGTACCTCTATTTTCAGTACTGTAAAGTAGTATTTTAAATCTCATCAACAGAAAAGCTAAACGGTGGGGTGATTTTGGTGTTTCTATATACAAGTGTACAATTTTTCCTATAAAAAGCGCAGCGTTTTTAAACCAGCAGCTGCGCATAATCAAGACTAGTCATCTAACAGTCTGACAAACAAGATAATTTCAATAATAAAAAAGCATCGCTTCCGCGATGCTTTTTAACAACTACAAACTATACCATTTACCCTCCAACCACAATACTCCCCACTCCTTTTTCAAGCGCCGCCTCTGGCCCTATAACCGCCTGCCCTTCGGCCCTGAAAACGCCCGCTACCTCGATTCCTATGACTGATAGAAAAGAACGTACATATGGTTCCGTGAAATCGTAGGCTTTCAGGTCACCTTCCGAGTAAACTCCGCCGGAGGAAGTCACTATATATCCCTGTTTACCTTTTAACAACCCTTCCGGCAGCAAGCCATTTCCGGTATACTTAAATGTTATTCCGGCCCTTGTAATATGGTCGAAATAGGCTTTCAGCGTGGAAGTAATAGTGAAGTTGTACATCGGGGTTTCTACCACAAGGATATCAGCATTCATTAGTTCCTGAATGGCATCCTCTGAATACCTGATGTCATAAAGCTGTTCGGCGGTGCGGTTTTCCGCCGGGGTAAAAAACGAATTGATATGAGATTCATTGAGGTGGGGAGGCGGATTTTTAGCCAGGTCCCGCACTGTCACGCTGCTGCCTGTATATTTTTCTTTTATCTTTTCCACCACAGCATTCCCCAATTTCCTGCTGACAGAAGCATCTGTTCTCGGGCTTGTAATAATGTGCAATATTTTTTTCATTTCTCTTACTGTTTGATGCATCAAAACTACCTACATTCGCTAAGGAAAGGTCCGTAGTAAACAAAAGGTTAGTAGTAACCTGTATGTTATTTAATCCTATAAGCACATGAAAAAAACAGACTTCAAACAAACGGAATGTGCCGCCCGGCTGGCTTCGGTGGAAGATGCCATGTATGTACTGGGAGGCAAATGGAAGCTCCGTATCATTACGGCCCTGGTGACCGGCCACTACCGCTTCAATGAGTTGCAGCGGGTCATCACAGGAATTTCAGCCAGGGTATTGTCGGCAGAACTGAAATCACTGGAGTTGAACGGGTTGGTGAAAAGAGAAGTAAAAGCCGACCGGACACCAGCGGTAGTGGAATACCTGCCGACCGAATATGGCATGACTGTAAAAGAAGTGGTTTCCGTGTTGGGAAACTGGGGATTAACACATAAACAAAGGATTACCGGAAAATATGCAACACCTGTCATAAAAAAGGTTTCATAAAAGACTTCTTACATCAATCCCAGTTTCTTCATCGCCTTTATTCCATCTTTGCTGTTGGGATTAAGTTCCAGCGACTTTCTGTACATCCTTATGGCATCTTCCCGGTGCCCGGCTTCCAACAATGCTTCGCCATAACTGTCATAAGTGTTGAAATCAGCCGGTTGCAGGAAGGTATTCAGCTTAAATGTTTCCAACGACCACTGCAAATGGTCGCGGGCTTTGGACTGGTAAAGGAAATCATATCCCAGGAAGTTCATTTCCCTTGGATTAAAATAATAGTTGACACTGTCGGCCTTGCAAAGATGCAACATGCAGGCAGCATGGTCAGCTCCGCTTGTCATCAATGCCCGCGCATATTCGCGGACAGCAGACTTCTTTAAAGATAAGGGAATGCCCGGTTTGCCGTTCAGCAGGTAAAAACAGGAGGTTACGTTGGCACCGAAAGAACTGTTGCCATTCATGTAGGCCACGATCACCTGTCTGGTGCCGAGGTTATGATAATAGAAAGTGGCCAGGCCAAATTTAAACCCTCCATGCCCTACTCCTTTTCCGTATCCCGGCATGCTAAATATCTCCCAGCCCAGGCCGTATTGTCCTGTACCCTCTCCCAGCATAGTGTCCATGTGTTCTTCATACGTTTTTCCATTGTTTAGCTTAACCGGGGTGATCGCTTCTTCAACGGTAGTACGTGACAACAACTTCCCGCTAAAAAAAGCGTTATCGAATTTCAGCATATCGTCTGTTGTAGTGATGATATTGGAAGACCCGATACTGCCGCTGTTATTATATTCAGTGTACCGGTAACGCGCCACTTTATCAGCCTGCGACCAGGCCGTATCATAATAGGTTGGCTTCACCTGTTGTTTTACGGCTAAAGGGTCATCCATACGGTTTACGCCGCGTACGTAAGTATTTTTCATCCCTGCCGGTCTGAAAACATATTTTTCCAGGTACCCCGGGTAATCAAGTCCCGAAACCTTTTCGATGATCAAAGCCAGCAGATTGAAATTGGTGTTGCAATACCTGAACTCATCGCCCGGTTTGAAATACAACCCTTTTTCCCATTGTTTTAACAAAGGCAATACAGCGATGTTAGTGATGATTGTATCAGGATACTGTTTCACCGTCTCTTCAAACAGTTCCAGGTTAGGTAACCCTGAAGTATGTGTCAATAGATGACGCAGGGTAATACCAGGGAAAGGAAAATCAGGAAGATACCGGCGCACTTCGTCATCCAGCTTTAGTTTGCCTTTATCTTTCAACTGGAGAATGGCAGTGGAAGTAAACACTTTAGAAACAGAGGCCAGGTTAAAACGCGATTGCTCCGTATTCTGCCGTTGTTGGGCGTAATCCGCATATCCCCCTGAAAAGGCATACACCTTGTGACCGTTTTCCGCCAGGGTGATATTGCCGTCGTACAGCTGATGAGCAGCAAGGGTATCAAAGTAGTTTTTAAACGCGACATCCCGGTTCTGAGCCGTAGCACCGAAAGATATAAGGCAAATTGTGCCGATAATGATTGATCGCATAATGTATGTGTTAGAAGACAACACAATAGTATAATTTCCTGTTAGCCCATCTTTTCCGATGGGATGAACAGGGCAAATCTGTGACGAAATGCATGTTTTGAGGTTTCGTTATATTATCAAGCTGTAACTTTCCGCAGCTCCCTTACAGGGCACATTCCAAAAACTGGCGTTTGGGGAAAATAACAATGGCATCGCCTTCACGATGCCATTGTTATTTATTCATTTCTGACGATGAAGCTTTGATTTTAACTGAGAACGTTGCTTAGATAGCCACCTTGACTTTGGGTTTAACAATTGCCTCTTCATGCTTACGAAGGGACCTGTCATTTTTTAACTCTATTGCTTTTTGTTGGGCTAAGACCCCATACCAAAGATCTGCAGGGAAATTATAATTAGAATGAATTTCCAGACGCATCAGAATTGTATCATTAGGTTCTCTTTGATTATGTATAAATTGGCTAAGCAGCGATGGCTTAATATTTATTTCCTGCGCAAAAGTTTTTCCATTTAACTCCAGACTTTTCATATAGAGCGCGAGAAAGAAACCAAATCGATACTCGGAATGCTCGCCCTTTAAAAATTCATTAATTTGAAACTTCAGTTGTAAAAAGCGCAACTTTAATTTCTCTTCGTTTGATACTTTCCCTTTAGTATTCTGACGAAATTTACCAAATGCAGCTAAAGTTTCATTTCTTTGTTCACCAGTGACAGACGGGGATTCAAAGGAAATGTCCTCATCCGTCCACATTTTTTTTCTCCTGGAATTTTTTGGTTCCATATTATCTCTATTTATCCGCATATTCTTTAACTAGTTCGATTGAATTGGCTGTATCAGACACCATTCTTTCACCCATAACACCCCCTATCTTTCCAATATACTGAAACCCGTACTTGCTATGGAAAAGCGAAGCTTTCTTATTTTTTGCAGTTAAAACCAGATAACCATCGTGATGGTACTCCTGGGACAATAACACAGCATATGCAAGCAAACACCCTCCAATTCTCCCAAATCCATTTTCACCACGATTATCCTTGCTGACTTCAATTACATTGATCTCTAAAACATCGTAACGGGGATCAGGATGATCAATTACATGCATTAAACCTAAAATTTCACCCGTCTCATCCAGGCATAGCTTATATATATCTTCTCATTTATATTTATTCCAATCAAAATCAAACTTCTTACTTCTTCTGATTATGGAAAAATCTTTGCTACCAATCTTCTCAACCCTAACATTACATTTCTTTCCGGTTTGCTTATTTTCTACATACATTCACCAATTGGTTTATTTAAATAGCTTTCCAAATTTACAGATTTTGTTAATATTTACAAAATCTGTAAATAATTATTACCGTTTCAACCTCTCCTAAATCTCGCGTAAAGACCGCCATTAACAGAAACCGGCTAATTTTCCAGGTGCGCTGGCCATGCAATGAGACTTTCGTATTTTTATCGGCATGAAACACCCCTTTCAATGCATCGACTGGAGCACTATCGCTCCCACCACACACCCCGGCACTACCGGCGAAGCCTTATGGCAAACCCTGCAACTGCCTGGCTTACGTATACGCATCGTGACCTACTCACCCGGCTACCTGGCTGATCATTGGTGCAAAAAAGGACATATCGTTCATTGCCTGGAAGGCAGTTTTGTCAGCGAAATGGACAGTGGGGAAGAATTTGTACTGCAACAGGGTATGACTTACGTCGTTTCCGATGAACTGAGCAATCATCGGTCCAAGACAGCGTCAGGGGTTAAACTGTTGATTGTGGACGGGGATTTCCTGCAATAATCTGCGGCAGCCGGTATTGGTATAACCTGCTGCCACAAAAGGACATCTCGTTTTTATTTCTTCAACACCTCTTCCAATTCCACCACCTTGTAATTTGCATCCAGATCGATAAAATGCTTGAACACGGCCGCATGTCCTGCGCCAACAATCACCATCACCCGTTCGTCATTGGCTTCCGTCAGTTTCTGCACCAGGGAATACATGTGCAGGTTTCTTCTATACCAGGCATTCACCACGTCCGCCCCGGTAAAGTCGTCCAAAGCACCGCCTTTGTTTAACAGGGTGATGTAAAATCCGAGATTGATATTGCGCATGCTTGCCTTATTCTCTTCCAGCAACATTTGCGTCAGGGTCAGTTTCTTCATGAGCCCACTGGTCAACTCACCGAATTCTTTTATCTGTTTATCAATGGTAGCCTGGAGATCGGTTTGTCCCGCTTTTTTGATGGCTATCTGCAAACTATCGTAACGCCAGTCCATCGGGCAATCTATGGCATGTATCTTTGGCAGTCCGGCTTTTTTACCTGCTCTGAAACCCAGCTGAAATATCTCATTTTGTGCATAAAAAGCATTCTTGGGAAATTTCTGACGGACATAATCAAAATAGGTATCCTTCAGATAGAGGTTGTACAAGGTATCTAGCCCCAGCTGATCATTGTATTCCCACTCTACAAATATTTTCGTGGGCTTAAATTTTTTGATGTGGTCAGTGATAAGCTCCAGCTCCTGCTGGGACTTTTTACTCATGACGTCAAACGTCTCTAATTTCGTCAGATCAGCACCGGGATTGTTAAAATGGAATACCCCTACTAAAAGCACCTCCTTTTGATGCTGGGCCTGGACACTGATGGTGAGAGCAAACACTGCTACGGCAAGGGCTATGTACAACTTCTTCATAATCCTGTTTTTTTAGAACAAAGAAATGGAAATGATAGTCATTAAAATTGTACAAATGTAAACTACCTAAAAAACGAACCACACGTTCTCCTTCCCTGTATCTACTTTGCCAAAGAAGTCGGAAGGTGTAAAATGGGTGAAGCCCCGGAAATCACGAATAAAATGAGACTGGTCGTAGAACTGCGCGAGATACGACAACTGTGTGAGGCTACCGGATTTCTGTTTTTCCGAGATAGCATTTCTGAAACGGTGTATTTTCCTGAACTCAGAGGGAGACTTCCCTATGTGTTGGATAAAAATCCTGTTGAGGTATTGCCTCGATATCTTATGCTTTGCTGCGATGTCATTAATTTTCAGGTCCGACTGAACATCGGCGATGAGTTGTTCCGCCAGGGAAAAATCGTTGTATTTCAGTTTTGACAGCCAATAGTCTTCCAGTTTTCTGATTTGGGCATCCCTGCCCCGCGTATTGAATATCTCAGCCATTTTTTCCTGGTAATCAGCAAAAGGATTGAAGCTGACAATATCTGCTTTGAACATCTCGGGTAAGTCGTCCACAAATTGATTTAACCCCAATGGTTTGAAATAAATCGTTATTTCATCTGTAACGGCATGCTGGATTATCTCAATAGGACGCACATACCGGCTCACCAGGCTGGATGCGATGTTATTTTGCCGGGAAGCAGCAACAACAATTTTATTTTCTTCCAATATCAGATCAGTATGCTGATACACGGCAGCAATACAGTAGTTATTGGGGAAAGTCCAGTATTTTATTACTTCTGAGATAGCTTTTTTATCAATAAAATAAAAGCCTTCCATGTATTGCTTTAATATCTCACTGGACGGTTTGTAAAACTGAACTTCCATTTATTGTATATTTTTCAATGAATGCCGAAGCTCCAGGAATTTCTCTTTTGGCATCATACCATTGATGGCGATAGTCCCATCTTCCCCGATACGCACTTCGACTTTATTTTTGATGGTATGCAGCTTGTTTTCCAAATGCTGATACCGTGCTGTCTGAAAAAAGATACGCTGATTGGAAGAACCCACCCATGGCCGCTCGAAGCTGGTCAGGGCCTTTAAGTAAGGCCCATCCACAAAAATATCACAAAGCGCGATGATAGCCGCTTTATGCGGGCAACCGCTTTCCAGGATGGCTTCTTTCGTATAGCCGCTGAAAAACATCAGCGATAGTCCGGATGCTTTTACCGCTTGTAAAAAAGGCAGTAGCGCCGCTGCCTGGTCCATGGGCTCACCGCCTAATACAGTGAGGCCTTCAATGTCCGGTGTTTCGGCGAGTATTTGCAGTAAGGTTGATGGATCTGTCGCCTTCCCCTTGTTTTTGTCCCAGGTATGTGGCACCATACAGTCCTCGCACCTGACAGAACAACCCTGTACCCAAAGGCAGGCCCGGAGCCCTGGCCCTTCCGCGGCTGTTACCGGTATAAACGCATTGATATATAGCTGTTCCATTAACTTAAAATTCAATCACCCTTCCGCCTCCTCTTTTCGGCGCATCGAAATTTACGTAGCCCCTGATCCTGTCTACCTGTTCGGAAGAAAGCTCCATCCGTTTTTTCAGGTCATTTATGTCCGTGAAGTTGCCGCCGGTCTTTCTCTCTGAAATAATCGTTTTTGCCAGTATCCGGTTGATGCCGCGCAGCTGCATCAGCTCCTCTTCCCCTGAGGTGTTTACATTTACTATAAATGTCGCGGTGGATTCCTGTGGCAACGGTGGCGGCTGAAATGAAGCAGGAGATACAACCGGTTCCCGTGACGGCTGCCGGTTGAATGACTGGCCCATCGTGTCTTTAGCAACGCCGGCGCTATTACTGTTTGACGCCCGGGCAGGACCGGCAAATAAATTAGCACCATTGCTGATACATCCGACGGCGGCGATGACATAGCCAATCAACGCCAGTCCGCTCGCGATATCATCTGTAAGTCCGTGCGGCGCGGTCAGGTACTCGCCGATAAAATTCCGGATATAGTCTTCCACCTGATGGTCCGTTGCCAGCACCTCCATATCGAAAGTCAGGTCATATTTGCCTTTTCCTGTGGTGGCTTTCACTTTATTGAGGTAATGCCCATAGAGGCACTGGCTCAACTGATGAAAAGCCGCCCCGGCTTTTCCGGTTAACCGGCCCTGTTGTGCAGCTGCCAGCAAGGGCTTGTTTTTGGGGTCCTGCTCTATCAGCTCAGCGGCCGTATTTTTTAACACCTGTTGCAGGTTGGATTCCATTTCAACGGAATCCATCATTATATCCTGTTTCACGGCCACTGTCTGCAGGTTCTTTTCGAAAGCCGCCGGGAAGGCGGTCCTGACGGGCTTCTCCCTGTGAGCGGAAACGTTCAGCAGCACAATTATCCCCAATGTTACCCCGGAGATAATACAATAGATGGCCACCCAGCGTTTCTTTTTCAGTTTGTACGCCATGATGATAGCAGCCACAGTGTTTATAAACGGGACAATACCGGTAATGACGCCCAGCAACACGCCCCATAGTCGTTTTAAAGACATACTAGAGATTATTTGAAAGATGTGACCGGTCGTCTGTTTTAACCTCCTGCTCGTAATACCCGGCCGTCAGGGTCTCATTAATAATTTTCCCTTCGATGAGTTGTTCGATCAGTTTTTCGTAATCCTTACAGGACGGCCCTTTTACGCCGTTTATTTCAGCGGTTACATTTCCGTCTTTATCTATTGAGATGATCAGTTTGCCTTCGGTAGACATCAGCCATTCAAATTAAATGTTAATACGATAGACTGGTTCTTCTGAACAGTTTCCTGTTCCAACACCAGTCCTTTTTCTTCCGCCTTTGCTTTTATGGTATTGTAGACGTAGTCCTGCACCATGCCCCTGTATTCAGCCTCCATATCTCTCACCAGTGTTCTTACTGCGTCTCCTTCCATGGAATTAAAATACTGTACTTCGTAAAAACCGGTACTGCTCATCCGGAATACAAGCTGATGGCCGGATATCCCGGTTTCAAGGGCATTGTCCCTATCATTGATGGTGGCGTTATATAACTTCGCCAGGGTATTCCTGAGCAGCGCTTCACTCTTCATTTTTGTCTGAACAGAGAAGGTTGATTTTCTATGGGCTGCCAGGCTCTGCATGGCTTCCTCCAATGTGATCCGGGGTCTTATATCATATCTTACGCTCATGGTTGTAAATTTTAGAATTCTATGCTGCGGCCGCCTCGCGAAGCCTCTTCATCCGGCTTTTCAGGATCATTGTTCACCGCCGGGGCATTAGGTATTTTATGGCTGACAGAAGTAGCGGATACCGCCCGGACATTCGCCCATTCCCTGATGGCTCGGATCTTCTCCGATTGGGTGACCACCAGCGGAACAGTATTTTCGATGGCGGTAATAAAATCGTCCATGGTGATGGCCCTGTTTTCAGAGAATGCTTCAAACAAGCCACTGATCACCACCTGTTCAATTTCTGCTCCCGTAAAACCTTCTGTTCTTTCTACCAGGGGATCGATGAAATTGTCATCCAGTTTCAGGTCACCCAGTACTTCAGGATGTGTCAGCCGTTTTTTTAAGTGGATATCTATAATGATTTTTCTTTCTGCCCTGGTGGGAAGATCAACAAAAAATATCTCATCAAAACGGCCTTTACGCATCAGCTCCGGTGGCAGGAAATCGATATTATTGGCGGTAGCCACCACAAACACAAACTTCTCTTTCTCCTGCATCCAGGTGAGGAAAGTTCCGAACAGGCGGGTAGCCGTACCGCTGTCACCGGAGGAGCCTATGCCTGAAAAAGCCTTTTCTATCTCATCGATCCACAGCACACAGGGCGCCATTGATTCTGCCGTTTGAATGACCGTGCGCATGTTACGCTCACTGCTGCCGACGAGGCCGCTGAATACTGCGCCCATGTCCAGTCTCAGCAGGGGCACGTTCCAGGAGGTGCTGACGGTTTTTGCCGTTAAACTTTTACCACAGCCAGGCAAACCGGTGATCAGGACACCGCGGGGCGCCGGGATATTATATTTCCGGGCTTGCTCAGACCAGCTGTCAGCGCGTTTTTCCAGCCACTTCTTCAGGTTCTCCAATCCGCCGATGTCTCCCATCTTCAGTTTGGGCATACTGAATTCCAGAAGGCCGTTGCGGTGAATGATCTGCTTCTTTTCTTCCGCGATGGTGCTGATATCATGCACATCCAATATTCCGTCATTCACCATGGACAAGGCAAAGGCATTTTCCGCTTCATTGAGGGTAAGTCCGCAGGCCGCCTCACATAGGCGGGCCACTGCATTGTTGGCATTCAGGTCGAAACGCAGGCGTTGGTTCTGTCTGTTCTGCTCCACCAGGTTGAGCAATACCTGCTGGATCTCGTCTGCCGTTGGGAGCGCGAACTCTTTGATCAGTATCTCTTTCTGCAGCGCATCAGGAATAAATTTATCATGACCGGTGATGATGACCGTCTTCAGCCAGTCGCCTTCTTTAATGCGCCAAACCAGGTCTTTTAACTTACGGATAATATTCTGCTCACAGTTGGGACTGGCCAGTTGTGCGTACATGTCTTTCAGAATGAGCACGCCGTCTTCCTCCAGTTCATCTGCAAACTCCAACGCCCGCATGGGTGTTTTCACATCCCCTTTTTCAGGCCTGTTGTTTTTGACATAACCATCCACGACGGTCCATTCCCATACCGGTCTGGGTTTACTAAACAGGGCGGTGTCCTGTAACATTGTTTTTACGGTGTCAACAAATCGCTTCTCTTCCCAGGTAACAACATAGATGATAGGAAAGCGCGCTTTAATCAGGGCCGCAAGTTCTTTCGTAAAATCAGTAGCAGGCATATCGGTTTAATTAGTTACTACAAACAATCCACAGACAAGGATATTTTGTTATCACCCTTATAGCGTCGAAAATATCCGGGTAAATATATATCATTTTCGCCCAATTACTATACCAGGGGGATTTCCAGCCGTCCTTGGCTGGTTTTGGCCGTATATTCATACAGGTGGTAACGGCGCCGGATATATGTCAGTTAAAAATTATTTTACCGAACGTTGCGCCAGACCATCCCGGCTCTGAAAGGCGTGACAAATGCTGCATGTACCTGTTCATAAAAAAACGGGTTACAGCAACTGTAACCCGTTTTCCTGTTATGGTAAAATATATTATTACATCTGCTTGCCCCACGCATCGAATTTTTTTCCCTGCATGGTGTATATCCTCGATGTTCCTTCTCCGTCGGTATCATTGTCAGAGGAAGGTGCGAACGGCACTACCACAGCACCGGAAGTATTGATCAGCGCCACTTCTTCCACATCATTGTTCGTACGGATGACCTGCGAAAGGCCCAGGTTGAAGTCTGTGGCCATTTTGTATTCAAACGGAATGGCCACCTTGCCCTGTGGGTCCAGGAAGCCGTATTTACCATCCGCATTGGTCACCATAGCGAGACCCTCACTAAATGGCCGCATGTTGTAATAACCTTTCAGATTAATCACTTTAACGCCCTGTGGATTGATAAAGTAGCTGTTGCCCCCTTTGTCAGTTACCAGCAACAACCCGTTGGTGAACACACCGGAGGTCACATACGGGCCGGCCACAGCTTTGCCGGTTTGATCGTAGATAGTGGTAACGCCAGCCAGCGGGCCGTCTTCTTCTGATTTATTGGCGAATATCAGCTTAGTGGCAGGATCAATGGTGATGTCCACAAACTCCATCGGCAGCACCATTTGCCCGGCGGCGTTCATCACACCAAATATCCTGTCGTTGATCCTGTTGGGAGAGGCTTTCACGAGGTCAGCCGACAGGGTTTCCACATGTTCTTTAATGGGCACCAGCTGTTTGGCGGCTGTGTCCAGCCGGTAATACTGATACGCGGGCGCTTTGCCGTTGGCAAAGAACCAGGGCGTGATCTGGCGCAGCTCTTCATAGTTGTACGGAATAGCTATTTTGCCTGTGGCGGCGGATATAAATCCAAATTTATCGCTGCCGGCCTCTGCTACCATCATCAAGCCGGTATGGTTAGGCTCCAGGTTGCGCAAGACCAGGGTTTTCTTTCCTTCTTTGGTGCCGTCCTGGATATGTACTTTGATCCTGGCAACGTTCCCTTTGAAGTAGGCGTCCACGTAGCCTTTGTCCACATCGTCAAAAGGTGTTTCAGACGGCATCTTGTCCAGGATGTCTTTCTGCAGGGCGGCTATGTCTTTATAGGCGCCTTTCTCCAGGTTCTTCAACAGCCCTTCCACGACCTTCCTGTAGTCTTTCAGCATGCCTGCGATGTTCTCACCGCCTTCCGGCGCTCTGAGATAGCTGGTGCGGTCCAGCTGTTTACCATCTTTATTAAATGCTTCTATTTCGAGGTAACCTTTATAGGCTTCCTTTTCCAGAGAAACACGGACAAAGTTGTCCTGAATGCGCTCCAGTTTCACAGGCGTACCTTTAAAGTCGCCCTTGTCATGTTTATCATCCAGCTGAATAACAGCGGTTTTCACCGGATAGCTGTAGGTGGCCTCTGCCAGAACGCTATCGATCGTTTTCAGGGAATTTACCCGGTGAGACTCACTCAGGTCGAGCTTCTCAGATTGTTTGCTTCCGTCGTGGAAGTATATTTCCTTCGTAATAAAAACAGGTGTCTCAGTTGCGCTTCTCCTCATAGAAGGGCCGTCCGGTTCCAGCTGGCTGTAGCCGTTGCTATACTTCTGGTTGAAGCCTGCGTCGCTGAGGGCGAGCTGATAGGCCGCTTCCATCCGGGCCGGATCGGTGATAGAAAAAGGCGAGCCTTCCTTTTCGTCTTCCGGCTTAAAGTGCTGCGGTTTATCTTCGTTCTTGAAATTGCCCATGAATTTGATGAAAGCGCCTACTTTCTCATTTTCCTCTTCCAGCTGTGCTTTCGCTTCTGCCAGGCTTTTGCCGTCTAATTGTTTTACAAAGTCTGCTACAAACTGTGACGGCTGGTGACTTTTACAGGCCTGCACCGCCAGCATAACTGCTACGCATGTACTAAATCGGTTGGTGGTTCTCCTCATTGATCGTTATTAATAATTAAATATTGGGGGAATTGGATATAACAAACCCTTACGGGGGCGAAAAATAGTAAAAAAATGCTAACTGCCAAAAAAGCAACCACTTAGGCTTTTCCGGATTATGTACCGGAATGCACTAACATTATGCCGTCGCCGGTATCACTTCTTACCCCAGGCTCCTCTCCATTGAAGACGACCGTACCCGCCAATGCATGCAATAGCTGCTGCTGCTGATCAAAACAGTTTTATCGCCCTTTATCTGCATAAAAAAGCCGGGGGACACCCGGCCTTTATTTACGCTGTAATTTATACTGCCATTTATACGGCAAGATATTCCTCCAGAACACTCTTCACATCATTGGCAACATCGTTCACCTCTCTGCTCTCAATTCTGAATTTCGGCAGGAAATAAATCAACTCCTTGTCCTTGAACAGCGCGATAGATGGTGATGAAGGAGGAATGTCCGGTATGTAACTACGGAAACGCGCAGTCGCTTCCATGTCCTGACCGGCAAAGACCGTCACTATACGGTCCGGCTTTTTAATACTGTTGTCTTCCATGATTTTCCTGATAGCAGGGCGGGCTACACCGGCAGCACAACCGCAGATGCTGTTGATGATCACCATTGTTGTTCCATCCTGGGCCATCGCTTTGTCTACATCCGCCGGCGTAAGCATTTCCTTTACGCCCAGGTCGGTCAGCTCATCTTTAAATGGCTTAATTAATAAAGGGGAATAAGGCATGATAATGTATTTGAGGGTTAGAAATGGGTAATCATATCACATTCTATAACACCACAACGTTTCAAAATGTTACCGGCAGATACAGCTTTTTTCTGACAGAGGCAGCTTTAAAAACCATTTAATACATTGAAAACCAGCAACAAAAAGCACCTTACAAAAACCGTTTGGCTTTTATCTGGCGAATTGTATACTTTCGCAGGCACAATCAGTTCTTACTTTATTTCTTATCAGCCGGAGAGGTTTTACTTCACGTAAATTAATAGGGAATTGTGTGTAAATCACAAGCTGTCCCGCAACTGTAAGTAACTTAAAGGTTTTGCCACAATGATGTCCACTGCCGCAAGGTGGGAAGGACGGCAAAATGTTACAAGCCAGGAGACCTGCCTAACCGGATTTGACAATGCTTTCGCGGATTGAAGTAATGTCGGATGATTTTCTCTGTGTACCTATGGGCATCCTGTGCCCTGCAGGGAGATCGTTTATGCTTCTCCGTCATTCCCCTTCCGCGAAACATCGTGAAATTCAGCAAAGAACTTTTAATTGATTTCATCATTTTAAAAGTTTCAGATGCGCACACACAATCTTGGCTACCCGAGGATAGGCAGCCGGCGTGAACTCAAAAAATCCTGCGAAGCTTACTGGGCAGGCAAACAGACACTGTCTGAATTATTAGCCACAGGGCAAGGCATTCGCCAAAAGAACTGGCAGCTTCAACAGGATGCCGGTATTGACCTCGTCCCATGCAACGACTTTTCCTTTTATGACCAGGTGCTGGACATGAGCCTGATGCTGGGCGCTATTCCAACGCGTTACATCCCCCTGATCACCGAGCGGCAATTGTCCGCCACCGACCTGATGTTTGCCATGGCAAGGGGTTATCAGCAGGACGGTTACGACATCACTGCCATGGAGATGACCAAATGGTTTGATACCAACTACCACTACATCGTCCCGGAATTCACGGCAGCACAGCAATTTGCACTCTTCTCTGAAAAAGCCATCGATGAGTTTAAAGAGGCCAGGCAGCAGCAGATCAATGCCAAACCGGTATTGCTTGGTCCTGTTTCATACCTGTTACTGGGCAAGGAAAAAGAACAACACTTCTCCCGTATTGAACTGATAGACCGCTTGCTGCCAGTGTATCTGCAGATCATCGGTAAACTGTATGATGCCGGCGCACGGACCATCCAGCTGGACGAGCCTTGCCTTTCCCTCAATCTGGCAGAAAAAGAAAGACAGGTGTTCAGCAGTGCCTATCACAACATAAAAGCGGCTTTCCCCGACCTGCATATCATATTGGCAAGCTATTTTGAATGTTATGGTGATAATCTTCCTACAGTCCTTCAACTGCCTGTTGACATCCTGCACCTTGATCTGGTGAGATGTCCGAGCCAACTGGGGGATATCCTTGCGTCCCCGTTACTGTCCGATACGATGCAACTGTCACTGGGACTGGTAGACGGAAGGAATATCTGGATCAATGACTACCGTCATTCCCTGTCACAGATATCGCAAGCCAGCAGTAAGCTCGGGGCCGGCAGGATATGGATCGCCCCTTCCTGTTCCCTGCTGCACTCCCCTTGTGACCTCAGCCTGGAGAGCCAGGAAAATACCCTGACGCCAGAAATCAAACAGTGGCTGGCCTTCGCCAAACAGAAAATCGAGGAAGTGGTAACATTACGGCAGTTGGCCTCCGCATCACCGGCAGCAGCCGCAACAGCCGGGCTGGAAGCAAATATCAGGGCTATAGAAAGCAGGAAAACATCTCCCCTGGTCCACGACCACAACGTAAAACAACGCACCGCTAAAATAACAGATGCCGATGCCCGCCGGCAGCACATCTTTGCAGAACGCAGGATACAGCAGCGGGCCGCGTTAAAACTGCCGCTGTTTCCCACTACCACCATCGGCTCTTTCCCACAGACCAAAGAAATACGCACCTGGCGCGCCGCACTCAAAAAACAGGAAATCACCCCGGAGCAGTACGATGCCCTGCTGAAAACAGAGACAGAGAAAGCTATCCGCTGGCAGGAAGAAATTGGCATCGATGTGCTGGTACATGGTGAATTTGAGCGTAACGATATGGTGGAATACTTCGGAGAACAGCTGTCAGGCTTCGTTTTCACAGAGAACGGCTGGGTGCAGAGTTATGGCTCCCGCTGTGTGAAACCACCGATCATCTATGGTGACGTACACCGCGAAACACCCATGACCGTGTACTGGTCCAGCTACGCCCAGTCGCTGACCCACAAACTGGTGAAAGGCATGCTGACCGGCCCGGTGACCATTCTTCAATGGAGTTTTGTCCGTAATGACCAGCCCCGCAGTGAAACCTGCACGCAGATTGCCTTAGCGATCAGGGATGAGGTGACAGACCTGGAAAAAGCCGGCATCAGGGTGATACAGATCGATGAACCGGCCATCCGCGAAGGACTGCCGTTAAGAAAAGAAAACTGGCAGGAGTATCTCCAGTGGGCCGTGCGCGCGTTTCGTATAGCCGCCAGCGGTGTAAAAGATGAAACACAGGTGCACACGCATATGTGTTATTCAGAGTTCAATGATATCATTCAACATATTGCCGATATGGATGCCGACGTGATCACCATCGAGTGTTCCCGTTCGCAGATGGAGCTGCTGGACGCATTCGCCGCCTTCCGCTATCCAAACGAGATCGGGCCCGGCGTATATGACATCCACTCTCCGCGGGTGCCTGCGGTAGATGAAATGACCGCGCTCATGGAAAAAGCCAGGGCTGTTATCCCGGCAGACCAGCTGTGGGTAAACCCCGACTGCGGCCTGAAGACACGTCACTGGGACGAAACACGGAAAGCGCTGATTGCCATGGTGGCCACGGCGCACGAGCTGCGCAAAACAGTAACAGCAGCAGTGTAACTTATGTTTTCATTTACTACCAGTTAACAACAAAGGACCGCTTTAGAGTGGTCCTTTTGTTTTGCGCTACACCGGACTCAGCATTCATGCAACCAGTCGGAAACAACCCGAAAAAGGTCGCAAAACACCACCCTTACGGATAAACTGATGGGCTATCTTTGAAGCTCGTTCAACAAAAAACATTTACCTTAAATCCATTAGTTATGAAACCAAAAAAAATCTGGGCCAATTTCGGCGTTCAGGATTTAGACCGGACCACAGCCTTCTATAAAGAACTTGGCTTTAAACACAATGGCGCATCAGATCAACTGACCAGCTTCTTCTTCGGCGATGACAATTTTGTGATCCATTTCTTTTTGAAGGATGTACTGGAACCTGCCATGAAGGGACCTATCATTGACACCAAAGCAGGGAATGAAATTATATTCACCATTTCCGCTGGTAGCAGAGACGAGGTAGACAGCTGGGAAAAAGAAATACGGCAGGCCGGCGGCACCATCGTCTCCCCGCCGGAAGCATTTGGACAGGGTTACTACGGTTTCGTGTTTGCCGACCCAGATGGTCATAAATTCAATGTGTTCCTTATGTAGGCAGCTATGCAACAGTGTTTCTCCCGGATTCTTTACCCGGGAGAAACAGGATTAATTTCCTGATCGCGTAAATTATTTTTCCTGATCCGACATCAACCGGCGGCCGGCAGTTCCCATTTTTGTGAAAAATTACAAAAGTATGGAACGCCGCTATGGCATTATATCTACGATAGTCACACAAGTATTGCTGCTATTATTTGTATTGCATGCATCTGCCCATGATCCGGAAACAGAAAAGACAGGCGGAATACGCGGTAAAGTACTCACTTCCGACGCACGCCCCGCAGCGGAAGTAATGATCGTGCTGGCAGAAGCCAATATCACCACCACTACCCAGACAGACGGTTCTTTTGCATTCCGCCACGTAACACCCGGCAACTATCACCTGCTGGTATCCGTGGCCGGTTACAGCACCATTACCAGGGAGGTGACGGTAGAACAAGGCAAGACCGCTACTGTTTCCCTTACGCTGGAAGCCTCCAGCAAGGCTTTGCAGGAGGTAGTCGTTACCGGCAGTCACCATAAACTATCCCGTAGCAACACCTATGATGTCGCTAAAATACCGCTTAAAAATATAGAGAACCCGCAGGTATATACCACAATCACGAAGGACCTGTTACAACAACAACAGGTATTTTCCGTAGATGATGCCATGCAAAACGCCACCGGCGTTACCAAGATGTGGGACGCCACCGGCCGCGGCGGCGATGGCGGCGGCTATTACAGCATGCGTGGTTTTGTAGTACAGAGCCAGCTGCGCAACGGTATAGCCGGCAACGTTACCTCCCGCATTGACGCCTCCAACCTGGAAAGGATTGAAGTCATCAAAGGGCCTTCGGCCACCCTGTTTGGCAGCACGCTGACCAGCTACGGCGGATTGATCAACCGCGTCACTAAAAAGCCGTATGATCATTTTGGCGGCGAAGTGGGCTTTGCGGCAGGCAGCTTCGGCTTCAACCGCTTCAGCGCCGATATCAACACACCCCTCGATAAAAACCGGGACGTGCTGATGCGCGTAAACGCCGCCTATAACTACGAAGGCTCCTTCCAGGACTACGGCTTCAGCAGAAACGTGGCCATAGCCCCCAGCCTTAGTTACCGTGTGAATGACCGCCTCTCCTTCAACTTCGACGCCGAATATATGGCCGGCCAGAACACCGGCCTCAGTGCGTTCTTTTTTTCTTCCGGACAACCCATCGCCAAACTGGGCACCAACCGGGCCGACGAGCTGAACATCGACTACAAACGCGCCTATGCGATGAATGACCTGTACCAGACATCCCGCAACACCAATTTATTCGGACAGATGACTTACCGCCTCTCTTCACAATGGAGCATGCAAACAAATGTTACGTCTACCAGCAGCTATTCTGACGGGCCTTCGCCCTATTTTTACCTGCTCACAGACGCAGAAGTGAAGAACGACCCCAACGCCACAGGCAACGGTTACATCTCCCGTAACGACCAGTTTACCAACAACAGCCACGATAACGTGATAGAAATACAACACAACTTCAACGGCGACTTTAACATCGGCAGCCTGAGAAACCGTTTCGTGGGCGGGATTGACTTTTTCCATCATAACTCCAACCAGTTCTTCGGCGGCAATACCTACGATACCATCTATGCAAAAGGCGATATCCCCACCTACCGGGATTTCAACCGCAGGAACCTGGACAAAGTATACGACACCAAAGGACTGGCGTTCACTTTCCCTTCACATTATATCGTGAACACTTACAGCGCCTACGTTTCCGACGTGCTGAACATTACCGACAACCTGCTGGTACAAGCCGGCCTGCGGATAGATTACTTCGACAACAAAGGAAATTACAACGACGTCAGTGGAAAATACGAGAACGGCTATACGCAAACGGCACTGTCTCCTAAGTTTGGTATCGTATATCAACCGGTAAAAGACAAGGTATCTCTCTTTGCCAACTATCAGAACGGGTTCACCAATAAGCCCACTTCCAACCCTTCCGGCAAACCTTTCAAACCGGAGCAGGCCAACCAGCTGGAAGGCGGCGTGAAGGTATCACTGCTCAACGATATGATCACCGGTACCATCAGCTATTATGATATCCAGGTGAAAGACATTATCCGCCCGAGCAATGTCCCCAACGTATCTATCCAGGACGGGACACAGTACAGCAAAGGCGTGGAAGTGGAAATCATTGCACATCCCGCACGCGGACTGGACGTGGTGGCAGGTTATGCCTATAATGACGCCAAATACGAAAAGACGGAGAAAAACCTGGAGGGACTGCGTCCGGCAACCGCCGGCTCCCCTACTGTGGCCAACCTGTGGGTGAGCTACCGCATTCAGCAGGGCGCTGTAAAAGGTCTGGGCTTCGGTGTAGGCGGCAACTACGCCAGCGATAACAAAGTGGTGAACGACAGGGCGCTGGGATATTTTTACCTGCCGGCATATACGGTCCTCAACGGCAGTATCTTCTACGAGAACGACCGTTTCCGTTTTGGCGTCAAATTAAATAACATCACCAACAAAGAATACTGGATCGGTTATTCTACCGTGAACCCGCAGAAGACGCGGAACTTCAGCGGCAGCATAGCTTTCAAATTCTGATGCCAGCCATTTGACCTGTATTGCCTTCGGCCGCGTTTAGCAGCTGAAGGCAAATTTATTTTCAGGCAAAAGATAAAGAACTGCCCGGATGAACGTGGGTGGCCTTCACCCCGGGGAAATGCTGTTTCATCCAGTCGGCCATAAAAATGGAACCCGGCTCTTCGCTGGCGATATGCCCCATCAGCACCAGTGACAACTTATCCCCTTTGGCGCGGGCGTCGCGCACGTATTCCGCCGTTTCCCATTCCGAGATTTCACCGCAGCAAACCACGTCAGGTTTGTATTTGCCGATCGCTTCTATCTGCGTTTTGCCGCCGTAGGCGCCCGGCAGCACCAGTATTTTCTGGCAACGCTGTTGCAGGTCGCCCACATAACGCATGGCCGGCACGTTCAGCTTCTTTTTAAAGAACGCTATCAGGCTTCCCAGCGACTGTGGGGCGGACAGGTGGTATACAGGTTCCCCTTTTACGGCCAGCTGCTGCCAGCCTAAAGCATCTTCGAGCCCTTTGCTGACCCCATCGGGGCGTATGGAATGTACGTAGTCATGATTGCGCCATACCGCAATCCCGTGTTTATCCAGCAAGTCTTTTTTATATTGATAGACATCATCCTGTTGCAGCCAGCTGACGTCATCGAGGTGATTATAAAAGGTAGGTTCATGGGCGATGATGAAATTGGCTTTCAGATCGATTGCTTTTCTGATGACCTCGATAGTAGCGAACATGGTAGTGACGACGCCCGTCACCTTTGTATCGCGGGAGCCGGCTTTCAGCGTATCCACCGTATTGGGAATAGCGCCGGAAGGTATTTGTGCAATAAAGGCATCGATGATCTGTCCTACGGTAGGAGGTTCCACAGCAAAAGTCCAGCCTTTGAGGGGACTGGCCGCCAGTACGGCTGATCCTGCGAAGACGGCGCCGGATGAAAGGAACATTCTCCGGCTGATTCCAGTTGATTTCATAACGCTGTCGTTTGGACTTAAAATAGCCAAAAAATGCCGCCCAACAAAGCTCCCCGGTGAGAATGCCCGGCCACAAGATAAAAAGGGGCGGATAAATTTTTCCCGGCAGATTATTCTTTTTTATACTAACTTGATCCCCGGTTAATTCTCCAAAAGCCAGGAAGCACCGAAAAATCACCAGAATCGCAGTAAACGTTTTGATTTTTTTATTGATCCTTAATATTCCGGTAATAAATAGTTCTGATTTTTGTAACTCATATTGTCATGAGTCAACTTGGAGTGGAATGTATATCTAAAATAAAAGATGGGGATGCTATCGCGTTTCAGGAGCTGTTCTATGCCTACAAGGACGCTCTTTTCGGATATGCCTGTAAGTTATGCCGCTCGCCCGAAATGGCCGAAGAGGCAGTACAGGAGGTATTCATGAAAATATGGATCAACCGGCAACAGCTCGACCCGTCCCTTTCTATCCGGGCCTATCTGCATACGGCCGTCAGGCACTGTATTTTCAATATTCTGAAGAAAGCCGCGCTGGATGCAAATCTCCGTCAGTCGGTATTCCATCACCAGCCCCTTGCCGCCAATACCACCGAAGACGCCGTGTATGCCGCAGACCTGCAGCGGGTAAAAAGCAGGGTGCTGGACATGCTGCCCCCACAACGTAAGCTCATCTTCTGCCTCAGCCGGATAGAAGGCCTGTCCCACGAGGAAATAGCCCTCCGTCTGGGCATCTCCAAAAACACGGTCAAAGACCAGATTGTAAAAGCCAGCCGTTTTCTGCGCCAGCAGATAGAACATTTGGCTATCTTTTTATTTGTTTATTTTTTCCTTTGATTGACGGATTTTCAGATTTCCTGATGTTAGCGTTTCAGAAAAGGGAGCATCCAATAGCCAAATAAAAAATAAAAAAATTTCCCTGTCGGATCGTCCTTTCCTTTTTTTCAATTGTATCATATAATAAAGCATACCGAATGTACCCGGACCCGGCATATATAAAAGCGTTGTTTATTAAGCATGCGAATGGTTCTATTACTCCACAGGAAACGGCCGAGCTGATCGCGTTTCTTCAGCAGGAAGATAATGAAGACCTGTTACCGCTGCCTGATGAGATAGCTGATATACCGGCCCCTGCTATGGACAACGCAGCTACCGCGCGGGTGTTGCAGCAGCTTGCTGCCGTAACAGCTCCCGCAGCACAGCCGGCACGACGCCGCAACTTACTGCGCAGGGTCATTACCGTTAGCGCCGCCGCAGCGGCCGTGGCCGCGGCAGTAGTGCTGTTGTACCGTCCCGGTGGACAAAAACCTGCGCTGGCGACCGTGGCCACCGGTTACGGCAGTATGAAAAAAGTAACGCTGCCCGATGGCACGACCGTCACCCTGAACGCCAACTCCACGTTGCAATACGACAGTACCGGATGGCAACCAGGCTCCCGGGAAGTATGGATAAACGGCCAGGCTTTCTTTGAAGTAGCACCCGATGCAGCCGGAAAATTTATGGTGCATGCAGGTGATAAACTGGCCGTACAGGTACTGGGCACCCGCTTTAATGTAGCCGCCCGGACCAAAGGCGTACAGGTGGTGCTGAACAGCGGCAAAGTAAAAGTAGGCCTGCCTGATAACAACAACGAACACACGCTGGTGCTGCAGCCGGGAGAAATGGCATATTACAATGCCGGTGACGGCCAACTGTCACGGCAACACGCAGATACCCTGCAGCTGACTTCCTGGAAAGACAATCAGAAAGTCTTCCGGGACGCCACACTGGCTGATATAGCCGCCTTTATTGAAGAACAATTTGGCGCAAAGGTCACCTTTGCCGCACCACAACTGTCGCATTTACAATTTACCGGCACCACGCCCGTCAACGATTTGGACGTGCTGCTGAATATTCTTACCAAATCACTTGATATCAGGATCGATAAACACAACAACCAGGTAACGATGATGCTGGCCAGATGATCGTTACCGCCTAAACGAACCCGGGACTTTTATTAAAACGCATTGTTATGCAACGAAAACTACTTATACATCATAAGGTAGTAGGGATCTTATTGTGCCTGATGCCCGCTGTGCCATTTACCACGCAAGCACAGGACGTCGCAGCAAAAGGAACCGTCAGACTCGCACGCGAAACCTATCTGTTGTCTGAGGTATTCCCTGTACTGGAAAATACACATAAAGTCAAATTCAGCTACAACAGCGCTATCCTCGCCGGTAAATCCGTCAGCGCGCAACAGTTCCGGAAAATGGAACAGGCGGACGTCGCCACCGGCCTGCCTGTCCTGTTGCGCCCTTACGGCCTCACCTGTGAGCCGATACAAGGCAACTACTACGCGGTAAAACCACTGCCATTTAACGGTTACGCCCAAACGCAGGTGACCGTAAAAGGTGTGGTCACCGATGCCAAAGACAACAGCCCGCTGCCCGGCGCTATCATCTCCGTAAAAGGAAAAACAAAGGGGGCCAACACCAACGCGACAGGCCACTACACCCTCGCCGGTGTGGAAGAAGGCGATATACTGCGCTTTTCCCTGGTGGGTTACAAACCACAGGAAATACCGGTGAACGGCCGCACGCAGATCGATATCTCCCTGCAACAGGACGTAGCCGGACTAAGTGAAGTGGTGGTGACCGCCCTCGGCATCCAGAAAGAAAAGAAATCGCTGGGCTATGCGGTACAAAGCGTCAAAGGCGACAACATGACAAAAGCCCGGGAACCAAACCTGATAGGCTCTCTTACCGGTCGTGTAGCCGGTCTCGTGATACGCAACTCCACCGATATGTTCCGCGATGCCAGCATACAGCTGCGCGGCCAGAAACCGCTGATCGTGATCGACGGTATCCCGGACCAGACAGCCGATATGTGGAAAGTGAACCCTGATGACGTAGAAAGCATCAACGTGCTCAAAGGCACTTCCGCCTCTGCCTTGTACGGTTCCATCGGCCAGTTCGGCGCACTGATGATCACCACCAAGAGAGGCAAGGGAAAAGAACTGTCAGTTGATGTGAACTCCTCTACCATGTTCCAGCCTTCTTTTATCCGTATCCCTGACGTGCAGACCACCTATGGCAACGGCGCCAAAGGCAAATACGCCTACGTGGACGGCTCCGGTGGCGGCACCGAAGGCTCCGGCTGGATATGGGGCCCCAAGCTGGACCAGAAAGATCCTTCCACGCCAAGCGGCTACTGGGAAACACCACAGTATAACAGCCCCGTAGACCCGGCCACCGGTAAACTGGTGCCCCTCCCCTTCGTCTCCCGCGGACGCAACAACGTACACAATTTCTTCCGGACAGGTGTTATTTCCACCAATAGCCTGAGCATCACCCAATCCAGCGACAAAGGCAATTTCAGGGCTTCCGCCTCACACATCTATCAGCTGGGCGTAGTACCCAATACACAACTCAATAACAGCTCCTTCAGCATCGCCGGTAACTATAACCTCACCGACAGGCTGAATGTAGACGCCCGTATCACCTATAACCGCCAGTACTCCGACAACTATCCGACTGTCGGTTACGGTCCTACGAACTACCTGTACAACCTCGTACTGTGGACCGGCTCCGACGTGGATATCCGCGACCTGCGCAATTACTGGGAACCGGGAAAGGAAAAACTGCAACAACGCAACTACAACACCTCCTGGTACAACAACCCCTATTTCCAGGCGTATGAACTGCTGACAGGCTATTATAAGAACAACACCTTCGGTTCCATGACGCTGGATTACAAGATCAACCGCGATTTCAGCGTAAAACTGCGGTCCGGCGTCAACGCCTTCGGACTGGTAGAAGATACAAAGGAACCGGCCAGCTACATCGGCTACAGCAGCAAGTCCCGCGGCAACTACGTGTCCCGCGCCCAAAACTACTTCGATATCGTGACAGACCTGATCGGCCGCTATGAACATTCCTTCAGCAAAAACTTCGCTGTACATGCCGAAGTGGGCGGTTCCAATTACTACCGCAACGACAAATACCAACGCAGCACCACCGACGGCCTTACCATCCCGGGCTTTTATAACCTGTCCAATTCCGCCAATCCCATCCTGGGCACCAACTTCATCGAAGAAAGAAGGACCAGCAGCATCTATGGTTTTGTGGACCTGGAGTTTATGCATGCTTTTTATCTGTCGCTTACCGGTCGCAATGACAAGATCTCTACCCTGCCTATCAACAACAATTCCTTCTTCTATCCTTCCGTATCAGGATCGGTGGTATTGTCTGAGCTGATGAAAATGCCGAAATGGGTCTCCTACCTGAAAGCCAGAGGCTCCTGGTCGCAGGTGTCCAGTGGCGTGCTCGCCACTGTGGCCAACGATTATACCTACTCGCACCTGTCTACCTACGACAAGGGCATCAAATGGAATGGCGTGCCTTCACTGAACTTCAGCGATATGCTGCGTAATCCCAATATACACCCGCAAACCACCAGCGCCTGGGAAACCGGCGTGGAAACCAAACTGTTTGATAATCGTTTAGGCCTCGATGTTACCTACTACCGTGCCCGCGACTATAACAATATCGTGAAACTGCCCGTAGCCATCAGCAGTGGTTATGGTTCCTACCTGGTGAACGGCAACCAGTTCCTGCGTACCGGCTGGGAGTTCATGCTTACCGGAACGCCTGTACGTAATACAGGTTTCCGTTGGGACGTGATGGTGAACTTCAGCAAATACAAAAGAGTATTAAAGGAGATCTATGGCGGCGCTGCCGAACTGGATAAAATCAGGGTAGGCGAACGCATGGACCGTATATTCGACAACGTATATGAGCATGACCCGTCAGGCAATATCGTATATGAAAGCAACGGTTTCCCCAAGAGCGATCCTTACAAGCGTTACATCGGCAATTCCGATCCGGACTGGACGTACGGCATGGAAAACACGTTCCGCTACAAACAGTTTACGCTGCGCTTCCTGGTGGACGGCCGTATCGGCGGGCTGATATACTCCACTACCAACGCCAAAATGTGGTGGGGCGGCACGCATCCCGGCACCGTCAATTCCTTCCGGGATGATGCCAACGCCGGTAAAAACACCTATGTAGGCCCCGGCGTGATTGTTACCTCCGGAGACATCCAGTACGACGCGGACGGCAATATCATCTCCGACAGCCGCAAGTTCGCCCCCAATACCAAAGCAGTGAACTATATCGACTATATGATCAACACCAGCAACAATGCCAACACCAACAACAACTACTACTCCCAGACTTTTCTGAAGCTGCGTGAAGTGAACTTCACCTGGCAGCTGCCCGGTAAATGGATGAGCAGAACGTTTATCAGAGACGCCTCTGTATCGCTTGTTGGCCGCAACCTGTTGTTGTTCTCCAAATTACCCAACGTTGATCCGGACACCGGGAAAGATGATTTACAGACACCATCATCCCGCAGCATGGGCTTCAACCTGAATTTAAAGTTCTAATCACAGAATCATGCGTACATCATCAATTATCATATTTTGTTTACTGGCAACAGCTTTCAGCAGTTGCAAGAAGTTTGAGTACTTCCAGACAGACCCGAACAAACCCACGCAGGCCACACCCGAACTGCTGCTGACCAATATAGAAACCGCCGCCTTTAATGACATCAGCACTTCGGGCGCATTCGCCTCCCGTTACCTGGTGAACACAGACGGAATAGACTCGTACCAGTATTACAACTGGCAACGGTCCGGCTTTGGTGAGTTTGGCAGCCTTCGCCAGGTGGTGAAGATGGAAGAAGAAGCCACCCGGATCAATCAGCCCGTTTACCTGGCGCTCGGTAAATTTTTCCGTGCCTGGTTTTTCATGAAACTGACGCTGGCCTTCGGCGATGTGCCTTATAGCGAGGCGCTGAAGGGGTCTTCAGAGATGTTCACGCCGGCATACGACCGGCAGGAAGACATCTTCCTGAATATCCTCAATGACCTCAAAGCTGCCGGCGACCAACTCGCATCAGCCGACGGCGATATCCGGGGCGATGTTATTTACGGCGGTAAAAAAGAACAGTGGAAACGCCTGATCAACAGCTTCTCCCTTCGGATATTAATGAGCCTGTCGCAGAAAGAAGGCAATGCCAAACTGAAAGTGAAGGAACGTTTTGCCGAGATCGTGAACAACCCGGCCAAATATCCGCTGCTGAGCGGCAGCGCCGACAACGGACAGCTGGTGTTCGCGGACCTGCAGGACAACCGCTATCCTTACTATAACAACAACAGCATGCAGACAGCTTTCTACCTGGAAGAGAATTTTGTCAACCTGCTGAAACAGTACCAAGATCCGCGGTTGTTCCGCTTTGCACAGAAAGCCACCAAATTCGCAGGGCTGCCGGACAACGACTTTAACGCTTACGGCGGGGCCAAAGGCAGCGCCACTATCGATGAGAACAACAGTCGCGTAGTAAACGGCGAAGTGTCCAAGATTGCCAAACGTTATTACAATGACCCTGTCAATGAGCCCAGCGTAGTGCTCGGATACCCTGAACTTCAGTTTGTACTGGCAGAAGCCGTGGTACGTGGCTGGATCAGCGGCGATGCCAGCGATTATTATAAAAAAGGCATACAGGCATCCATGGAATTTTGTAAAATAGCACCGGCAGATATTACGGCGTATCTTGCACAGCCGTCCGTACAGCTGGTATCCGGAAAAGAGCTGGAAGGTATTTTCAATCAGAAATATATCAGCTTCTTTATGAACTCCGGCTGGCAGGTGTTTTATGAACAGCGCCGTACAGGACTGCCGGTATTTGATGTTTCCGGCAACGGGGTGCTGAACAATAAAAAGGTGCCCAAACGCTGGATGTATCCTGAAACAGAACTTAATCTCAACAGGCAGCACGTAAGCGATGCCATCACCCGGCAATACCCGCAAGGTGATAACATCAACGGCGTTATGTGGTTGCTCGTAAAAGAATAAAAACGTGGCCCATGTTAAAAGCATTTATTTTTTCTATCGTTACTTTCTCCTGCACCACGCTGATAGTACAGGCACAAAAAAAGAAAGCCCTGTTTATTATCGTGGACGGTATCCCGGCGGATGTCATTGAAAAACAGCCGACGCCTAATCTGCGCGCCATCGCCAGGGTAGGTGGCTACACCCGCGCTTATGTAGGCGGTGAGAAAGACGGGTACTCCCAGACGCCCACCATCTCCGCAGTAGGCTATAACAGCCTGCTTACCGGCACCTGGGTAAACAAACACAATGTATGGGACAATGATATCGCAGCACAGAATTACAGCTACGGCAGCATCTTCCGCTTTTTCAAACAGGCATACCCGCAGAAGAAAACCGCTGTCTTCTCCTCCTGGCTCGACAACCGCACCAAACTGGTGGGTGACGGCCTGCCGCAAACCGGTAACCTGAAAATAGATTACCATGTGGACGGACTGGAGAAAGACACCGTTCGCTTCCCGCATGACAAAGACAGCTGGTACATGCACCTGATCGATGAAGCCGTAGTGGACAGCGCTGCAGACTATATCCGCAAACAGGCGCCTGACCTGTCATGGGTATACCTCGAATACACCGACGATATGGGACATCGTTATGGCGACAGTGAAAAATTCTATAACGCTATCAATATGATGGACGCCCAGGTAGGCCGCATCTGGAACGCGCTCGAATACCGCCGCAAAAACTTCGGCGAAGACTGGCAGCTGTTCATCACCACAGACCATGGCCGTACCGCCAGCAACGGCAAAGGCCACGGCGGACAGTCCGACCGCGAACGCACCACCTGGATGGTCACCAATGCCAAAGGCCTGAACGATTACTTCAGGACCGGTCAGCCAGGCATCGTGGACATTCTGCCAACCATGGCCCGTTTCCTCCAAATCAACATCCCACAGGCAGATGCCCGCGAACTGGACGGCGCGCCGCTGACAGGAAAAGTATCCCTGACACAGCCCGGCGCCACGCTGAACAATGACGCCCTGCACCTTACCTGGAAAGCCCGCGAAAAGAAAGGCAACGTGAAAGTATGGGTGACCACCACCAACAACTTCAAAACCGGCGGACAGGACACCTACAAACTGCTCGGCGAAGTGCCGCTACAGCAGGAACATGCCGAAATAAGCGTGAAAGACATGCCTTCCGGATTTTATAAAGTGGTGATGGAAGGGCCGGATAATACGGTTAACCGATGGGTAGGGAAATAGTGATGAATTCTTTTTTGCAACGGGGGACGTCTCAAAACTGAGACGTCCTCTTCTGTTTTAGGTATATTGATCTGATGTTGAACCCTTTCAGTCCTCTTCCGGGGACGGTCCGGACGTATTGCAACCGAAAACCAGTTTACAATTTAATATTTTCCTATCTTTGTGTCTTATGACACGCCAATCAACATATCACCTCTTGTCGATCATTGTTGCCTAACGCAGGCCCACAAAGCATTCCCGCTTTAATACTCCCCGGCTACCTGCGTTAAAAGTCTTCAATTAATTTATTGAAACAGGATTGCTATGCCTATCCGCATATGCAAGACAAAATTGTTATACCATGCCGATACTACAATTGTACGGTTGGAATGAGCATTTTATGCGTCATTTTGAAACAAACACATCTCAGGACCTCGAAGCTGCGAGAGTGCTGTCCATACAAGGATTTAAACATCTGCTGATCACCGAAACCGGCAACCTGGACGCGCAACTCGCCGGCGCACTTATCAACAGCTGTGAGCCTGAAGCCTATCCCAAAGCAGGCGATTGGGTGCTGGTGAAACGTTACGACGAGGAGGGCATCATTATCGGTACGCTGCCGCGCATCAACGAGCTTAGTCGTAAAGCCCCCGGTACGCAAAGCACTCGCCAGGTGCTCGCTGCTAACATCGATGCCGCGTTTATTGTGCAGGGGCTCGACCAAAATTATAATGCTATGCGTTTGCAACGTTACCTGCAACAGGTGGTGCAATGCAATATTTCGCCTATTGTCATTCTCAATAAAGCTGATCTCGTACCTGATGCGGAAAGGTACCGGCAAGCGGTACAGGAGCTGGGATACAACTGCCCGGTGGTGCTCACCAGCGCGCTGGATGAGGCACAGCAAAAAGAGTGGAGCAGTCAATACCTCGTGCCCCGGCACACCTACATCCTGCTGGGATCTTCAGGCGTAGGCAAAAGCACGCTGCTCAACAACCTGCTTGGCTACAGGCTACAGGAAGAAGGCGCCACCAGCAGCGCCAACAACAAAGGAAAACATACCACCACCGCCCGCCATCTTGTACTGCTTCCCAATGGCAGCATGATCATCGACTCGCCGGGAATGCGCGAGTTCGGCGTTACAGAAGAGAGCGAAGGCAAAGGCATACATCACCCACTGATAGATGAGCTGGCACAGCAATGCCGGTTTGGCGACTGCACCCATCAACACGAGCCAGGGTGCGCCGTCATAGCAGCTGTCCACCATGGTACATTGCCGGAGCCGGTATACCGCAGCTACCTGAAACTATTGCGTGAGCAATACCATTTCAAGACCAGTGAAGCAGACAGGAGGCGAAATGAAAAGCAGTTCTCCAAAATAGCCAGGCAGGTAGGTAAGCACCGCAAGGACAGCAAATATTGACGCTGTTTCCAAAAATCAAAGAAGCTGTCTCAAATCACTTTTGAGACAGCTTCTTTGTTTCCCATAACTATTGGTTTGATTTCCACAATTTTTCCCTTTCCCGATATCTTAATTTTGCGCAAATGGAAACCATACAACAACCCATCAGCTCTCCCTTCAACGCGGAAACCACCGCAGCAGCGGTAGCAGCTGGCCATGATTTACGCGGAAAAACAGCGATTGTCACCGGCGGTAATTCCGGTATCGGGCTGGAAATAGCCAGGGTATTAAGCCATGCAGGGGCGCAGGTGATCGTCGGCGCACGGGACGCGGGCAAAGCCACTGATGTACTGCAACAGCTGCGCAACGTTGCCTTTATTCCGCTGGACCTGGCTGATCCGGACAGTGTAGACAGCTTCGCGGAGCAGTTCCTTGTCCAATACGGTAAACCCGATTACCTATTCAACAACGCAGGCTTGTTCAACGTCCCGTCTTTTCAAACGGACAAACGGGGATATGAGCTGCAATTCGGGGTCAACCATCTCGGTCACTTTCAGTTGACCGGCAGGCTATGGCCAGCACTGAAACAGGCCGGCGCTGCAAGGATCATCAACACTTCTTCCATCGGGCACCGGCATATGGCGTGGCAACCCGATGACATCAACTTTGAAAAACATCCATTTGACACCAGGAAGGCCTATGGGCAGTCGAAAACCGCCAACGTGCTGTTTACCCTTGCGTTGGACCGTATTGGTCAACCGCATGGCGTCCGGGCCTTCGCCGTACATCCCGGCGCTGTGGCCACTGATATTTTCCGGTATATGAGCCGGGAGGAATACCGCAGGTGGGCGGAACCGGTCAAAGCGTTTAAAACGCCGCAGCAGGGCGCCGCCACGTTAGCCTGGTGCGCACTTAGTCCCCTGCTGGCCGGCATCGGAGGTGTTTATTGTGAAGACTGCAACATCGCAGAGCGTGTGCCCGCTGACGTTACCGTACCCTACGGCGTCCGGCCTCATGCGCTGGACCCTATACAGGCTGCCGCCTTATGGCAATTGAGTGAACATATTACAGGTGTCAGATTTTCGTAACTTAGGTACATGAAGTCACCGGAACAAATAGGACAGTTTTTCAGCAGAAGAAATCAACCGTATTCAGACTTACAGGACTTTTATGTTTTTTATGTGGGGGATGACCACCCGGGCGTTCCTTCACCTTTCGTTCGGCGTAACTATTATAAAATTTCGCTGATACTGGAAGGCGAAGTCCGGATCATGTATGCAGACCGCACCATCACGGTAAAAGACAAAGCTATCCTGTTCAGCAATCCGATGATCCCCTATTCCTGGAAACGTATTTCTGACAAGTTGCGTTACTATTTCTGTTTATTTACCGATTCCTTTGTGTACAATCTGGCGGCATCCACCGTCTTCAATATCAGGGGCGATCATGTACTGCTTCCGGATGAAGCCACCGCAGAGAAATTGGTCTTCATTTTTGAAATGATGATCAAAGAGCAGGAAGGGCACTATCAACAAAAAAATGATGTCATCAGGCATTATATTCAGTTGCTGCACCATGAAGCCGTGAAGATCACGTCCCCTGCCACCTGGCAGCTGCATAACTCAGCAAACAGGATCACCACACTGTTCCTGGAACTGCTGACCAAACAATGCGCCATTACCACCGTGCATGAGCAGGTACAGCTAAAAACCGCAACTGCTTTTGCAACACAGCTGTCTATACATGTGAACTACCTGAACAGGGCCGTTAAATCTGTCACCGGCAAAACCACCACCCAGGTGATCGCAGACCATCTCCTGAAGGAAGCCAAAACCCTGCTGCGCACCACGGACTGGAGTATCAGCGAGATAGCGTACTGTCTTGGCTTTGGACACCCTTCCAACTTCACTGTTTTTTTCCGGAAAATGAGCGGACAGAACCCGCATGATTTCCGGGGAACCAATCAATAGCGCTTATTCAAATTTGCTCTGGTCGGGATAAGGCTGCCCTTTCCCTGTCTGGCACAATCGTTTCAAGCTTCTCAAAAATATGGCCCAATCGTAGGTGCAGACAGCATAAGTCGGCGAATAGACTTTCCATCCATCATGATGAAAGAACAAGGTCGTGCCGAGGTTATGCGGCTCCAGGTCAAAGGTGATAGTCGTACCAATCCATTCATCCACAGCTTTGAGGCATTCCCATTTTACCTGTTTGGATGGCTCCAGCACCACCACCTTCATCTCTTTTGCATAGTCATCAAACGCAAAGCGTGCGATGCTGCCAATTTCCGGCTTTGCAACGGTGTCCGGTGTCCACCAGCCGGCAAGTCCTTCCTGTGTGGAAAGCGCCTTGTAAACTTGTTCCGGAGAAGCTTTAATGACTAGTCTGTGCCAAATATTGACCATCGTTATTGTTTTTGTTGAATAACAAATTTAACTGCTTGTTGTTGGTTATAAGAGATGTAAAAGAGACATTCTTGCAGGGTGATCCTGCCACTCGTCCGCTTGATAAAAAAATTCTCTATTTATCTCAAAAGCATACCATTCTCTTGCTGGCATTGTGTTATACAAGTAATCACAGCTGTTGCAAAGACAGCATTATTAAGAAAAAATTTAAATTATTTTTTTGTCTATGTCATTATCAATAGGTCAGCTTAGAAAATTATTAAAGCAGGACGATCGGTTTAACCCATTCTCAACATTATTTGATGGCGAAACACTTAGGAAGGCAGCGGGCAAACACGAAGACCAGGAACCCAAAGCGAAACATTTGCTCCACTATGTTTTACTGGCCAACGAGCTTTACAAAGAGTTAAGCGCCGGCATATATCGGGATTTCGAGAAACTTGGACTCAACAAAGATGGCTTGAGGGCATTCTTTTTCGCGTATTTTAATAAAATGCATCTGCAATGCTGCTCGCAGCTAAGCACACTTCAGGAGAAAGGTGCTGGCATTCAGGACCTCAGCATTATGGGAAAGGCGTTTGTATTTGAAGACGAAAATGGGCAAGCGCATGACGCGAGTGCTGTTATGGAAAACCATGTCGACCTGCTGGCATTGATACTACAGTTCATCGCGCAATGGCCGGGTCCCGCTGTAACAGATGGGGAAAAGAAGCACACCTCATTTGATAGTCACAAGATACTGGAAGCTGCTGGTGTCATCCTGGTTTTTAAAGAAATGATTTATTACAGACTGATGTTCGATCAATATTACATCATCTGGGGAGAGGGTAAAAAAATCACCCTTAAATCAGAAGATCTTCAGGTAGAACTAGTCAGAAAAACAGGGCTTATCCGAAACAGTACTCAGGTGATCCATCGCACAATTGAAATAGCATTGACGGAGAAATCCACGTACGAACCTCTCCTCTCGCTACTGGGCGCTGTAGCACCGGAAGGAGAAATTACCATCCAACCAGGATACTTGACAGACAGTCCGCAGAGAATTGCCATACAGATAGCACTGGAAGAATACCGTTACATCGATGATATGCCGTTGCCAGCCGTTGAAGGCGTTACACTTCGTCAACTAGGCACCATTTTTTTAACTTTGTTGAATCTCACCGCACATGTGAACACCGTTGCCGGCGAAGATCAAATCCCTCTTTATTATGACAAAGCAACGCTCGTCAAAGAACTAGCAACATTGCATGACCTTACGGAGGCCGCTGTCAACAGGTTTATTGAACTGCTCACCGCAGATTTGGAGCAACCGTACTTCTGGCGGTATCCATTTTATCTGATCGGCGATAAATTATTCATACACCTGACTACGCTCACCCAACCCAATATAACGCTCTATTTTGATAACTGGTTAAGAACAGGAGGCCTCTCAGAACAAATGATCAGACGTGCTTTTAAAGAATTTCTCATCAAAACACTGAACAAGAACACGCGACACCGGTTTGAGCATATACCGCTAGATGATAAAGAGCACTTCAACGACAACATTCTGTTTGAATTAGATTCCTGCGCGCTTTTAATAGAAGTCTTTACTTTCGACTTCACTGTTAAAGAACAAGAATACGAACATACTTTACAGCATCTGGCCGCCACTGCAGAAACATTGAAGGAAAAAACCGTATTGCTGGATGGCCAGCGTAAGTCCAATTCAAAAATAATAACATGCATTCTTACTAACCACCCGATATATTCAGGATTAAATCTCAATGACGTACCGATTGTAGATTACCGTCTTATCAATAACTATGTGAAGATAGGAGAATATAACAGCATGGCACTTCATCAGGGATCTGTAAATCTCGCTGCTAAAGCGATTGCTGCTATACCGTACTACAAAAACGCAGAGGAATTCAGTAACAATCTGGAGTTCTTTATTCAGTCTCCGACGCCTGTCATGATAAATCAAAATAAAATAAAACGTCTCACCGCCAATATAACACCACTGGCCACCAGGGAAATGGAGATCCTGCTGGAAACATTGGACCTAATGAACGATGATGAACTAAAGCAGCAAAACTCCGATACCGTTGACTGGGGGCTCTACTATAAACATTACATTTCACAGGAAAGGAACAAAGAGGCAGTAGATAATACTATCCAGTTTCACCTTTCCACCCTTTTCCACAAAACAGCACGGGCAGGATATATTCCTCCCGGCCAGCGGGAACAGCTGCTGGACGCAGTAATCAAATCAAGGTCCACCGGCATCAGCCACCTCAATCGGTATATTACCGAAAATCTGAATAAAATCGATTTAGACATCTCCGAGGACGATAAAACATTTGATGTACCACCGGAGGTTAATGGCACCAATATTACAGCGCTGCTTAAACGGGTGGAGGAATATCTGCAATATCAGATCTGTCTACCGGAAGTCAGATTACCGGAACTATTTACTCCCACTGAAGAAAAAGTACTTATCTCTTTTGCTGTATTCTGCGTACAAACCCAAAACTACCAGCAACTAAATTCTACAGAAATTCAGTACCTATTCCTATCGTTGGCCATTTTATATGGGCTGCGTGACAGACAGCCTACAATGGAAACGTTTTACAACTGTTGTGCAACCACCGTTATGTTGCTGAACTACTCTCATATGCATGAAAAAGCCAGGAATCTCTCTGAAGAGGTGTTGCAGATTGCGGTTACCCACCACCAGCATGCATATGCCTGGAATATCCTTTTTCATTGTTATACCATGCAGGAAAATATATATCAGGCCGCCATGTATGGTTGCCTCTACTTCACTGCACTGATGACATTTGAAAAAATATCCTATAGTCTGATGATAAACGGTTACTCCCATTTCCTTATTTATCTCAGAAATTTTGATCACTACGAAGAAGCCGTCACTTTTTTTAAATGGCTGAATCAATTAAAGCTCAAAGATATCGACAGATATAAGATAACAGGCATCTATTTCAACTTATTGCTAAAAAACGTTCATACCCACCCCGAAGCGCTTTCTGAAATATACATCTACCTGGATCAAGAGGTATACGCTATTGTCCGTTCAGGCATAGCACTCGCTCCCTGGCTCGCTATCCTTTACCAGATCTCTAAGCTCAGCGAACAAGGATACTGCTCTTCACACGAAAAGGTACCTGTCTTAATCAACATTCTGGAAGAGGCTTGCGAGCAGGATGAGCTGGATGCATTAAGAGACAAAATATACGGTGCTGAGGAAAGATCCAAATCTGTTTTTATTGAAGGTCTGATGCATACCATGGAAACCAGGAACGTTCAGGACTATACCTTCGAAGCCGCCCACATTACCTATCTGGCCAATCATATGATCCGCTATTGTCTGAAGACGGGAGATACGGAAGGCATATTATTATCCGGACTGGTTTTAAATGATCCTACGTTTTCCTATCCGGAAAAAGAACGACAGATGGGTAAAGTGTCAGTTGATTTCAATCCGGACCCGGAACTGAAATCCCGGCTTAATCACTATCAGTACTATGTTCTTTCCATGTTAACTTTAAAAAATGAACAATTACTATTATGGTTACTGAAGATTGATTCCGAGATTATTTGTCTGACAATAGACTCCAACAAACATATTGTCACTTATCGGCTTCCCAAATGGGACCTGGAAAAACTCACCCAATGGACATTCCACATCAGAAAATTCCACTTCAATGCCGATAAAATAAGGGACTACGATCTGGCAGAACAGGAAAAAGACTACGCAAAAACCGTTCAATTTTTTGCTTTCGCATCATTGCCAGAGCTACCTGCCTCCTGCACAGAAGTGTTGGTTTGCTTTAGTACTGACCTGGCTTCTATGCCGCATAACCTGCTAATAACAGGTAATCAGTTTGCCGGAAAGAAGTACGGACTCTGTAATATCATGTCTATCGAGAACCTGCTGCAGCACCATCGTACGGTAACGCTGTACAGTAACTGTACCATGGCGGCCTGGATACCCTCTGATGACGGCAATCATACCATCGCATGGGGACTGAGCCAGCTGGAACCTGTATTGCAACAATATGTTGCTGCAGTAACTACCACCCGTTATCCAGATATTCCCTTACACGCAGATATCAATATATTTCTGGCACATGGTATACGGGAATTCAACGGATTTAAAGTAGTATCAACCGGTGATAATCCGGAAAACATTATTGTGAATCCATCCAAAGTATTTGGGAAAGGGAGAATAGCAGTTTTATTTATCTGCAATTCCGGATCCTCTATGGAGGAAATGTATGGGCATCAAATCGTTTCTTTCAGTGGCGACCTGCTGAAGGCTGGCTATGACGCCGTAGTGGCTCCTTATTGGCCGTACGATGTCACCATGTCGCGCAACTGGTTACAGGCCTTTATCAATAGCCTGTATGAGGGCTATAATATCAACGAAAGCGTCTATCTCGCAAACCAAAAGCTTTCTACATATGATCCCGAAACATCGCAGGTGTTCTACGCACCTCAGGGCTGCCTGGCAATGCATCTGTATGGCAATCCCAATATCATCATAAAATAACAATGCAAAAGGCCCGGGAAATCCCGGGCCTTTCAGCATTCACGCTTTATCGCACCATCAACAGTCACTGGTTCGCCAGCGTCACCATCGCAGATACCTCCGCAACGGCTGCATCGTCCCCGCCGCTGAAGCCGGTGAACCGAAAACGGATATCACCCTTTCCGTCGATCACGAACTTGGTGGGTATGCCCTGTACTTTATAGCTGTCCACCACTTTGTTAATACCGGTGGCCGGATCTTTCAGGTCCATCAACACCTGGAAAGGATAACCATTACCGGTAATGAACTTTTTGGCACTCGCCGCGGCGTTCTCCTCTTTTTCCCAGGTATGCACAAACAGGAACTTTACATTCGGATCGTTCTTATATTTCTCCATGGCCTTTTTCATGGCCGGGAAAGAGGCTTTGCAGGGGCCGCACCAGGTGGCCCAGAAATCCAGCACGACGGTCTTTCCCTTATAGTCTGACAGCGATACAGTATTGCCGTCCACATCTTTCAGGGTGAATCCCGGCGCCGGTACCTTGATGATCTGTTTGGCGAATTCCGCCTTCATTTTGTCATCAAGACCGCCTTTCAGGGAGTCTATGTATTTCTCCAGCTGGTTGTCGCCACGCACTTTAGCATAGGTCTCTGCCAGTAACCCTCTGCTGCCCGCATTCAGCTGGCCTTGTGCAGCCACTTCGCTGAGGCGTACAAAAGCTTGTTGGTAGTCACCTTTGGCGATCAGCACTTTAGCATACATCTCATTCACCTGGGGGCGGACAGGCGTCTCCGCCTGTTCGGCGCGTTTCAGGTACACCAGCGCCGAATCATATTCTTTGTCGTTAAACAACAACTGCGCATAGGAACTGAGATAGCCGGGATACCCGGTGGCCGCGAACATGGCGCCTTCCTCATTTTTACGGGTGGTTTTGAATTCATAGGCGTCTTCGACTGCTTTTTTCAGCAGCACCTTAGCTTCCGCCGTATGACCGTGTTTGAGAATGCGTGCCGCTGTACCGGCCCATCCCTGCCCTTTCCAGAAGGGCGACATGATACTGTTGGCATATTCCAATGCTTTAGGCAGATTATCAGCGTCTGCATATGCCGTACCTATGCTATTAGCGGCGTAGTCATACACGATCATGTCCTTGCTTCGTTTATCCGGCGGGAATTTTTTAAGCCATGCTTTATAGAGCGCTTCTTTCTTCACCGGATCATTTTCATTATAGATGACTTCCACTGCGTTGTTGCGTGCTACAACCCCGGTGGGGAATTGTTTCGCGGCCACCTGCTGAATGGAATCGCTCACATTATTTTTTTTCAGCTGATAGAAGAAACGGGCGGCTGTAAGCCAGTCTGTTTCTTTTTTGCTTTTGGTCAATGCATACATTTTATCTGTCAGCAGTGCTTTATCTGCTTCGTCGCCTTTGGCAAGGCGGCTATAGTAGCGTACCAGCGAGTCGGCGCTGATCTTTGCCTGGCCGCTTGACTGACCGGCGGTCAGCAGGCAGCCACCAAGCAGGATTGGGAATACTTTCTTCATATAACAGGGTTGGTTTGATGTTAATTGTTATATCCGGGATTCTGTGTCAGCGCCGGGTTAGACACGCGTTGGGCGTCCGGGATGGGATACAGCACGTCTGTGCTTGTCCAGGTAGCAGGCCGCATACCGCCAATCACTTCATCAGCACGGGTTTTACCACCTCCGGAAACAGCCGGCGTACGTTTCAGGTCAAACCAGCGATGCCCCCATTCCCCGAACAGTTCCGCTTTCCTTTCTTTTTCGATGGCAAGCAACAGGTTGGCCAGTGAGATACTGTTGTCCAGTGCAGGCAGACCTGCCTTGTCACGGATGGCGTTCACGTCTGCGATGGCGCCGGGTATATTGCCCAGCTGCGCGCGTGCTTCCGCTCTGATGAGGTATTGTTCCGCCAGCCGCAGTATTACGCTGTATTCATTGCCCATGGTGCTGCCGGTGGCCAGTACCCGCAGTTTGTATTTGGTGATGACTTTGTAATTCTGTCCACCGATGTCCGTAGCCGCCACCCAGGCGGCTTTACGCTTATCGCCGGCTTCCATTGAGTTATACAGTGTATCCGTCAGCGTTACAGCCGGGACAGTACCTGCGGCGGCGGCGTAACTGCCGCCCTGCGCATCCCGGTTGGTCATGTAAATGGAAAGTCCTGTCAACGTTGCCAACTGCCAGATCACTTCATTGCTGCTGTTGCTGAAAGTAGTGTTCAGATCTTTATTGAGGCTGTATATGCCTGAATTGATCACGGCACTGGCAGCGGCTTCTGCTTTGGCCCAGTCTCTCTGGTAGAGGTAGGCCCTTGCCAGCAGGGCGTTCGCCGTCTGCCGGTTGATCCTCGTTCTCTGTGTGGCGGGATAAGCGTCGGTCAACAGTCCCTGTGCTTCGTTCAGATCGGTGATGAGCTGTGTCCATACCTGTGATGCCGGCGTACGTGCCAGCGTGGCATTGCCCAACGGATCATCCTTCAGCGGCAGCGGCACGTCATTGAACATACTCACGAGATAACCATAGATAAAAGCTCTCCACACTTTTGTTTCTCCCAATAACTGATTTTTGACCGCGGGAGAAAGCGCTGTACTGCGGTTAAGCCCATCCATCATGGCATTGGCCTGCGAAATGGTACCATAGGCCCCATACCATAGGTTGGGCACCAGTGTATTCGTGACCGTGATACTGTTCGTTTTAAACTCATCATACGCCGGACTGGAAACATTGTTCTGCAGCTCGTTCGCTGACAGGCCCGGCAACTCGCTCATGGGGAACATCCACTCCCGTATGGCCGAAGTATTATAGATGCCCACCACGGCACTGGTAGCAGTGGCTTCAGAGGCAAAAGCCTGGTCAAGTCCCACCTGCGTGGTAGGTGGACCTATCTCCACCAGTTTTTTGCAGGAAGAAAAAACACCACCTGTCAGTAACAGGGACAGCAACACTTTTTTATGAATATTAAAAGACAACATAACAATCAGGTTTTAGAATGAACAGTTAACACCAAACACAATCGTTCTCAGCGGCGGCATCGCGATCATGCCGGTACCAAGGCCCGGAGGGCCGCCAGGCACACTGGTTTCAGGGTCATAGATGTATTTGTTCTTCATCCAGGTGAACAGGTTCTGCCCTTCCGCATATGCTTTCAGGTTGGCGATATTGGCTTTCTTCAGCCATGCTTTCGGAAAGGAATAACTGAGGGAAGCAGAACGCAGTTTCAGGTAACTGGCATCTCCCCATAAAGCGGTGGAACTGCCGTACTGCGTATAGCCGAGATAAGCCGGCGTGCCCGGTGTGGTAGTGGCGGCAGGGTAAGTGGCGATGTCGCCGGGTTGCCGCCATCTGTCGAGCACGGAAGTGTTCTGGTTGCTCCTGCTGCTGCCGATAGGTGTACTGATATTTTTGGTACTGCCTTTCCGGTGGTGGAACTGTAGGAAGAAACTAAAATCCCAGTTCTTATACGAAAAGGTATTGTTCATCCCACCGAAGAAAGGATTGCCCGGAGGGATGACCTGCCGGTCGTTATTAAAATCGATCGACCCGTCACCGTTCAGGTCCGCGTATTGCGGGATACCGGTTTTAGGGTCATAACCGGTATAGAGATATCTTCTCACCATGTCTATCGGTTGACCGACCAGATAGCTGCTGGCATAGAAAGATTTTTCGATACCGGGGAAATCTATCAGCTTGTTGCGGTAGAACGTCACGTTGAAATCAGTCGTCCATCCGAAGTTCCAGGCTTTGAGGTTCAGCGTGGTAAGCTCCAGTTCCACGCCGCTGTTCTGCACCAGTGCAGGCATGTTCACCGTGTAACTGTTGTAGCCTGACTGTGTAGGCAACGCGGCAGACAGCAGCTGGTCAGTGGACCGGTTACGGTAATAATCTCCGGTGAATTTAATTCTGTCTTGCAGAAAGCCCAGTTCCAGCCCGACTTCCAGCTTACGGGTAGTTTCCCATTTGATACCAGGATTGGGCAGCGTAGCACGAAATAAGGCAGTCCCGCCCTGATATGGTCCGGCTGAAGATAACAGCGGCAGATACAGATAGTTGTTGATCTGATCATTGCCGGTGGTGCCGAAGCTGGCGCGCAACTTACCGAAATTCAGCCAGGGCAGGTTGTCCTGTACAAATGATTCTTCGGAGAACAACCAAGCGGCGCCTACTGCGCCGAAATTGCCCATTGCGTAGTCTGGCCCGAAGCGGGAAGAGGCATCGCGGCGGAAGGTCACGTTCAACAGGTATTTCTTTTTATAGTCGTAATTAACACGACCGAACAGCGACGCAAAACGATAATCGAAATACGAACTGGAATTCAGTACCAGCATACCGGCTCCAGTGAGGGAGCCCAGCAGCGCTTCGCTGCTATAGCTTCTGCCATCGATGCTTTGACCGGTAGAAAGGCTGCGTTGGTAAGTGCCGCCCACCATCAGGTTGATCCGGCCCTGTTTCCCTTCCATGGTGTAGTCCAGCGTAGGTTCCACGATATAGTTCTGTGAGCGTGTATTCGCAAACGTAGCCGACGACTGCGGATTATTGACCGGGTTCTGGGTGGATGCCGGCAGCGGGTTCACCTGGTCCAGCGTGGTGTTCGTATAGCCGAGGCTCACTTTAAAATTCAGGTCTTTGATAATAGAATACCGCAGGCTGGCGTTTGTCATCAGATTGCCGGTAGTGCTGGTATAACGGCGTTGCATCAATGCCACCGGGTTGCTAAATCCACTGGACCACAGCAGTTTGCCGGTACTGTCATACAAAGGCATGTTGGGCGGCAGGTTGTACATCGATATAAGGTCTGAGCCCGGCAATACCGTTTTGTCATTGGAGTAATTGGCCGTGATGGCTGCGTAGAATTTATCGTTCGCGGAGCGGTGGTCAACAGACAGGCGGCTGGTGAAGCGCTGGCTGTTGAAGTCACCTGGGTATACCGTCGTTTCCTTGTGATAGCCGCCGCTGAACAGGAAATGCGTTTTCCCTTCGCCGCCGGACACAGAAGCCTGCGCGTCAGTAGAGCGCGCAGTGCCGCCAACGAGGAAACGTTGCCAGTCGGTATAAGCGTTCTTGTCCCATACGGTGAGCTCCGGCGCATTTACGGTAGTGGGCGTGGCGCCGTCGTTTTTGAACGCTTCCCTTCTCAGGTCGAGGTACTGCTGCGTGTTCATCATAGGAATGAAGCGGTTGACCTTGCCCCATCCCGTATATACGTTTACGTTAGCCCTTGTTTTACCTGACTTCCCTTTTTTGGTGGTGATAAGGATAACACCGTTGGCGCCTCTGGCGCCGTAGATAGCCGTTGCATCAGCATCTTTGAGGATGTCCATTCTTTCGATGTCATCGGGGTTGATCATACTGAAAGGGCTGATGCCGCCGTTGGCCCCGGTGGTACCGAGTGAATTGAGATTATCTGTAGGCGGATAAGCGCCGCTGAAATTAGTATACGGTACACCATCTATCACATACAGCGGGATCGTACCGGAGTTCATAGAGCCTTGGCCGCGGATCTGCACTACCGCAGCGCTGCCTGGCAGGCCGTTCTGCTGTGTGATCTGCACACCGGGAATGCGGCCTGGCAGCGCCGCCAGCGGATTGGACACCGGTTGCATGTCAATATCCTTCGCGGTAATGCTGCTCACTGCGCCCGTGTTCATTCTGCGGGTAGTGGTACCGTAGCCGATCACTACGGCTTCATCGAGCGATTTCAGTTGCTCTTGCAGCACTATGTTTAGCGTAGTACGGCCGTTGACCGCAATCCGTTGCGCCTCGTAGGAAAGATAAGACACTACCACTACGGCGTTAGCCGGCACCCGGTTGATGGCATACTCGCCATTGTCGTTGGTCATGGCGCCGAAAGGGGTACCCGGTATTACCACGGATACAGCCGGAAGCGGGTTTCCTTTGGCGTCCGTGACCCTGCCACGGACAGTAATCCCCCCTTCCGCTGCTCCGGATTCGTTGGCTGGCGCGCTTTTCAAGCGTATGGCAATAAATTTTCCCGACAACGAATACGTGAATGGTTGGTTATTGAAAAGCATTTTCAGCACGTCATTCAGTTCCTGATTTTCCACAGTGATGTTGACAGGTGCAGCCTGACTAAGCTGGTTTTTTCCATAGATAAAGCTATATCCTGTTTGTTTTTCGATTTCCCGGAAGGCTTTTTCCAGCGAACCGGATTTCATGCTGATGGTCACTTTCTGTGCAAACAGCTGTGTAGTCATCAGCAGGGAGGCTGCCAGCAGGCAGGTCCTGTAGTAATTGACTCCCGAAAGGCATAGCGCTCTGATTAGCTTTCTGACAAGCATATCGTTTGGTTGATTTTTGGTAAATAATAAAATACACTCCCACCCTGTAAGATGGCCGGTCTTACAGGACAGTACAAAAGGACTGGTGTATGATCTACTTTATTACGGTTACTTTCCGTCCTTCAATTTTGAAATGCACGAGATTGGTCATCTCCAGCAGGTTCAGTAATCGGGATACCGGAACATCCCTCGGAATTTTAGCAACAAAGGCATCTTTAACATCTGTCTGATAGACGACGTCAATATCATAATATCGTTGTAACTCTGACATGATAGCGGTGATGTCAGCGCCATTAAAATAAAACATCCCGTCTTTCCAGGCAGTGGCCTGTTGCAGGTCGGCAGGGGAAAGCTGCACGGCGCCTTTTGTGTTGACGGCCGCCTGCTCACCCGGGTGCAGCAGCTGCGAGGCCTTGCCGGTATTGACTTTCACTGCGCCGCTAAGAAGGGCCACCTGCATATCGCTGCTATCGCGGAAGGCGCGTACGTTAAAGGTGGTGCCCAATACATCGATGGTGGTATTATTGGTGGTGGATGTTACACTGAAAGGCTGGTTGCTGTTGCGGGCCACTTCAAAATAAGCCTGTCCGGACACAAACACTTCCCGTTTGCCGCCATAAAAGGCCGTGGGGTATGTCAACACAGCACCCGCGTCCAGCCATACTTTGGTGCCGTCTGCCAGTATCACGGTGAGGGGCCTGCTTCCCGGCGGCAGCTGTAAGGTATTAAAGCTGCCGGCGTTGTCTGTGCCGGCATATACGATCTGACCGCTGGCATTTTTAGAGACCTGTACCTGTCCCTGCACGGCCAGCATACCGTTGCCTGCGCTGTCCAGCTGTATCTGCCGGCCGTTGCCCAATGTCAGTACAGCATGGTTGCCGGCCGGCGCCGGAATATCATTCCGGAAGCGGAGAGCCTGCGGTTGTAGCGGGCCCGCTTGCCGATGTTGCAGGAAATAATACCCGCTTCCCATCAGCAAGGCCACTACCGCAGCCGCGGCCCATTTATACCAGTATACTTTTTTCGCGGGACGACGGCGGTCAAGCACAGGTTGTAACCGCTGACGGATCAACTCCTCCAGCTGCTGCCTGTTGCCCAGCACCAACTCGTCCCAGTCGCCCTGCTCCTGAAAAGCGTTGAACAACTGGTTGTATTGCATCATCTCCGCGTCTGTAGCCGTACCGGATGCAATTTTTTCCGCTAATAATATGGCTTCCTCTTTTCTCATATATAGCCCGTCCTATACATAGGCACTTGCAAAAACACACACCCTTAAAAACAACTCAATTTTTTTTTTGAGATGGGCAAATTAATGACAGGTCACGATGGGAAGTAGTAACAAGGCGAGCAGGTGAGGGTCCACGGCTGCCCGGATGCGCTTCAGCGCGATGGTCTTTTGCGCTTCGACAGTTTTGATAGAAATATTCAATAAATCAGCTATCTGTTGATTTGTTAGCTGGCCATCCCGGCTCAGGAGAAAAATCTCCCGGCACTTTTCGGGAAGGCTGTTCACCACCTGCGTGATGATCACTTTCAGGTCATTCAGCTCCAGGAAGTCCTGCGGGCCGGGCGTTTCCGGCAGCGACAGGCCAGCCAGCGCGGTATAAAACTCGTCCCGGATTTTGCCGGAACGGATGTAATTGGCCACTTTAAAGCGGACAGCACTCCGCAGATATGAAGGAACAGTCTGTATTTCCAGCTCTTCCCGCTTTTCCCACAGCCAGGCAAAAATATCCTGTACAATGTCCATACAGGCATTCTGATCGCGCAGCAGGTAAAAAGCGGCCTGATACATGCCAGACCAGTGGCGGGAGTAAAGCAGATCAAAGGCCGCCACCTCTCCCCTCTTCAGCAGACTTATCAGCTCCAAATCACTATAGGCATCACTCCTTATCAAATTATTCCTTTTTTCAGGCACTAAAATAAAAAAAGCCCGCTAATTATTCACGTGTCTGTCAACAACCGGCAGGACAACGGCGTAAATTTTGTCGCAGCTTTTCTAAAGCGATTTTATGTTTGAACATCTGCATGTTAGTGTAAACGGCCGGGATATGCATGTGGTGGCGGCGGGGGAAAAATCATCACCCGCTGTGATGTTATTGCACGGCTATCCACAATCATGGTCTGCTTTTGAAGAAGTTATGAAACTGTTGTCAACCGATTACTACGTATTGGCCGTTGACCTTCCGGGCATTGGCAGCTCTGCGGACATAGGCGACTATTGCAAAAAGGCCATCGCTGCACATCTGGCCAAACTAATAACGTCGCTGGGTTTGTCACGCGTGGTACTGGCGGGACATGATATTGGCGGCATGGTCACCTTCTCTATGCTCCGTCATTTTCCACACCTGCTGGATGCCGCTGTTATTATGAGCACCGCTATCCCCGGCGTGGCGCCCTGGGAGGAAACAAAACGCAATCCCTATATCTGGCACTTTGCTTTCTTTGCAGTGCCTGATTTACCAGAAGCCATGATTGCCGGTCATGAACCGCAGTTGTGCAATTATTTCTATGATACCCTGGCTTACAACAAAGCTGCTATTACTCCGGAAAAAAGGCAACAATACGCCGGCATATATACCACACCAACTGCCCTGCACACGAGCCTTGGCTGGTACAGGGCATTTCCGGAAGATGAAAAAGAGCTGGCGCCTGTTCGTCCGATGGACGTTCCGGTGTTATATATCAGAGGCAACAAGGAACCAGGCATGGTTTCATCCTATATAGATGGTCTTCAAAAAAGTGGTTGCCTCAAGGCAACCAGCACATTGATTGAAAACAGCGGACATTTTACCCCTGAGGAAAATCCCTCAGGCGTTGCCCATGCCATCAGTTCGTGGCTGAAAGGGAGATAATTATTCAACCGATATCATGCGGATCGAGGTTTCTGCTGGTGGGAGCATTCAATACCTGCCCGTCTATACCGTAACGTGCACCGTGACAGGGGCAGTCCCACGATTTTTCTGCCTGGTTCCAGTGGACTTCACATCCCAGGTGTGTACAAATGGGATCTACCGCATGTAAGGCGCCCTGCTCATCTTTATACAAGGCGATCTTTGACCCTTCGTAACTGACCAGCTTTCCTTCTCCCGGCGCCAGTCCTGCGAGCTGCTCCAGCTTTTCTGCCGGCAGCAGCCGGCTGGCCAGCTGTTTGATCACGTCCGCGTTATGTGGCACAAAGGTGTTGAAGCCTGCTATGGGCTTGATACGGCTGGGATCAAACAGTTTGACGTATTCACTGTGAAGCCCCAGCATCAATCTCTTTAGCAACAACGCCGCAGCGGTGCCATATACCATACCGTTGCCACCAAAGCCGGTGGCCACATATATTTCACCGGTTTGTCCCGGCAGGCGGCCGATGTACGGCAGGCCATCTGCCGGCTCATAATATTGTGCCGACCAACGGTAACGGATATCTTCAATATTAAATGCCTCCCGCAGATGTGCTTCCAGCTTACGGAAGCAGGCCTCTGTATTTTCCTGATGCCCTGTTTTATGATCTTCCCCTCCTGCGATCAGGTAAGGCTGTCCGTCCATCACCTGTGTTCTGTAGTAATGAAAAGGCTGTTGCATATCGTAGCTCAGGTCTTCCGGATAATTGTTGTCAGCCAGGGTGGCCGCCAACACATAACTGCGGTAGGGCACGCAGCGCAGATGCAGCAGGTTTACCCCCGGCGGAATATGGGTAGCATATACGAACTGCCTGCAGCGGAATGCGCCCAGCGTGGTAACGATCAGCATGGGATCATTATCCTGGACAGCTGTTACACGGCACTGTTGCAGGATAGTACCGCCAATATGTTCAAAAGCGGCGGCCATACGCTGTATATAAGGCAACGGGCTGAATTTGGCCTGGCCCGTCACTTTAACAGCCTTCCGGAATGAAAACGGCACCGGTATTGTCGCTGCGCCTGACACATCCAGTCCGGCCAGTAGCATAGCTTCGGCAGTGTCTTTCAGCGCGGCCTCTTCCTTTTCCGTTTGGGCAAACAGATACGCATCTGCGTATTCAAATCCACACCGGATATCGAACCGGTCAATATGATGTTGTATCAGCTGAATGGCTTCGGCCGTGGCTTCTTTTACCTGCCGCGCCCCTTCTTTGCCGAAATGCTGTTGTATCGTATTATATGGTACATCTACCAGCGTATTCAGGTGGGCGGTGGTGCCGCCGGTAGTACCATAACCGAGGTTGGCGGCTTCTATCAACAGGCAGTTCTTACCGGCATTCTGCAGCAAAAAAGCGGTAGTGATCCCCGTTATACCGCCCCCTGCAATAATGACGTCATAAGTCTGCTGAGGGTCGGCCCGGTTGATTACATTATACCCTCCGGCATAATCCTGCCAGAGGCTGACAGTATGTGCATCGCGTAGTATCATGACCTTGCTGTTTTTATTAAAGGAGACTAAATTTTATGCCACCCGGGAGAATAATGGTCATAGCTTCATCAGGTCAGGATATATTCTCACATATACTTCGCCGGCCATCGGATTAATCCCATATAGGCTGTGCAGCGCTTTCTCATTAAAAAACACAGAGCATTGCGCGCCAACGGCCAGTCGTGTATGCGCTACCCGTAGCAGGTCATAACTAACGCCAGCGGTCAGTGCATGTACGGTAAACAATTGGTCAGCACCATACTGCGCCGGATCAAGATTCAGTTCCTCTGTTGATTTTTCTACCCATTCGTACCGGGTATAAACCGCAGTACGTTTCATATTCACGGCGCCTTCCAGGAGAACGGCATTTTCTCCCGGATGACTTTTGATTTTATTCAATCCCCAAAGGCCGGTTATATTCAGATGGTTATGTTGCGCGAAAGGCAGACTGAAAACAGCGGATGCCGTAGTGCGGTCAATATCTTCCTCCGGATGCAGCAGCTCCGGGCTCCTGATATGTCCATGTGACACCTGCAGCGCCCAGTTACGGGAAGGGTTATACGAAATACGGCCGCTCCACGAATCAAACCGCATCTTATCAAAGTTGTACCGGTTTTCATCCGGTTCCCTGCCGGTGAACACGCTGCCTTCCAGCTTAAAATCGTATAACCGGAAGCCCAGGGTAGCCACGCCGAAGGTGATGTGTGTGCCATCATTCCAGTGGTGACTGATGGGCGCGTCCGGGTTATTCATAGCGGAAGGCCGGTGCATAAACGCCACCGACCCCAGTGCAGGTTCACCCGGGTAACCGAAACTGGCATATATATCTGCATGTTTTGAAAGCGCATAGGCGTACCCGACAGACAGTCCGGAGAAAAGATCATGCGGATGCTGCCGGTCTACCAGCGGCTGACCTTTCCAACTCTCGCCCGACTGGAACAACAGCGGATAACCGGCCCCGCCTTCAGTGAGCCGGTCCAGGGAAACCATCACTTCATAGTGGAACAGACCTTTTTTACCAACGTTTCGTTGCGCCATGAGCATGAACCAGTTGGGCGCATCGAACTTATCGCCGCCACGGTCCCCTTTACGGCCGATATCCTGGTAGGTGTACCGCAGGAAAACATTGCCGTGTACCATGTACATCCATTTACGGGAATGGAACATATAGCCATACATGGGAGATGCGTCCGGCAGCCAGGAAGAACCGGAGCCATTCCTGTTCATGGGCAGATTCCTTGAAAAAGCATGGCTCATGGGCATTGACATATGCTCCATTCCATCCTTTTTCCCGGTAGAGTCCTTCATTTGCGCCATATTATGATGCTCATGCTGGGCAGTAACCGGCAAACAAAAGAAGCAAACACAGGCTGTCACCAAGAGGAAGGTTTTCATTACAGGCGCTTTTACCTGAACATCTCACAATAACAATGCCTCGCCACGGCCCTGTTACGAGCCCTGGCAGAAAAAGCGGCCATATGCTTTTGGCTGCTATGTATTTATTGTAAGGTGATTGCGATAAGCCGCCCGCATGGTGCTATCCGTTATATTTTTATTGACCGGCGGTTTCTGTGCGGCCATTTCCTCATAAACGCGTTTAGCCCCCGCTGTTAGTTTCTGTTGACGGAGATAGTTATCAAAGGCTGCCTGCGCCAGCTCCTGCGAACCGAAGCAACAGAGAAAATCTATGGGGAGGTTCTGGTGACGGGCATCAAAATGTGCATTAAAAGCCACGCCATTGGCTACCATGTCCTGCACTGCCAGGCCCGTATCCTCAAACTTATCGAACAACGGTAACGCATAAGTGATAATCAGCTCACATAACTGAGGGATTACATTCTCCTGGTTGCTGACAGCCATGTTCCAGTCCTGGTTCTTGTTTTTCAGTGGCGTCAGGTTCTCCAGGCGGGTGGCGAATATCATACCGGTGGCGTCTTTATCCTGATGCTGCTGTATTTGCCACTTTTTCAGTTCGCCGGAAGCGATGGTCAGATAAGGCCAGAGGGTAACGCCTCCGCTCCAGTTTTTAACGCTCGACTGAAAATGAATATCGAAATACACTTTTTTATTACGGGTGGTTTTTCTCAGTGTCTGCGCTTTCTGCATGGGCTTAAAGCCGTATGCGGACAGTCGCTCCGCGATCTTCGTACAGGCTGACAGAAATATTTCCCTGGTATTTGTCTCCATCGTTATTAATAAAAGTTGGGGGCTGTTTATATAAAAATACAGTAAAATCAACATAAAAAACTATATTGATAACATGACCATCTACACCACACTGCTTGACCAGACATTTGCTGAAACCATCCCTTTGGAAAACGTAACGGCCGTATTCAGCCGTCTTCGCCAGAAAGACCTGCAGGAAACCAACAGCGGTTATTTTGAATACCTGATGGACGAAGGCGCTGCCATCATCCTTTTCTTTATTATGCGGACGCCTGACGAAATTTCTTTCAGGTATGACTATAATGTCCCTGATGCCCGGCAGGGCACCTGTTGGTATAGCGTTACAGACACACATGATCGTAGCATCACAGATGCGGGCGATGAGCAATATGTGCCACAGGCGTCATTCGTAGACATGCCGGCCGCACTGGAAATTATTACACAGTTCTTTCAACGGCCGGAAGAAAAGCCGGCCCGTGTCAACTGGATGCCTGCCGATTTTTTCGAATGGCCGTATTAAATATCCCGGAGAATATATTTTTTGCAACATTGTTTCATTTCTGAAATACATATCCTATATTTGCTGCATGCACCCAAAACCATTTCACATCACCCGCAGATTACTGGCCTTCTTCCTGATGGCCCTGCTGGTTTTTGTGCAGATGGTAAAACTGCTCCATCACCATCCGGCTACCGGCCAGGGTTATACGACGTTCCATCACGGGCTGAACGACCAGCATATACAGGCATCTCATGCCTGCGACATCTGTGACTTTCAGCTGGCCAAAGATGCGACTGTTCCTGATGTCGTTTCTTCTCCACCGCTACTATCCACTCCATACATTACCTTCTCTTTCATTACAGCAAACTGGTACCCTGGCGCACAGCAAGTGCAGGCCGGCAGAGGTCCTCCTTCAGCGTGATTTACACTGAAGACCACTTTCCTATTCTGTTTCATTTTACCCGTATCGCTGTAACTTATGCTGCAAGCTATTGCGTTGACCAAAACATTTGGCCGGCATACCGCGCTGCACGCGCTCGACCTGTCTGTAGCCAAAGGTGAAATTTTCTGCCTGCTGGGACCTAACGGTGCCGGCAAAACCACCACCATCAGTTGTTTCCTGGGGTTCCTGACGCCCACGTCCGGAGAGGCGCTGGTAAACGGGATACCGGTATACGGCCGGCCACAGGAAGCACGGCGGCACCTCGCTTATATACCTGAGACCGTTACCCTCTACCCTTACCTGAGCGGGCTGGAGAACCTCACCTTTTTCCATTCGCTCACGGGTGAACAGCTTCCGAAAGATGCCGCCATCAAATTATTGCTGGACGCAGGCTTGCAGGAGTCAGCCCTTCATAGGCCGGTACAAAGTTATTCCAAGGGTATGCGGCAGAAAGTAGGCATCGCCATAGCCACTGCTAAAAACGCCGGCGCCCTGCTGCTGGACGAACCCACCTCCGGGCTGGACCCCGGCGCCAGCAATGAGTTCTCCGCATTGCTGCGGCGCTTCAGCCAGGAAGGCCGTGCCGTATTAATGGCAACCCATGATATCTACCGCGCCAAAGAAGTCGCCACCCGTATCGGTATTATGCGGGACGGCCATCTGCTGACCATCATGGACGCTGCGGCCACAGATCACTATACACTGGAAAACAGCTACATGGAATTTATGGAAACATCCACCTGGTAACAAACATTCCGATATGTTCAGCATAATTGCCATCAAAGAATGGCACATGGTGTCGCGTAATTACACCATGGCCATCACCCTGTTGTCTGCACTGGTGCTATCCGGTATCGCCGCCGCCGGCTCCCGCCTGCTGTACCGGCAGGAGGAGCAACAGCGTGAAGCTGCCAACCGGCAGTTCCGGCAGCAGTGGGAACAGTTGCGCGCCGATGATCCACACAGTGCCGCGCATTTCGGTACGTATATTTTCAAACCGCTCACTCCTCTGAGCCGGTTCGATAATGGACTGGACCCGTTCACCGGCAACGCCATGCGCATTGAAGCGCATGTACAGCACAACATGGCCACGCCGCCACTGCAGCCTGCTGATCTTTACCTGCGCTTTGGCGCGCTTACACCCGCAACGGTGCTGCAACTGTTTTTTCCGTTGTTTCTTTTCTTCCTGTGTTTCAACAGTTATACACAGGAGAAAAACAGCGGCACGCTGCGGTTACAGCTGGTACAGGGCGCCACTCTCCGCAGCATTATACACGGCAAGGCACTGCTATACCTAAGCGTGATGGCCGTTATGCTGTCACTCTCCATGTTGCTGTATTTCCCGATGATGGCCAGCGGCAGCGCTTGGCCGCACATATTACTATTGGTGGTTAGTTATGGCTGCTATGCCGGCATCTTTGTGTTGCTCGGCCTCTGGCTCTCTACAGTGGCCCGCCACGCCGGACAGTCGTTGTTACTGTTATGTGGCATCTGGTTATGCTGGCATATCCTGCTGCCCCGGCTGGCGGCTGCTACGGGAGAAGCGCTTTATCCGCTGCCATCCCAACCGGCAGTACAGGAAAAAATTGATCGGGCCATCAAATCGGGCATCGACGGCAACGATCCCAGAGATGCCCGTACCGCCCGCCTGGAACAGGCCACGCTACAGCAGTACAAAGTCAGCAGCATCGATCAGCTGCCCATAAATTTTGACGCTGTCCGGCTACAGGCAGACGAAGACTATGCGCAACGGGTATACGAAAAATATGCTGCCATGACTGACAGTCTGATACGGCTACAAAACAGCGTACAGCACAACCTGGCACTGGCAGATCCGTATCTCGCCATCCGTAGTATTTCCATGGCGCTGTGCGGCACCGACTATGAGCATCAGTATCATTTCAATCAGGCTGCAACACAGTACCGCAATATGTTCATCCGCCGGCTGAACAATGCCATGGCCTATGGCGGACAACAAGGCCATCAGCTGTACGGGCAGATGCCGGTTTTCCAATACCAGCCTCCGGCCACTGCACAGGTATTGCGAAAGCAGTGGTTGCCCGCCTTGTCTTTACTGTTATGGTTGATGATCACTATTTCACTTTTAAACCGTTCTGCCAGACATGCACCGATTCAATAAATATCTGTCCGTAGCGCAACAGGAATGGCGCTTATTATGCCGCACCAGGCTGCTGCCGGTAGTGGCGGCCATCCTGTTGCCCGCTGCAGTGGCGGCACTGTATTATGGTCATCATGTGTCTGCAAAACAACACGCGGCAGTGGACAGTCTGCAACAATATTATCAACAACAGCTGACCATGTTGCGCACACAGCTACATGCCGACACCAGCACGCCACAGGGCAAAGCCGCCTACATAGCCGCGAGCTGGCCTGTTGTGGCCGATCACAAGCTGCATGCCGTAGCATGGTATCCACCGGCGCCGGCAGCGGCATTGTCTGTCGGCATGAGCGACCTTGCCAAATATTATTATCCCATAGCTGTGAAAAGCAGCTATGCGCCTGCGGAAGAAAAAATCAGTAACCCGTTGCAACTGGCCACCGGCAATTTTGATACTGCCTTCCTGGTGATTTACCTGATGCCGTTACTATCAATCTGTATGAGCTGTCATCTGCTGTCACAGGAAAAAGAGCAAGGCACCTTGTCCCTGTTGATGGTGCAGCATGGCGCACTCACAGGCTTGCTCCTGCTACGGTTGCTGATACGGTACCTCATCCTGTTGTCAGGCATGCTGTTAACCGGAACGGTCGGCATGGCATTATCTGCCGCTACACATGGTTTTCCCTGGCTGGAGTGGGCTGCCTGGATGGGCATTACCGCCACCTGGTTATCGTTCTGGATGGGCCTCATCTGGTTTGTCATTGCATGGAACCGGCATACTACCACCAACCTGGTATTGCTTTTCAGCCTTTGGCTGTTACTGTTGATTGTATTGCCTGCGGGTTTCAGGTTGATGACCACCCGGCCACAGACCAATGATACCGCCGCCAATGCCGCCGTGCAGCGACAACTGGAATGGGACACCTGGGACCTTCCCAAACGGCAGCTGCTGGACAGCTTCTACCAGGCTTATCCTCAATACCGCAATGCGCAGGCCTACGATACCGGCGTACACAGCTCCCGCCATGCGGTAGCCTATTATTCGCTGGTAGACCAGCGCATGCAGCGCATTATAGCTACACAGGAGGTCAACAGGCATAAAGCCCAACAAACGCTGGCTGCTGCTGTAAGATATAACCCGGCCGTATACACGCAATGGCTGCTCAACAGTATCGCCCGCACAGATATCGCTGACTATGATCATTTCCGGGAAGAAACCCGCCGCTTCCGCGAGCAATGGAAACAGTTCTTCTACCAACGGCATTTTCAAGATAGACAGCTCACAGATGCCGACTACCAGTCGTTGCCGGTTTATATCCCGTCATATGATCCTGAAAGCCCCGCCCACTGGAGAAACGGCATGTTGTACCTGTTGGCGCTGACAGCCGCCGGGCTGGGCTCCGGGACACTGGTACTAAAAAGAAAATTGAATGATCTCAATAAAATATGAACATGCATAAAACATTACCTGCATTGATAGGTCTGAGTGCTATTTCCCTGTACAGTTATGGCCAGCATGATACCGACAGCCTGCGTAAACAACGGTTGCGGGAAATTATCGTACTGGATAAAAAGAAAACCATGAAAGCAGACAGCATGGCGTCCACTTTGCGACTGGAAGGCCGCCTGCTGGAGACGCCCCAAAATATCACCAGTGTGACCAGTGAACTGGTCCGCGAACAAGGCGGCCTGGAAATGAAAGACATCGCCCGTAATGCCAGTGGTGTAAAAATGAGTTACAACAGCTCTGTATTCGACGCTTCCACTACCATTATGGTCAGAGGTTTCGGTGCCATCACCTATGTTAACGGCATGCCGCAACGCAGCACCATGGGCGCGCTTATAGACGATGCCGCCATGATAGAACGGGTAGACTTTATCAAAGGCCCTGCCGGTTTCCTGCTCTCTTCCGGGGAGCCGGGCGGCAGCATTAATATCACCACTAAAACGCCCGGCCCGCAGCGTATCCGCCAGATAGAAGCCGCCGGTGGCAGCTTCGGGCTGCTGCGTGTGTCCGCCGACGTGGGTTCGGCTGTGCAGGCAAAAGGTTTTTCTTATCGCATCAATGCCGCCTATCAACAACAACAGAGCTTCCAGGATTTTATCAAAACCAGGAAATACATCGCTTCACCGGCCATACAATATAACTTCAAGCCCGGCACCTTCCTGCTGGCAGAGTATAACCTCATACGCATGACCGCCGACGGCGGCAGCAGCGTCACCCAAACAGGTACCGACGCTGATGTGCTGCAACACCGCATCGGCAACAATTACGCCGGCGATCCCAACCTGCCGCAATCCTATACCATGTCGCAAAGCGTGCGGCTGATGTTCGCGCATCGCTTTAACAACCGCTGGAAATTGACCATTCAGTCCAAATACACCGCCACGCCAAGCGCTACATGGTCGTTGCTTTCAGACAACTACTCCCCCGTCAACTTTGACAATACCAATATCACCAGGCGTATGTCACAGTATAGTAACGTCAACGGACGAGTGGCCGCCACACAGGCTTATATCAACGGCACATTCAACACAGGCCGCGTTGTCAGTCATCAGCTGGTGGCGGGCATCGACTATAACTATAGTAAAGATGATTTTTCCGTTGCCTATGGCCGGTACAAATTTACATTCGACCGTAACCATCCGCAGTACGGCTTACCCAAAGACAGCGTAGCCGAGCTGGGCAAACCAAGACTGATCGTCAGAGAAAATAACTGGTGGTCAGCCTTTGTTTACAATACCACCCGCGTACATCAACACTGGCTCTTCAACTATGGTGGCCGTTTCACCTTTAACATGCCCGTTACCACCAACGCTAAAACACCACTGCGAAATGAAACCGCTTTCTCCCCAAGGCTGGGCATCACCCGCCTGTTCGGTGAAAACACCAGCGTATATGCCGTATATGACCAGTCGTTCATTCCACAGGCCGGCGCCGACTTTGCCGGCAATAACTTCAAATCGTTGCGTGGCAACAGCTTCGAAGTGGGCGCTAAACGCGAATGGTTTCAGCGTAAGCTGATCACTACGCTGGCAGGCTACCATATCATCAAAAACAACCTGTTGGTATCCGATCTGCAACATCCCGGTTTCAGCCGGCAGATAGGACAAGCCACCAGTACAGGTGTGGAAGCGGATATCATCGGACGGTTGTCCGACCGTCTCACAATATCTGCCAATTACGCCTATACGTACGCGATCACCAGCAAAGATACCCGCCCGGAAAATGAAGGCACCAGGCTGGCCTTCACCCCGGAACAGATGATCAACACCTGGGTGCAGTATGCCATCCCGGTAACACCGAAGGCACGCCTGAGCATCAGCGCCGGACAAAGCACCGTTACCCGTACCGCCACCTATACACCGGACGTATACCTGAAAGGCTATACGAAACTGGACGCAGGCGTCGCCTGGGATGCCGGCCGCTGGTATGTGCGCGTGATCGCAGATAATCTCACCAACAAAAGATATTTCTCCAGTGGCGACATCCTCATCGGCTCTATTCATGAAGGCGTAAAAAGTTACTACTACATAGAAGGAGCGCCGGTTTCATTCAAAGCCTTCGCAGGCGTGAGACTATAGCCACCTAAGATATTGCGCAATAAGGGGATAAGCCGAAACCCCATAACAGTAGGCATCACTATCAAAAACACTATTTTATGAAAGATCAATCCATCAATCTCCAGTTGAGCATCGACGACCTGAAAATTGACAGCTTCGTCACCAGCCTTGACAACGAAATGAACATGCGCCTTGCCGGTGGCCTCGCGGGCCAGAGCCACCCAACGCATACCCTGCAGACAGATGACGAGGGCCATCTGTGCACCACTATCATCTGCTAAGGTTATACGAGCAGAAAAGTAAGAAGGCTGGACCAAAAGCAGATGCTGCTTTTGGTCAGCCTTCTTTTTTTGCTCCAAAAAAGCACAATATTTGCATACTCTTTACCAATAACTGCAAGATAATTTAAGGCTTTGTAAACAAATTGTCAGAAAACAATCCAACGCAGCCTCCGTAGGGATTTAAGCCCTAATTTACTAGACAAATTGAAAGCCGTTACACAACGAATGAAAGCATGAGCTATTGAAGTAAACTGAACATTGAAAAAACGTTGTAATTCTATCCTTGATTTGTTAGTCGCGGGCCTCGTGTAGTCAGCTTCTTATTTTTTATGTCAACCAAAATTTAAAATTGATTTAACCGTACTGCTCACTTAACACTGATAACATATTGTTCTGAAAATCTTTTTCCGTGCCCGGAATCAAGCTGTCTTTTCCCTGAAAAGGAAAGGAGATACGGCTGCTTCATGCACAGGACCTAACCGCTAAATAGTGAAACACAGGTTATGCACAGGTCGTGCGTAACATCTTCCCATCAACCAAAAATCGATAACATGTCTACACTTCTTTTCCAGGACCACATCCGTGGCAGCTAAGCCGTATCTGCACGGCATGCAGATGTAATTTTTATGAACGATAGTTTGCTACCCCTTGCCCTGTCACCACGGGGCCTGGCCGTTTATTGCCCGCTGCGTTCATAAAATCCTTCACCTGACAAGCCTGTTTGTATACAGGCAAAAGGCGCTGCTATAGCAGGGCCAGGCCGTGCCATGCCTATTATCAACCACTTTCATCAAAAAAAACATTACAATGATCAAGCGACTTTTACATGCTTTCAGTTTGTTGTGTCTCGCGCTATCAGTGCAGGCGCAAGACCTGAAGATAACGGGTATCGTCAGGGACGAAACCGGCTCACCGCTTCCGGGAGTTACCATCATTGAGAAAGGCCTTTCTTCCAATGGCACCACCTCCGCAAGCAATGGTATCTTTACCATCACCTTAAAGGGACCATCCAAAACACTTCAATTCTCTTTTGTTGGTTATTTGTCACGCGAAATCAATGTCAGCAATAAGAACAATGTAAACATCACCCTGTCGGCAGATTCAAAATCACTCAAAGACGTAGTGGTGATCGGCTACCAGGAAGTATCGCGGAAGAAAAACACTGCAGCCATTTCCAGCGTAAAGGGCGATGTGATCAAAGACATACCTGCGCCCAGCTTTGACATGTTACTGCAGGGCCGTGTTGCCGGCGTAAACGTGCAGAACTTTTCCGGCGAACCGGGAGTTCGCAATACTTTTGTGGTAAGGGGCAACACCTCCGTGCTCAGAGGCTATGATGCCGCCAGGGCCGTCAGTTCCCCGCTCTTCGTGATCGACGGCATCCCCACCACTACCGACGACATCAGCCAGATGACATATGGCCAGGGCACCAATACCAACCTGCTGGCCGGCCTGAACCCAAACGACATAGAATCCATTGACGTACTGAAAGACGCTTCTGCCGCCGCCATATATGGTTCCAGGGGCTCCAACGGCGTAATTATCATTAAAACAAGAAAAGCACATGCCGGAAAAGCACAATTCAATTTCAGCACCTACCATGGCGTGTCAGAACAACGTAAGCTCACCGAACTGGTGACCGGGGCGGAAGAACGAAGAATGAAACTGGATGTGCTCAACCAGTACAACCAATGGGAAGACAATTACAAACTGCCGCAGATGCTTACCGACAGCCTCAATCCAACCTTCAACAACAACACCGACTGGCAAGGGCTTTTCTATCAGCGAGGCATGATCCACAATTATGACATGTCTATCTCCGGCGGCACAGAGCTGGTCAACTACCGCGTGAGCCTCGGTCACTACAACGAAGAAGGCATCCTGAAAAATACCGGGTTCAAAAGATACAGCATGATCTCCAACGTAAGCATACAGATCACGCCCAAACTCAGTAACCGCACCATCTTCCGGTTATACAGAACAGACCGGCCGCGCTCTGTCAATGAACGTACCGGCGGTAACTTCTCCTTCAGCAGCGACGCACTGCCCTCATCCTTCTACAAACTCACCGATGCCGGTGAAGAGTTCCTGGTGGGCAACGGCCGCAAGATGGACAAGAACATCAACAACAGCCTGCAGCTGAGCACAGTCTTTAACTATGCCGTGCTGCCATCACTGATGTTCAATACCACCGTATCATACGAGGCCTCCAATTCCAACCGTGATTACTATTCACCCAGCGTAGTGAGAGACAACGGTTTCGGCTTTGCCTCTTCCTTTGCAGACAAATCCGAACACCTCACCGTCTTTAACACCCTTGAATACACGAAAAAGCTGGGCCAGCATACGGTGAACCTGATCGGTGGCCAGAACATGGAGTACAATGCTTACCGCAATACTTATGCAGATGCAGACTTCATTGCGAGCGACTATGTCAATACCGTTAACACGGCCAACAAAAATTTCAGCACCGCCAGTTCCGCGTTCCAGGAATACGGTCTTCAGAGCCTCTTTGCAAGGATGAACTATGACTTCAAAGGTAGATACCTGCTGTCTGCCGTTTTTAATGCCGATGCCTCTTCCAAGTTTGGCAAAAACAACCGCTGGGGCTATTTCCCTTCTGTATCGGCAGGCTGGATCATCAGTGATGAAGCATTTATGCAAAGCAGCAGCAACTGGCTCAGTTACCTGAAAATACGCGGCAGCTATGGCATTACCGGAAGTCAGCCGCAGGACAACTACCTCGGCTACAACACTTACACGGTAAATGCCGCCAAATTCGGCGATAAGAGCAACTCACCCGCCACCACCTACAACGGAGGCTCCGTGATCATCCCTAACTATTCAAGCGGCATCGCGCAGAAAAACCTTTCCTGGGAACAATCCATCCAAAGCAACATCGGACTGGAGGCCACTTTCTTCAAAGACCGCATCCGCCTCACCGTAGACGCCTATTCCCGTGGCACCAGCCGCGGTTTCTTCGACTACAAACTGCCGATCTACAGCGGCTATGACCTCGCCAAGACAAATGCCATCGGCATCCGCAATGCCGGCGTGGAACTGATGATCAACAGTAAAAACCTGTCAGAGAAAAGCGCGGTACAATGGTTCACCGACTTCAATATTTCCTACAACCAGAACGTGATCACCAGCCTGCCTAACGGCGGCAGAAGCCTTATTGTGTCGTATAACGGCGGCGCCTATGGTTTTGACTATCTGCTTGACGTAGGTAAACCCGTTAACCAGATGTTCGTGTTTGAAAACAGGGGCGTTTATTCCAAAGATTCCGATGTGCCCTTTAACCTCCTTACAGGGCAGCCGTTGAAAAACGTGGTGGGCGTGGCTTACAAGGCCGGCGACCCGATCATCGTGGACCAGGTAGGCAACTTCAATATCAAAGGCCCCATGGACCAGATCGTGGGCGGCGATCCCAACCCAAAATATACCGGTGGTATTAATAATACCATTTCCTATAAAGGGTTTTCATTTTCGTTCTTTCTCACTTTCACCCTCGGACGCCAGATATTGAACTCCTATATGATCCGCCGTTATGTCAACCTGTTCGACGGCAGTGGCGACGATGGCGAAACCAAGCTGGCCAAAGGCGCGCTCTTCGACCTGAGCAAGGTGAACTACTGGAAAAAGCCGGGAGATATCGCTGATATTCCCTCGCTCTCCCTGCGTTCAGCCGACCGGGACTATCACTACGCCTGGCTGGATGGCTCCACCATGTATATCCAGAACGGCTCCTACTGCCGTCTGAAGAACATCAGCGTTAACTACTCCTTTAATCCGCGGGTACTGAAAACACTAAGGCTCAACCGGCTCCGTGTATACGGCATCATGGATAACGTGTTCACGCTGCAGCGGTCCTCCATTCCGGATGCGGAAGCCGTAAATGCCTATGGCATTTATGACGGCGACGGGTACCCTATCCCGACAAAATTCACACTGGGAATTGATCTGGGCTTTTAACGTTAAAAACTAAAAGATATGAAACGAATACATATAATTGTCTGCCTTCTGTGCATGGCCAGCATGCTGGGGATGTCCTGTAAAAAAGTGCTGGAACTGAATCCCCGGGAAACACCGTCCAGCGGTGTTTATTGGCAGAATGAAAACGATGCGCTGGCCGGCCTGCTCGGCGGCTACTCGCTCCTCCGCGATGCACTCACCGATGAAAACCGCTACTACGTATACGGCGATGTTCCGTGTAACACGTTCCTCATCACCTATGGCAGTGACTACGCCATACACCAGTTGCGTGACGGCTCCTTTGATGGTTCCTACTACGGTTACCTGGAAAACCTTCAGGACTGGACACCCTTCTACAAAGCGATCGCACAGGCCAATCTGCTGATCAAAAAAATACCGGCCATTCCTGTCAGTGCATTTAAAGTACAGGACAGAAAAAACTATTTTCTCGGCGAAGCATACTACCTCCGTGCATTCAACTATTTCTTCATTTCGAAGGTATGGGGAGATGTGCCGCTTGTTACTGAGGCCGTAGAAGATGTGTCGGAAGCTAAAAACTATGGCCGTGAGGCCCAGCAGAAAGTGCTGGAACAAGCCATCGCCGACCTGGAACAGGCCAAAAAACTATTGCCGGTAACGACAGAAAACACCGGTGACCGCGGCATCAGGGCCAGCCTTGCCACCGCCCTGGCACTGGAAGCACACATCTATGCCTGGATGGGCAACTATGCCAAATGTGAAGAGAACACCCGTGAGATCGTGAACAATCCCGGCAAATTTAACCTCACGTTCATCACCGACTCCGCCACCTACGTGAAGATGACCCTCGGACATTCCACGGAGAGCATCTTCGAAATCAATATCAACTACAATCAGAATGAAGGCTCCAAAAAAGGTATCGCCGAAAGAACGCTGTACGACCCGTTCCTGGCTACCCGTAAACCAGTAAATACCGATGATGTTCCCTGGCTCGTGAATATGGAGACTATCGACAAAATCTATGACCGCTTCGGTAGCGACACCACCGATCTGCGTTTCAAAGTATGGTACTATGCGCTTGATGGCAGATGGCCCATGCTCAGGAAATATTCCAGCGTCATCTATAAAGATGGCGACATCAAACGGGACCCCTGGTTTTCCAATAATATCCTGGTCTCCCGTTTGTCAGATATTATACTGCTCCGCGCAGAAGCGCTCTTCAAACTGGGTGATGAACCGGGCGCACGCGCACTGGTGGACAAGATCCGGCAACGCGCCGGAGTAACGCCAACCGACCCGTCCCTCACCGGTGACGACCTCTTTACTTTCATCGTATACGAAAGAGTAAGAGAGTTATATGCCGAAGGACAGACCTACTGGGACCTCTGCCGCACTAAAAAGCTGGGGGACTTCAACGACAAACTCTCCGGCTCATTCACCCAGGGAAACGCCAACTACGGCAGGACCTACTGGCCTATCAACAGGGACATCTTCAAAGACAACCCTCTGATGAAACAAACACCTTACTGGAACGGAAGACTGTAACCATCTAAAAAAAAGATCATGAAAAAGATCACCCACTATATCTTTCTTGGCTGTATACTGCTGGTGGCATTCCAGTCCTGCAAAAAGGATTATATCGTTGGCGGGAACCTTCATTCCGCCAAATTCAACGGAAGTACGTACGAATACCTCCATACTAACCACCTGTTTGATACGCTTATCCTCCTGATTGACAAGACAGGATTAAAAGACGAAGTAAATGCCAACAATACCACTTTCTTTGCTCCGACCAACTATTGCATTAATAATTATGTAAAAAAAGTGGTACAGACTAGGCTGCAATTGCAGACCGGCGATGAAAACCTGGTATTCAACTTCGACCAGCTGGATTTTCCCGGCCTGAAAGACTCCCTGCGGGCTTATATCTTCCAGGGAAACATTACGCGTGACTCCCTGAATAAGTACGGGACCATGTATTCGGCCAAAGACGGAGAACAACGCCTCATCACCCTGGAGGAAGACCCCAGCAATACATATGTGAACGCCGGCTTCACGGAACGTCCGAAATATATTTATATCACCAAAATCTTTGGCACCAGGGACCCGGTAGATCCGGACTCGCTGGCCGCTTTGCCGGAATCACAGCGGGATGTAAAAGACATCATCCAGTCGTCTGGCATCATTACCAACAATGGGGTGGTGCATGTAATAGGCAACTCCCATATTTTCACTTTCGCCAAGCAACCAAAATAAAGTCAGACTATGAAATCAATCCAACGCATATACGAAAAAGGACTGCTGATACTGCTGGTCATCGCAGCGTTCATGTCCTGCAAAAAAATCGTCCCCGGCTATATCAGCGATCAGATCAGATACGTGGACGACACTTTCCGTGTACCCAAAGGCACCTACTTTACCGCAGATGCACGTTCTTTCCAGGGCGATGGCACCAGCTATCCGCTAAGCGTAAAGCTGGTCGACATCCGTGACCTCGCCACCGGTAAATCCATTAAGGCCTTTACCGATTCACAGGAAATACTGGTATTTACCAAACTGTTCGATCCCAACAGGGACACTACTGTGGAGCAATTGAATGCTATCCGGACCAAACAGCGCGTTCCACCTTTGCAGATAGTAGAGAAATCGGGCCAGCTGATCATTAACAATGGCTCTATCAATATTCCCAATGGCAACTATACTTTCGATATCAGCGTGGCCAACGAAAGAGGCATCAAGATATTCAAGAATATATCCGTGATTCAATTGTACCTGCTGGAGTTCCAGGACATCAGCAAAGGCTGCGCCTGGTTCAAGAACAATACCACCACCAGCGGCGATATCGGTTCACCGGATATGACGTACAAAAAATTATCCAACGATGGTTTCCGGGTGATCCTGAAAGTCACGGACAAAAACGGCACGCCGTTTAACCCGAAAGCAGGAGAGCTTATCAAACGTGGCGACAGGCCGTTATTTGAAAGCTACTCGCGCTTCCACCCGGTACAGTATACCGATTCCAGCATGATCTGTGATTTTGAGGTAACTCCTTTCCCGCTGAAGGAAGTTACGGGATACGGATACCTCATGTATTACAGGATACCGAGCGACTTTGTGAAAATAGATCCGGGCGTAGCCCCTACCACCGATCCTGTCTATAGCGTAAACCCCCGGTTTTCGTTCAGACTGTTTGTCCCGGGCACTTATGAAGTGACCGTTAAGGTGCCCAAAGTCACCAGGAAGAGCGTCTAATAACTGAAAAAGGCCGCCCCGGAAGTAGTTTTTACTTTCGGGGCGGCCACTTCAGCTAACCGGTTGAATGAAACCCTGCCGCCGCATGGAGAGCGTTTGTGCCACGAGCGCCGACAATGCCTGCTCCCGGTCGGCCGTATTAAAACAGCGGAGTAATATTTCTTCCAGCGTGTAACCTCCCTGAAGATGATCAAAAATGGCAGCTGTCAGTTTACCAACAGGATAAACCGCCACACCATATTCGTAAGCCTGTAGCAGATAATAATACTCCCCCGCCTCGCCGGATCTTTCCTGTTGGTCCCACTGCCATTGTGTACGGCACAACAGCACTTGTTCCACAACCGTCCACTTTAGCTGCAACACCTTATCCGGAGCAGCTTCCGGCAGACCCCCGAAAATTTCTTTCCGCCTCGTGTAATATAACAGTCCTTTATGTTCCCGCCACAAGGAAGTCAGCTGCTGCTCAAACGCAAAACAGTCCGTCACCCGCACACGGCTTTCTCCCGGCAGCGTATTTATAGCATGCTGTAGATGATCTTCCAGGGTATTTATGTTTTCTGTATCCGGCAATGTCCACCCATGTGTTTTCAACAGTGCAAACGTATGAGGATAGTACCTGGCAAACAGCTGCTGTTTGACTGCGCCAGGCGCATACAAAGGACTTGCCTGCCGGTTAATACCGATGACCGGATGCAGTACCGCATCCTCGTTATAGGGCATCAATACAGATGCCAGCAAATACCCTACGCCGGCAAGGCCGGAGAACAGTCCAGGGTCCTGCATCATCGTAGGCACGTAGCTGTTATAAGTGCCGTGCACCTCCCGGTAACGAACAGCTGCTGACGCTATTACCTGCGCTGTTTGCCGCAATGCCGGCCTTCCCAATACTTGCGCTGCCTGCAACAGCAGCAAAACAATACCACCGTAGCCACTGCACAGCGTGAAGTCACCGCGTTGCAGCAACTGTGCGTCTTTCAGTGACCGTTGCAGGGCATCCTCCACCTGTTGCAGATACTCTGGCCGGGACGTTTGCCTGTGCGCGAACAATCGGGCAACACCAATGCCTGCTGCGCCATGGGCCCAGGTATTCGTATCAGCGGCATCTTCCCGGAAACGCCGGATGTCCCAGTGGAAAAAGTCTTCCCGCTCCAGGCAGGTACTGGTCAGGCGTAGGTCCAGCCAGTTGCCGGCGGCGGCGTCATAGTACTGCATTTCATATTCCAGTGCCTGTTCCGCCAGATATTGCAATCCTTCGTCCCTGAAGTATGCACCCACCTGCATCAGTGCATAAGCGATGCCGGAAGCGCCATGGGAGAAACCGGTCAGGCTGTCATAACTCATCTTCACATGGCCCCATCTCCATCCTTTCAGCGCCGGCCGTGCCTGTTGGATCAGTTTGTCCGTCAGCGACCGGATGACCGGCAGCAGCGTTTCTTCCTGCGTATATGCATGCAGGTAAGTGAGCATAAACATATTGCCGGCATGGCCGCTCAGCCAGTCGTCCTGCAATACGCCCTCTGATATGTCATCTTTGAAATGCGCTGTCAGTTCCAGCGCGCGGTCCAGGTAACGCTGATATGTAGTGGCTTCGTACATTTTGACACACAGGTACAACAGTCCTGTGGCGCCGGTGTACAGCGTATAGTACTGTTGTTGCAATACCTTTGGATGCCAGAGCAGTGTATCCGATGCTGTTATACAAACGTCCAGGTAATGCTGTTGTTTGTAATAGTCATATAGCCGCAGATAAAAAAGGATAATACCGGCGCTGCCGTTGAACAGGTCCGTCTTTTCGGCGATGGTTTCCTTTTGCAGGCCAGGCAGTACCAGTTGTGCAATACGGGCCAATTCCGTTTCTATGATCTTTTTATCCGGGGATTCCATAGATATGTTCCAGGCATTTACAGGTGAAATACATAATATAGGCTTCATCAAGATTGGAAACACCGAGACGGTTGTGCCCCATGTGCAGGAAACTGCCCGCCACGGCTGCCAGTTGTTCATCTCCGAAGCCTTGCTGCCGGTACTGTGCAAAAACATCACGATTGCCTTCTGTAAAGGTTTGTAATGCCGGTGGCGCGTTTCCCTGCTCCATTCCCTGCCATAGCTCCGCTGCGGCAGGTGCCAACACCGGGGCATAAGCCAGAAACTTTTCGTGCATTCGTTGCAGGTAATGGTCATGCTGTTGTTGCCGGTCTTGTTCCGGAAGAAACAGCCGCGGCAGCCACGCGGCTATAAAACGGCGACAGACTTGCAGCGTGTGCAAGGGCGTCAGTTGCAATGCCTGCAACAGCGCCAGGTTCAACCGGATGGCCTGCATCAGGGCGCCAGCCGGGTTGAGCGACTGTAACACACAGGCCGAAGAAAGATGAAACTGCTGTTCTGCCAGCGGCACCGTGTATACGTTACCGTAACGCCCTGTCTCCGGCACATAGGGTATGTACTGCCAGGAATCATTCGGCAGCAGCCGTTGCGATGGGTAAGCACTATCCTGCCGGCTGGATGGATAAGCGGCAAAATAAGCCCGGGCCTGATCCTCCAGTAAGCGCTTTATTTCCGTTTGCCGTTCATCGGCTACGTGTAACCGCAGGCGTATATGCGGCCCGCCCTCCCAATAACGAATAAAGAAATAAGGACAGCCCGCCTGCTGCACTGCCGGCGTGACCAGCAGTTGCAGCAGCCTGTCATGGTCACCGCCATGGAAAAAGTGTACAGACAGCCAGGTACTTTGCATAAGTTAGTATTTATACCAGTGAAGCATATGTTCTGTTACCGTACCGCTTTGGGAAGCATCCGGGAGTACTTCTTCCAGGTAGAGGTATTCACCTGCCCGCGAAAGCATCTTCCTAAAAACATTCACCAACAAGGGCTGCGCGAAACTGATATATTGTGGTTTATAATCATCCCGTTGCAGCTGTCCTTTGGCGGCTGTAGCCGGTATATATGGCGATTTCAGAAAAACAAACACCTGCTGCGGCAGCTGTTGCGCTACCAGCCAGCATTGCAAACGGAGGAAATAGTCTGCTTCCGTTTCTGTATTGGCCTGGACCGGAATGGCCGTTTTAGTGATCAACCAGCCTTTTCTTCTCAATACCAACCGGTCTTCGAAAACGATACGCGGCAGCAGCTGCACCGGGCCTGCTGCGCCGGACAACGAAGTATATCGTCGGTCCGACGCCGCAATAAAACTCCGGAGCGGCACTCTTGGTTCCGGATTAAAATGCGCCAGCAGCCGGTAAAAATGTGACCGGTTGTAAAAAGATTCCAGGCACAGGTCAAATGCGTACACCCGTTTTCCGGTGATGGCATGCCTTAGCTCCAACTGTGCTGATGCAGGTTCATACCGCACAATGATATCCTTCAGGGATACACGCTTTTCTGCGGGATAGTTGTTGCTGCCGCCGGGTATAGTGATTTCGTGGTGCAGCAGCGGCGGATGGATATTGGCGTTAAAAACAGAGCCATCGTTCAGTTCCAGCATCATATCCCCGGGATGTAGTGCCGTATTCCATGTTTTAAAATCCGCGATGGCAATGGGACCGAAGAGATGCAAAAAACGGCCGGCCACTTTGCCCATGCCCGGCAACAAGGCATTTACCACGCCCATCAACGGGGCGGCATCATCCGGACGGAAAAACTGCACAAACATACCACGGGCTACGGGCACAGTGCTGTCTACAGGCTGGCCGGTAATGTCAACCTGTTCTTTACCTATGGAGAGCTGCATTGTTTCCGGTATATCCATGACCGTTATCCTGCCGGTATTGGGTTGCTCCTTTTTTACCTGCAGATAATAAGCCTGATAAAAGTTTGTCACCGGCACTTGTTGCGCCGTATCATACTGTTGCAGGAAAAAATCACACATGCGGTTTCTTTCTTCCTGTAGCAGGTCAAAAGGCGCCAACAACGCACATAATCTCTCCGCCTTTGCCACCAGCGTTTCCGCGTCGGCAGGTAAGACAGCTGTCTGCCTGGTACAAGTATCTTCATAAAAAATATCAGACGGCTGAAAACTTCTGGGCGTAAAATGATGGACCGCAAAAGCAGTAGCGGCTGAAGGCATAGTAGCTACATCCGGCAGTGCTGCCTCATCTTTCAACCGTTCCAGTACCGCATTGAGCATGGTGGCGGTGGTATCCAGCAATTGAGCACGGCCGGCCGCGTTGGCAGCCGCATAGCTGTGCCGGCTGGCTTGCAATGATCGCAGCAGGTCCTGTAATGCATCGACAGACGCATGTTGTTGCGGACTATTTGCCAGGAAATTAATGCATGCATGGTCCCATTCGGGATCAATACCCGAGCAACCGATGCCCAGCTCCAACAACCCGCTGGCAGATAGCTTCAGCAGGAAATCCTTGATCTGGCCACGTGCGGTGCCGGGCATTTCCGTGGCGAGCGTGTCAATGAGGGTAGCCAGCCGGCATGGGGTTTTCAGCCGGTGAAACAGCCACAGGGCCACACTGCGGGCAGGCAGGCTTTGAAACGCTTCCACGTTAAAATAATTCACCAGGAAATGCAGGTGTGTTTCGTTCACTGTGGCAGTATCGTTCAGTTTCACCTCCATGACCTCGTTGAGCACCGGATGATGTACCAGCAGGCTGCGCAGGTAGGTGAATAAACTGTTATTGAGCCGGATGCTGCTGATCACGGTATCCGGCAAAGTGGCGGGCGACTGCTGCAACGTGGCAATGCCGGTATAGGTAAACGTACTGAAAGGAGATGTTTTAGCCGCCATGCGGGTGATATAACGGAGCAGGCTATATTCATTTTTCAGTTCCCTGGCCCTGAAGGCCGCAGGGTCGGCGGCAGCAAAATTGTTCAGCTGCGCATACAGCACCGGGCTGGAAAGTAACACGCCTTTCCTCAGCGCTTCCTCCCGAGACCAGGCCTGTAGTTGCCGCCGGTGTTGTTGCAGCTGTGCATGGTAATGCACCTGCCAGTCGGCATGCTGCTGTTGCCGTTGATGCAGTAACCGGCAATAGTGCTGCAGCGGCGCTTGTAGGTCCGCCGGCATTTCTTCCGGTGGCTTACGGCCGTTGAAGACGGCACGTTTCCATCGCAGCAGCAGTTGACGGGCATTATCATCTGCGGCAGCCTGTATGGCAGTGTACAACAGTTCACACAGGTGTGACTGATACTGCCGGAAATCCTGCTCCAGTGTCATGGCAGCAGATAGACGTGTATTCACCTCCGTTATATCCATATCTTTTAACGAGGTGAATGCCATACCCGCATAACGGACCAGTGCGTGAGGAAAAAGTTTCAGTGTCATGTAACGTTTATTTTCCCAGCTCCAGCTGGTTTTTTACCAATTGATAATAGGCCCCGCCGCTGGCCGACAGTCCGGCGTGGGTGCCGCTTTCCACGATAGCGCCTTTGTCCATCACCAGTATCTGGTCGGCATGTTTAACGGTGCTCAGGCGATGTGCCACGACTATGACGGTCTTGCCGGCAAAGAACTGTTCCAGGTTACGGAGGATAGCGCGCTCGTTGTGCGCATCGAGGGAGTTGGTGGCTTCGTCCAGGAGCACGATGGAAGGATTGCGGTAGATAAGCCGTGCCAGCAGGAGGCGTTGTGTTTGTCCTTCACTGAGGCCGTAGCCGTCTTTCCCGATCATTGTTTCATAGCCAAAAGGCAGCGATGCGAAGAAGTCGTGTATGCAGGCCATGCGGCATGCTTCGTATAGCCGTTCATAGTCTTTTTTCGTATCACCCGCGAAGATGTTGCCGGCAATCGTATCGCGGAACACGTGACCGTCCTGCATCACCACGCCGCAGTGCCTGCGCCAGGAGCGGGCGGAGAGCTCTTCCAGCGGTTCATCTCCCAGGAGTATCGTTCCTTCCTGTGGTGAATAGAATTTCAGCAGCAGTTTCAGCAGCGTGGTTTTACCGCTGCCGCTCATGCCTACAATGGCGGTCACCTTACCGGCAGGGACCAACAAACTGATGTTACGCAGCACCCAGGGAGAATGCCGGTGACCATAACGGAAAGAGAGGTTATGCAGGCGTATATCCTTTCCTGTTATATCGGCGGAAGGAAGCTGTTTTAACTGCGGCGTATCTTCTTCCGCTTCGTGGTGTACTTCCGCCATCCGACGGAGGCTGAAGCGGGTGTTCTGCATGGCGCGGATAAAATCCGTAAGCTGCGATACCGGTGCGCTTAGCTGGCCACAGGTATAGGTTACCGCCAGCATGGCCCCCAGCGTCAACTGACCGTTGACTACCAGCAGGGCCGCGAAGCAGGTCACCAGTACGTTGCGTGTTTCGTTGATCAACAACGACACGCCTTGCACCAGCTGGTCCAGCCGCAGGCTTTCCAGCTTTACGGCAATGGCCTGTTCCTGGATATCCTCCCACTGCCCTGTTTTTTTGGCCTCGCTGCCGGTAAGTTTTATCTCCTGCATGGCGCCAAACATTTCCAGCAGCATGTCCTGGTTGGCCGCCAATATGCCAAAGCGTTTCTGGTCCAGCCGCCCGCGCCGCCCGCGGAAGGCATGGTTCCATAATATGCCTGCCGCGCCGCCCAGCATAAACAAGGCAAACACCTGCCAGTGATAATAGAGCAACATGCTGCCCAGCACCAGTATCGTTACCACTGACAAGGCAAAGCCGACCAGTGATACCGTCAGAAAGTCTTCCACCCGCTGGTTGTCTGTCACCCGTTGCATGTTATCTCCTGCCTGGCGGTTATCGAAAAAAGAGAGCGGCAAGCGCAGGAGCTTATGCAGGAAGTCTTTCAGCATGGCCGTGCTAACCCGGGCGCCTATCCGCAGCAACAGCCTCGCGCGGACAAATTCCGCCAGCATACGGCCCAGGAACAGCGCCAGCTGGCCGGTACAGATCAATAGTATCAGCGATATCTGCTGATTACGGACACCCTTGTCTACAATGGCCTGTGTCAACAGCGGCGTGAGCACAGCGAAGCCACTGGCCAGCAGTAATGTCAGCAATACCGGCAATAGGTTCTTTCGGTGCAATTGCAGATAGGGCCAGAGAGAACGTAATGACGCTTTTGTTTCCTCCACCGGCGGCGCTGTATAAAATGCCGGTGTGGGTTCCAGGAAGAGCGCGCGGCCATAGCCGGTGCCGGCATCTGATTGCCAGGCCGCCATGAATTCCGGCAGCGAGTAACGGCTTTGCCGCCCCAGCGCCGGGTCTGCGATATATACAGCCGTCTCCGTGATACGGTACAGCACCACAAAATGTTGTTTGTTCCAGTGCAGGATACAGGGCAACGGCGCTTTTTTGGCCAATACCGTAAAAGGTAACTCCGCGGGTAATGTCTTCAACCCCAGCTCCTCAGCTGCAGCCATCATGTCCGCAAAAGTGACGCCCTGCCGTGATATGCGGCAGGCGTTGCGGAGGTACTGCAACGGGTATACGCGGCCGTGACGGGCCGCTATCATCTTCAGACAGGCAGGGCCGCAGTCCATGGCGTCCGACTGCCGGTAAAAAGGGAAATCATCTTTCTTAAACACTTTTTGAAACATTGTTGCAAATTTAAAGATAGAAAATAATTGCAACAATGTTTCAAAATAAGACAAATAAAAAACGCCGGCCGTGAGTCACAACCGGCGCTTGTCAACAGAGACGGGGTTTCTCGCCCGGCAGGGACGCGGTGAGATGTCTGCGTTATTTTGTACATCCAGGATAAGATATTGTAAACCATACCCTCAAAATACATATGGAAAACTATCCTCTACCCCGCTGTAGCCGCCTGCCGGCGTTGATCTTCTGTCAATTGCTTTTTATATGCTGTTTTGCCTGGTCGGATGTCCGTTCCCAGCCGACTATTCCTGTTTACCGCGAATTTGCCGTCAGTGAAACAAACCAGGTATCAGGTATTTGCCTGGGATGCGTGATAGAGAACCCTCAGGGGGCCGTGGGCAACAACACGCAGGACTATTCAACCTTTAAAATGGGACTGGCCGTGCTGGGCAGCCTGCAACAAACACTGATATTCCAGCACCGCACCATTGACCGGTTCACCAAACTCACGGTTAAAATCGGTACCGGGCACACACGGCTTTCTGTTCGCCTGCTGGGCCAATTGTACATAGAAACCCTCTCCGGCGACACCTCCAATAATGACCTCAGGCCCGTAGATGCCCAGATGCTGAAGATATGGGAAGACTCCACACAGGGAGAGCTTGAATTTATCACCTCAAAACCCTATGACCGTGTCAGGATAACATTGAACGGCGGACTGGTTGACATCAACGATGAACTGCGGATCTACTACACCGATCAGACCTACGGTGATTTCTCTCTTTGCGACGTTCCTCACTTCGCCGGCGAAATACTGTACTACTCTTTCGACGGAAATACCAACGAACTGATTTCCGGCCAGGACCTGACAAGCACGTTAGTACCCGTGTACAAAGACCATATGGTATGCGGCAGGCAGGCACTCAGTTTTTTGCCCTGTCTCGAAAATACTTTGTCACGTACACAAAATACCTGGAGCCTCGGCGACACGGCCACCGTCGGATTCTGGGCCCGTATTGACAGCCAGGCCTACTGCACCGTGCCTCCCAGGCTTCATATAGAAATACCGCCGCTGATGTTTACTGTCACCGCCGACTCCATCACCGCCTGCAAGCCGGGCGTCGGCTGTAAAACCGCTCCGCTGACCAACCTCGGAAGGTCCAACCTGTATGTGGTCACTACCAGCACTACGGCTGGCAACCAGCTACGCTTGTTTATCAACGGAACAGAGGTGCCTGTCCCCCTGGAGCCGCGCCAGGTGCAGCCCCCGGACGGTCATATAAAAGTTTCGCTGAACCAGGTACAGCTGGATGAGATGATCGCCTATAAGAAAGTGCAGTCTTTCCGTACCATCAGAAGCTGGTATTATGATAACTGCTTAAGGTGTGTAACATCGCTCATGTCTGTTGATAATGCCCGGTTAGGACACCCCGCTGAAATGCAGCAGGAAAAGAAAAACCTGCGCCTTTATCCCAACCCTACCACAGGCAGGATCAGTATCGGAGAAGACATAACCGTAAATGACCTGGACGTCTCTGTAAAAAATCCTTCAGGCACGGAAGTATACCGGACACGCATCAACGTCAGGAACATTGAACTGCCGTCGTCCCTGCCAAACGGGGTTTATATCATCACCCTGACCACAAGGGAACAGGCAGTTCAGACTTATAAAATAGTGCTTTCAAGATAACAGCAGCGGGGGCGCCACAAAGCCGTCCCCCCGTTATTTTAACCAGCTATTTTTCTTTTTGGGTTAGTTCAATAGCGTACAACCGGCCAGTAGCCGTTACTGCATATACGATGTTATTTTCTATGACAGGCGTGGTCGCAAAAGGTTCCAGCTGATACAACTTGTCCATCACCGCCACCGTGGCGGAAAACAACGCCGGGTCAGCGCCTGCGGCCAGATGGCGGAAGCGGATACGGCCCGCGCTGTCCAGGTGCTGCGCTGCCAGTTGTTTCCGGCCCGGCGTATCAAAACTATCTATCTGTTGCGGATGGTCTCTGTTCACCAGGAACAGCCGGCCTGTGAAATCACCGTAGCACAGTGCTGTGCCTGACAACGCCGGTGCCCCGAAAACGTAACCGCCGCCTTTGTGGCGATGCAGTTCTTTCCCGGTGGCGGCATCCAGGCCCACCATCAGGTAACTGTCGGACGTGCCCACATATACGTGCCCGTTAGCTACTGCTGCCGCTCCTACTATCCAGGCGTCACCGGCGCTGTACTCCCACTGTTTGCTGCCGGTGTGAAGGTCCAGCGCATACAACCGGGCGTCCCTGGCACCGATATATACTGTATTGCCGGCCACCACAGGCGCGGCCTGTATGCCTTCCAGCACATGATGGTACTTCACGTCTTCCATTGTTTTGAATTTCCACAGCAGTTTGCCCGAAGCTACCTCCAACGCGTATACGTAAGTATCCCAGCTGCCTGCCAGCACAATGCCCTGCGAACAGGCGGCGCCGCCATGTACCGGTCCGTTGGTATGAAATTTCCAGCGCAGCTTACCGCTATTTTTATCAAGGGCGTAGATGCAGCTGTCACTGCTGCCAAAGTAAACAGCCGTCTCGTCTGTAGCGGGGGAAGACAGATAAAGGTCATACTGATCTTCCATATACATGGTATCGGGCTTCATTTCCCACAGTCCTTTGGCGCCGATCATGCGTTCGCCACCGGTGCGGAATTTCCAGACCTGCTTTCCGTTACGGGCGTCAAAAGCGTAATAATGACCGTCATAACTGCCGGCAAAGACCGTGTTGCCGGACACGGTCAGCCCCGTAGCAATACCCTTCTTTACCGCAGCAGTCCATTTTACGGCGCCTGTCTTCTTGTTGACCGCGTACAGACGACCGTTCATACCCGCTACGAGTATCGATTCACCATAGACAGCAGGGGTGGCAAAAACCTTATCATCTACCTTAAAAAGCTGGCGGGAAGCGCCAAATTGATGCTGGGCAAACATGGTATGACTTACCATCATCAGCAGAAAAGCTGTTAAACAATATTTCATGAGGTTGTAGGTTGTTTATAACGTTTGGCATTTAAAATAATAAAATCCGTCAATTAAAGGCTTACCGTTAAATTTGAATATCACCAAACCATGCTTCATATGCCACATTTTGTGATAGAATGTTCCCAAAACGTACTGGACATGCAACCTGCGGAAGTTATCATGGACACCGTTTACAAGGCGGCGGAATCAACAGGTCTTTTCGCTGAAAATGATATCAAGGTACGGTTACGGCCCTACGAACTTTATCAATTGGGAACAGACAAAGACAGCTTCCTGCACATCTTTGGCAGTATCATGGGCGGACGCACCACCGCGGAACAGGCCGGTCTTTCCAGGACGATCACCAGCCAGCTGGCCCCCTTGCTGCCGGACGTGTCGTTTCTATCTGTCAACATAGATGAATTCGAGCGGGCCACCTACAGCAACAGATCACTGATTGATCCGCGCAACACAACCGGGGACCGGTTTTTCGGGCAATAAAAAGGCCGGCTAAACAGCCGGCCTTGTCCATTTTTCCTTCTAGTTATTCGTATCCCACCAGACACGATCGTTGATGGTTGCCTTTTGATCTGGTTGAGGATTGGTCAGTTCTTCTACTGCCGGGTACGGCCATCTTCTGGGAATACCCTTTGAAGTGCTGCCGGTATATGGCTTCAGCTGTGGATACCCGGTACGCCGCCAGTCGTTGTATGCTTCCGGCGACAGGAAATCAGCTATGTACTTTTCAGTGATAATCTGCTGTATCGCATTGGCAGCATCAAGCGCCGGCCTTGAAGCGATGTATGCCTGCTGCGCCGCAGGCTCTACGCCCAGCATAGACATATGGGCGGCAATGGCATCCCGGTAGACAGGTTCCGCAGCAGCAGCGCCCTGTTTGATAAACGTGGCTTCCGCTTTCAGGAACAATGCCTCGCTATATGTCATCAGAAACAGTTTCGCTGTAGCGCCGGCGTAAAAACTGTTGATAGTGGACAACATTTTCAGGTCGGACACCGGGGCGTCGTTTACATTACGGCCTACATACTCCCCGTTGCTGTTTTTAGTGGCGATGATCGGTAACCTCGGGTCCTTGCGGATCTTCAGGGAATCCACAAATGACTGGCCCAGTACCACGCCGCCGGAAGCAGCCCTGGTGATGGCATACCATGGATTGGAAGTGTTGCCGGTGCCGGGATAAGGCACGGCGGCATTGTCAATATTACCGCCAAAACCTTTCGCCAGCGCGGCGAGAGCATTGTCCGCCTGTTGGGCGGCGATATGTCCCGGGGCTTTTGTCAGCCGCAGATAATAGCGGGCCTTGAGGGTGTACACCAGCTTTCTCCACTGGTCCATATCACCCTGGTAGATGAAATCATCTTCACCCGGAGCGATCTTGCTCGCCGGCTGGTCCATGTAATACAAGGCGCTGTCCAACATCTGCTGGATAACATTGTATATCGATTCCTGGCTGTCGTATTTAGGCTTGGTCACCTGTGGCATTTTGAATGCCTCGGAATACGGAATGTTATTCCATAAGTCGGTGGTGAAGGCCAGGTTGTAGGCAAACAGGGTTTTTCCGATAGCCACGTACTGATAACGTTTCGCGGCAGTAGCCTGGTTGTTCATCACCTGCAGGTTCTGGAAGATGGTCGTGTACAGCGTATAACTCCAGGCATTATTTACATCCACACTGGTCATAAAATAAGACTCCAGGTTGGGCGATTGCTGGTTTAATGACAGGTGCTGCATCCAGTAGGAGATGACTTCGGTGCTGGAGTTGCCGGCGCCGCCCATTACCATGCTGGCGGTGGCTACTTCCACCGGTGATAACATCAACGATTCATTTACCGTCAGCGGGTTGTTCGGATCATTGTTGATATCCAGGAATTTTTTACACCCGGTGGTCAGGAGCACTGCGCAACCCATAAAGGCGAGTGTTCTAATTATTTTCATGTAGCTAGCTTTAAATATTCATTAAAAGGACACTTTCAAACCTACCACCACACTGCGGTTGGAAGGCACGTTGAAATTGGAGAAACCCTGACCGTTGCCGGCGCCGTCGAGGCTCACTTCCGGGTCAGAGCCGGTATAGTTTTTATGCAGGATGAAGTTGGTGCCGGTAACAGATAACACCAGTGAACGGAAACCTTTGTTCTTCAGCAGTGAAGCGGCAAGGTCATAGCTCAGGGACACCTGGCGCAGCTTCAGGAATGATCCGTCTTCCACACTGCTTTCGCTCACTTTGGAGTATGAGTTCCTGTAGTAGGTTTCATCCAGTTTAATGGCGACGTCGTTCGGTTTGCCGTCAGATTGTTTTACACCTGGCAATACAACTGTTTCGCCGCGGTTTTCCGTCGCTTTGGCGGTGCCATAAAAATAGAGATAGGAATTGTCGAGGTTGATCACGTCACCACCATGGCGATGGTCCAGTACAAAGGAGAAAGTAAGGCCTTTGTAGTTCAGGGAGCTGGAAACGCCGCCCAGCCATTTCGGCGTGGCATTGCCAATCGGACCGAGGTCTGTGCTGATAATAGGATATCCATTATCGTCAATGATCAGCTGATGGTTTTCATTGCGCAGGTAGTAGTTGCCATAAATCACACCATAAGGCTGGTTGGCATAGGCAAATATGCCAGGGCTGGTGAAGCCGGCAAACTGAATGTAGTTCACGCCGTCGGCCAGACTAAGCACCTTGTTGGTAATTTTTGTATAGTTGACGTTGATGTTCCAGGTAAGGTTAGCGGTTTTAACCGGCGTGATGCCCAGTGTAACCTCTACCCCTTTGTTCTGCATAGCGCCTGCATTCAGGGAAGCGCCGGTGAAGCCGGTGGCGGGCGAAACAGGTGAACCGGGCGTTAACAGGTCAGTGCTCTTTTTATCGAAGTAAGACACTTCCAGCGACGCCCTGTTACGGAAAAATTTGGTCTCCAGTCCCACTTCAAATTCTTTCAGCTTTTCGTTGCGCAGCGGGAAACCGTAGGTGCTGGTAAGCGTATAGCCGTTCTGTCCGAAGAACGGGAAGTTAGCACCCGGAGAAGCCCTGTAATAGGGATTGCTGAGGGCGTAAGGACCTACGTTATCGTTACCCACGGCGGAATAGGACACTCTTACTTTACCGAAATTGAAAACGGGATTATCTGCCATTTTCAGCGGCTCTGTAAATACGAAGCCTACGCTGGCCGATCCGTAAGGGTAAAACTGATTGTCTTTAGACAGTACGGAACTGCCGTCATAACGACCGGTGAGCGCGAGGGTCAGCATCCGTTTATATTCCAGGTTGGCCTGTGCATAGAAACCTACTTTCCGTGTGCGGTAGTAGTTATAGGCGGAAGTGACCTCTGCAAAGTTGGTGATGTTATACAGCTTCTCTACGGAGATGCCCACGCCCTGCACGTAATTATTATCGTTGTAGTTGACCAGGATGTTGTTACCCAGCAGCAGGCTGGCGAACAGGCCGTTGTTAAACTCCTTCTTAGCCTCCACCATCAGGTCATGGTTGAGCTGCTGGCTTTTGATATCGCGTTTGTACATCTGGCCGTTAACGGGTGTGCTGCCGTTGTTGCCCCATCCGATGGCGCCGGGCGCCTCGTGGTAGTCGGTAGTGGTCACATACATATCGGAACCTATCCGTTCTGTGACGGTAAGCCATGACAGCGGCGTGTAGCTGAGGGTAACCACGGGGATGATGCGATTGTTACGATCGCGCAGGCCGGTATTGTCCAGTATCCAGTAAGGGTTGTTGCGCGAGCCGCGGTATAAACGCTGCGAACCGTCTTCGTTCACGGTCGGGAACGGGTCCCAGGAGATGGGCGCGCCGTATACGGTCCACAACGGGTTCACGAAGTTGTTGCCTTCCAGGTAACGATGGTTGTCTGACTGGATATAGTTGAACTGGGTGGACAGTTGCAGGTTGTCCAGCAGTTTCACGCCATATTTCACAAACAGCGAATGACGGCTGTAATCCGTATTGGGTATGGTGCCGTTGGTCTTCAGGTAAGAATAGGACACCATATAGTTGGAACGGTCCGTATAGCCGGACACGTTAATATTGTTATCAGAGGTATGACCGGTCCTGAAAAACTCTTTTGCGGGGTCATGTTTTTTCACCGGCACGCCGTTTACCTTCAGGGTGTCAATAGCTGGTCCCCAGGAGGAGGAGTTCAGCACGCCGGCGTTACCATCGCTGTATTTGCCGTTATTGCCTTGTGCGTATTTGTCCTGGAACTTCGGCAGGATAGGATTCTGAAAGGAATAGCTGCTGCTGAAAGTCAGGTTGGGTTTTCCCTGCTGGCCTTTTCCGCTGCCGTTTTTGGTAGTGATCAACACCGCGCCCCTGGCAGCGGCAGAACCGTACAACGCGGTAGCAGCGGCGCCTTTCAGCACGGTCATGCTTTCGATGATATTAGGATCGATATCACCGCCACGGTTTACTGTACCGCCGGAATACATGGAGCCGTTAGGGTTGCCTGCTTCGCTGTTGTCCATCGGTACCCCGTCAATCACAAACAACGCCTGGTTGTTGCCCACCAGCGAAGTAGCCCCGCGTATCACGATCCTGGCAGAGCTGCCCGGCACACCACTGGAGCTGGTGACCTGCACGCCGGACACCTTACCGGCGAGGGCACTCACTACGTTGTCCTGTTTGGCGTCTACCAGCGCGGCGCCTTTTACTTCTTCAACGCTGTAGGTGAGCATCCGCTTATCACGTTTAATGCCCAACGCTGTCACCAGTACTTCGTTGATCTGACGGGAGTTTTCATCCAATGTGATATTGATCACCGCATTTTTTTCTACTTTGATCTCGGCAGTGCTGTAGCCGATGGCTGTCACCAGCAGCACATCACCCTCTTTGGCGGTGATGTGGAAGGAACCATCTGCTGTAGCTGCTGCACCGGTATTGACGCCTTTAACGCGGACAGAAGCGCCCGGCACCGGCGCCCCGTCCTTACTGGTAATTTTGCCCGATATGACCGGGGCTTGCGCATAGGCAACGGATAGCGCCAATAGCAGCAGGACTGCTATCAAAAATTGTCTTTTCATAAGTGTTATATTGATAGAATGATCAGCCGGCCATATATCCGCCGGTGCTTGTAAGCGATTTCATTGAGACAGCTATAGATCTGTTTTTTGTATACGTGAATTACCGCGTGCCGTCATTAACAGCACACCTTGTTGTGTTCTTTTAAAGCGATCAAAAAATTACCGGCACAGTTTTATACTGCCACCTGTTTTGTGGTTGATATCCTCTCGGCGCAATAACAATATTTTTCAGTTTCCTGATGATGGGTTGAAATTAGGTCACATCGGGGTAGGTGATTACATTATATTTAACCAGTTCTTTACTAAAATTAACTTGGATAAAAAAAAACCGCAAACAGCAGACATCTCTCAAAAGCAATACAGAAAAGGGTTACAGGAATAAAAAGACAGGGCTAACTATTCTAGCTACAGCAAAATAAGACAACATCTTAGCCCCGGGGCTAAGATGTTGTTAATGTTCAGGCATAGCAGCGTACCGCAAATACAGCAGCCGGAACGTCGGCGGAAGGATGGTCTATTTCCAGTATCAGCTGATCAGTAGTGAGTGGCTGTTGTAACTGTAGCTGGTTATGCGTTTGATAGTTGCCGGTCACCTCGGCCAGCACAAGACCTACGGCATTTTTTATCCGGTAGCTGCGCACGCAGAAAGGCATCACCGTTTCAGGATGTGTCATCAGCACCGATTCCATCGGATGGTCATAGTCTGCGTCAAAGAAAAGGTCGATACGGCTGATGGTCACCGGAGCATCCCAGCGTAACGTGAGCTGCGGCGCAGGGTCTGTCCAATCGGCCACCCAGGCATTGGGACTGCTGACAGGCCTGTCTGTTCCGTTGCGGATATTCTCTGCCTGAAAAAGCGGAATACCAGCTTCATATTTCAGATCAATATTATGCCCTTCCGGACGGCGCTGTGGGCACCAGAATTCAAATGCCTCCATGCCAATATCTTCGGGCGGCGTTTGTTTACCGTAGTTGGAAACCGCTTTGTTGACAGTATTAAAAACAGACAACACGCCGGTAAGCCTTTTGGTGGTACGATGTAGCTGTACCAACGGATTTTTATGGAAGATGATAAACGCGTAACCATCGTTTTCCAGTATGGTGCCGAACTGCAACCGCACACAGTTCCTTCCCGGATGCAGTGCAATAACCTGTTTCTCCAAAGTCACGTCCGGTGTATGATTACCGCTCCTGCTGGTGATACGCAGCTCCACTTCCAGTGTGGTATCTTCGGTAGCATCAGCATGAAACACTATCGGGCCGATGTCGCCTTTCGGTAAAGGCAGCAGCTGCGCCACAGACAACTGTAACGGCTGTACGAAGGATGTCCCGGGGAAACCGGTAAATACCAGTTCACTGGAAGCATGGATAGTGGCGGCTTGCACCAGGTCGTCGGTATCCCGTAGCTGCAGCCCGGGTATATGCTGGCCTGTTTGCTGCAATCGTTTTTGCAGCAGCGGCACCAGTCCTTTATAAAAAATATCACCCGGCAATACCTGCTGCTCTTTGCAGATAACCGCCGCCATGGCTGCGGCCTGTGTGGCATAGGCTGCCGTGGCCATCACACGGGTGGAGGCAAAGGCCACATGGGAAGCGCTGATGATGCGGCCGCCGAGGAACAGGTTACGGATATTACGGCTGTAGAGACTGCGGTAAGGTATCTGGTAAATGCCTTTGCTGTGCCACTGGTTACAGCCGGGCTTCTCGCTGAAAACACCATCAGCAGGGTGCAGGTCCACGGACCAGCCGCCGAAGGCCACTGCGTCTGTATGCCTGCGTTGTGCTATGATGTCCTGTTGCACCATCATATAGTCACCTTCAAAACGGCGGCTCTCTCTTTTGCCTGGTATCATACCCACCCATTCCAGGGTAAGCGTCTCGGCTTCGGGGAAGTTGCCGGAATTCTTGATATAATCCCACACGCCGTATATCACCTTCCATAATTCCCATTTGATTTTTTCCGTATCGTGTACGGTGTCCAGCCGTCCGCCATATTCTATCCACCACAGCTTACAGCCGAAATCGCCGGCGTTGAAGGATTTAAAACGGGGTATGGTGGTAATGTCTTTCAGCGCAAAAGCAGGCGGGGTGTACTTCACCGGCCGACCGGTGTCTTTGCTGTAGAAATAAAGGGAGTGTCCCAGCAGTTCACCGTATTCGGCGGAAGGCGCAAACATCTCCCCGAATTCGTCCCGGCTTTCGGCGCCCATGCGGAAAGCAGCGCCGGCCAGGAAGCCAACCACACCGTCACCGGAGGCATCGCAAAACAAGGGGGCCGTTAAGTTATAGGTAGTTTGATTTTGGCTGCAAAAGGCCTTCAGCGCATCGATGGTGACTTCGTCCTTTTTCTCCGCTGCATAAACGGCAGTGTTCAGCAACAGGGTGATATTGGGTTCCTGTGTGACTTTGTCCAGCAGGACCATATCAAAAATCACCGGATTGCCTTCCGGGTTACGGAAAGTGTTCTCCACGAGTATTTCATTTACCAGTCCGCCTTCACGGGCCCAGCGATTGTTGTTGCCCATATGGGAAGTGGCGCCCAGTATCCATAAACGTACTTCACTGCTTGCGTTGCCGCCCAGCACGGGGCGGTCTTGCACCAGCACCACTTTCAGTCCCTGCCGGGCAGCGGTGATGGCGCCGCATACGCCTGACAGTCCGCCGCCAGTGATCACCAGGTCTGCGTTGATGTCCACTGTCGGGAAAGCACGGTCTCCTGTTGTTCCGGATGTAATCATGATTCTTCAGTTATAGTTTTAGTAGTGTGCAAGTCAAATTAACAACCCGTGCCCGGCAACGGCAAACGTTGCGGCCACAAAAAATAACGGGAACATTCCCATTTACCGGGAATGTTCCCAACAAGCTGCACCGGGGTTATGCATTACCTGCCGGGTTTTCCCCGCAATAAAATCTTACCGATATAAACGACGGTATGGTCATATTTCTCCGGATGAAGCGTAATATCCTCCTGCTGCGCAGGGCCCAGTATGGTGCGTTTGTCTGCCTTATCGGCCGACAGGCGCAGGGTGACGGTATGTTTGCCCGGCGGCAGGATGATCATCTCATACTGGCCCCTGTAGCGGTTATTACAAAAACTATTGAACCGGTTGATGGTAAAGCTGCCGCTGCTGTCGGTCTCCTCCGCTCCGCTCAGAAAACGCGTCCCTTTGGAGGAGCGGCTGACCAGTTTCATTCGCCGGCCGTCTACTTCTGCTTCCAGCTGGCCCATTTCCGGACCGCCGATATCGAAGATGCCGAACATGGTGCCGGTGAAATGAAACGTGAAAGCCGCACCGGGCCGTTCAGCTGCCATCACATAAGGAAACCAGCCGTGGAACTGCTTTAGCGGCAGCTGGTCCGTAGGCGTCTTTGTAAAGCCATCGCTGAAGGTCGCTATCTGCAAGGGATCGTACATGCCTGCATCTTCCCAGTTGTCTGCCAGCAACGGCGCGGGTAACGCCGCCGGCTGTACGCTTTCTGCAGCCTGTATTTTGCGCATGCCCCTCGCTATAGCGGCGGCATATAAATTGCCACCTGCTATCACGGGATGCAGGCCATCACGGGAGTAAACGATCTTTCCGGGCACGTCTGTTGCGCTTTTCCACACCAGCTTTCCTGCCTGCAGCAGCGCGACAGGTTCCATACCGAGGTGAATGGAGGGCAACGCATAATGCGCTGCCAGTTGCTCCAGCAGCTGTATATGTTCCGGTACCCGGCCTTCAGCATAGGCTTTCGTATGCCCGATATTGACCGTATAAATCAGACAGATGTCTGTCTGTGGCGATGTTTTTCTGATCTGGCGGATAATGCCCTCCATGCCGTCAGGCCAGGCGCCGTTCACCGCAAACTCTACAAACACCAGGTCAGGCCGGTATTGCATCAGCTGGTCATACAGGCGGCAGGCCCCGAGGTCTGTTCCCGTTCCGGATACACCGGCATTGATGCCTTTCATGGCCGCAGCCGGAAACATGGACTGTATGTACCGCGCTGCCTGCGGACGGTAACACTGGCTGCCCTGCGTGATACTACCGCCAATGAAGCCGATGGTGAGCGGCTGGCCAGCTGCCGCTTTACGAAAGAAATGCGGCAGGCCGCCACGCACGGTACATTCATTATTGTTATAAAAGCCACCGGTGCTGACGAGCGGTACGGTGGCATCTCCCGGATTAAAATACAAGGGTGAAGCGCCTGCCTGAGAAGCAGCAATGAGCCGTGCCTCCTCGGCCTCTTCCCTGCCCTGGCAATACGCGGATGTCAGCAGCAGCAGGCCGCCGGAAAGTATTGTAAAAAAACGTTTATAGTTCATAGTTAATAGCAATTACACTTAGTCCATAAGGCGCTATCGCTAACGGAAACGCCTGTATTACATTGGCGGCCTGCTGTGTTCCTTTATGGAGATAAACAGCATTCTTCGGCCGCAACAGCTTACCCGGCAGCACTTTGTCATAGTTCACCCGAAGGGTATCTTTCAAAGGAAGATGACTATTGTTCAACAGCAACAGGAAAAGCTTCTTCTCTTTACGGCTGATAGCGCAGTAATAATCGAGGTAGGGACCGGCGCCCTGTAACATATCCTCGCGCAGCAACAGGTCCGCCATAGTGCCATACACCTTTCCCGGTGCGAAACCGTATGTCTGGTGCGGTCCCACCTTCGGCGTGATGAACCCATGCGGGAAAGTAACGTTACCGGCAGCACGCAGTTGTATTTCGGACAACAGATAATCGGTGATCCATCCCACCTGCCACCAGGCATGATGCGGATAGGGGCCGGCACCCTTATTCATGGCGTCCCAGTAATAAGACGCCACACTGGTAGCGCTGTCTACAAAAGCATCTCTGCCAAGGGCCGCTGCACGGGCCATGTTGAGAAACAAAGAATCGCGGGTGAGGCCAAACATCCGGACAAACAAGCCTGCGTGACTGGCCAGCGCAATAGGCCCGCGGTGGTTGGCAGAACCCATAATACCGCCGTGTTCAAAGCTCAGTCCGGCCTGACTGATTTCCCAATCTTCGCGCTGACGGCCATTCACCAGCTTTTTCTCCACAGAAGGTACCGGTTGCGTATATACGGAGGTGGTATACAATTTCGCCGTCTGGATAGCGGCGGCGCGGTACCGGGCGTCTTTGGTCGTCTCATACAGCTCCAGCAGCGCGCCTGCGCTCTGGCCTGTGGCAAAGTCGGGCACAAACCGCGCATCTCCGCATACGCCAAGGAAACAGCCTTTTTCTGTGGCGTTGGCAATGTACCAGTCCGCCCCCTTCTTTGCTGCATACAGGTATTTTTTATCACCCAACATCTTATACGCTATCAGCAAACCATAAAAAGTAGGCCGCAGGTCTTCCACTTCTGTAAACATCGGTTTACCGCTGGCATGATCGTACGCCACCGCCCAGTTACCACCAGGCCCCATCCACGCCAGCAGCCTGTCGGCCGCGGTACGCAGCGCCCTTTGCAACGTAGTATCGTGCGGGTTAAACAGCAGCACATTGCCTATGTCCATCATCATGTAATAGGTAGTCCCGATTGGCTCTACATAAGGCCCCCACTCTTCAGTGAAGCGGCGGCTTTTAGACAGGTAGTACTGGCCTGCAGCGGCGCCCTGGAAAAAACCGGGTTGCTGCTCCTGCTGCATCAGTTTAAAATTACGCGCATAAGGCAGGCGGGTACGCTGCAATACGCTGTCCTGAGTGATATTGGCCAGCATCCACATGGCACCGTAATCGGAATTTTTAAAGGCGTCTTTTTCAGCACCATATACACCGCCCAGGTAAGCCTGTGCGCCGATGTTCACCCCTTTATAGTTTTCTACCTTCCACATGGAGGTGCTGTCATCCACGAGGTAATGATGCATCCGAAGGATACGGCTGGTGAGGGACTGTTTGGTTTTCTTCAGCGACAGGGAACCGGGAAAGCGATAAATGTCATTCACCGCATGTTTATACACCGTGTACCAGTCCGCCGGCTGCAGGCTGTAACGGAATACAAAACTTACGGTATCCCCTTTTTGCAGGTAAGATCCTTTTTCACCCAGTACCGGATGGTAAGCTGTTGGTGTCAGCGCCGCTTTGCGGTTCATCAGCGAGAGGCCCAGTTGCCAGTTGCTGTTGCTGCGCTGGTCTTTCTCCCACGGATCGCGGGCGGTGCCCGGCGCCGGTATCACGGCCAGCGTCAGCTGCCCGCGGGTAGAGATAAAAGGCGCAAGTGTGGTAGCGGTCCGTTCCCGCACAATAACAGGCTTGTCCGGAATGCCCTGCATATACGCATAGGCTTTGATGAAATCTTTCTCTATATGATTACTCTGAAAATAACCGGGGATGCCCGCCCACTGCAAGTCCTGCTCTTCCATGGTGGCCAGCGTGGGCGTCGCCAGCGAATAGTAACCGGTAGCCTTCGCACGCAAAAGCATGGTTACACAGATGTCGCCGGGAAACGCAGCATCGAAGCCCCAGCGGGCAGTGAGTACAGCGGTACTGTTCTCACCGGTAAACGACAGCGAGCCGTCCACCGCTTTGGTAACGGCAGCAGGATAAAAGTGAAGCGCCGTACCGGCCGTATTCATCGGCACCGGGGACAAAGCCGATTCCCACACGGGGATGATGTACCGGTATTGCGGCTCCGGGAAAACGAGTGGTTTCCCGGATTTATCATATAGGGGCAGGGGTTTGTTGTCCGGCTTCGTTGCACTGTACAACAGCGTATATTCTCCGCTGGCATGAGGCAACGACTGCCACCGCTGTTGGCGGTTCACGGCAATATGTGCCAGCTGCCAGCCCGTGGCGCCGTTCTTCCACGACAACCGGAGCGCGCTGTTGTTCATCGTTACAACAGCTGGCTGGCCTGTAACCGCCAGTACAACTAATAGGCAGCCAATAAGGGTGAATACGGTTTTTCTCATGTCGTTTAAATACTTTCTACCGGTTCCGGTTTAGCGGTGATCTTCGTTTTTCGTGCAGCCCTCAGCGGTATGATCGATACAATGAGGACCGTAGTGGCAATGGCAGCCACCACAGTGGTGCTCTTTTGTGAGAAGAAACACAGTCCGTATAACAACAGGGCAATGAAGGCAAGCGAGAAAGCGATCACCTTTAAGCCGAACTGGTTTTGTTTTTGTATTTCGATGGCTTCTTCTGTGCTGACTTCCTGTATTTCCGCTTTGCGCTGCGCGCGATGGCGTTGCAGCCGAACGTACTCGTCGCTGGCAGCGCCCCTGCTGCGCTGGTACCATTCGTACAGCGCCAGCAACACAAAAGGCAGCCCAACGCCGAGCAGCATTTCACCGGCACGGTCAAGCTTTACGCCTGCTGTCAGCGGCAGGACCATTTTAAACACCAGGTTCACCAGTAAACTGACCATCGTAATATACAGGGTAGCCTTGCCCGTTAGCCTTCTGGAAAACAATGCCCAGATAGGCGGCGCCAGCAGCGGCCCTCCAGTGATGGCCCCAATGCTCAGCGTAAATTCCACAATGCCTCCGATATAAGGCACTATCAGCGCAATGGCAATCATACCCAGCCCGAAAAACCAGGAAGATACCCTTGCCACGCGCATCAGTGTTTTATCGGACGCACCGGGATTAATAGAACCTTTGTAGATATCGTTCGTAAAAACGGCGGACACTACATTCAATGCTGTATTGGCGGAAGCAGAGGTGGAAAAATACATGCCGGTCAGTATCAGCCCCATCAGACCTGCCGGCAGCACATGCTTGCAGATCATGAGATAGGCATTCTCCGTTTCGAGGCCATGCAGCCCCGGGTTGATGCCTTTGTACAACATCGGCGGCAACATCCACAGCACAGGGCTGATGATGTACAGCGCGGCGAAAAGATACGCCACCTTAGAGGCGGACTTCGGCGTGTCTACGCTGGTGTAACGTTGTACGAAGGTCCAGTTGCCACCGATATAGAACACATGGTACAAGGCAAACGCCAGGATGAAGCCCCAGGTATACTCGCCATTCACCACACTGAAAAAACCTTCCGGGGAAAAATGCAGAAAATGCTGTACGCCGCCTGCGGCATCAAAAGCCAGCGGGATAATGATCAGCACCGCTGCGGTCAGCACCACAAATTGAAGAATATCTGTTACCATCACGGCCCACAGGCCGCCCACGGCGGTATACGCGATCATAAAAAGCCCCAGCGCCACGGTGGAAGGCATCAGCGGCAATCCCAATGAAGCGCTTACCAGCCGTGCCACGGAATACAACACAGAGCCCTTGATCAGCAAAGACACCAGCATAAAGATATAGATGTAGGCTTTCTGCACGCGTTCTCCCAACCGCTCCCGGATGAACTCCGCCGCGGTAAGATTGCCGGTAGCTTTCCAGCGCGGCGCCAGGTACAGCCCTGTCACCAGCGCGCCAATACACATGGTCCACTGGATAGTGATGGCCACCCATCCGTATTGATAGGCAATGGAACCCCATGCTACAAAAGTGCCGGCGGAAAAGAAACTCATAAAAAGGGACAATCCGCCAATAAACCAGGGCACGGCCTCTCCGGCTGCAAAAAAGGATTTGAGGTTCCTCCCTGTCCTGGAAAAGGAAAAGCCCACCAGCATGATAAACAGGGAAAAAACTACAATAACGGCGGTATCTATGGTTGCGTTCATCAGGGTGTAATCGTTAAGGTTAGTTCTCTGGTAATATGTTTCTCTCCGTTATAACGCACGGCAGACGCCTCAAATACCACCCGGTAGGTACCCGGACGGGCAAACACATATTTATATCCCGCCAGGGTGTTGCTGATATTCTTCAAGGCCACGCCCTGGTCAGGTTTTACGGCAGTAGGGTCAAATCCTTTGGAGATCACCCAGTCTTCGTTGTCATCTGTATTTTTACTGTTGGGCATCAATAGCTGTGCCGATGTAATGGTCCACCCAAACGCCGGATTTCTGAAGTCTACCGCCTTCCAGCCTGCGGTGGCCATGGTGGCCAGCGGCGTCACTACCTTGTCCGCCGATACGCTGTTGGCGGTGAAGGTACGCACTACCCAACGGTTCTGCCCCTCTGGCTTATTGGTGTCGGCATACCGGAAAGCGATATAGATCAGCGGATGCCGGGACGAATCGGCAAATTCCTTGAGGCTGACCACCCCGGAAGGTGTATTGTCCTGCCCGGTGGAAAACACCGCTTTGGCTGACAAGTCCTTCCACGTGGCGGCTTTCACATGCTCCACATCTGCTATGCCTGTAAAATCGTTGGACACCATCAGCTGCAGATTAGGATATATCCTGCCAAACTGCACCAATGTACTGAAGTCTACCTGCAAATCATTATCTGCGGTGGTGCGGCGGCGGTATTCGTACTGCCGTCCGGGTTCGCCGGAATAAAAAGTGATATTGTCCGGATTGCCCCGGAAAACAAACGCCACGGTATCACCGGCTTTAAAGGTAGTGCCACTGGTAGTCACCTCCAGCGCCGGCGTAGTCACCTTTTCTTTGGCGCAGCCGCAAAAAGCGGCGATGATCATCAGGTATATAAAAGGTCGTATCGTCATATTTTACCAGCCGGGATTTTGAGTGATAAGACGGTTGATGGTGATTTCAGTATTAGGAACGGGGAACAGCACATTCCGCGCCGTGGTGTTCTTACCGGCGCTGCCGGCGTATTTCCAGGCAGCAGGCGCTGTGTTGTTCACTTCTGTGGCGAGGGACTGCATCTTGCTAACGTACAGGCCCCAACGAATCAGATCATGTTTGCGCATACCCTCAAAACACAGCTCCCGTGCTCTTTCGTCCTGCAACCGTTGCAGGAAGTCCGTGCTGGCCAGCCCTGCCGGCAGGTCCACCGCAGGATCTGCAGCATTCAAAGCTTTGCCATACCCCCTTCTTCTCACCTGGTTGATGGCGTTATACGCTGCGGCCACCGGGCCGCTGACGGCATTCTCCGCTTCAGCTTTCATAAGCAGCACATCGGCGTAGCGTATCACGGGGAAATTAGTGGAGTTATACAACCGGTTTTTAGGCACCTGTGTTTCATATTCCCGGCGCCATTTGCCGGCAGTGCGGTCATATACCTGCGCAGCGGTGTAAAACGATTTGGACACAACGCCTGCGGTGACCACATATTTGTAAGGCGCAATGGCCCAGTCACGGCGCTGGTCAGCGGCTTCAAACAAGTTAAACAGCCGCGCCGTAGGATGCACCGCACCGCCGGAATAACCGATATTGTCGTCCGGGCATTCAAGCCCGTTTTCGATGCCCACCCCACCGGCTATTTGCGCGGTGCCCTGCTGGTTACCGTACATCCCTATCTCCCAGAGGCACTCCTGTGGCTCATTGACATCTTTGGAATGATTGATAAAAATATTGCTGTAAGAAGGATTCAGTGAATGTTTACCTGAATTGATCACCTTATCGGCATAGGTCAGCGCATCAGCATATTTCGACACATCTTTCAACGGCTCCCCGGCCATGGTAAGATACACCCGCGCCAGCATGGCCTGTACCACGGTGGTGGTTACACGCTCATTATTTGTATAAGTGCTGATATCATTCACTAATGGCTCCGCTGCTTTCATGTCCGCCACGATGGCCGCATACACCTCGGCCACGGAAGCACGCGGCAGGTTAGACGCTGTAGGAGATGTGGTGGATGAAAGTTTCAACGGCACGCCGCCATAATTGTCTGCCAACACGAAATAAAAATACGCCCGCAGGAAAAGTGCCTGCCCCTTGATCGCGTTTCTTTTAGCTTCATCCATTTTCGGTTTGTTCACATTTTCGAGCAACAGGTTGGCACGGTCAATGCCCTGATAGGCTACCTCCCATAATTTGCCCACGTCCAGCTGCCCGGCGTCAAAGTCCAGCACACGGAGGTTATTGACCGATACATTTTTGTAAAAGAACTCATCACTGATGGACAGGAAACTGTAAAGCCCGCGGGAATACATTCTTCCGTAAGTATCGATCAACCGGTTGTACACGCCGTTCAGCGCACGGTCCAGGTCTGCATCGGTATTGAAATAGTTTTCCGGTGTCACAAAATCTTCCGGCCTGGTGTCCAGGAATTTGTTGCAGGCGCTGAACAGGGAACCTGCCAGCACGCAGCACATCACGATATATGTTTTGATATTGTCAATTTTCATCTTCACAACTTTTAAGGTCACTAAAAGGTTACGTCTAATCCGAAAGTAACCGTGCGTGCCTTGGGATAGGCCGACCAGTCAAACCCCGGTGTGAGCGCAGAATTCCGCACAGATACTTCCGGATCAAGGCCGGAGTAGTTTGTCCAGGTGAGCAGGTTCTGCGCGGAAGCATATACCCGCAGCGTCTTTATCTTCGCGGCTTTGAGTGTTTTCGCCGGCAGCGTATAGCCGAGGGCGACAGTCTTCAGCCGCAGGTAAGAACCGTCTTCTATCGTTCGGGATGAATATACCAGCGGTCCCTGCCCACCTACTTTATAGAGACTGTTGCTCTGGTTCTCCGGTGTCCAGCGGTCCGCATAAGTAGCGAACATATTCAGGAAATTGCGGGTCACGTCACCATTTTCAAATTCAATGCGGTTGGCATTGAGCAGGTCATTGCCATAGCTCCATTGCAGGAAAATGTTCAGGTCAAAATTGCGGTAGGTGAAATTGTTGGACAGCCCGCCGATATGCTTCGGATTAGGGTTCCCGATGATGGTCAGGTCATTGTTGTCCACTTTGCCGTCACCGTTGATGTCCCTGAATTTGATATAGCCAGGCTGAATACTGCTGGCAGGATTACCGTTGTTCGGCACTTCGTTTTTCAACACATAAGAGCCATCACCCAGCTTATTAAAATCACTGTACTGGTAGATGCCATCAAACAGAAAGCCATAGAATAACGCAATAGGGTGGCCGGGAACAGCGATATACGGGTAGGCATTGTTGAAATTGCCCCAGGTAATACGGCTGGCGTAGCTGGGCTCCCCTTCATTGAGCTGTAGTACCTTGTTGCGGTTAAAGGAAATATTAAAACCGGTGGACCAGCTAAAGTTCTTTCGTTGGATATTGGTACTGTTGATCGTAATTTCAAGTCCTTCGTTAGATACCTTGCCGATATTGCGGATGCCGCTGAGGTAACCCATAGAAGGCGCCAGGGTGGCGTTCAGCAGCAGGTCACGCGTATTCTTTTTATAGTAGTCGGCCGACAGGGTGATCCTGTTTTGCAGGAAACCAACGTCAACGCCTATATCTGTTTGTGCGGTGGTTTCCCATCTCAGTTCAGGATAACCGAGGTTATTGGGCACAATGCCCTGCACCGGTGAATTGCCGAAAGCATAGCCCGAATACGGGAACAGCTGCAACGCCGTGAGGTAAGCGAAATCCGGCACCCGGTTGTTGCCGGTGGTGCCATAACCTACGCGGACTTTGGCATCCGACAGCACGCGGACATTCTTCATAAACGGTTCTTCGATAATACGCCATGCCAGCGCGCCGGAGGGAAAGTAGGCCCAGCGGTTGCTGACAGGGAATTTGGAGGAACCGTCCGCCCTGAACGAAAGCGTGAGCAGGTAACGGGATTTATAACCGTAATTTACTCTTCCCAGGAAAGACATCAGCGTATTGGCAGAGCGGGCCGTAGGCGCTGCAGTAATAATCCCTTCATCGAGACCGCTCATGCCCAGCGATTCGTTAGGCACCTGGGAAGCGCTGAAGCCATAACTATACGTTTGTGTTTTCTGCATGCTCATGCCACCCATCACGTTCAGGTTATGGTCTTTGTTAAAAACACGTGCATACGTGAGCGTGTTTTCATTGAGCCAGCTGTTACGTTCCGCATTGCTCACCGAACCGTTGACGCCCAGGGCGCTGCTTTTCGCATTGCCCAGCCGGGTATTGGAATTGTTGAACACGTCTTTTCGTACAGCCTCCCGCGTAATACCGCCGCTTATGCGCAGGGTAAAGTACCTGGCCGGTTTATATTCCACATAGGCATTGCCGATCAGGGTATTGTTAAACGCCGGATTGTATTCGTTGCGGTTGGAGATAATCGGGTTCATGCGGTATTCGCTTAGCGGGTCCACATCGGGGTCAAACGGTTCATCGATCAGTGAACCGCCATTGGTGGAATCGCCGGTTACCGGGCGATAGCCCCATACGCTGTACATAAGGCTGGACGTGGGCCCTGTATTGGTGGTGGAAGCAAAGGCGCCGTATGTTTTGGTAGCGGTATAGTTAAGGTTGATGCCTGCCTTTATTTTATTGCTCACCTGCTGGTCCAGCACCATGCGGCCCTGGTAACGTTTAAATCCGCTGTTGATGATGATCCCGTCCTGATCAAGCAGGGAGCCGGACAGCGCATATTTTGTTTTATCGTTGCCGCCTCTCATAGACAGGCTGTGGTTTTGCATGAAAGCGTTGCGCAACACCTGGTCCTGCCAGTCGACGCCTTTCACATGGCGGTAGTCTTCCAGTGTTTTACCATTTTTCAGGTAGATGGGCGTATAGAGGGTACTGTTTTGTTCCAGCTGGAATTTGACGAACTCGTACGGGTCCATCATTTTTTGTTTCTTCAGATTTTGTTGGAACCCCATCCAGGTTTGATAAGAGAGTACAGGAGCGCCTGTTTTTCCTTTTTTGGTGGTGATGAGAATGACGCCGTTAGCGCCACGGGCGCCATAGATGGCGGTGGCCGATGCATCTTTCAGCACTTCAATGGAGGCGATTTCTTCGGGGTTAAAAATATTGTTGGAGGGGTTTTCCATCGGGAAACCGTCTACCACATAGAGGGGAGAATTTTCCTGGGTGACAGAGTTGTTGCCGCGGATGACGATATTGAGCGGGGCTCCCGGTTGCCCGTCGCTGGCGGAGACCTGCACCCCTGCCACACGGCCGCCGAGCGCTTCTTCAAAGGAAGGCACCGGTGCTTTGGCCATGTCCGCCATTTTCACTTCTCCAACGGAACCGGTGAGGTCTTTGCGTTTCACCGTGCCGTAACCTATTACCACCACATCGTTAAGGCCTTTCACAGCTGGCTCCAGGGTGATGTTGTAGGTTGTTCTGCCGGCAGTCAGTTTCACTTCGCGGCTGACATACCCGATGTAGGAATACAGGAGAATAGTGCCGGGAACGCTGTTTACTTTGATGTTGTAAATACCTTCTTCATTGGTAACGGCCGATATGTTACCGCCTTTAACGCGGACAGTTACGCCAGGCAGCGGCGTGCCGGAAGCTTCGGTGATTTTGCCCGTCACCGCCGGGGTTGGTTGCTGCGCAGTACTGTTCATCCAAATACAGATGATAAAAAACGGGAGTATCCAATACCCCGTTAACGTGAAACTCATTTTTTGCATTCCCCTTGCTGTTTTTTTAATGACTAGTTTTTCTGCTTCTACCGGGAAGTGGCGCTGTGGAAATAATCAGGTATAGCTTGCCCACTCATAAAGTTGTCGACAACAGTTCTTCCATACGTGTGAATTTGTTATCCAAAGATGTAAACAAACAGGCACAGATGCTACAAAAAAGGTCCGCTTTTAAATTGGGAACATTCCCAATCTATGGGAATGTTCCCAATTTAAAGGTTATTTCGTTTCTTTGGCCTCATACAATTTGCGAGTTATGAAACGACACCAGGTGACCATCGTCGACATTGCCAAAGCGCTACAGCTTTCCAAGTCAACTGTCTCCCGCGCGCTGACGGGCCATCCCAGCGTGAAAGCCGATACCCGGCAGGCGGTATTGGAGCTGGCGGAGAAAATGGACTATCAACGGAACATGCTGGCCATCAGCCTCATCACCCGGAAAACCAATACCATCGGGATAATTGTCCCTGAATTCACCAGTTCCTATTTTCCCAATGTGACCATCGGGGCACAGGAAGTGGCCAGCAAAGCAGGATACAATACCGTCATCTGCCAGTCCAACGAAAGCTATGAAACGGAAGTGGCCAACACAAAGGTGATGCTGGCCAACCAGGTAGACGGTATTCTGGTATCGCTCAGTAAAGAGACCCGGAATTTCGATCACCTGAAGATCTTCCAGCGCAAGGGTATTCCCATTGTTTTTTTTAACCGGGTATGCGATGATATGGATGTGCCTAAAGTTATCGTGGACGATTTTGAGGGCGCCTACAAGGCGGTCAGCCACCTGTTGGAAAGAGGCCGTAAAAGGATCGCGCACCTGTCGGGCCCCACCTCGCTGCGCATCAGCGAAAAGAGACTGAACGGCTACAAGGCGGCGCTGAAGAAACACAACGTACCTTATGATGAAAACCTCGTCATTCCTTACGACCTCAACACAGATATGGTGCATATCTATGTGACGCACCTGCTCAGCCTTCCACAGCCGCCGGACGCTATCTTCGCCATCAGCGACCCTACGGCCATTGAAATTATCCAGGTCATCAAAAAGAAAGGGCTCAGGGTACCGGAAGACATGGCGGTAGTAGGATTCAGCAACGACTTTGCCTCCGGCCTGATACATCCGTCGCTCACTACCGTGGCGCAACCGGTAAAAGAGATCGGCAGAACGGCCGCGCAGCTGCTGATTGACCAGATCAACCGCGACCTGTCTGACTGGAAAAGCATTATCCGTGTGCTTAAAACCGAACTGATCGTCCGCGAGTCCAGCTGATCTCTACTTTTTTGTATGGGAACATTCCCGCAGAAAGGGAATGTTCCCATACGAAAAACGTCGTGTATTTTTTGCGGGTATGCGGTGAGGAAAGAATCTTTGGAGTGATATGACCATGTCAACTGCTCACCAAAATTATTCACGTATGAAAAAGATCAGTATGTTTTTTGCCCTGTTGTTTGTTGGCTCCCAGTCCCTGTACGCGCAAACCGTTCCTGTACCCGCCACGCCGCTGAATGGCAGCTCCGGCTATATGCCCCACCCTGGTTTTACCTGGAGCGCTGTTCCCGAAGCCGGCAGTTACGATATCATGATCGCAGCCGATACCGGTTTTACCAACATACTCGCACAACGTGCAAGCTTGCCCGTTACCCGTTATGTGCCACTTCAGCCACTCCCCGCCGGGAAACTCTATTGGCGGGTCAAAGCGGTCGATGCCAGTGGCAACGGCAGCCCATGGTCTGCCCGTTACAGCTATACGGTCGCCACTATCGCCAACGTATACACGGTGCCGGACAACAGTACCTATGCCCAGGTGAAAGCTATTCTTGACACCGCCGTCAAACATACGCCGGCCACGGTGCAGTTTGCAGCCAACGGCCATTATGCCCTGGACCCCGGCGCCGCCGGCAGTTTTATGTTCTCTTACACCGGCGTCAACGATCTGATCGTCGATGGCAACCAGGCAACAATTACGGTCATGAACCACCCGGAAACAGGTTTTCTGAACTTCCGCAATTCCAACCGTATCACGGTCAAAGGGTTTACGGTTGACTGGGACCCGCTGCCCCATTCACTCCTGGACATCATCCAGGTAGATACCAGTAATCCCAATACGCTCAATGTACGGGCGAGGCTTCGCGGCGTAGCCGGACAAACATCACCCTACTACCCTGCCATCACCAATAACCCGTCGTTCACCACACACTGGTCATGGGCCTACCTGCTGGACCCTGCGCACCCCGGTGCAGTAAAACCCGGCATAGGCAATGCTTTCGGGCTGGTGCCCGGTGACGCTGCGTATATTGCCGGCACCAGTCCCGCAGAGTACAACATTGTGCATCCCGGTTCCACTTCCGGCAAATACTTCGCCACAGGCGATATCCTCACTATCCTGTGCCGCACCAATATGGGCTCGTTTATCAGCACCACCAACTGCACCGATCTCACTTTCAGCAACATCACCAACTACGCCAGCCCGATGGGATGTTACTACGCTTTTGATGGCGGGGACATGAAAGTGCTCAATTGCCATTCCGCTCTAAAAGACAATACCCGCTTCGTCTCTGCCAATGCCGACGGGGTACATTGCCGTGGCAATACCATCGGTCCTTGGGTGGAAAATTCCTCCTTTACCGGCAACGGCGACGATGGCGTGGCACTCTATAACAAAGGCATGGTGATCACTGCTAAAAACGCGACTAACAGCCTCACTGTAAAAAGCGATTACATGAACCTCAAAACAGGTGACCGCTTCGATATCTATATTCCGAAAACAGGCAATATCATCTCCCAAAACTTCACCGTCACCAGCGTACAAGCCAATACAGGACAGGGCACTTTCACCGTGCAGTTCACGCCTGCTATTGCAGACAGCAGCTATGCGGCCATGACAGATATCAATCTATCAGACCAGCAACAGAACGCACAACTATACAACAGCACTCGTCGCAATGAACTGTTTTATGTGTACAACAACCAGTTCACGGTCCGTGGCCGCGGTGTGATCCTGCGTGCTGCCAATGGTGCGGTTGACAGCAATCGTCTGTATAATTGTTCCTCTCCCGCTGTAGCCTTGTACAACGAGGCCGCACAGTGGATCAATGGCCTGTACAGCAGCAAGGTCAGTATTTTACGCAATAACATCCGTGACTGTGCCTATGATAACCTGGGTGCAGATGAAGGCGCCATTACCGTAAAATTTAAGAAGATCGTTTTACAGGGTAGCCGTTATATAGATGCCATCGCGCCTTCCCGGCCCCACCAAGGCATCCTGATCAATAATAATACAATAGAAAACTTTGCGCAGCATGGTATCACTTTGTTCAATGCCACAGGCAGCAAGGTGGGACATAATACTTTCAACAGTAATGTCAGCGGGTTTATCCAGCCGGGGCTGCATTATGGCATTTATCTGAACACGACAGACAGTTGCACCATCAGCGGGAATAACTTCTCCGCAGAAACGCGGCCATTAACAGCTGTGATACAACAGACTAATTCCACCAATGTGGTGATAGTTCCCTAATCGGCATGCCACCAAACAGCCGGGAGTGTTTAATTTCCTCCGGGTGTTTGATCTGTATTTGAGCCCCCGGCTTACGCCCCGGGGGTTATTTATTTGGCTTTCTTCCGTTGCAGATAATCATGCAGCAACCCGATCATATAAGTCCATCCTTCTTCCGTACGGTCTGCATAAGCTGACCATTTAAGGTCCATATCATGTTCCAGTTGCAGGAGGCTACCAGTGGCGGTAGGCGCAATGCGGATGGTCACCACGCTTTCCTCTGCCGGTTCAATATCTACGCCCCACGTGAATACCAGCAGGTAAGGACGTTTTACTTCCAGGTAAGCACCGATGTGGTTGAGTATCTCGTTGCCACGTTTCACCTGGTAGCTGAAGCGGCCTCCCGGGCGTGGGTCATTGGTGAGGTTCAGAATTTCCTCGTTGCGCACAGCGGGACCAAACATCCAGTGGCTGAGCATTTCTATATCCAGCCAGGCATCGAAAATAGTTTCGGCGGGCTCGTCAAAAGTCTTTTCCACCTGAACAAAAACGCGTTTTTCGGTTACTTTTTTCATATGGTTAAGCTTATTTTTTTCTGGTACGTTGTTTTTTCAGGAATTCATCCAAGGCGTCGAGGCTGTCAGCCCAGAAGTCTTTATAGGTCTTCATCCACGCCTCCACTTCCTTTAATGGCTGAGGGTTGGCGATACAATAACGTTCACGTCCCTCCTGTTTAATGATCACCATCCCGCATTCCGTCAATACCTTAATATGCCGGGAAATGGCCGGGCGGCTGATGTCGAACCGGTCCGCCACGGCGTTCAGGTTCATCTTCTTTCCTGCCAGCATATGCAGGATAGCGCGCCGGGTAGGGTCAGCGATGGCATGAAAAACATCTCGTCTCGTCTCCATAACTTGTAACAATCTTGTTACAAATCTACAGGTAACAATCTTGTTACGCAAATCTATTTCCAGGACGTGTTGTTCAGATAATACCTGCCGTTTAAAACTACCGCAGCTATTGTGCCATCGGCTTACCGGGAGGGCAAACAAGGGATAATTGTCAGGGCGGCAGGTGTGCGGCAAGAGGTTGAAAACCACGGAATGAAATGGTTGAAATATTTAATTTATTCTATTTTCAATTCATATTAATTTCTTCCCCATAGTAAACGTATTGTTAATGTTTACGTATTTGGCACAGAATATGCATATCTTTGCTAGACAAGAAGTTCGAGTTTTGAGTCACTAAAAAAATGCCATCTTTTTATTGAAGTTAACCTGCTTGTTATTACCATGAAACCTCGTTGAACCCCTTAAGAGCAAGGGATGGGCTAACTCCTGTTTTTATTTATAGTATCTAATCACTGTGCAATTGCATGCGGCTATCCATGCGATCAGGGCCGGTTATTGTCATGCAACTATCTAAAAAAAGGATTTTTTTAATCAATCAAAAACAATCACTTATGTATAGTGTTCTCTTAGTGGAAGATGATGAATTTGTTTGTAAGGCAATTGAAATCATTTTAAGAAAACAGGATTATATCATCAGTATCGCCAGAAACGGGCAAGATGCGATGCAGTATCTCCAAAAATCCAAATTTGACCTGGTTATCACAGACCTGATGTTACCATACGCCAATGGCATGGAACTGGTCAGTAAAATGCGTAACGAGCTTCATCTCGATATTCCGATATTGGTTTTATCTGCAGTTACACACGAAAAAACCATCACGGAAGGCTTCGACATCGGCGTGGATGATTATCTGAAAAAGCCGTTTAATCCGGCAGAACTTTCTTCACGAGTAAAACGTCTGATTCAACAAAAAGAAAAAAACCATTTGATTCATTAGTTATTAACTACCCCTTAATGGATACCACAACATCGCTCCGGGAGTGGTTGGACGATCTTTTCTATTATTTCGCCTACTTCCCGCTGGTGATTCAGATAGCTATCATTGTTAGCGTGCTGGCCGTTACCGGTACTATCGCGGCATATGTGTACATGATTCTTTTCCGGTGGCGAAAACAGCGCCGCGCAAAGAAAGAAAGGCCGATGCGCGAGCAGGTGAACGACCTATTGCTGGAACACATTATCTACAAGGCTGTAGGTGATCCGGACGCTCCGGTAGTATTGCCACTGGACGCATTCAGGGCGCTCCCGCTGCATAAAAAGTGGGTGGCCGGCGTACTGATCGACCAGTTGCTGGAATATCGCAATAACTTCACCGGCGATATTCCACAACTGCTCCGGCAGCTCTACCTCGACCTGGGACTGCACCACAAATCCGCGGTAGCCCTGAGGTCCGGCCAGCGTAAAGCGGTCACCAACGCCCTGGTGGAATTATCCGGCATGGGCGTGCTGCTCGAAAAAGAACATGTACTGGCCCTCACCCAGAGCCCCGACCGGTACATCCGCGAATTAGCATGTTCCTATTGGGTACAATGCTCCCCTGATGCACCGTTTGAATTTTTCAGTCATGTAAAAGAACCACTGCTGGCATGGGAACAGTTTGAACTGTTCCGGATTATTTCCCTCCGGAAAGACATCCCCATGCCCTCCTTCGCTCAATGGATCGACACACGGTACCATCCCAGTGTTATCTCTTTGTGCCTTAAGCTGGCAGCTTATTTCCAGCAGCCGGAGGCCATTCCGGCGATGATTAAAATGCTGGACACCCCCGACGAACAACTGCGGGCGCTGACCATCAACAACCTCGGCAAACTGATGGCACTGGAAGCTGAACCAATACTGGTGAAGATGTACCCCCAACAACCGGACAGTTGTAAACTGGAAATACTGAAAGCCCTGGGCCGTATCGGCTCCGGAGACTTCATTGATTTCCTCCGGCAGGAACTGGAACAGACAGAAGATTTTCTATTGATGAAACACGCCGCGCATTCCATTGTAGCACACAAAGCACTCGCCAGTGGCCTGATAGCCCGGTTACAGGAATCGCTCACCGGCACCAGGCAACAGGTACTGCAACACAGTCTGAACCCCCTGATTAAATATTAATCATGCAAACTGCGATACTCAAACACATAACCGATTTCTACGAAAGCGCGATATTCATCTATTGTGCCGGGTTATTCCTCTTTTACATCCTGCTGGCCGTGTTGTCACTCATCGCCATCCGCCGCAGCCTGTGGAAAAATAAAATAAGAGGCCAGCAAATGCTGGTGGCCTCTCCCCTGACGCCCGGCATATCGGTGATCGCACCGGCCTACAATGAAGGCGTCACCATCATCGCCAACGTACGGTCACTGCTGGCGCTCAACTACCCCCGGTTTGAGGTGGTCATCGTAAACGATGGCAGCAAAGACGATACCCTGCAAAAACTAATCGACGAATTTGAACTGACAGAAGTCAACTTCGCCTACCGTCAACAGATCCCCAGTCAGGCCGTAAAACGTTTCTTTAAATCCACCAACCCGGCTTATTCCAAATTGCTGGTGTTGGATAAGGTCAATGGCAAAAGCAAGGCCGATGCGGTGAACGCCGGCATCAACGCCTCTTCTTTCGACTATTTCCTGAATACTGACGTAGATTGTATCCTGGCCCGCGACACCCTGCTGAAACTGATCAAACCCTTCATGGACGATCCGCAAAGAGTGATTGCCACCGGCGCCCCTTTGCGTGCGGCCAACTCCTGCGATGTGGAAGCCGGCGTGATCACCCGCGTACGGGTGCCCAGGTCGTTGCTGCCCCGCTTCCAGGAAATGGAATATATCCGTTCCTACCTGCTGGGCAAAATGGGCTGGACCTTCATCAACGCCGTTCCCAACGTGTCCGGCGGCCTTGGTTTATTTGACAAGGACATCGTGATCAAATCCGGCGGTTATGATCCCGGCTCTTTCGGCGAAGACATGGACATGGTGGTACGCATGTGCCGGTACATGTGCGAACAGGACCTGCCCTACCGCATCCACTATATCCCTGAAACACTTTGCTGGACGGAAGTTCCGGCCACCTACAAAATATTCTTCCGGCAACGGGTACGCTGGGCCAGAGGCCTCGCACAAATTTTCGGCAAACACAGAAAAGTATTGTTCAACCCGAAATACAAAAAATTAGGGCTGATCATCTTCCCCTATAACTTCTTCTTTGAGCTCCTGGCCCCCCTGATCGAGTTTGCAGGTATCATCTATTACATCTACATTATAGTAAACCACCTGATCAACTGGGACTACGCGATCATTCTCCTCGTGTTTATCTATACTTTCTCGATATTGATCACTTCCCTCTCTATGTTGTGGGACCAGCTGATTTTCCGCTACTACCAAAGCTGGAAAGAAGTATGCCAGCTCTGTATTCTCGCACTGGCAGAGCCTTTCATATATCACCCGACGGTACTCTTTTGCGCCATCAGAGGATATTTTAATCAGCTCACCGGTAAAAAACATACCTGGGGAAATATGCAGCGGCAAGGATTCAATCAATCTCCAAACCTTCAAAAAACCATCTAAAGATCATGTTACAGCGGAGTGTGGAAAAGAGTTGTATTGTATTCTTCTTCTCCTTGTTATTAATATACTCAGGACTGAGCGCACAACGCAGCGGCCTCGTTTCTTCCGACGTGTTGTATAAACTTGCTTTAAAAGCACGCAACGAAGAAAAAGATTATCCCAAAGCGATTAAATTCTGTAAAAAGGCTTTGTCCCAAAGCCCGGACTATACAGACATCCGCCTCCTGCTGGGTAAATTATACCAGGAAACCGGTCAGCCCGTGGCTGCCGCCTTTGAATGGAACGCAGTACTCAGAAAAGATCCTGACAATAGTGACGCCCTGCATTCACTGGTCAACCTTTACTACAGCCAGGGCAATGCTTCCGAAGCAGCCTGTTATGTGGACATGTTGCTGGCGAAGACACCGCTCGACAAAGACCTGCTGCTCAAAAAATACGGACTGGCACAGGAAAGCGGCGATGTGGTCACACAGGCGACCACCATGGGACTGTTACGCAGCCACTATATATCAGATCCCAAAGTAGCATCCCTGCTGGAAGACTATCAGATGCAGGCCGCCCGCCGCGGCCGTAAATCCGGCGACCTGGGCGGATCTGAGAAAATGTACGCGCAGGTATTGCTGAAAGACAAAAACAATATCGAAGCATTACAGGGAATGGCCTCTATTATGGAAAGAGAAGGCCGCCCGCGGGAAGCGATCTCCTATTACAGTCAATTATCGGCCCTGCAGCCGGACAGCGCGCTGTGGCGACTGAAACGCTCTGCTATACAACTGGCCGGCGGTAACTATACCGCTGCGCTGGAAGACGCCAAATGGCTGCACAAACGCTATCCCGGTCAGGCGCTGTACAAACAACACCTGGCAGACGTATACACGGCCCTGGCACGACAGTCAGACACCACAACCGTATACACCGAACAGCTGCTGAAACTTCAGCCAGACAATAAAGCTTTATACATCCAACTGATCAATCAGGCCGATCAGCGCGGCGACTATACTGCCGCCAACGATTGGTGCAATAAAGCATTACAGGCATTTCCCGGTGATGTCGACATCCTGAGAAAACAGATCGGCATACAGGAGAAAATGCAGGACCACAGCACGGCCACCGCCACAGCCGGCAAGCTGTTGCAGCTTCATCCCGGAGCGACGCATGAGCAAATCTATACCGACCTGCAACTCTCACGCGCCAACAGGCTGGTACAAATGCAGAAACCGGAAGAAGCTGCTGCCGTCCTGCAAGCGGCCCTCAAACAAGTGCCTGGCAGGAGCGAGCTGCTGCTACTACTGGCCAATATAAAAACCGGCCTGGGTGAACCACAGACAGCCTTGTCCCTCGTTGACCAGGTGCTGGCCAAACAGCCGGCCGACACCGCTTTGCTGTTTAAAAAATCAGGCCTCCTGGAAGCCACCCAACATTACGACGAAGCGGCGGCCATCAGCGAAAGACTCATGGCCCGCTACCCCGCCGTAACACGTTACCGTCAGGCGTATATAGATCAAACCATGCTGGCAGCCAGAAATGCCATGGCACAAAAGCAATATAATACCGCAGAGCCATTACTGTTGAAAGTGTTGCAATATGCGCCGGTCAACAAGGACGCCTGGATGTACCTGATCAATATGAAAAACGGGCAGCAGCAAACGGCACAGGCACTGGATTATACCACCCGCGCATTACATCAGTTTAACAACGACTCCCTGCTGCTGCAAAAGAAATCCGCTCTGTTACAACAGGCCGGTCAGTATACCGCGGCCAGCACGATCGCTGCTGACCTGCACCGCCAGTACCCCGCAGATACCGCACTGCGGCAAATGTACCTCGACCAGCTGCTGGCATATGGTAAACAATTGCGCGAAAAACAACAATGGGACAGCGCCTGGACATTATACCAAACCGCCTATGCCCTGGCACCAGCCGATACCAACGTGCTGTACGACCTCACCGCCACCGCTACGGCCCGTAAACAGTACGACTCCGTGCTGGTATATGCCAACAAAGGCCTGGCTTTAAATGCCAGCCAGCCGGCGCTGCTGTCGCAGAAAGCCAATGCACTGGAGCAACTGCACCGCTATGCGGATGCGGCACTCGTAGCAGGACAGCTGCGTAAACTACAACCCGGTGAAAAAAAATGGCAACAATACGCAGACCACCTCAACGGCTATACGTATAAAAACCAGATCGGCGTGATCCATCTGCAATCTGTTTACAGCAGAGACCTGGAGCCGGCCAGTATCACTTCCCTGCAATACCTGCACCGTTTTCAGCGGGGCACCATCACCGGAAGGGTTAACTATGGTACCAGGGAAGCCGGCAACGGTATCCAGCTGGAAGCAGAAACCTACTATACCCACAATCCCCGGTACTATTCCTACGGATTGTTCGGATGGTCCAACTCCGACGTGTTCCCTACCGTCCGCGCCGGTTATTCCCTCTTCCGGAATTTCAATAAAGGCTGGGAAGGTGAGCTGGGTGCGCGTTACGTAAAAAGCGACAGTATCAATACTTATTCTGCCGTGGCCTCCGTAGCAAAATATTTCGGCAACTACTGGGTGAACCTGCGTGGTTTCTTCACCAACGACGAACATCAATGGTACCAGGCGTATACGCTGACCAACCGTTTTTACTTCAATGACCAGAAGGACTTCATCGCCCTGATCGGTAATATCGGCGCCTCTCCGGACGACCGCAGCCGTAACTTCCAATTCGGTAAAGTGGCAGGGTTCACCTCCACATCGCTTACCGCAGGGTTTCAGAAAACCATCCGGGCAAGGGCCACCATCGGCGCCTACGGCACCTGGACAAGGCAGCAAATACCACAGCAATCATATCTGCATCAATTTGATACCTATTTGTTATTCCTCTGGAATTTCAAATAAAGAGAAACAAAGAAAAGGAGGGCCTTCGTGCCCTCCTTACACGTATCCGTGTTAACTCATTCACTTGTATTTTACCGCTTCTTATTCCTATTAATCATCTCACAGACCGTATTCACTGTACATGATGGACAGACTGCTACCGGACTATTTCGCATTCGACAGCCCGCCGTCCACCAGTATTTCAGCGCCATGAATATATCCCGCATCAGGCGAGGCCAGGAACAAGACGGTCTTCGCTATTTCCCACGGCTCTCCGAAACGTTTATACGGTAACGTTGGTATCACACTGTCAACTGCTCCCCTGATCTCTTCAGCTGACAAACCGGTATTGTTAAAAATGTTGGTCCTGATATATCCCGGACTGATACCATTGACCCGTATACCTCTGGCGGTGCACTCCATAGAAAAGGTTTTAATGAAAGACTGCACAGCCGCTTTGGCCGCAGTGTACACAGAGAAGTGCTGTATACCAAAGGACGTTACAAAAGACGTGTTCAGGATAATGGCACCCCCGGATGTCATCATCGGCAACAGCTGCTGTACGGTAAAGAAAGTTCCCTTCACCAGTATATCGAACAACTCATCAAAATGTGCTTCGTTCACCTGTTCAATGGGGGCGAACTTTCCATATCCGGCATTAACGAACAGTACATCGACAGTAGCCGTATGTTGCCGTAGCTGCGCCGGCAGCGCAAGGATGTCTGTCATCTTTCCCGCGTCGGAGACGATGCCGGCAGCCATTGGCCCCAGTGCTGCCACTGCTTTATCTACCGTTTCCCGGCTTCTGCCTGTAATGATCACACGGGCGCCGGCCCCTATAAATTCCTGTGCGGTGGCAAAGCCCATTCCATTGGTGCCTCCTGTTATGAAGACCACCTTTCCGTTAAATTGCTGCATCATATTATCAGTAAATTATACTGCAAAGGTGCTGATGGACTCTCAGCCTGAAAACCCGATTATTGCTGTATTTCCGCAGCAGAAAGATAATAATTTCTTAACCTGCCAACCCCTCAACTGTCAGTAGGAAAGCAGTCATTGTAATTAATATTAGTAACAAATAAAGTTGTGCTATGCCCTATTTCCCTCAAACGTTCCGGCAATATGTACTGAAGAACCCTTTCAACCGCCAGTACCTAAAGATTGCGGCTATTGCCATCCTGGTACAGCTGGTGATTTTTAAGGTCCTTTATCCGTATGGTGATTTTTTTTCAGACTCCTATAGTTACATCTATGCCGCCATCCTCAAACAGGAGGTGAACCTCTGGCCTATCGGCTATACTGTTTTTCTGCGGCTCTTCCACGTGATCAGTCATTCAGATACCGCGCTGGTGGCTTTTCAGTATATACTGGCACAATGTGCTGCGCTCTACCTGTTTTTTACGGTGAGTTACTGGCTACAACCCGGAGAGCAAACAAGAAAGGTGATTTTTTATGTGTTGTTGTTCAATCCGCTGATCCTCTATATCTGCAACTATATTTCCAGCGACGGGTTGTTCCTTGCGCTGAGCCTCATCTGGTTCGCCCAGTTGTTATGGCTGATATACCGTCCTTCCTGGCTTTTGTTGCTGGCACACGCCATCATCATCGCCATAGCGTTTACCGTCCGGTACAATGCCATGTATTATCCGCTGATCACTGCGCTGGTGTTGTTGCGGTGCCGGCAGAAAATTTCCTTTAAGCTGGTGGGCATCATAGCGCCGCTGGTATTGATAGCGGGATTTATCAAATTTACAGAGCAGGCCACCCGTAAGGTGACCGGCACTGCCCAGTTCTCTGTTTTCGGTGGCTGGCAGATGGCCAACAACGCCCTGTACATGTTTCCCTACCTGAAAGATTATCCGGAGCCACCGGCAGGCTGCGAAGCATTCCATAAGGAGGTGGTACATTTCTTCCGTGATATTGTTCCTAAAGGAGGTGCAATTCCTTCTCCTATCGATGGAGCCGTTTACCTCAAACACCCCCAGGCGCCGCTAAAAAAATATATGGAGATGACCTATGGCCCGAAAGACGATTCCACCGGCGGTATTCAGTCATGGGGCAGTGTGTCGCCGGTATACGGAAAATACGGCAGTTACATGATCCGGCAACATCCCTTTTATTTTGCACGTTATTTCCTGTTGCCCAATACCCTGAATTATTTTGTGCCGCCGCTGGAGAAATTATCGGAGTATAACCTTGGTAGTTATCATGTGTCCGGCACGGCGGTATACTGGTTTCATTATCCCTCTAAAGAGTTGAGCTCAGTGGCTTCTATCAATGCCCAAAAAGCATTGTTGTTTTTCTTTCCTTTTATCTTCGGACTGTTGAACCTGGCGTTTTTGGGGTTGATCGTTAAATGGGCCGTGTCCGCCACACGCAAGGCTGCTGACCGGCCATACCGTGACAGCCTGCTGCTGGTGTTTGTAACGCTGTTGGTCAATGCAGGGTTTGGCATTCTCGCCTCTCCGATCGTTTTCCGTTACCAAGTATTCCCGATGATCCTCTGTTTCCTGTTTATCAGTGTACTGATCGATAAACTTAAACCAGAGTTGCAGTAAAGATGAATTAACATTGTTGAATGGAAAGGATAGTAGATATTTGACAGCATTATTAAATGCTATCATGAAATATCCTGCCCGTTTTTTGTTCCTCATTGTATTGTTTTGTCGTTTTTCAGCCAGTGCCCAGTCCCCATGGCCTGCAGAAAAAGCCGCTGCCTGGTATCAGCAGCAGGGCTGGCTGCTCGGGGCCAATTTTATTCCTTCTACGGCTGTCAATCAACTGGAGATGTGGCAGGCAGCTACTTTTGACACGGCCACCATCAACAGGGAGCTGGGTTACGCTGCTGAAACCGGGTTTAACATCATGCGGGTATATCTGCACCACCTGGCATGGCAACAGGACCGCGAAGGTTTCAAACAACGGGTCAGCCAATACCTCGATATTGCCTCCCGCCATCATATAGGCACCATGTTCGTTTTCTTTGACGACTGCTGGCGAGATACCTACCAGCCAGGCCCGCAGCCTGCGCCTGTTCCCGGCGTGCATAACAGCGGCTGGCTCAAGGACCCCGGCGGACTGATAGACCGCGATTCCACACTGATGGACACCCTCCGTGTATATGTGCAGGATATCATCCGTACTTTTAAACAGGACCAGCGGGTCACCATCTGGGACCTGTACAATGAACCAGGGCATTTTAAACACGGCGCCAAAAGCTGGCCGCTGTTGAAAAATGTAGTCGCCTGGGCACGCGCAGAGGCGCCTCTCCAACCCCTCACGATCGGCATATGGAACGCGGAATTCACCGACTTCAACCAATACCAGCTCGAACAATCAGATATTATCACGTTTCATAATTATCGTGACAGCACTTCCATGCAGGGCGCCATCGACACACTGTTGCGGTACAACAGGCCCATTATCTGCTCCGAGTATATGAAGCGGCCCAACAACAGCACTTTCGCCACACATCTTCCTATGATGAAAAAAGCCGGCATCGGGGCCATCAACTGGGGATTGGTGGCTGGTAAAACGCAAACCAACTATCCACAGGGAAACAAAGGCGGAGAGCCGGAACCAGCCATCTGGTATCATGATATTTTCCGGGCAGACGGCACGCCTTTCGATGCAAAGGAAACAGCGTTCATCCGGGAAATAAGCGGGAAATAACCACCCTCATTGCGGTTATATCGCATGCGGACATATCCACGTATGTCCGTAAAACTTTCCATGTCTAATTTTTCGTTACGCCCCCTGCCAACGAACAAAATAAAAGGTTTACATTTAATATACCTGTAAATGATTCCCGCTGCTTTTTTAACCCGTAAACGATAAATCTATGCATCCGGAAAAATTATCCCTCGACAGAAAACTCTTCCTGCAAAAAGAAACAGTTGCCGTTATGAACCCGGTGGAGGTGGTCCAGAGTCCACAGGCCATCAGCGCCCCTTACAATACAGCGCTTTCCATGGACTCACCGGCACGTTGTTTCCCATGTTGCGATGCGCCCCCGATTACTTTTGTTACCTGTCGTAATTAAGCAAGTGCTGCTGTAAATATTCCCTCAGCTTTTCTTAACCTGTAAACCATAATTTATGCAACCGGAAAAACTGTCCCTCGACAAAAAACTCTTCCTTCAGAAAGAGACCATCGCTGTGATGAACGAAACAGACGTGATCGATTCACCACAGGCGGTGAGTGCTCCTTTCCGTACTGCTCTTTCCATGGACTCCCCATTGCGGTGCTGGCCCTGCTGTGCCCAGCCTAACACCCAGGCAGGCTGTCCTAATTGATTTTCATTTTGACAAAGCATGGCAGCCGTTGTGCTGTCATGCTTTTTTAATTCCGTATGTATGACAACCAGCTCTGTGCTGACCCGGATTTACCAGGACCATCTGCGGTTACTGGCCTCCAAAACCTATGACCCGTATTCTGCAGAGAGCCTTTTAAAAGGGCCCTGGGGGGTATTACTGTATCTTTTTTATTATGAGAGATATGTAGACAACAGTGCGCCCTGTGCGGGCAGCTGGTTACAACAACTGTACAGTACCCTCCAGCCGCAGCCGGTGGCCGGCTACTCCTACTGTAACGGTACCACAGGCCCGTTCTGGCTACTGCATCATCTGCATAAACATCATTTTATTGATATTGATATCAACGGGTTAGCCGAAGGTTATATTCCGGCGGCCATCGCAGAAAGTGAAAAGTGCCTGTCAGTACAGAACTTTGATTTTCTGCATGGCAGCGCCGGCATCTGCCATCATCTGCTGGACTATACCCACCATGAAGCGGTACGACTGCACCTGGAGAAATTTGTGACAGCCTTGGCTGCGGCCAGCAGGATGACCGCCAACGGCCGCAGCCTGCCGGTATTTGTGCTCTTTGAAAAACCAGTTGACGCGGGAGTGGACACCTTCAGCCTGGCGCACGGCACCTGTAGCCTGCTGATATTGCTGTCGCGGGCGTGTATCGCCGGCATAGCCCCAGACACCTGCCGGCAGCTGATCAGAGAGTGTATCGACTTTATGTGGCATCATCAGAATCCACGGCAGCCGGATACGCCTCATGCATTGTTTCCCGGCATCCTCGATGGACGGGCGCCCTACAGCCGCCTGTCATGGTGCTACGGCGATTTTAACGTGGCCCTCGCATTATGGCAATGTGGCAAAACATTACAGGAAAACACCTGGCAGGAGCATGCGCTGGACGTTATGCATTATACGCTGCGGCGGAATACCGACCAGGCCGCAGGTATCGTCGATGCCTGCCTGTGCCACGGCTCCGCAGGTATCGCTGCTTTTTACCGCCGCTTCTGGTATGAAACCGGTGAACCAGCCTTCCGGACCGCAGCAGACCACTGGCACCAAAATACCTTGCAGAAGGTCGTCTTCTCTGACCAACCCGGCATCTACGGCATCCGTGGCTGGGAAGGGACCGACAAACAATGGGAATACTGCTGGGACCTGCTGGACGGCAGCAGTGGCATCGGCCTGTCCCTCTTGTCCCATATAACCGGCAACCCCCTGCCCTGGGACGAGGCTTTCCTGCTGTCCTGATATAATTTACTTTTCTAATAAGTGAAATATTATTAGTTTACATTTTTCAGAAATTACGCATCTTGCAACCTTACCCACCGTTTTTACCTTGGAAGAACTGATACAAACCAAAGAACAACCAACTCCGCAGAAGCTTAAAAGAGGCCTGCAAAACAGACACATTCAACTGATTGCACTGGGCGGCGCTATCGGCACCGGCCTGTTTCTGGGCATAGGCCCCGCCGCTGTACTGGCCGGTCCTTCTGTTATCCTCGGATATGCGATGGCAGGTGTTATCGCCTTCTTTATCATGCGCCAGCTGGGCGAAATGGTGGTGGAAGAACCCGTGTCCGGCAGCTTCAGCCACTTTGCCTATAAATACTGGGGCACCTTTGCGGGCTTCGCTTCCGGCTGGAACTACTGGATACTCTACATCCTGGTGAGCATGTCCGAACTGACGGCCATCGGCGTATACGTGCATTTCTGGTGGCCGGAAATACCGCTATGGACTTCCAGCCTGTTCTTTTTTGTGGCCATCAACGCCCTGAACCTCAGTTCCGTAAAAGTATACGGCGAAGCAGAATTCTGGTTCTCCATTGTAAAAGTGATCGCCATTATCTCGATGATCGTTTTTGGCGTTTACCTGCTCTTTAGCGGCAGTGGCGGTACACAGGCCAGCGTAGAAAATCTCTGGAATGACGGAGGCTTCTTCCCGAAAGGATTACTGGAAAAAGGTGCCGACGGTAAATACCAGGGCCTCTTTGCTGCCATCGCCATGATCATGTTCTCCTTCGGTGGACTGGAACTGATCGGCATTACGGCCGCGGAAGCCGACAAACCGGAGAAAACCATCCCCAAGGCCACCAACCAGGTGATCTACCGTATCCTCATCTTTTATGTAGGCGCGCTGATTATCCTCTTCTCCCTATCTCCCTGGAAAAGCATCACCACAGACAGCAGCCCGTTTGTAATGGTATTTGAAAGCCTTAAGGGATTTGAATTCACCCTTTTCGGTAAAACCATCTACTTCACCAGCCTGATCGCCAATGTGCTGAATCTCATTGTGCTCACAGCAGCCCTGTCGGTATACAACAGTTGCGTATACAGCAACAGCCGCATGTTGTACGGCCTTGCGCAGCAAGGCAATGCCCCGGCTTTTTTATCGCAGCTCAATAAAAACCATGTGCCGGTAAAAGCCACGCTGGTATCCGCGTTGTTTGCCGCTATCTGCATTGTGGTCAACAAACTCATACCAGAACAGGCGCTGGAAGTACTGATGTCACTCGTGGTATCCGCCCTGATCATCAACTGGATCATGATCAGCGTGGTACACATCAAATTCAGGCAACAGAAGAACCTGGAACAGCTGCCTACCAAATTCCCGTCGTTCATCTATCCGTTGTCTAACTATATCTGCCTGATATTCCTGGTGGGTATTTTAGTATTGATGTGGATCACCGGAATGAAGCTGCCGGTGGAAATGATCCCGATATGGCTGGTTTTCCTGTATGTCTGCTATGCTATTTTAAACAGAAACAAAACTGCGCAGGCGGGTTAGCACCCTGCGCATTGATATAAAAACATGACGGCCGTCTGCGGAACTTTCCACAGACGGCCGCTTTATTTCGGGAATGGCTATACTTTAATTGATCTTAAATACAGTCACCATCGCTGCATGGTCCGATGGGTAACGCACCGGATGCGTGGTAATGGCAAAGGACTGTAACGGCTGCAGTTTACTTCCTTTGTAATAAATATAATCAATGCGGTCTTTGAAGGCATGCAGCAGCATAGGGCTCCAGGTAATGCCTCTGTCTTTCAGCGGATCGGGGTGCAACTGCCGGTAGCTGTCCTTAAAGCCGGCGTCCTGCATGATGCGGCTCTGCGGGAAAGGCATCACATATCCTCCGTTCAGATGACGCGTGCTTTCCACCCAGTCCAGGTGAGATCCACTGTTAAAATCGCCACAGAAGATGACCGGTATTTTATCCGCATCGGCCACCGGTTGACGGATAGCCTGCAGGTTCTCTTTCAGTTGAGCGGCATTCACCCGGTCCATGGCTGCCAGCAGGGTATCCGGCAAAGGTTCTTTTTTCTCCAGCAGGTCCCAATAATCCAACGGATAATTCAACCAGTTGGTGATGAAAGCCACCTGCTGATGATCATTTAACCGGATATAGGCTCCTCCGTTGCAAAAAGGCTTGGCGCCGTTGAGCGTTTCCGCAATCGGATAACGGCTCATGATGCTGAGGTTAGTGCTGCGCAGGTAAAAATAGTACCCCAGCGCGTCCGCTATTTTTTCGCCGGAGCCATAGGTTTCCTGCATGGAAACGATATCGGCGCCCGACTGGCGGATGATGTCCACCACGCGCTGCGGACCGGTGCCTTTGCCGGTTTCGTTGCCGCCATGATAGATATTGAAGTTCATCACTGTAAGCGGTTCTCCTGCGGGCATTACAGGGGTAGCTGGTGCCTTAAAGTAACGGGCGTAGGAAGCATGCACCTGTTGTGGAGAGAGCACTGATTTATATAAAGTCACTTCATCCAGCGCACCGTTGAACGTGTTCCATTCCTGCAAGTCACCTGAAGGCCGGCCGCCGGCGAAGAGCGTATCTGCCATGTTCGCCACAGGAAGCGCCGGCACATGATAGATGGCCACCTGCAAGCCGTCGTAATAAAGGGCTGCTTCCATTTTTGCAGCATCATAGCTGTAGGTCAACTGGTGCCATTTCCGGTCGCGGATACTTTGTCTTTGTGGCGTAGGGTAGTACGTATAACGTGCACGGCTATTCACCGTTTGCCAATACCAGGCGCCGTTGGCCTGTACGCCCAGCTCCCAGCCTTCGTTGTTGCCGGTGGCGGAAAGCAGCACATACGAGGCATCGTCAGGTGCAGCCTTTGCCCAGCACTGGGCGGTGAAAGAGCCGCCATATGGCCCGGAAAAACCGGTCAGCGGCACCGGATGGCGAACCGCCACCTGGTTATCAAGATTAAGCGCGGTGCCCTCCACGCCGGCACAGGTTTGCCAGGATGGACTTTTGTCAAATGACTGGCGGTAGTCGGGCGATTGAGCGGAAAGCGCCATGGCAGACAGCCCGAAGGCTGCTGTCAGGAGAATATTTTTCATTGTTCGTGTTTTAGGATAGGGCAACAAAATACAGGAAGACAGGCAATTTTCCTTTTTTTTTCGTCAACGGTCCTGCGGTTTGGTCACATCCACCCATTTCACAAGGCCGGTCATCTCCTCCATTTCAGCAATGGTCATTTTAATCGCAGAATTGCTGCTGCCGCATGCAGGGTATACGTTATCAAAAGCTTTCAGGGATTCATCGAGGTATACTTTAACGCCAGCTTTCACGCCGAACGGACATACGCCGCCCACCGCATGTCCGATCATCGGTTCCACTTCTTCAAAAGATAACATGCGGGCTTTAAAACCAAATTCATCCTTAAACTTTTTACTGTCAATTTTATGGTACCCGGAAGCAATGATCAACAATGCACCTCCGTTTGCATCATGCAGGGAGATGGATTTCGCGATTTGCGCACCATCCACGCCCAACGCCTGGCCGGCCAGTTCCACTGTAGCACTGGAAGTGGCCAGCTCAATAATATCCTTGTCACGGTTCCATTTCCGAAGATGTTCTCTTACCTTTTCTATAGCCATCGCATAATCTTTTGGTAAGAGATAAAAATAAAAAAGACTGGCAATAAAAAAGACCCCAATCTTTAAAAAGCGGAAGACACCGCACCATTCTTTTCTGCCTCCCTGATATTGGTGATCCCGTTGATCAAGGCATCCGGATTAAATGAAATACTGTTAATGCCTTCTTTCACCAGGAATGCGGCAAAGTCAGGAAAATCACTGGGTGCCTGCCCGCAGAGCCCAATCCGTACCCCTGCTTTTCGTGCGGCCTGTATCATCATGGCTATCATTTTTTTGGGAGCAGGGTCTTCTTCACTGAAAAGATCAGCTACCAGGGCCGAATCACGGTCCAGCCCTAATGTCAGCTGTGTCAGGTCGTTAGAGCCGATGGAAAAACCGTCGAATATTTCTGCAAAAGCTTCCGCTTCCAATACATTGGATGGAATTTCAGCCATCACATATACTTCAAGGCCAGCTGCCCGGGAGAGGCCATAGGCGGCCATTACAGACAACACTTTTTTGCCTTCTGCCACGGTGCGGCAAAATGGTATCATTACTTTCACGTTCGTCAGTCCCATTTCTTCCCGTACTTTTTTTATCGCTGCACATTCCAGTCCAAATCCTTCCCGGTATAACGGGTTATAGTAACGGGAGGCTCCCCGGAAGCCTAACATGGGGTTTTCTTCCAACGGTTCAAAATCCTTACCACCCAGCAATTGCGCATACTCATTGGTTTTGAAATCACTCATGCGCACGATCACATCTTTTGGATAGAAGGCAGCCGCAATAGTGGCAATGCCCTGTGATAACTTGTCTATGAAAAACTGTTGTTTGTCTGCATACTGACCGGTTAAAGCTGCTATCATTGATTTTTCCCTTTCATCCTTCAGCTGGTCAAAATGTACGAGCGCCATGGGGTGTATCCGGACAGCGTGCGTGATAATAAATTCCATCCTCAGTAGCCCTACCCCATCGTTAGGATAAAACGACAGCCGGAAGGCCTGGTCAGGATCACTGATAATGAGTGATGCCTCTGTACTTTCCGGCATGGTAATATCTGATAATGCTATTTCTTTCTTTTCATAGTCCAGCTTACCGGCGTACACGTAACCGGTTTTCCCTTCGCAGCAGGACACTGTAATCACTTCTCCATCACGGACGGCAGCAGTAGCGCCAACAGCGCCGACAATAGCCGGCACGCCCAGCTCCCTTGCCACGATGGCTGCATGGCTTGTCCGGCCCCCGCTGTCGGTGACGATAGCCGCTACCTTCTTTAACACAGGGTCCCAGTCCGGGCTTGTATTACCGGTGATCACAATATCACCCTCCTGCAGTTTTTCCGCTTCCAGGGGAGAATCGAGCAGCCGTGCGGTACCGGTGGCCACTTTTTCACCGACAGCATCTCCTTTCACCAGTACAGGGCCTTTTTCTCTCAGCAGATACTGTTGCTGGCTGGCCATTGTTTTGCGGGAATGCACTGTTTCCGGACGTGCCTGTAACAGGAACAATTCTCCACTGGTCCCATCTTTCGCCCATTCAATATCCATTGGGCAATGATAGTGCGTTTCTATCTCCAATGCCCAGGACGCCAGTTTCAGCACTTCTTCGTCGTTCAGTACAAAACGCCGGCGGTCTTCTTCCTTAGTGGGTTTGTTGATGACCGGTGAAGTGGCGCCCGGCGTATCGTCCATACAGAGCGTCCACGCTTTATCGCCCAGTTTCTTTTGCAGGATGGCATTTTTTCCCGCACGCAGCGTAGGTTTAAAGACATAAAAGTCATCCGGCATGACCTTTCCCTGTACTATATTTTCACCCAGGCCCCAAATACCGGACAACAATATCACATCGCGGAAACCTGATTCCGGTTCAAGTGTAAAACCCACCCCTGAGCAGCCGTTATCTGTTTGCACCATCTCCTGGACACCGGCAGACAGGGCTATTTTTCCATGTTCAAACCCGTTGTCTTCACGGTATTTAATTGCCCTGTCGGTGTACAGGGAGGTAAAACAACGATGCACGGCCAGTAACACTGCCTGTTCGCCGGAAATATTCAGATAAGATTCGTGTTGCCCGGCAAAGCTGGCTTCCGGCATATCTTCTGCCGTGGCGCTGCTTCTTACGGCGACGGCCAGGTCTCCTTCTTTTTTCAGCCGATGATAAGCAGCCACTATCTCCGTTTTCAGTTTATCCGGCAAAGCGGCATTCTGCATGAGCTTTCGGGCAGCAGCTCCTATTTCAGCGAGATTGGAAAAGCTGCTCCGGTCCAGTTGTTGCATCAGCGTGGCCAACGGGTCACGGAGAGCATTGGCGTCCATAAAAGCCCAGAAAGCTGCTGCTGTAGTGGCAAATCCGGCCGGCACCCGGATGCCTTTGTCTGCCAGCGCGGTGGTCATTTCCCCCAGGGAAGCGTTTTTCCCTCCCACAATAGCCACATCTGATAAACGGACAGTCGAAAAATCCCTGATGAAGTGGTCCATAGTAAAAAGATTTTATTTGTTATGCGCAATAAACAAAGGCAGGTCCACCTCCGACATCAATACATCTGCCATACTTTCCCGGAACCAGCGCGACACAGCTCCCCGTCGGTAGGCGCCCAATACCACCAGGGTGCCCTTAGGCCGGTTCTTCAGATACCGGATAATTTCTGTTTCGGGATCACCGTCCACCACATGATAGGCGGCAGCCGGAAAACGACTGTGAATAAAATCCCGGATCAGTTGTTTGTTCTGCAAATGATTACCTTCTGCATTGACAGACAGCACAGTGACCGTAACAGGAAATTGTAATGTGAGCAGGTAGCTGTACATTTTAATGGCATATACCGAGGACGGTTCACCGTCATACAGCAGCACCACATCAGACCAGTCGGCCATCAGCGGCGATTTGCCGGAGGGTGTTAACAACACGGGGCACTGCACATCTGTTAACAGGTCCCGGATAAAACGGGTGGGCGTCTTTGCCGGTTCATGGGTGAATGTCTCTTTCCGGTCAACCACCAACAGGTCTGCATAGATACTCGTTTCCAGTGCTTCCGGCAGCGATACATTGCGATGGCGGTGTATGCTGTAAGCCACGCCTGCTTTCTGACAGGCAGCCTCAAAAGTAACTGCTGCGGCTTTCCTGCTGGCTTCGTCCGCAGCCTCCAGCCGGCTGATGGTGGCCGGGTCCGCGCCGGACTTCAGTACCTGGTACATACCGAAACTGTTATAGGTAAAATCTTCCGGTAACACCCCGGTAACGTGTGCCTGCTGATGCTGCGCTATCATCAGCGCATATTGTTGTACGTTCTCAGAGTACTTCAGGCCATCCAGTATGGCAGCAATTCTGATCATAGTGTAGCATTTATCTAAAGTTCGCCAGAAGTATGTCCCTGACATATGACCATTGTTACCCCTCCGGTTGATTCCTGTCACATTCCGGGAAAGCTGACCACTATCAAACCGGCATATGACTGGCATCATTTCAGGGCCTGGCGGTTCCTGTTAACTTCAATATGTGAATAATTTTTACTCATTAAATACCTACTGTTATGCATGCCAATATATTTTCCGCCACTTACTTCATCGCCAATGGCACAAGCCTGGTAATCCTGGCATTTGCCATTTTCCGGCCGGTAGTGGCACAACTACTGTTATCGCTGTTGTTTATAGGGGCAGGCGTTTTTAATGGAGCAATGGCCATTATACATCCGGAACTTTTTATGGCTTATGGCGCAATGACACCCTTTGCCACATACGAACAATTTATTTACGGTGCTTTCAGTCATAACGTTACCGCCATAGTGGTGGCAATTTCCCTGTGTCAACTGGCAATGGGGGCTTTCATCAGTTACAAAAAACCACTGTTACAGATAGGTCTGGGGGCCGCTATTCTCTTTTTATTGGCCATAACACCCCTGGGGGCCGGTTCCGCGTTTCCATCCACCCTTATCCTGGTGGCCGCAGCGACTACGGTACTGTATAAACAGCGTTCTCCGGAGGCGCATGACCTTTATGATACCTTACATCATTTCAGGGGATAACATTTTATTTCAAACAATCAGGAATCCGCACTTGTTGTAACCCTTGCCGGTGTTTACCGGACCAATACCTTTGATTTATTCACCCCAATAACATTGCAATGAAAACCGGATTATTTAAAACCCTGTGTTACTCCCTCGGTATTTCGCTGTTGGCCTCCCCTATCACCGTTCCGGCCTGTACAGGTATCCAGCTGAGGGCAAGAGATGGCGCTGTGATCTGCGCCCGTACCCTGGAATTTTACAATGACCTGCAGGCGCAGGTTGTCGTGTATCCAAGGAATTATCCCTTTAACGCCGTTAGTCCCGGCGGTGCCAATAAAGGGCTGTACTGGAAAGCCCGGTACGCCATTGTTGGTATCAATTCCATGGGCAAAGACGCTATCGCGGACGGCATGAACGAAAAAGGCCTGGCCGTGGGTCTGTACTATTTACCCGGATACGCTGGTTATATGAATGTTCCGCCCAAGAAAATCGCCAAATCGCTCAGCTCTACCGACGTATCAGCGTGGCTGCTATCCAATTTCGCCACGGTTGACCAGGTGAAACACGCTATAGACAGCGGTATTCTGATCAACAAAGGCATCCCCCTGTACGTCAACGGCGGCATTCCCTTCCCGCTGCATTACAGTGTACACGACGCGGAGGGCAAGTCGCTCGTGATAGAATGTGTGAATGGAAAGCTGTATAGTTACAACAACCCGCTGGGCGTGCTGACCAATTCACCCACCTTCGACTGGCATATGGCCAACCTGCAGCAGTACCTGAATTCCCGCCCTTCCGATGCGTGCCTGAAAATGGGAGAAGACACCATCCGTTCATTCGGACAAGGTAATGGACTGGTAGGCATCCCCGGCGATTTTACGCCTTCTTCCCGCTTTGTACGCGCCGTGGCCTATACCCAGAGCATGGACCCGTCGCCTTCCGCAGACGAGGCCGTGACGCAGGCTTTCCAGATCCTCAACGCCTTTGATATCCCCAAGGGGGTCATCAAAGACCGCGCACACCCCGGCAATAACGTATATACGCTGTGGACCTGCGCCAATGACCTGAAAAACAAACGGCTCTACTTCCATACCGTCAACAACAGGACCCTCCATATGATTGACCTCATGAGATATATCAACACCGATAAGGTGCTCTTCTTCCCGATGGACGATCCCATGGAAGTAGTCCAAAACTGACCCCGGTTTTTATCGTTTATATACTCCCGTGATCTTATTTTCAGTAGATTGCGGGGGTATTTTTTTTATAGGTGCAACCGACTTTCTGACCAGATTTACCGACTAATCAACCTTTGATAACCGCACAGATAGATTGACCTTTGCCCTGTCCGAAAAACAGCACTGCGAACAGCTATATGACACAACGGAAAGAACACGGAGGAATAATGAAACAGGCGGAATTTATTCGCAGCGCCGGACTGGAGGACCCGTTGGGTATAGGGCTCTTTGTTTCTGTCGATATAAACATGATCGAATATGATCATATTAAATCCAATTTCCGGTCAGACTTCACCAGCATCCTTCTCATACAACAAGGCAGGATGCAGGGCAACCTGGACAGAAAAGTATATCACCTGGAAGCCAACGACCTGCTGCTGATCCCACCACATACCATGAAAAAATCAGTGGCGGTAGACAAATCCTGTATCATCTCCGGCCTGAATTTCACCCTGGACTTTATGGTGGAAATAGGGTTGCCCGCCAATAAAATGGAGCTGTACGATTATTTTACGTCGAAGTATTCCCCGCATTGGAAACTCTCTCCGGCAGACGCACAGCTGATGCTCTCCCATTTCCGGCAACTGGCGGCCCGCATGGAGGATATGAAGGAAAAACAACCTTTTGCCAGAGAGAAGCTACAGCATACCTTTCTGTTGTTCCTCTATGAAATGGCAGCCCTCAGCACAAGGTATACGGAGTTAATAAACCCGGCGGTCTCCCGGAAAGAAAGCCTGGTGATCCGCTTCACCAACCTGGTGCAGGCACATTTCAAGAGTCAGCGCAATGTGCAGCAATATGCAGAGCAGCTGTTCGTCACCGCCAAGTACCTGACCGAAACAGTAAAAGAATTTACCGGTAAAAGCGCCGGCGAAATCATCGATGACTATGTAGTACTGGAAGCAAAACTGCTGCTCGACAATCCCAAACTTAGCATTGCCGAGATCACCGAAATCCTGCACTTCAGCGACCAGTCTTTTTTCGGTAAATATTTCAAACGCCATACCGGCTACTCTCCCAAGGCTTTCCGGGCATTAGGGCAATAAAATGTTCCCCCTGAAAATTCTTGTTACTAACAGTGTAACAGTTGTAGGTTTTAATTACAGGCCGAAGCACTCCTGCTCCGGCCTTATTTTCGTATAGTCGTTTTAGTTATACCTGAAAAACAAACCGACATTCTGACCAGATTTCCCGATGTATCAACCTTTTCCCGCCGCTGTACCGCCCCTAATTTTGTTGCGCGAAAAACAATTTGTATTCAATCATACTATAAAATAAGATTATGCCGATGACGTACAGACCCGTTTCCTTTTTGATCATCACCACCCTGCTGGCCGCCTGCGGCAGCAAGGAAGTGCAGCAGGAGCAACAGGCGCCGGTAAAAGTGACCGCAACAAAAGTCAGCCTCAATGATATGCCGCAAACCTTCACCTACTCCGGCACCATAGAGCCTGACAACACCGCCGATATTGGCTTTGCCGTACCGGGCGTGGTGAACGGCATTCTTGTGGAAGAAGGACAGCTGGTCCGGCAGGGGCAATTACTGGCCACCCTCGACGCTACAGAATACAGCAATGCGCTCACCATCGCCAACGCAGGACTGGACCAGGCGGAAGATATGTACCGCCGCCTGAATGACCTGTATCAGAAAGGCAGTCTGCCGGCGAAAGACTACATCGACATAAAGACCAAACTGGCACAGGCCAAAGCCAATAAAGAAATCAGCGCCAAACATATCGCGGACAGCAGATTGTACGCACCTATCACCGGTATCGTCAGCGCCCGTAAAATAGAAAGAGGCAGCGCCGCAGCTCCCGGCGTACCGGCGTTCACCATTGTAAAAACCGACATGGTGTATGCCCGGGCCTCCGTTCCGGAAAGTGAGGTAGGCGCCATCCCCCATGGTGGCAGCGCACTGGTCTACATCCCCACGCTACAGGACAGCGCAGCAGGAAAAATCACCATCATCAACCCACAGGCCGACGCCACTTCACGCACCTATAACATCAAAATAAAATTATCCAATAACAACGGACGCCTGCTTCCCGGCATGCTCACTGAAATCCGCCTCAACACCGGCAGAAGTGCCAACAACCTGACAGTGCCCGCCACGGCCGTAGTACGCGATGCGGACGACCTGACCTACGTCTTCATCACCAACGCACAACATCAGGCTGTACGCAAAAGAGTGACCGTAGGCGCCCTCACCGGCAAAAATGAAGTGGTGATCACCACCGGCCTGCAAGGCGGTGAACAGGTGATCACCTCCGGGCTCACCAACATCAAAGACGGCACCGCCGTGAGCCTCTAACAGCCATTATTCAGCATGACCAACAAACGGAAGCATGAAAAAAAATAAAATCAGTTTCATAGAAGCGGCCATGCAGTTCAAACAAGTCACCATCGTAGTAGTGGTGCTGTTACTGCTGCTGGGGCTCTATTCCCTCCTGAACATGCCCAGGGCGGAAAACCCGAAGATAGATATGCCAACAGCCATGGTATATGCTTTCTACCCCGGCGCCGATGAAGTACAAATGGAAAAACAGGTGACCAATAAAATTGAACAATACCTGTTTTCCTTTGAAGAAGTGAACAAAGAGAAGACCAAGTCACAAACCAAAGACGGACAGGTTTTCATCACCGTAGAACTGCATACCAGCGTAAAAGACCGCAAGAAGTTCTGGAGCACCCTGCAGCACGGCCTCAACAGCGCTGCGCCGCAGATACTGCCACAGGGCGTTATAGGCCCCATTGTGAACAGCAACTTCGGCGACGTGACAGCACAGATCATCACCGTATCATCACCCCAACGCAGCTACGCAGAAATAGAAAAATACCTGGATAAAATAGAAGACGGGCTCAAGACCATTCCGGAAGTGTCCAAAATAAACCGGTCCGGTGGCCAAAAGCAACAGCTCTATGTTACAATCGACGATCAAAAAATGCAGCAGTATGGTTTTGACCTGTCTACTATTATCCGGACATTGCAGATGCAGAATATTACCGGTTACTCCGGCGAGATGACCATTTCTTCCAATACCTTTCCGGTATTTACCAACAGCCGCTATAAAACAGCCGATGACCTGGGCAACCAGATCATCTACACCACGCCACAAGGCACCGTGGTGCGCCTGCGCGATGTGGCACGCATAGAACGGCGTTATGAAGAATTGTCTTCGTTTATCCGTATCGATGATGACAAGGTAATGATGCTCGCCATCGAGATGCAGCCAGGCAACAACATTGTACAATTCGGCCACCTGGTGGAAGACAGGTTGAAGTCGCTGGGACAGGAATTACCGCCTGATGTGAAAATCAAGACCATCGTCAACCAGCCGGAGGTGGTAGATGAAAGTATCCGGCACTTCATGAAAGAGTTCGGGATGGCAATCGCCTCAGTGATCATCGTGGTGATGTTGCTGCTGCCTTTCCGTGTGGCCGCCGTGTCCTCCCTGGCAGCGCCCATCTCCATCCTGATTACCTTTGGCCTGATCAACATCATGGGAATAGAGCTGCACCAGGTAACGCTGGCCGCGCTGATCATCGTCCTGGGCATGGTAGTGGACAATGCTATTGTGGTGGTGGACAACTACATCGAAAAACTTGATGAAGGCATTACGCCGTGGACGGCCGCCTGGCAGGCAGCCAAACAGTTGTCACTGCCCATTTTCACCGCCACGCTGGCCATTATCTTCGCCTTTGCGCCGCTGGCCCTCTTTATGAACGGCATATCCAAAGACTTCATTGCCGCCCTGCCGGTGACCGTGGCCGTAGCGCTGATCACCTCCATGGCCGTGGCTTTGCTGCTCACACCTTATACCTGCTATGTGTTCATCAAAAAAGGACTGAAACATAAAGTCAGCACCACCAAAAAAGGTAAAAGCCTGCTTGACAGGTTACAGCATGCTTTTAACATCGCGGCGGAAGCAGCCTTCAGTTATCCGAAAACAACCGTCGGCGTGGCCGTGGCAGCTGTTGTGCTGGCGATCGTGCTGGCAGGCAAAGTAAAGCAGGAGTTTTTCCCGCTGAGCGAAAGCAAACAATTCAATGCCGAAATATGGATGGCCAATGGCACATCCCTGGAAGAAACAGAGCGGGTAGTGAAACTGGTGGAAAAAGAACTGCAGAAAGACAAGCGGGTGACCGGCATCGCCAGCTTCGTGGGCTCCAGTTCACCCCGCTTTAATGTGACCTATGCTCCCGAAATGCCGCGGCGCAACTTTGCACAGGTATTTATCACCACCACCGGCAGTGACGCCACCAACGAACTGGTGAAGGAATACCTTCCCCGGTTTGAGAATTTTGTTCCCAATGGATACGTGCGCCTGCGCCAGCTGAGCATGCAGGAAGGTTCACCGCTGGCTGTCCGCGTTATCGGCGAAAACATGAGCGACCAGAAAAAGGTGGCAGAGCAGATCAAAGAGATACTGCAACATACCGCCGGCACCAACTGGGTACGGACAGATTATGAAGATGATTATCTGGGCGTAAGCCTTAACATTAAGGAAGATGCAGCAGCACGACTGGGCGTGCCCAATCAGCTGATCACCCAAACGATGGGCGCCGGCCTGAAAGGTTTTGCCGTATCCCAGCTATGGGAAGGCGATAAACCGGTAGATATCTTCCTTCGTATGGAAGCCGGCAACCGGAAGGACTTCAACGATCTGGGCAACCTGCACCTGAACAGTCTCTATGGCGCCAAAGTGCCGTTGAAAGAAGTGGCCGGCCTCACACCTTCCTGGCATACCGGCGTGATCGCGCACCGTAACGGCCTGCGTACCCTCACCGTACTGTCTGAAGCGCAGAAAGGCATCATGGCCTCCGAGATCCTGAAAAAGGCCCGGCCGCAGATTGAAAAACTGCAGCTGCCGGCAGGCATCCGTATTCAATATGGCGGCGACGCTGAATCATCCGCCGAAAATGCGCCGGGCATGGGCAAAGCACTGGGCACCAGCCTGATACTGATCCTGATCACATTGTTGTTCCAGTTCAAAACCTTTGGTAAAACACTGATCATCCTGGCCACCTTCCCGCTTAGCCTGCTGGGCGCCTTCCTGGGCCTGTACCTCACCGGCAACCCGATGGGCATGACCGCCTTCATGGGCATCATCAGCCTGATAGGCATTGTGGTGCGCAATGGTATCATCCTCGTTGACTATGCCGATGAGCTGATCCGCGACCACGGCTATACGATAAAAGCCGCCGCGCTCAGCGCCGCCAAGCGCCGTATGCGCCCCATCTTCCTGACATCGGCAGCCGCCGCCATCGGCGTGGTGCCCATGATCATCGGCAAATCACCGCTGTGGGCGCCATTGGGCAGCGTACTGGCCTCCGGCCTGATCGTGTCCATGATACTGACGCTGTTTGTTGTGCCCGTGCTGTATTACCTGTTTGTACGCCCGGCACCGGAACCGGTTACAGCACCGGACCATGATACAGAGATCATGTACAAACCCGCTCATTAATTTATCCGCAGGCGGCCATAGCGCCGCCTGCCTGTAAAAAAGACAATCATGAATTTCAGAGTTATATGCACGCTGGCAGCAGCCATGGCTGTTCAACAGGCTTTCGCGCAGGCGCCCGTGCTCACCGTCGCCGACTGCCAGCAGATGGCGATCACACAAAATAAAAAGATCAAAGCCGCACAATACCAGATAGATGCCGCCAATGCCGCCGTGCAGTCGGCCAACGCCATGGCTTATCCGTCGATCGACGGTTCAGTGATGGGCGTATATCTCGGCAAACCGATCGGCGGAGCGCTTAACGGCATGATACCGGAATACTTCGGCAGCGCCTCCGTGTCTGTCACCCAGCCCGTTTACGCCGGTGGCAAAATACAGCTGGGCAAAGCTGCCGCTGCCAAAGGCGTGAGCATACAGCGGGAACAAAAAGCGCTCTCAGAGGCGGATGTGTTGTTCAATGTTAACAAAGCCTACTGGCAGGTAGTGCAGGTGAAAGAAAAAATCATCCTCGCCCAAAAGTACCAGGAGATGTTACAAGGCCTGCAGCGTGAGTTGAAAAACGCTTATGACGCAGGGCTTATTTATAAGAATGACCTGTTACGGGTGGAAGTGAACCTGAACGAAGCCTCGCTGCAGCTCAACCAGGCGCATGACGGACTGGTGATGGCAAAGTTGGCATTGGCCCAGGTGACAGGCATGGCCGGGCAGACAGATTTTAATGTAGCTGATTCCGTTAGTGGCGACTTTCCCGAACAGGCGGCGCCGGACCTCACCGCCGCGGCAGAGAACAGGCCCGAGATACGGCTGTTGAACCGCGTGTTGGAAGCAGAACAGCTACAACGCAAAATGCTGAAAGCTGATTTCCTGCCCACCTTCGGCGTAACAGCCGCGGGGATGGGCGCGGCCGGTAAAGGAGTGAATATCAGCAACGGCAAAGACCTGATGGCTTCATGGTATGGACTGGCCAACATCAGCGTACCCATTTTCGACTGGGGCAAAAAAGCCGGGAAAGTAAAAGAGCAAACGTTGAAGATCGCTGCCCGCCAGCAGGAACTGGACAATACCAAAGAGTTACTGGGCCTGGAAGTACAGCAGGCCTACCTGGCCCTGAACCAGTCCGTGAAAAAGATCCATACATCACGCCTTTCCCTGGAGCAGGCCGCAGAAAACCTCAAACTGGCCAATGACCGCCTGAAAGCAGGCACTATTACCGGTAAAGACGTGCTGGAAGCACAAACGATATGGCAACAGGCGTACAGCAGCACCATTGACAGTAAAGTAGAATACAGGATACAGGAAGCAGCATACAGGAAAGCAACCGGCACTTTGCATTAACCTACATAAAACATGTTGTATGAAAGAAGAATGGCATCAGCTGCTGGACAGCGGCACCACCCTTTTTGCCCGGAAAGGCATCCGGGCCACCAGCACCGATGAAATTGCCCGGCAATGCGGGCTGCACAAACGATGCTTCTATGAACATTTCAACAGCAAAGAAAGCCTGGTAGCCCATATCATCGGCAGGTGGCTGGAAAAAACCGACCGGTACCTGTCATTCAACCGGCACATCTCTTCCAATGCGATTATCGAGATGAGTAACTTTTTCCGTATAGCCGAAAGGGTGATACTGACGACACAGCCGGTCTTTTTCCGGGACCTGCGGGATATGTACCCTGACATCTGGGCCGGCGTGAGGCAGTTCCGTGAAAACCAGCTGGCCACTTTCCTCAGGCTGAATATCCGCAGAGGACTGGAGGAAGATATCTATCGGCACAATCTGGACCAGACGCTACTGGAAAAGTTGTATTTCACGCCGCTGGAACTGGTCATGAACGACAGGATTCCGCCGGAATGCCCTGTCTACCGCGCCTGTAGGGAGCTGAATATCATTTATCTCCATGGACTGGTGAACCTGAAGGGAATGAAACTCATCTATGAAAAACAGGTAAATTAAACCCCGGGGCACTGGTATCCACCGGTGCAACGAATAAACAAAAAACCGCTGTAGCATCCTGCCACAGCGGTTTCCAGTATCACCACTGCTCCTCCTCCCGCGGAATAAAATATCCTTTAATACAGTTGGGGTTCCGGATACAAATCTGGATGTGTGTTTTGTCGTAGAAGCCGGCGTCTTCGTAGATGGGAGTGCCTTCGATGAAAACGCCTCTGACGGAGTCGTAAGGTTTTACGCCCTCCTGTCGCATTCTTTCATGAAGAAATTCAATTACATGGCAATCTAATTCACGGATCACTTTGTCCATAGGGTTGTCGGCACCATGCTTATTCCGGTTACAAGGTAAATTACCTCCTCTCAACTTTATTGCATGTTCCATCATTTCAAACGTTGTCCGTAACTGCCTAATATATTTTGTATCCAAGAGGTCCAGACAATGTTCAAGACTTAAGACAGCACCAAGCACGGCTGGATGAACTATTTTTCTTCCATCCGGTGGATGAGTCACAAAGTCCATTGCGCGCTCATAATTATTCTGCCAGAAATAAATTCCATGTCCCAGCCACTCATACTTACCTGTGCTGAAACGAAGTTTTCTTCCTTCACTAATGATATCATCCCTTAAGGAACGTTCGCAACCATGAAAGCCGATGATTAGTCCGGGCACGGCGGCATACATCGAATCGGAGATTATTCGGGTCATTTTTCAAACAATGGTTTTAGGGTTCAAACAATTATCTACGTTGCCTTAGCCGCTTTAGTTGTGCAGCATCTTTCTGTTTACGCCTCTCGCTCTTTTTACGCCATGGACTTCGTCTTTTAGGTCCCACTAACAAATGGTAGACTCCTGCATCCTTTAAATACTGCAATGCCTCATCCTTAGTAAAAGTGGCAATACGTTTCCTCTCCTCTTCAAACATTTCCATCACCTGCTCGAAATGCTCACCCGGGCTTCCTACGTACCGGTATCTAGGTCTTTCTATCATAACAAGTATTTTAAAATGGTTAAATAAAAAGTTTGCAATAAACGAGAACAACATTGTACACATCTGTTGAAGTTCTATGGGAAAACCGCCAAGTTACCCATGGAGCCTTCGTCTTTTTAATTTAGCGGCATCCTTCGCCTTTCGACGCGTACTCTTTGTGCGCCAGGGCGTTCTTCTTTTGGGGCGAACCAATAAATGATAAACGCCTGCATCTTTGAGGTACTGGTCTGCTTCTTCTCTCGTAAAAGCGGCAATGCGTTTCCTTTCCTTCTCAAACATTTCATCCATCTGTTGAAAATGCTCTGCCATCGTTCCGAAATATTTGTATTGTGGTCTTTCTATCATAACATCTTTTTAAATAGTTAATAAAAAAGTTTACAAGAAATACATATCCATTCCCCATTATACATGGCGTGAGAGATGGGGCTTAAAAAATACTTAAACGGAATAAGGATGTTGCCTTTGGCTGCTTTTTCACTTTTCGTCACATGGGACTGCCTTCAGATGGCACAATATGGCACTTCTTCCCGGTAAAAATGGCGGTCTGCCACCGGTTTGCTGAAAGTGTTCAGCCTGGCTTCCCGGATAACAATATGTCTCTCTTTCCATCGTAACGCTTTAAATTATGAATAATAAATATTTACAAAAAGTAAAAACAAATACTAATCAAAGCTTTAAACATGCAGCGAAACGATAAAATATCAATATAATTACTTACAAATATGGTTACCATACAAATATACAGGATTAACTATTACACCCAAAAAATTTGCACATTTTCCTATATCCGTTCCCGTTTTCACTAAATTGTTTAAGCTAATTTTAATGTTCACCTGTCTGCTACATCCTTCGATATTCCCTATCTTGCCCCCCGATTTAGCGACAGGCCATGTGAACGAACCCCTTACCGGCAAGGTAATATTACCGGTGATTTGAACAAAAACCGCAACACAACAGTAATTATCTATAGCAAACAGCACAAATCAGGAATGCGTTACGCCATTTTACTTATCTTCTCGTGTACGGTAGGCCTGCCTCTGATATCGGAGGCCCAGACTACCCTTACCTTACCAGGTGCCTTACATGCCGCCAGAAACAACAACCCTTTCCTTAAACCGGCCAGCCTGAACACGGCCATCGCCCAAAGCGATGTGGTCACGGCACGCCTCAGGCCCAACCCGGTACTGAACAACCAGACGCTGCATATGACCAACTCCAGTCAGTGGGCGCCGGACACTAAGTTCCTGGACGGAAAGAACAACCAGTACTGGTGGCAGCTCACCAAACAGTTCCAGCTGGCAGGCCAGCGGAAATACAAACAACAATACGCCGCCGGCAACGTGTCCGTCACTGAAAAAGCCTATGCAGACACGGAAAGGGGCGTACTCACGGAAACGGGCAACAAATGGCTGGATGTCTGGTACAATAAGGTCAACCTGGAACTGATCCTCGAAGCGAAAGAAAACGTCGACAGCCTCGTCAAAACCCAGGAAATCCGGCTCAAAAACCAGGTCATCAGCTCCAGCGAACTGGCACGTACCCAACTGCTGCTGGAACAATACCAGATCCAGTACAAAAATGCAGCGCAGAGCTATCGCAATGAACTTCAAAACCTGAAACTGCTCACCGGTCAAACCGATAGCGTCACCATCGATGACCAGGACCCGGTCATGTCCCTGGAAATGACACAGCAGCTGGACAGCCTGCTCGCCCTTTCCCTGGCCAAACGCCCGGACGTGCAACAGGCACAGGCCATGATCACCGCCGCCAAAAGCAATATTTCCCTGCAAAAGTCACTGGCAATACCCTCTCCTGAACTGGGCTTTATCTGGAACCCCCAGAACAGGGTCCCTTACTTCGGTTTGTACGCTACGATTGAACTGCCTTTCTTCAGCCGCAACCAGGGCGAGATCAGAAAGTCTAAAATAGTATTGCAACAATCACAACAGTCACTGTCGGCCCTGCAACAACAGGTAAACACCGAAGTGCAGTCCACCTGGCATACCTACCAGGTAAACAGGGAAACAGTGGACAAATACAAAAACATCCTGCCTAAAGCGGAAAACATCCTGCAGTCAGTAAGGTATGCCTATACAAAAGGCGGTACCACCATCATAGATTTTCTGGACGCACAACGGACCTGGTTCGATACCCAGAAGATGTATTATGACGCACTGTACAACTACCGTAAAAGCTACCTGCAATTATTACAGGTAACCGGATTGATTAATCAACTATAATTTAACAGATGACAAAGACCGCCTTTGGCTTATCAATAGCAAGCATCGCATGGCTGGCTATGTCTTGCGGACAGCACCATGAAAACAAGCCCGCCCCTGCCACCAAAACCGTAGTGGAAGACAGTGGACGCACCATTAAACTGCCCCCCGACAGCCTTACCCTGCACTTCTTTAAAACTCAGGAAGCCACCCAGAGCGACCTGAACGCAGAACTGATGGCCCCGGCACATGTGGCCGCCACCGTAGTACGTTCCAACGGCAACGCCTCACAAAACATCGTACTGTTCGACAATCCGGACATCACTGCCAGCTACACCGAAATGTTGCAACACATCATCAACATCCGGGAAAAAGGCAATATCATCCGGCAGAAAAAAGCCATCGCCGCCCAGAAACAAATAGAACTGGACCGCTTTAAAGACCTCGCCGAACATGGCGCAGGTACCGGCAAAGACGTGTCTGATGCCAAAACGGAGCTCATTTCTGCACAAACAGACATGGCCATCGCGGAAACAGACCTCGCCAATGAAAAGACTTCTATCATCGAGCATGAATCCAAACTGAAACTCGCCGGCTTCGATCCGCAAACACTCGTCACCGCCAAAACCGATAAGACCTGGCTCATCTGCGAAATGCCGGAAAACCAGATCACCAAAGTGAAGGAAGGCAGCAGCTGCAAACTGCAGTTCAACTCCTACCCCGGTGAAACCTTTACCGGCGTGATCGAAAACGTGGGCGAAGTGGTAGACAATATCACCCGCATGGTGAAACTGAGGATCACCGTGGCCGATATCCAGCATAAACTCCGCGCCGGCATGTATGCCACCGTTAAATTCGGTGTCAGCGAAGGCAATACCCTCTCCGTGTCGCGTGCCGCCGTGGTGACAGTACAGGGCAAAAACTACGTCTTCGTGAGAACAGACGAACGCACCTTCGTTCGCCGCGAAGTACTCACCGCCGCCCAGGTAGGCGACCGCATGGTGGTGCTCACCGGCGTGCAGCCAGGCGATAAAGTGGTGACAGACGGTTCCATGCAGTTAAAAGGTATTTCATTCGGCTACTAAAAATACAGCTATGCTACAGGCACAAATCTTTATTGACAAAGATGATATGTACGGTACCCGCCCCCTGTACGAATACATTATGCAGCTCCTGATGAACAACAATGTGAAAGGAGCCACCGTATACCGCGGTGTCATGGGCTTTGGCATCAACCAGCGCATGAAACGCCCGGATGAAATCTTTTCTTTTGACGAACCTCCCATGATGATCACCCTCATAGATGAAGACGACAAAGTGCGGGAAGTGCTGACACTGCTGAGGAGCACCTATAAGGGAGGCTTTATTATTACCCATCACGTAGATCAATTTGAAGCATGATCCGTAACATTCTGATATTCTCTTTACGTAACCGTTGGGCGGTCATCATTGGCGCTGTGGTCTTGTCGGTGATCGGCTACTGGTGTTTTACCCAGCTGAAAATTGAGGCCTACCCCGATATCGCTGACACCAACGTTATCATCGTAGCGCCTTTCGATGGCCGTGCCGCGGAAGAAGTGGAGCAACAGGTAACAATTCCCATCGAACGGGCGCTGAACAACGTGCCCCGCGTACTCGACCGCAGAAGCCGCACCATCTTCGGCCTCTCGGTAGTACAGCTGACTTTCCAGGACGGCACTGACGACTATTTCGCCCGTCAGCAGGTCATAGAAAGACTCTCTTCCATTTCCCTGCCGGAAGGCGTTACACCGGAACTGGCACCACTCACCACCGCCGTAGGCGAAATTTACCGCTACGTGGTGGAAGCACCGCCCAGCTTCACGCCTATGCAGCTGAGAGACCTGCAGGACTGGGTAATACGCCCGGCCATCCTGCAAGTGCCCGGTATTGCCGACGTGACCAACTTCGGCGGGCCGCTCAAACAGTTTCATATCCTCACCTCCCCGGAAAAACTGCGTAAGTACAACCTTACGCTGCAGTCCGTGATCGACGCGGTACAGAAAAACAACCTTAATACCGGCGGTAACGTCATCGAACGCGGCGGACAAGGCTTCGCAGTGAGAGGCCTCGGTGCGGTGAAGTCTGAAAAAGACCTGCGTAACATTGTACTGACCGCTGTCAACGGCGTACCGGTATACGTAAAAGATGTGGCCACCGTGGAAACCGCTCCCCCCCCACCTTCCGGCGTATTGGGCTACGCAGTGCCCGATGAAAACATTGACAAGGTTGGTTCCCCTGAAGGCATCATCCTGCTGCGCCGTGGCGAAAACCCCAGCATAGCACTGAAAGCACTGAAGGAAAAACTGGCCCTGCTGTCGGAAACAGAACTGCCGGAAGGCGTAAAGCTCCGCGTACTGTACGACCGCAGCTTCCTGATCGACCACTCCCTGGAAACCGTGGCGCATACGCTGTTTATGGGCGTCAGCATCGTGGTGATCATACTGGTGTTTTTCCTTGGCAGCATCCGTTCAGCGCTGGTGGTGACCGCCACTATCCCGTTCTCCCTGCTGTTTGCGTTTATCCTCATGCGGCTGACCGGCATTCCAGCCAACCTGCTGTCGCTCGGCGCTATCGACTTCGGTATCATCGTGGACGGCGCCTGCGTAATGGCGGAACACCTGATACGCCGCTACCGCAACGCTACACCACAGGAGAAACAGGGCGGCATTATCGGTATCACGCTTTCTGCCGCGCAGGAAGTAGGCCGTGAAATATTCTTCTCCGTTACCATTATCATCCTCGCCTATACGCCGATTCTGATGATGACCCGCGTGGAAGGCAAACTGTTCTCTCCCATGGCCCTCACACTGGCATTTGCCGTGATAGGCGCCATGATCTGCGCGCTCACGCTCATCCCGGTGCTTATTTCCTATGCCTACAAAAAAGCACTGTCTTCCGATAAGCCCATGAAGGCGCACCGCAACAGGATACTGGATTTCCTGGAACACCTGTACCAGCGTTCGCTCAATTTCTTCCTGCGCTTCCACCGGCAAACGGTGATCATCGCTACGGTGGTCATTGTGCTGATGATAGGCCTCGCAGGCAAACTGGGCACGGAATTCCTCCCAGAGCTGGACGAAGGCTCCATCTTCATGCGTTCGTTTATGCCTGCCGGCGTTACCATCCAGGAAAACGCCAAGATCGCGCCCATCATCCGGAAAGTGATCGCTTCCTATCCGCCGGTGAAGTACGTGATCACACAAACCGGGCGTAACGACGATGGTACCGACCCCTTCCCTGCCAACCGTACCGAGATACTGGTAGGCCTGAAAGACTATAAGCTATGGAGCGATACCATCACCAAAAAAGAACTCGTAAAACGTATACAGGCCGACCTGGAAAAAAATATTCCGGGCACGTCTTTCAACTCCGGTCAGCCTATCATTGACCAGGTAATGGAAATCGTGACCGGTAGCGCCGCTGACCTGGCCATTTCCGTGGTGGGCGACGACCTGGCCCTGATGCGGCCCAAAGCCGACAGCATCGCGGCAATCGTGAAAGCCACACAAGGCTCCGCCTCCGTGAACATCGAACAGGAAGGCACCCAGGCGCAGCTGGCCATTAACATCAACCGTGAAAATGCAGCCCGTTTCGGCATCAATGTCAGCGACATCCAGTCGATGATTGAAGCTGCTATCGGCGGTAAACCGATCGGTACATTATATGACGGCACCAAACGGTACGATATCGTGATCCGTTACCTGCCACAGGACAGGAATACGGTAGAAGCTATCCGCAACCTGCAGATACCTGCCGCCACCGGCGCGCTGATACCGATGGACCAGCTGGCGGACGTTCAGTTTATCGATGGGCAGACCAACATCTACCGCATCGATGGCAAACGCATGGTGACTGTACGTACCAACGTGAGAGGCCGCGACCAGGGCTCTTTTGTGGCAGAACTGCAGGAAAAGATCGGCAAGAGCGTACATGTGTCCAAAGGCTATGACATTATCTACGGCGGCCAGTACGAGAACCTGGAACGTGCCGGCAAACAGCTGTCACTCACCATTCCGCTGACGATCGTGATCGTGTTCGTGTTCCTCTTTATGCTGTTTAAAAGCATGAAACATACGTTCGTGACCATGAGCTGCATACTGGTGGCTTTGGCCGGCGGTATTGTGGCGCTGTTCATCCGTGGCTACCACTTCAACGTGTCTGCCGGCGTAGGTTTCGTGTCTATCTTTGGTATCTCTGTGATGGCCGGCGTATTGCTCGTGTCAGCACTCAACCGGGAGATGTACAAGTCGCCCCTGACGCTGCGCGCTTCCGTGCAGCGGGTAGCAGTCGACCAGTTCAAGGCCATTATGATGATGCTGATGGTAGCCATCATCGGCCTGGTGCCTGCCGCTATCAGCACAGGTATCGGCTCCGATGTGCAAAGGCCGCTGGCGACGGTGATCATCGGCGGACTGACCTTCACCCTGCTGTTTACACCGGTGGTGATCCCGCCGCTGTATTATTGGGCCGAGAAGAAAAAACACCCGCAGCCACCTCCTCCGGAGGAACCTGCTGAATAAGTTGACTTAGCTGATTATATTGAAAAAGAACCGGGCTGGCCTTTAGGGTCGGCCCGGTTCTTTTATGGCGGCGTATCCCAGGGCTGAAGCCCTGGGTCACAATAAGTTGATGCCCTGGATATTCAAAGTTGAAGCCTTGGATATTCAAAGTAAAGCCTTGGATTACGTCAAGGTTGAAGCTACGGCCAATTCAAAGTTAGAGCTTGGGGTCAATTCAATGTTGGAGCTTTGGCTTACACCGTTTCAGCCCGGTCAGAAAAAAGATTTTTCATTTTATACCAAATGGTATAATTTTGTTTCATCTAACAGGAAGAATAAGTAATATGAACAAAGCAGCCAGAACGAAACAGTTTATCGTGGAGAAGACCGCTCCTGTGTTCAATGAGAAAGGGTATGCCGGCACCTCGCTGACGGACATGACGAATGCTACCGGGCTGACGAAAGGCAGCATATACGGTAACTTCGCCAACAAAGACGAGGTGGCGCTGGCGGCATTTGAATACAATATCCGCCAGGTGACCAACATTGTGCGGGAGGAAAAAGCGAAGCAGGACACCTATCGCGGTAAGCTGCTGGCCTATGTGCATGTATATACCAACTTCCTGAAGCACCCGTTCCCCGTGGGTGGTTGTCCTATCCTGAACACCGCCACGGAAGCAGACGATACACATCCTGCCCTGAAACAGTGCGCCGCCGAGGCCGTGAGCAAATGGAAGGACAGTATCGCGCACGATATCACGCTGGGCATCCGCCAGGGAGAATTCAGTCCGCAGACCAATCCGGAACAGGCCGCCCTGACCATCATCGCCATGATAGAAGGATGTATCATGATCGCCAAACTGACCGGCAAAATGCATTACCGCAATGCCATTATGCAGTCGCTCGAAACATTCGTCCATCAACTCTGATGATTTGATTATTTTTTATTTGGATATTTTTTTATTCTAAAATATACCGATTGGTATAATGATTATAACATGAAAACAGAAGGTAACACGGTATTAATTACCGGAGGCAGTGCCGGCATCGGACTGGCACTGGCACAGGCATTATCAGCAGCGGGCAACACGGTCATCATCACCGGAAGGGATGAAGCACGGCTGCAGCAGGCCGCAGCAGGCACGCCAGGTCTCGTTCCCATGGTATGCGACGTCACCAAGGACACGCAGGTAAAAGCGCTGGTAAAAACATTGCAGCAGGAATACCCGCAGCTGAACATGCTCATCAACAATGCGGGTAAAGCATATGCTTATGCATTGAGCAACAGCGCCCGGGCCATCGATAAAGCAGCAGATGAAATGCTGACCAACTATCTGGCTATCCTGCAACTGACGGAATATTTGCTGCCATTGCTGCAGCAACAGCCGGAAGCCGCGATCGTGAATGTGAGCTCCGTCACGGCGCTGGTGCCTTTCACCGCGGTGCCCACCTACGCGGCCAGCAAAGCGGCGCTCCACTCCTACACGCAATCACTGCGGGTATCGGTGGCGCCTATACGTGTATTTGAACTGATGCCGCCCCTGGTGAACACCGACTTCTCCCGCGAAATCGGCGGCGAGAAAGGCATTTCGCCCCGGGAAGTGGCCGCCGGCTTCATGGAGGCTCTCAAAAATGACGAGTACGAAATCCATATCGGTCAAACCCGGCAGGTATGGCAGTTGCTGCAATCCACTTCACCGGCACAGGCCCTGCAAACGGTGAACGCCCGTTCCTGATTTTTTTCGCCATATAATATACCAATCGGTATGAAAAGTAAACTACTGGTGGTCGCGGTCATTGCCGCGGCCATCATGGAACTGATAGACACTTCCATCGTCAACGTGGCCTTGTCGCACATGAGCGGCAACCTCGGCGCCACCCTGGAAGACACTTCCTGGGTGATCACCGCCTACGCCATCGCCAACGTGATCATCATCCCCATCACCAGTTTCCTCGCGGCCCGACTGGGCCAGCGCAACTACTACATCGGTTCTATCCTGGCTTTTACGTTTTTTTCCTTTATGTGCGGACAAGCCACCAGCATCTGGACGCTGGTAATTTTCCGTTTCCTGCAAGGCATCGGTGGCGGCGCCCTGCTGTCGGTATCACAGGTGATCGTATTCCGCCAGTTTCCGAAAGAAAAACAGAACGTGGCCAGCGCCATCTTTGGGATAGGCGTATTCGTTGGCCCCACCATCGGTCCTACCCTCGGTGGCTACATCACAGAGTTTTACAGCTGGCCATGGATATTCTATATCAATGTACCGATTGGTATACTCGTTGCCTTTGTCTGTTACCTGCTCCTGGACGAGCCACCGCAGCAAACACAGTCCACCCGTATCGACTGGACCGGCATTATCCTCCTGGCCGTTGGCGTGAGCGCACTGCAGACGGTACTGGAACGCGGTGAAACAGACGACTGGTTTGAAGCGGCGTACATCGTGTGGCTGAGCGTCATCGCACTATTCGGCATCGCCGTTTTCATCTGGTGGGAATTACGTGTAGCCCACCCCGTAGTAAACCTGCGTGTGTTAAAAAGCAGGAACCTCAGCGTAGGCGCCATCCTCACCTTTATATCGGGCACGGGTATGTTCGCCTCCGTATTTCTGACGCCGGTATTTGCACAGCGGCTGCTTTATTTCACGCCGTTGCAAACAGGGATGTTGTTACTGCCCGGCGCTTTCCTCGCCATCGGCGGACTGGTGATCAGCGCCGGCCTGTTACAGCGCGGCCTGTCGCCGTTGTATCTTATCCTCGCCGGCATGAGCATGTTCATCCTCTTCAGCTGGCAAATGTCACAGTTGAACCAGAACGCCACCTCGGCCGCCATCAGCAGCTCGCTGATATGGCGCGCGCTGGGCATGGCGCTGATGACAGTGCCCCTCACCACACTGGCGGTATCCTCGCTGGCACCTACCGACATACCGCAGGGAGCGGCACTCAACAACATGATGCGGCAACTGGGCGGCTCCTTCGGCATCGCCCTGATCAACACCTACCTGGCCAAACGCAATGCGCAGCACCGTTACGACCTGGTGAGCCACCTCGATCCGTCCAACCCCGCCGTATATAACCGCCTGCACGGCTATACGCAGTTTTTCCAAAGCAAGGGCGCCTCCGCGTCACATGCGCGGCAACAGGCCGTGCAGCTGCTCGATCATAGCATCACGCGGCAGGGAATGCTGCTCAGTTTCAGTGATGCGTTCCTCGTGATGGGACTGGTATTCCTGGTTTCACTACCGCTGCTGCTGGTGGCATCTAACCGGAAGAAGAACAGCCGTCCGGTAGTGGCGATGGACCACTAACGTTATCCTGTGCGGATTTTCGCCGGTCATACAAATTCATTATTTTGACGCCCGTCCGGCATTAACGCCGGTACGAAAATATCAACAATGAATAACAACCGGATGAAAACCCTCTGGCTGCATGTAGCCGCCATAGCGCTTTTTGCGGGCCTTGCCCTGCTCTTTTGCAGTCCCGTGCTGGACGGAAAAGCCCTGTTCCAGTCAGACATGATGCACCACCAGGGCATGCAAAAAGAAGCGCTGGACTTTTACAACAAGACCGGAGAAATACCGATGTGGACCAACAGCATGTTTGGCGGCATGCCCACCTACGTGATCTTCACCGGTCCGCCGGTGACCGCCATCTGGTATCTCAACAAGCTGTTCACGCTCTGGCTGCCCAACCCGGCAGACATGCTGTTTGTCAATATGCTGGGCATGTACCTGTTGCTGTGCGTGCTCGATTTCCGTTATTGGATAAGAATCCTCGGCGCCATTGCCTATGGTTTTGCCACGTTCAGCGTCATCAGCATGGAAACGGGGCATATCACCAAAGTGATGGCCATGGCCTATATGGCGCCTGTTTTAGCAGGCATTATTCTCACCTATCGCGGGAAGTGGATGGCCGGCGCGTGTTTAACAGCCATCGCCACCAGTCTGCTGATTTATAACAACCACCTGCAGATCACGTATTACACATTGATCATGGTGGTGGGACTGGTGATCAGTACGTTTGTTTTTGCCCTTCGGGCGAAACAATTGCCCGCATTTTTTAAGGCTTCGGCGCTGTTGGCAGTGGCAGCCATACTGGCGATACTGCCCAACATGGACAACCTGTTGATATTAAAGGAATACACGCATTATACCATCCGCGGCAGCGAATCTGAACTGAGCGGCAAAGCCAAAGGGCAGTCCGGTTTAGATGTGGAGTACGCCTTCCAGTGGAGTTATGGCCCGGGTGAAACGTTTACCCTGCTCGTACCTGGCGTGGTGGGCAATTCCACCGCGGAAAAGCTGTCCGTCCATTCCAACACCTACAAAGCCCTGACAACGCTGGGCGTACCCGCCGTACAGGCAGAACAGCTGGCCAACAGCCGCCGGTGGCCGTTGTACTGGGCAGGGCAACCCATGACGGCCGGACCGGTATACCTCGGCGTCATCATCTGTTTGCTGACGGTGTTATCGCTGATGATCATCCGTAGTCCGCATAAATGGTGGTGGGTAGCTGTAGCGGTCTTCGCCATCCTGATCAGCTGGGGCCATAACTTCGCAGCTTTCAATAACTTCCTGTTCTATCATCTCCCGTTATATAACAAATTCAGAGCACCTACCATGGCGCTGGTGATTGTGCAGGTAAGCTTTGTAGTGCTGGCCTGCTGGGCATTGCAGGAGCTGACGGACAACAAGCTGCCCAAAGCGCAGCTGATGCAGGCCTTACAAAAATCAGCGGTCATCACCGGTGGACTTGTTATCGGCGTGGCTGTTTTCGGACCGTTCATCTATTCTTTCAGTGGTCCTAATGATGCTACCATTCTGCAACAGTACACGCAGATGCTGGGCAGTAAAGAGGCGGCCAACACGTTGATGGCGGCGCTGAGGAAAGACCGTAGCAGCCTGCTTCTCCGCGATGGCATCCGTGCGCTGGCCCTCATCGCGATAGCGTATGGAGTGATGTGGGCCTATCTCAAAGACAAGCTGAAAGCCGCGCCTGCGCTGATAGTGCTCACTGCCGTTGTGTTGTTTGATTTGTTCCAGGTAGATAAAAATTATCTGAACGAAGAGAATTTTATGAATCCTGACCGGCTGGCGACCTATATTTCACCGACTGCTGCCGATGAAAAAATCCTTCAGGACAAAACCCCTTATTTCCGGGTACTGAACGCCACTACCAATCCGTTCCTCGATGCCAATACCTCATACATGCATAAGTCCATTGGTGGCCAAAGTCCGGCTAAACTGTGGATTTACCAGGATTTGATTGAACATCAGATTGCCAAAAACAACCGGGCGGTGCTCAATATGCTGAACACCCGTTACATCATAGCGTCCGACCCGTCAACCGGTCAGCCGGTAGCGCAGTTCAACCCGCAGGCGCTGGGCAATGCCTGGTTTGTGAACGGTATCCACTGGGCCGCCAATGCAGATGCAGAGATGAGCGCCATGGACCATTTTAATCCGGCCGATACGGTGGTGATTGACCGCCGTTTCCAGGCGCAGGTGGGCGGTCTGGCGCCGGCAAAAGACAGCAGCGCTGGTATTGTACTAACGAAGTACGGCCTGAACGACCTGCATTTCAGCAGTCACAATGCCCATGACGGGCTGGCTGTTTTCTCCGACATCTATTATCCCGCTGGCTGGAAGGCTTATATTGATCGGCAGGAAACGGATATTATCCGGGTCAACTATGCCCTGCGCGGGTTGAAGGTGCCTGCAGGCAAACATGACATTACGTTTGAATTCCGTCCGAAAACGTTTATCACCGGCCGCAGGATTGCCGCTGTTTCTTCGTGGGTGTTGCTGGCCATGGTGGCCGGGGGACTGCTGTGGGAAAGCTGGCGCCGTCTCCGCCGGTAAAAGGTATGGCCGGGGAGGTGGTCCCCGGCCTGTTGTAGTCAGATTACTACGTCAGGACTTGTTGGAAGCATTGTTTTCGGCCAGCTGTTGCCGCGCCTGTTCCAGTTCAGCGGTGGTTTTCTCCAGTGCCGCCGTGCGTTCCGCCAGCAGGGCTTCCAGCCGGGTGGCCCGGATTTGCAGCAATGCCCGCTCCTGCTTTTCCACTTTCAGCTTTTCCGCCGCCAGTTTACGGGCAGCGGCCAGGTAATACACCACCGGATATACAAAGATCCCCACTAATACACCCCGGTAACTCAACCTGAAAAGTGCCCTTCCCAGTGGTTGCTGGCGGATAGGCGCCAGGGGGAAATCTTCAAATGGCGAGAGATAATAAAAAGCCACAGAGACCATGGCAGCGATGCATAGCGTGCCGGCCAGTTTCAGCCAGCGGGGCACGTAGTGGGTTTGTACCGCATAAGCGGCCACCAGCCAGACAAGGAAACACCATCCGAAAATAATGGTTTGGGAACCTGTCAGATTCACGGGGTCATGCCACTGTCCTTCCCGCAGGCGGGCGCCCAATACGGAATTGGCCAGCAGGAATGTAATAAACAGTCCGGGTACCCAAAACCATGCTGTAGCACGGGTTGGCGCGCTGTCGTATTCGGAGGTTTGCATTATCGGCAGGTGTTTGACAAAGGCAAAGATAAACCCTGCCTGTCTAAAAAAGTAGCAGTGGTAGACACCACCGCCGTTTAAATGGATTATGTATTTGTTGAGATGGCGAGGCAGATTGTAGAAACAGTGCCTCACGCTGGTTTTAACCCTTGGAACTACTGTTCGGTGCCCATCCAGGCAAAAGTCCAGAGCAGCACCATAAAGAACACGAATACAATGATGAACCATTTAAAGGAGCCGTCATGATCATCGTAAAAAGGATCTTCCATTGCGGTAATGATTTGAGGGAAATCATATGGCAGTGGACTGATTATTGGTATACCATAAGTGTTGAGAAAAAAATAGTCATTTTTATAAACTATAAATGCTATTTCATATTCACTATAGTCAATTTAAGAATAACAAACAGCAGAATAACCCCATGAGATGTATTTTCCCATCCGAAACATTCAGAAATGGCAAAAGGAAAAGATCCCAGGTTTGAGGCAGTGCGCACGCTGATAGAAGGAGGTCAGATTAAGGACCTCAGAGGTATCTATGATATTATTCCAATGACCACCGTAGGAACGGCGGTAGGTATCCACAAGTCCACCCTGTACAAAAAACTGATGAATCCCGGGTTATTAAAAATTGAAGAATGTATTTTGTTAGCTAAAGCATTTGGGTTGACGCCACAGGTTATTATGACACTGGCGCTTAACCAGATGCATAAAAAATCCTCCTGAGCTTCCTGTTCCCTTCCAGATTTACGGTTACCTCCATCCAGACGTGTGTTTTGGTGAATAAAAGTCAAAAACGTAAACACAATATACGATTTTATAAACAATTAACACAATTACATAAACAGTAAGGGCAATAAAAATCAGAACTCAGTTAATTTGAGAAACTGAGCACCCTGCATGGAAATTCCAGAATCAAAACGACATACACTTTCCGGATTGATCAAAAGGGGAATCGCTGAAGCCGCGCTTCCGGTAAAGGAAAGAAGCCTGGACCCGGGCATTTATAACTTCGAAACGTTGCTGACGTACGTTAAGCATACCGAACTAACCAAAGACGCCGGTTTCAACAAAGCCACCCTTTCTAAAAAACTGGCCCAGCCGCAGCTGATGAAAATCGCCGAATGCGTGAAACTGGCCGCTGTCCTCTATGTGACGCCGCAGGAAGTAATGACACTGGCATTGAATGAAATCAGCCAGCGCCCTCCCAAAAAAGCCAAAGCAAAGAAAGCAGCGGCCAAAAAATAATTTCAGATAATTTCCCGATCAGGTATTACCACAGGCCTGGTTTCACAGGCCAGACAATGTTTTAGACATAATAGTGGTGGGTTTCACCTCTTCCTTAAATCCGTCCAGTTCCAGTCTTGTCTTGCCCGTTTTGACAAACCCGTTCCGCTCATAAAACCGGATTGCCGTTTCGTTGACATTTACTACATACAGTACAATGGCTGATTTTTGTTTTTCCCGGGCAATCGCTTCTATCTTCTCCATCGCCAGTTTACCCACGCCGGTGCCTTTGGCAGCAGCCAGCATATAGATACGCTCCAGTTCCATTGCGTTAGGATAAAGAGAAGCCTGGCCGGCTTCTTTCAGTTGGTCATTGAGTTTGACGAAACCGGCAGGCTCCCCGTCAGCATAGATCAGGTAATAAGCGGTGCCTGGTTCCTGAATGTCCTTCGTCAGGCGGTCTACAGAAAAAGAGCCGCCCAGATAGCGCTCCAGCGCCGCGGCAGTTTCCCATTGATTGGTGAAATGTTGTGTATAAGCCGTTGTGCATACGTGATGCAGCAGTTCTACGTCTTTCAGTTCAGCTACGATAAGATCGACAGTCATTTTGTTATTTTTTTATTTGATTATTTTCTCATTGAGCAGCGGGCCAATCAGGGCGAACGGGCCTATATCATGTGAATCATTGTTACGGCGATCAGCATCATAATCAGTTCATCATTGATAGAAGCCCTGAGGATGCGGAGCGCTTTGCGCATGTGTTGTTCCACGGTATTCACAGAGATGTGCAGCCGTTCGGCCACTTCCTTATTGGAGAGTTGTTCTTCGCGGCTGAGGAGGAAAACGGCGCGGCACTGGTCGGGCAGTTGCTGGATTTTACGGCGTAGCTTTATTTCCAGTTCCTTTAGCTCCAGTTTGTCAGGCCCAATGCCGGACGCAGGCATATAATGCTCCCTGAGAAGCGCTTCCTTCTTCAGTTGCAAAAGCTGTTGCCGGTGATAGTTATAGATACGGTTACGGGTGGCAATAAAGAGGTAGTTTTCCAGGACAGTATTTTCGGGTAACCGTGACTGTTGGCGGTAGAGTGACAGGAACACGTCCTGTACCAGTTCCTGTGATGCTTCCATATTCCCTGTCTTTTTACAGGCCAGGTTCACCAGCCTGATATAATGACGGGCATAGAGCTGGTCAAAGGCTTTTTCATCGCCGTTTTGCCAGGACCGGAGCAGGGCTGTATCGGTATTTTCCGCGTGTGGTTCGATGGCTATACGATTTTTATCAAATCTAATAATTATTCACTTGTGTTTTATCCCTGTTATCTCCCTGCTTATCCTGAAAAAAAATTTCCCGACGGGATAACGGCAACAGATTAAATTGGTGTTATTTATTATAGCCAGTCGCATCATTACCGCTATGGATGAACAAAATTTGTATGTACTGTTACAGAAATATAGTCAGGGCGCCTGTACTGAAGAAGAGCTGACAATACTGGAAGGCTGGTACGCCACGCTCGGGCAGGACCTGCCTGATGAAGTGATAGACCCGCAAAGCGAGGCAGCGAGGCAACTCACCCGGCGACAGCTGCAGGCATTAAGGGCCCGGTTGTCGGCCACGCCCGCTGCACCGCCGCTGAAGGCGGTGAAGCAACGTACCATGAGCAAATGGTGGCGTTATGCCGCTATCTGGGCCAGCATACTGGTACTGGCTGGTGCAGGCCACTGGTGGTACAGCAACAGCGACCGTACCACTGTCAGTGTACGGCGCTACGCCGACGGACAAACGAATTTTGACCGTTACCTGACATTGCCTGACGGCAGCACAGTGGTGCTGCACCGTGGCAGCCGCCTCGTGGTGCCGGAGCACTTCAACGGCCAGTCAAGGGAAGTGACGCTGCTGGGGGAAGCCTATTTCGATATCCGGTCCGACAGCGGGAAGCCGTTTGTCATCAATACCGGTCAACTGAAAACAACCGTATTAGGCACCGCGTTTAATATCAGCGCTTACCCGGAACAGGCGGAAATAACGGTATCGGTTACACGAGGAAAAGTAAAAGTGGAAGACGGCACCAAAGTACTGGCCGTATTAACACCTGACCAACAAATCGTTTACAATATAAAAAATGCCGCAGCGCGCCAGGAAGCCGTGAATGCGGCAGCCCGGGCCAACTGGACCACCAACGAGATGGTTTTTGAAAACGCTACTTTTGAAACTATCGCCAATACACTCAGTAAACGTTATGAAGTGAACATACAATTCAGTGATGACGCTTTAAAACAATGCCCTGTCCGTGTATCATTTGCAGGTACCGAATCACTCGAAGAAGTCCTCGATGTGATCTGCGGTGTCAGAAACGCCACGTATCAAATAGAAAACGGCCGCGACGTGCTCATAAAAGGCAAAGGCTGCTAAGACGACGATAAAACACATCATTCAAAACCAAAATTGATAACTGTAAAAAGTTAAAAGGACAAAGTACGCCCTGTTTGCTAAATCAATTTAGCATCACCAACAGCCACCAGTGCGCCGTTACTGATTCTATGCATCACTAAAATCTACATCGCATGAAACCACATTGATCACCATCAAACAACACGTTCTGAAGTAAAAAAACTTTTATCAGCCTGAAAAAAGCTGACAGTCGAAACAGCACATCCTGCTGTTAACGGCTACCTATTTCCTAACAATTTTAAAAGAATGCCCGTTATGCACAAGTTCTTAGCTGTGACCACACAGCTGACTGCCACACTCTTGCCCTGTATGTTCCGCCAAGTCCGGCACATGGCAAAAACCATCACCCTGGCGCTGCTCAGCATCCTGTTACTGTCATCCGTCCTCTTTGCCTCTCCCGGCAGGGCGCAGGACATCTCTACCAAACAAATCACCCTGACACTCAAAAATGAAACACTCAAAAGCGCGCTCGGCAAAGTGGAAAGCCTGTCAGGCTTCCGCCTCGCCTACCCGCCGGAACAGGTCAACCTGTACAAAAATGTCAGTCTGCCTAAAGGTACCCGCAGCGTTAAAACAACACTGGAACTGCTGTTGACTGACACCTACCTGCACTTCCGGCAGTCAGACAACATCATCATCATTTTTCGCCCGTCAGAACAAAACAGCCACACCGCGGATACCACGGTACGTCCGGCCTCCCAGGGCAGCAACGGTGCGATGCGCACCATTATCGGCTCGGTTATGGAAAACAAAACCAACGTGGTACTCCCAGGCGTTTCTGTACAGGTAAAAGGCACCAGCAGAGGCACACAAACACAAAGCGACGGCACCTACAGCATACAGGTGCCCGCCAATATGAAAACACTGGTGTTCTCCTTCATCGGTTATGAAACCAGGGAAGTGGAAATATCCGCCTCCAATCAAACCGATGTGACCATGATGCCCTCCAGCCTCGGCCTGAAAGACGTAGTGGTAGTGGCTTACGGTCAACAGAAAAAAGCTACCGTTACCGGCGCCATCGCTTCCATCAGCACCAAGGAACTGGTGCAAAGCCCCGTGTCCAACCTCACCAACGCGCTGGCAGGACGCCTTCCCGGCCTTATCACCACCCAGCGAAGCGGCGAGCCCGGCGTAGATGCCAGCAACCTGTACATCCGCGGCGTAGGCACGCTTAACGGCGCCTCCCCCATCATCATGGTAGACGGTATCGAAAGACCCATGGACTACGTAGACCCGAACGATATCGAAACACTCACCATCCTGAAAGATGCCGCCGCCACCGCCGTACTGGGCATGCGCGGCGCCAACGGGGCCATTCTCATCACCACCAAAAGAGGCAAGGCCGGCGCCCCCTCTGTCAATTTCCGTGCATCCACAGGCATCACCGAAGCCACCCGCCTGCCGCAATATCTCGGTTCCTACGACTATGCGTCCCTGCTCAATGAAGCACTGAAAAATGACGGCGCCCAGCCAGCGTTCACACAGGCGCAGCTGGACGGCTATAAAAGCGGGAAACTGCCCAACACCGATTATTATAAGTTCATCATGAAACCGTCCACCGTAGCGCAGGGCAACCTCAACGTCAGCGGCGGCAACAACATCGCGCGTTACTTCATCTCCGCCGGCTACAACGTGCAGGACGGCCTTTATGCCCACACCAAAGAAAACCAGGACGGCTACACCGGCAACAATAACATGAAACGGTACAACCTGCGCGCCAATGTAGACGTAGACATCACTCCCGACCTGGCCGCCCGTGTAGACATTGCCGGTATCATGACCGACCGCCGCGATGGCAACAACTCTGCCAGTACCATCATGAACCTGGCCAACCGCATGGCGCCCATCTATCCGATCGTGAACCCTGACGGCTCCCTCTGGGGAAACGGCACCTTTCAGTCCAACATCCTCGGGGAACTGTCACAGAAAGGATACCGCCGCTGGTATAACAATACCGTACAGGGAACTTTTGCCCTCACCCGCAAACTGGACATCATCACCAAAAACCTGACGGCCAAAGTTTCTTTCTCGTACGACAACACCAATTCACCCTCTGCCTCCTACACCCGCAACTACGCCGTATTTGAACCACTGTACGATGCACAGGGCAACATCACCAGCTATAAACAGTCCGGCCAGGACACCAAAATAGACCCTAACGGTTCCTTCAACGGCGGCGGCGCCAACCGCAGCACCTACCTTGAAGCTACCGCCAACTGGAACCGGCAGTTTGGCCGCCATGAAGCCACCGCCATGGTACTCTGGAACCGCCGCCTCAACGAAAACGGGTCATCCATCCCGAGAGCATACCAGTCACTGCTCTTTCGCGGCACCTACAATTACATGCAGAAATACCTGCTGGAGTTCAGCGCCTCCTACCAGGGCTCTGAAAACTTCCCCAAAGAAAGCCGCTACGGCTTTTTCCCATCCATCTCCGCCGGATGGGTATTGTCTGAAGAACCATTTATCAAAGACAATATTTCAGCTATCAGCTTCCTGAAAATACGTGGCTCCTATGGTGAGGTAGGCAACGACCAGGCAGGCAGCGACCGGTTCCTCTGGTTCACTTCCTGGGGTGGCGGCAGCCAGTATTATTTTGGCACCAATGCCAGTCAGGCCAACGGCTGGCAACAGGGAGCCATCGGCAACCCCGGCGTGACCTGGGAGCGCGGCCGTCAGGCTAATATGGCCATCGAAGCACGTTTCTGGAACAACCTGTTGGGTATCTCCCTCGATCTGTTCACCCAACGCAGAAGCAAAATCCTCATCCGCCGCAACACTCTTTCTGATGTATTTGGTCAGGACATCAAAGCACAGAACATCGGTATTGTGGACAACAAAGGATTTGAGCTGGAGCTGAGCCACGAAAACACTATCGGCCAGGTGCATTACTTCATCAAACCCAATGTCACTTTCGCCCGTAACAACATCGTGTACCAGGATGAAGTGGCACGGGCCTATCCCTGGATGAAACGCACCGGTCACCCAATCGGCACCAAATTCGGCCTTATCTCTGAAGGATTTTTTAAAGACCAGGCCGATATAGACAACAGCCCTTTCCAGAACTTCTCCGCCTATGGCCCGGGTGATTTCAAATACAAGAAACTTACCGGCAAAGAGTACGACTTCATCCAGTCAGACTTCGATGAAACAGCTATCGGTTACGCCCGTACGCCGGAGATCATGTTCGGCGCCACACTGGGAGCGGCTTACAAAGGTTTCGACGTGTCCCTGTTGTTCCAGGGTGCCGCCCATACCGATGTAATGCTCAACAACGAAGCGGTGTATGAATTTTTCCAGGGTGGTAAAGTGAAGCCCTTCCACCTGGGCCGCTGGACACCGGAGACAGCTGCCACCGCCACCTATCCGCGCCTGCACAGCAATACCAACGGCAACAACCACCGGGGCTCTTCCTTCTGGGTAAAAGACGCCAGTTATCTACGCCTCAAAAACGCGGAGATAGGTTACCAGCTGCCTAAAACCTGGGTAAAACAGGTGGGCCTCTCCTATGTTCGTTTATACGCCAACGGTATGAACCTCTTCACCTGGGACAAACTGAAAGATTACCAGGTAGACCCTGAAATCGGTGATGGCAACGGCGCCATGTATCCTATTCAGCGCATCTGGAATTTCGGTATCGATGTAAGATTCTAAAAAATGAACGTTATGCAATATCCATCTCTCTATAAAAAAATCATGTTCTTCTGTGTAGTGGCCACCCTTACTTTCAGCGCCTGCAAAAAAGGGTTTCTTGACAGGGCCGCCACCACCCAGCAACAGGACAAAGACATCTTCACCAATTTCGCGATGACGGACCAGGTGGTCAACAACCTCTATTCCCGGTTGCGCGGCGCCTATACGTACCTCGGCGGTTATTCCATGTCATCCGGCACAGACGAGGCCAAAGACGCCTCCAACTGGATGGCTTCCATGAGCTTTAACAACGGCTCCTGGTCCGGCAACAATAACCCTATCGGCAATACGTGGCGCGATAACTATGTCGCTATCCGTCAGGCTAACGCCATACTGGAAGGCATTGCGCAGTATAAAACCCCTGATGACGCCAACAATCCCGGCTCGCTGGAGAACCGCATCGGTGAAGTATATTTCCTGCGGGCTTATTACCTGGCAGAGCAGGTACGTCAGTTCGGTGGCGTGATCATCGTTACCAAAACGATCGACCAGAACGACCAGAAAGCCCTTAACCAGCCACGCAGCGCCTACGACGCCTGCATCAACCAGATACTGGCCGATTGTGATGAAGCGATGAAACGGTTGCCTGTCAGCTATTCCTCCACGCAGATAGGCCGCGTCACCAAAGGCACCTGCCTGGCGCTCAAAGCGCGCATGCTGCTGTACAGCGCCAGCCCGCTCTGGGCCATCGCCGGCAAAAACGGATTCCTTGCCGATATCAGCTCCAACAACACCGCCTCCGATCCGGAAAAATGGCGCAAAGCCGCCGCAGCAGCCAAAGCAGTGATAGACCTCCAGACACCGCAGGGAGGTGTCGCCTACCGGCTGGAAAACACGCTGGCAGACAGGCAGACCATGTTCACCAGTAACACCCTGCTAAGCCCGGAAGTCATCTGGGTGCGGATGAAAGAAACCAACCAGGACTATGACCGCTACATTTTCCCTTATGGCAGCAACGGCTGGTCCGGTTGCGCTCCCACACAGAACCTTGTGGACGACTACGAAATGGCCAATGGCCTGCCCATCAGCGATCCTGCTTCCGGCTATGATCCCGCCCAGCCCTATGCAGGCCGTGATCCAAGGTTCTATACTGATATCAGCTACAACGGCGCCCCCTGGAAAGGAAGGAAAATAGAAACGTTTGAAAGAGGGAAAGACGAACAAAGCACACAAACAGACCATAGCCGTACCGGTTACTACTGCCGTAAACTGGCCAACGAAAGTATTACCATCAACCAGGGCCCGGGCCGCGATGTGCATGGCATCTTTTTCCGGCTGGCGGAGTTTTATCTCAGTTATGCAGAAGCACTCAACGAATACGATCCCGGTAATGCAGATATCACCAAATACGTCAACCTGATACGTGCCCGTGCCGGTCAGCCACCACTGCCCGCCGGACTGACACAGGCCGATATGCGTAAACGCATCCGTAACGAAAGGAGAATAGAACTGAGCTTTGAGAACCACCGCTTCTGGGACGTGCGCCGCTGGAAGATCGCAGAGAACACCGAAAAAAACATCTGGGGCATGAAGCCCATCGCCGACGCCACCGCACCGGGCGGCTACCGCTATGAGCGCTTTAAAGTGGAAGACCGGCTGTGGCGTAATGCGATGTACGTTATCCCCATCACCACAGACGAAACCCTGCGTAACACTCAGTTAAAACAAAATGAGGGCTGGTAACATGAAAACGATCCGATTACTGATACTCAGCACTGGCCTGTTCATCCATGCATGTGCCCACGACAACAGCACCCCGGCACCGGAAGCCATAACGATAGCCGTCACCACCGATTCCATCACCCGTGGCGACTATACGCTGGTGTTCATCAACCAGTCGCCGGCTTTCGACAAACAGGTAAAAGAAAGGATGATCAATACTTTCTTCACCGTGTATCCTGTGCTGGCCAATGCCTACAACCCTAACACGCTGCAGAAGGTCACTTTCGTGATAGACCCAGGTTATACCGGCGTGGCCGCCACCAGTGGCGGCCGCGTGGTCTATAATCCCGAATGGTTCCGGCAGCACCCCGGCGACATCGACGTGGTGACACATGAAGTCATGCATATCGTACAGGCGTACCCGGGAGGAGCCGGCCCCGGCTGGCTCACTGAAGGCATCGCAGACTATGTGCGTTACCGTTATGGCCTCGACAATGCCGGCGCAGGCTGGGCCATGCCCGACTACAACCCGTCACAACGGTACGACAACAGCTACCGCATTACCGCGCGTTTCCTCGTATGGCTCGAAAAAAATGTCAACGATAAACTGGTTAAAACACTGGACGCAAGCATGCGGGGCAAAACCTATTCCGCCGGCATCTGGCAAGCCCAGACAGGCAAAACATTAGATGACCTGTGGCTGGACTACGCCAGCCGGCCAACTTTATAAATACCTGGAAAAATGTCATCCCGATTCATCGGAATGTAATGATGCACGTTTTACAACGCCCCGGGCTTCACGCCCGGGGCTACTACTATCCGGAACGCATAAACGCCCGCTGCAGCAGACGAAATAATAATCCCCCGATAACAATTTTGTTTGTTATATTGATACAGCAGCTCCGCAAGTGCGGACGGAGAACCCTTTATGAAAAAAACATATTTCATCTTACACTTTTCGGTGTTCATCGCCGCTTTCACCGGAATACTCGGAAAACTTATTTCGCTCAACGAAGGACTGCTGGTCTGGTACAGGATATTTTTTTCGTTTGTCTGGCTGTTTCTGATTGTGAAGTTGTTTAAGGTGAGTACTGCCATTACCACCCGCGAGAAACTGGATATTGCTAAAGTAGGTTTGCTGATCACTATTCACTGGATATTCTTTTATGGCAGCATCAAATACGGTAATATTTCCATTGGGGCGGTCTGTTACTGTCTGACCAGTTTCTTCACTGCGATCTTTTCGCCGCTGATCAACAGGAAGAAATTCGCAGTCACCGAGTTGGTATTAAGCCTCTTTACCTTGCTGGGCATCAGCCTTATTTTTCATTTCGATGTGTCTTACCAGCTGGGCATCGCGCTGGGCACTGTTTCATCAGCGTTTGCCGCGCTGTACACTATTTACAATGAGCGGCTGGTAAAGCAATATGACAGTAAACTGATCAACTATTACCAGATGATGGGCGGCTGTATCGGCTGGGGTGTTTTATTACCGGTCTATCTCCATTACTTCCCGGTGAAAAGCGTTTTTCCCGGTATGGAAGACACCGTATATCTGTTACTGTTATCCCTGATATGCACAGTTGGGCTATACATCATGTTTGCAGAGTCTCTAAAGCGCATCCCTGCATTTACCGTGAACCTGAGTTTCAATATGGAACCGATTTACGCGATCACCGTGGCATTCCTGTTCTTTGGAGAAGGCAAGCAGGTAAATGGTGCGTTTTATGCAGGACTATTGCTGGTAGGTATTTCCGTTGTTTTGCAAACGGTGATTTCTATCAGGCAGAAGCGCAGGCTGGCGCAGAACGCAGGCGTCTCCCAGGCCTAAAGGTCGGGCTATGGTGAAACAAGCCTGTCATTTATTTTTTAAGAGTTCTTCAAACAGAGAAATCAGTTCTTTTTCGGTATTGCCGCCAAAGCCGGAGTATCGTTTGATCTCTTTTCCGGTATGATCTGTTATGACAGTTAACGGGATAGCGGAAAAATTAAACCCTTCCTTTACACGAGTGATGCCTGCGCTGTCTACTTTTACCTGTTCCCAGGACATCGCTTCCAACCTGACAGCCTTCATCCAGTCCGCCGTATTTTTATCAATGGATATGCTGGTCATGTGAACATCTTTATCGTTGAACTTTGCGTGAATGTTTTTCAGCACAGGAATTTCGGACCTGCAGGGACCGCACCAGCTTGCCCAAAAGACGAGCAGGTTATACCGTGAAGAACCGGCTATCCAGTTTTTTTTGTTGCCGGCAGTGTCAGTCGCCACAAGTGCCGATGGCTCCTTGCGGAAATTGGTCCTCGTATCCATAAAGCTTTTCAGCCGGGCTGCCGTTCCGGAATGTTGTACTTCTTTATTAAACAGCGAGAGCAGGTTTTCCAGTTCCCTGTCCGTATATTCTTCCTTAGCGTCATATATATTCTGCAACAGCGTATAGGCCATAGGGTATTCCTTAATATCACGGCTGTACCTTCTGATGATAGCAGCACGTCTGGAAGAATCTGAAGTGCCTAACCGGCCAAAGCCAGTCATCTGGTGCTTATACATGACTTCCGTTTCTTTACCGGCCTTTATTTCCATGCCGTCACAATAGAAGATACCCTGCTCTGTGCGACAGACCAGGGCTCCGTTAATGGAAATAACACCAGGTTCCAGCACAAAAGCGCTGTGCCGGTATCCCTGCTTTTCTGTGGTAAGCACCCGGTTGATATAACTGAAACTTCTGGTCCTGCCTGCAGAGTCAATATAGCTGATGCAGGCATAGTATGGTTCGAAAGATGGCGGTACCGTCATCCGGAAGCAAAAGGAGTCGTTCTTAACAACAGCGGAATCCAGGAAGACATCCCAGCGAAAGGCATTGGCCAGGTATACCTTTCCATTCGGAATGTTTTTGATATGCCCGATGATTTCTATTTTCTTATCAATAACCGGTGCTTTACAGCCGGTTCCTGTCACGAGCAGCAAAAATATAAATAGGTTAGCCAAATGTTTCAGCATACAAACAGCATTAAATCATATCAACTGAATATAGGATTTTAAAATCCAAATAAGGCAGGCTGCCATTTGCCGCGCGGCGTGTGGAGGATATATGGTATTGTCTGCCAGCGTCTTACCGTGGAATTGATTGGTTTTACGCGCTTAGAAAAAAGGTGGAGCCGCTCTTTGAAATTATCAACAATGGGAAAAACAGGGTGTCTCTGATAATTTGAGACACCCATTGTATTACATGGGTTTCACAGACCGTAGCCTGACGGCTCCTATGCCAGCGCATATGCCGCTACAATATTCGTCAGTTGCAGGTTCGCCTCTTCGAGTCCTGTTAATAATTCCACCGGCAATACGCCCGTTGTTGTTAATTGGTGGTAGTAATCTATTCCTTTGGTGAGTTGTTCACTGAATGTGCGGAAATACTTTTGTTGTTGCGCGAGCGTGTTGTGCCTCCGGGCTTTTTCCAGTTGTTCTGTCAGGTAGTCCAGGTACAGTTTCAGTTCTGTGATGAACATATGCGGTCTTGCGTTTCCTTCCAGGATATTCCGGCGGCCATAGATATGATCGGTCATTGTTTGCAGCGACACTTCCTTGTTGAAATACGCGATGCCCGGGCCGGGGCAGATATTAACAGCGTGACGGCCTTTCACGAAAGTTTGTTCATATTCGATAGCGGCCGCATTGCTAAGGCCTACACATAAACATTCCTTTTCCAGCACAGCTTCCAGTTGCTCCGTATAGACATCCTCCGGCAGTTGGAGTGATTGCAGCTGTGCCACTTTGAGGCGCTGGTACTGACGGGAGGCAGTGCAGACAGGCTTTTCCGTGAATTCGGTATTAAATGAGAGATGTTTCTCCGTGCAGGGGCTGCCGGGTTTTCCGGCCTGAATGCGCGCCAGTCGCTCTTGTTCTGCCGTGCTGCCTTTGAGATAATGGAAGCGTGCGCCCAGCGGAGAATGGTGACTAAGGGTGAGGTCTGCTGTGGTGGCCTCGCGCAGGCGTTGACGGGTGTCAGCGTCTACGGTGGTGGCTTCGGGCACCAGCAGGAAAGGTGTTCCCCAACCGGTGCTGTCCAGTCCGTAGTAGGCATGCAGCAGCTGGTCTTCTGCGGCCGTGCCGATGCCGCCCTGTGCCGAGATATGTAATGGAGGTGGTGAGGTAAAGGTGGCGAGCCCTTTGTTTTCCAGGGCTGGATTGTAAAGCGCAAATAAGGTGTCGGTGAGTTCCTGTCTGCGCAGTTTGAATTCTTCCATAATAGGGCCCATTAGTGTGCCGTCTGACGGGAAGGCGTGCCCGCCGCAGTTCAGCCCCGACTCAATTCTGAATTCGCTGACCCAGATGCCTTTTTTAGCGAGGTATTTTCCCTGTATCAGGGCAGAACGAAAATCGCTGACTTTGACGATGATTTTTTTGCTGAAGTTACCTGTTGCATCTGCATTGAACTGTGGACATTTTTCAAGGTAGTTGTAAAGGCGGGGATTCATGCCTGCAGAAAAGACGATGGAAGAACCGGCGAGGTCACTGTTGACATACCCTCTGAGTGCAGCTATGGCGTCGGAGCCGTCTGCGATGGGTTGCCCGTTTTTATCGAAGTTGTCTTTGTCTGTTTTGGTCATAATGTTGACATCGATGCTGCCGGGCCTGACGGCGCTGCGCAGGCAGGCGGCCAGAGTGGCCTTTTCTCCGGCGTCTGTGGTACTGGTCATTTGCCGGTACGTTTGTTTCAGCGGATGCTGTTCAGGCAACATCTCAAAGTAGCGGACTATTTCGGAGCCGGCCTCAAAGGCTTTGTTTTTGAGCTGCGCCACCTGCTCCTTTACGATGCGGTTCACCAGGTTAAGATAATCAGTAATACGCCGCGCCCTGTAGTCCGGCTCCGTTGCCGGAATAGGCCGGTACGTCTCTCCTATTGTGGGATAATAATGGCTCCGCATCATTTCAATGAGCCGGTCTTCGATGATGGAAATGACAGAAGAGATGCCAAACCGCGCTACTTTAACGGGGCTGTCGATCGTATAAGCCAGTCCCATCACAGGTATATGGAATGTGTGCATGTTGATGAAATTGTTTCAGGCAGCAATATTAGTAAAAAAGGACACAAATATCCTTTTTTAAATGTACCTTTGCACAATTCTTACCAACAACAGACCGGAGATATGTTACAGCTGACGAAAATATTCAGTTTTGAAACGGCGCATGCGCTGCATGAATACAATGGAAAATGCAAAAACATTCATGGGCATTCCTATAAATTGCATGTGACGGTACGGGGCCAAAACCATAGTGAAGACTACCTGCCAGCACCGGGGATACTGGTGGATTTTAAAGTGATCAAGGAGCTGGTGCAGCAGACGATCGTACAGCATTTTGATCACCGCCTGGTCCTTTCGGCCGCCTATATGCAGGCCCATCCGGGTTGCAGCACACAGGAGAACCTGTGGGTGTGGGACATGGAGCCGTCCGCGGAAAACATGGTGTTGTATATGCAGCGGGCGTTAAGAGCGGTATTGCCCGGAGAGGTAGTACTGGCAGGCCTGCGGTTGTATGAGACGAGTGATTCCTATGCGGAATGGGTGCCGGCGGTTTGACCGGTACCTTATTTCTTATTATCTTGCGATCGTCATGATTTGATATTATGTTGTCGAAAACTGCTGAATACGCCCTGAGAGCAACGATTTATATCGCACTGAAAGGGTCGGAAGATAATAAGCTGGGAATTGAGGAAATTGCCCGGGGCATTGATTCTCCCAAATCATTTACGGCCAAGATACTACAGCTGCTCACGCAAAACAACCGCGTGATCAGTTCCGTGCGTGGCCCTAACGGCGGCTTTTTCCTGACAGACCGCGCCCGTAAGCTGCCGGTAAAGGCCATCCTCGAGGCCGTAGAAGAAGAAAGCGTGATCACCAAATGTGTACTGGGACTTAAAGAATGTTCCGAAACAAGGCCCTGCCCCATGCATACCCAATACAAGGCCATCAAAAAACAGCTGAAACAGATGTTCGAAAAAACAGCTATCCAGCAGCTGGTAGACGAATTCAATAAAGGCAACTACTTTATTGATAACCTGAAAGGCGTCCGTAAGCCCTGTTAACCCCGTCATTTCCCACGTCATACATTTTCGTTTTCCCGATAGCCGCCGTGGCATATCGTGGCCCACTTTATATGTCCACTATCATGTCTTTTCCTGATTTATATCAGGTCAACTTTTTTGGCTGGTATATCGAAAGGAGATAATTTTGTTTTTAAATAAGGACGTCGTCATCCTTTATATAACACAGCACAGTCAACGCTTTACAGCAGTTGTTGTTCTATCAATATGAATTGCTTAATACCTACCTGCTATGCATGGCATCATCATTTTCCAGTCCAAGTACGGCGCTACGCGACAATACGCTGAGTGGATCAGCAAAGCATTACAAATACCGGCAGTGGAAGCAGATAAAGTTACGCCGGCACAATTGTCCACCGCAGATTTTTTGATACTGGGCACCAGCATATACATTGGAAAAATGCTGCTACGCCCGTGGTTGCTGCAACATGAAGCTCAGCTGTCAGGCAAGCCGCTATTCCTTTTTGTGGTATGCGCCACCAAACCGGAGGAGGTGGAAAAGCTCAACGGCTATGTGGCACAAAATGTGCCGGCGCCTGTCCTTACCCGATGCCTCCGTTATTTCCTGCCCGGTAAAATCAAATTCAGCGACCTTTCTTTTGCCGATAAGCTGAAAGTCCGTGCCGGCAGCTTCATGGCCCGGCTCATGGGCAAACAGTTCGATGTATCAGATTTCGACCGTCTCGACGAAAAGCTCTCCGCCCCTCTTGTGAGAGATGTTCAACAATTCCATCTGTACCATTCCTAAATAACATCACCGAATGTTCGACAATTCTACATGAGCAGCTTCCAGTTTTAAAATAAAGGACAAAAATATCCTTATTTAAATTCTTCTTAAACAAAAAACAGATATCATGAAACAAGCATCCCTCCTGACAGCAGCAGCTGCTATCGCCCTGCTGCTCTACGGCTGCGGATCTACGCCGCAAGCTGACACCGAAAAACCGGCTGCTGACAATAGCATGGCCGCTACCACTCCGGCAACGCCCACGCCCGCAGCAGCTGCCGCCGCCGATGCAAAAGGCAAAGGCAAGTTTACCAGCGTCGCACTCACCGATCCATTAGATCAGAAAATGATCGCCAGCGGTAAATCCACCTATGAAGTAAAATGTGCGGCCTGTCACAAACTCACCGGCGACAAGCTGGTCGGCCCCGGATGGAAAGGCGTTACCGAAAGAAGGAAACCGGAATGGATCATGAACTTCATCACCAACACCGATGAGATGATTGATAAAGACCCGGCAGCACAAGCCATGCTGGAAGAATGTATGGTACGCATGCCCAACCAGCACCTTACCGACGATGAAGCCCGGCACGTATTGGAATACATGCGGTCCAACGACGGTAAAAAATAATTGCTGACACTCACTCCATCTACATATGAAAAGATTAAGCCTGATGCTGGGCCTGGCAGTCGCCACCACCGCTGCCATGCAAAGCTGCAAAATGAAAACTGCCGCCACTGCGGTGCAAGGCGACGCCGCCAGCAAAACCTACGTGGCCCCCGGCAAATACGATGAAATTTACAACTTCGTGTCCGGCGGTTTCAACGGTCAAGTTTCCGTATACGGCCTGCCCTCCGGACGCCTGCTGAAAGTCATCCCCGTATTCGCGGTCAATCCCGAAAACGGCTATGGCTACAGCGAAGAAACAAAAGCCATGCTCAATACCACCAACGGCCTTATTCCGTGGGACGACCAGCACCACCTGGACCTGTCCCAGACCAACGGGGAACAGGACGGCCGCTGGCTCTTTGCCAACGCCAACAACACGCCGCGCGTGGCCCGCATCGATCTCACCACCTTCAAAACCATGGAGATCCTGCAAATACCCAACAGCGCAGGTAACCACTCCTCTCCCTTCATCACCGAAAACACGGAATACGTGGTGGCAGGCACCCGCTTCTCCGTGCCCCTCGGTTCTGAAGATGTGCCCATCAGCTCCTTCAAAGACAACTTCCACAGCACCGCCTCTTTTATCAGCGTAGATAAAAATTCCGGTAAAATGGACCTCGCCTTCCAGATCGTGCTGCCCGGAATGAACCTCGACCTGAGCCACGCCGGTAAAGGGCCATCACACGACTGGTTCTTCTTCTCCAGCTATAATACCGAACAAGCCTATACGCTGCTGGAAGTCAACGCTTCCCAGAAAGACAAAGACTACATCGTCGCCGTAAACTGGAAAAAAGCGGAAGAATATGCCAAAGCAGGCAAAGGCAAAAAAGTTCCGGCCACCTATGCCCACAACACGTACGACGAGCACAAACAAACTGCCACCTCCGAAATCAAAAATGAAGTACTGCTGCTGGACCCGAAAGATTGTCCGGACATGGTCTACATGATCCCCTGTCCTAAATCCCCGCATGGTTGCGACATAGACCCTTCCGGCGAATACATCGTTGGCAGCGGTAAACTCGCCGCCCTCATCCCGGTGTTCTCTTTCAGCAAAATGACAAAAGCCATCGCCGGCAAACAGTTTGAGGGCGACTTCAAAGGCATTCCCATCATCAAATACGAAGCAGCGCTGCACGGCGAAGTGCAGAAACCCGGCCTCGGCCCCCTGCATACCGAATTTGATGGTAAAGGCAACGCCTATACGTCTATGTTCCTCTCCTCCGAAGTGGTGAAATGGAGCCTGAAAGACCTGCAGGTACTGGACCGTGTGCCTACCTACTATTCTGTCGGCCACCTGATGATCCCAGGCGGAGACACCAGAAAACCCGGCGGCAAATACCTCGTAGCCTACAACAAAATCACCAAAGACCGCTTCCTGCCTACCGGCCCGGAACTGGCCCAGTCAGCACAACTGTATGATATCTCCGGTGATAAAATGCAGCTGATACTCGACTTTCCCACCTTTGGCGAACCGCACTATGCACAGGCATGCCAGGCCAGCCTGATCAAAGACAAACAGGTGAAATACTATGATATCAACAAAAACGGTCACGACTATGTGACCATGGGAGAAAAGAAAGCCAATGTGGTCCGCAAAGGCAACCGCGTAGACATCTACATGACCGCCATCCGTTCCCACCTGGTGCCTGACAACATCGAAGGCGTATTTGTTGGCGACGAAGTATATTTCCACGTCACCAACCTGGAGCAGGACTGGGACATTCCGCATGGCTTTGCCATCAAGAACAATCCCAATGCGGAACTGCTGATCATGCCGGGTGAAACCGTGACACTTAAGTTCTCACCAGATAAACAGGGTATTTATCCGTTCTATTGCACCGACTTCTGCTCTGCCCTGCACCAGGAGATGTCCGGCTACCTGCGGGTATCCCCCAAAGGCGCCAACGTACCGCTTAAATTCGGTACCGGAGAAACCGTGACTTCCGTCGCAGCTAAATAAACATCCCGCCGGCGGTGCTGTTCAGCGCTGCCGGCCTCTCAACAACTGAACTATGAAAAAGTTATCACAGGCAGGCCTCATGAGCATACCGGTCGTCATTATCTGTCTCGCCACCCTCTGGTTCTTTCCCATGTGGCGGATAGACATGCGTGCGCCACAGTACCCCGACGGCCTGTCTATGCAGATATGGATCAATGACGTAAAAGGAGATGTACCGATCATCAATGGCCTGAACCACTACATCGGTATGAAGACCATCCACCAGGAAGACTTCCTGGAGTTCGTATTCATGCCCGTTTCCATCGCCTTCTTTATGGCTGCCGGCATATTGATCATGGTACTGAAAAAGAAAATACTGTATTACTGCTGGACCGGTATCTTCCTGGTCATCGCGCTGTTGTCTTTTGGAGACTTCTACCGGTGGGAATACAACTACGGCCACCAGCTGGACCCGAACCCACCAATAAAGGTGCCTGGCATGTCTTACCAGCCGCCGCTGATCGGGTATAAGAAGTTATTGAATTTCGAAGTGCTTTCCCAGCCGGACGTCGCCGGATGGTTCTACATCGCCAGTGGCCTGATACTCGTGGGCATCACCTACTATGAATGGAAAAAGAAATGATATGAAACATAACACCCTGATCTTCCTGATTAGCTTTTTTGCCTTGCAGCTGGCCTGCCGGCCGGCATTTGAGCCGATAGATTTTGGTCATGACGCCTGTGCGCATTGTAAAATGACGATTATAGACAAACGTTATACCGCCGAACTGATCACGCCCAAAGGCAGGGCCTATAAATTTGACGATATCGTTTGCCTGCTGCAATACAATACTGTCAATCCGCCGGCCAGCGGCACCCGTTTTTTAGTAGCGGACTACAGCGATTCCAGTCACCCGTTCACCGATGCGCAAAAAGCCATCTTCCTGCACAGTGAATCTTTCAAGACACCGATGAACGGCCGGTGCGCCGCCTTCATCGACGAAAAAACCGCCATCCCGCATAAGGACAACCTGGAGCAACGATTATTAAAATGGGAAGATCTTACCCGGCTAAATCCATAAACATCATGAAATATGCATCGCTATTATCATGGCTGCTGCTGGCAGCGTGGAGCACGCAGGCAGCCACCCTCGTGGTGAAGCCAGGCCCTGACGCGCTGCGCAAAGCCATCAGCAGCGCGCGGCCCGGCGATACACTGCAGGTACAACCTGGTGTTTACAAGGAACACAGCATACAGGTAAACCAGCGCATCACCATTATAGGCAACGGCATGCCGGTCATTGATGCGGAATACAAATACCCGGGCTTCCTCATCACCGCCGACAGCGTGGTCATGCAGGGGCTACAGGTACAATATACAGGGCGCTCTTCCATATCAGACATCGCCGGCATCCGCGTCAGTAACGCCAGTCATGTCACTCTCCGCAACAACAGGATACTGGACTGCACTTACGGCATCTACCTGCAGAACGCCCAGCACTGTCTGCTGGAAGGTAATACCGTACATTCCGGCATCAAAAATGAAATCAACGGCGGCAATGGCATCCACGCCTGGAAATGTGACGCCCTGCAAATCAACAGTAACAATATATCCGGCCACCGCGACGGCATCTACTTCGAATTTGTGACCAATTCCGGTATAGAAAACAACCTCTCTGCCAACAATCAACGATACGGCCTGCATTTTATGTTTTCCCACCATAACGCCTATATGAAAAATATTTTCCGGGAAAACGGTGCAGGCGTGGCCGTTATGTATACACGCGAAGTGACCATGACCGACAACACGTTTATACAAAACTGGGGAGACGCTTCCTACGGCCTGTTACTGAAAGAAATCACCGACAGTCACATCACACATAACCGCTTCATCAAAAACACCATTGCTATCCACATGGAAGGCACCACCCGTGTGTCTGTACAGCGCAACCTGTTTCAGGACAACGGCTGGGCCATCCGTGTAATGGCCAGCTCCAGCGGCAGCAGGTTTACCGGCAACAACTTCATCGGCAACTCCTTTGATGTGGCCACCAACGGTACGCTCATGCTCAACGAATTTCACCGCAACTACTGGGATAAATACGATGGCTATGATCTTGACCGGGACCAGGTGGGCGATGTGCCCCACTATCCCGTAAGCGTATACGCCGTCATATCGGAAAAGATACCTTCCGCCATGATCCTGTACCGTAGCTTCCTCACCGGCATCATGGAACAGGTGGAAAAAGTAATGCCCAGCATCATACCCGATCAGCTGAAAGACGATCAGCCATTAATGAAAAAACTGCAACTATGATCCGTATCAGTCACCTTACAAAATCATTCAAAAAATTCAGAGCGCTGGATGATATCAACCTGCACCTGGAAAGGGGCCAGGCCATCTCCCTGCTGGGACCTAACGGTTCCGGCAAAACGACCCTGATCAAATCCATCCTCGGACTGGTGATCCCCGAGAAAGGCAGTGTTCATATAAACGGCCAGGAAATCCGCAGCCACTGGAGCTACCGCTCTAAAATCGGTTACATGCCGCAGATCGGCCGCTACCCCGAAAACATGACCATCCGGCAGGTGCTGGCCATGCTGCGGGAGGTAAGGAAAGACTGCAAACATTATGACGAAGAGCTGGTCCATCAGTTCAACCTGCCTTCTTTTGACCATAAACTAATGCGCAACCTCTCCGGCGGCACCCGGCAGAAAGTGAGCGCCTGCCTCGCCTTCCTCTTTTCGCCCGATATCCTGATACTTGACGAACCTACCGCCGGCCTCGATCCTGTGGCCAGCGAAATCCTGAAAGACAAAATAGCACGGGAGCGGGCCAACGGAAAACTGGTACTCATCACCTCACATGTGCTCAGTGACCTCGATGACATCACCAGTCATGTGGTATACCTGCAGGAAGGGAAACTCATCTGTTTTAAAACGGTGGAAGAACTGAAAGAATCAACCGGTCAACGTCAACTGAACAAAGTGATCGCGGCCATGATGCAAACACATCTACATGAAAACAATTATTAAATACGTGCTGATAGACCTGTTAAAAAACAGGACTATCCTGATATATACCCTGGTGCTGGCCGCACTGACCATCAGCGTGACAGGCATGAGCGACAACATGTCCAAAGGCATGTTGAGCCTGCTCAATATCACCTTGCTGTTTGTACCGATCATCAGTATCCTTTTTTCCACCATTTACTTTTTTAATTCCGCGGAGTTCACCGAACTGCTACTGGCACAGCCCATACGCCGTAAATCTATGCTGCTGGCCTCCTATACCGGCATATCCACCGCGTTAGGCCTTGCATACCTGGCCGGTGTAGGCGTCACCGTGGGAGTGCTGTACAATAGCCTTGCGGCCATCGCGCTTGTCATCAGCGGTCTGTTGCTCACACTTATTTTCTCAGCGTTGGCGCTGCTGATCTTCGTAGTGTTCAAGGATAAAACCAGGGGTATCGGCGCAGCCATTATCACGGCCCTGTTTTTCACGCTGTTGTTTGATGGATTATTGCTCGCCTTTATTTACTCTTTCAGTGATTATCCGATAGACCAGCCCTTGCTGGGCCTCATCTCCCTGAACCCGGTGGACCTGGCGCGGATACTGGTATTACTGCAGCTGGATGCTGCCGTAATGATGGGTTATTCCGGGGCGTTGTTTAAAAAGTTTATGGGATCTGCTACGGGGACTGTTTATACAACGATGTGCATGCTGTGCTGGATGATTGTTCCATTGATATTGGCCGTGCGGATTTTCAGGAAGAAAGATATTTAAAAAACAGGGGCCGCTCATCGCTGCGGCCCCCGTACACATTTATAGCAAACTATTCAACTGCTCCTGTAATCCCGGGTCTGATGGCCGTTTGGCCCTGGCGGAAACAATTTTCCCGTCAGGCCCGATCAATATAAATCTGGGAATAGCATTGATATTAAAGTTTTTGATGAAATCCGCATTAAAATCGTTGTCTGTGATGAGCTGTTCCCCTTTCAGTTGTTTTTCCTTCACAAAGTCCTGCCACTTTTCTTTATCTGACTGACGGTCTACAGACAAGCTGATGAAGTGTATGTTTTTCCCTGCGAATTTTTCTTCGATAGCAGTAAGAGCCGGGATCTCTCTTTTGCAGGGGCCGCACCAGGTGGCCCATACATCGATGTAGACGTATTTCCCTTTCAGGCTGCTCAGCCTTACTTTTGCGCCATGGACGTTTTCAAATTCAAAATCAGGGGCAGGCTGGTTATCGCCATATTTTTTAAAGTTATCGTAAGCCTCGCTGATTTTCTTTTTGTAGACATCATTGGTCACCTCCGCCATAAATTTTTTATACACGGAATCTATATTGCTGACATCATCGCTCCTTTTAATAACGGCGGACGCCTGAAGATATTGATAGTACCCGCGGATAAAGGGGGAAGTTATTTTAGTGTCCACCACGTTGGCTTTTAACGCGTCCAGTTCTGCACCGGCCATTAACTCTTTCTGGTAAGTGGCGTACGTAATGTTGGCAATCTTACCGTCGAGTACATCGCGATAAGCGGCTACGTTGCGGAACCAGTCTTCGTTATTCATGTCCCAGCCTTCATACATCAGCGAATCGAGTACATTCTTTTCTTCTTTTGTCAATTTCTTCAGGTGCATTGCATCGTAGGCTGTTCTGAACTTTGCCGCCCGCATGGTATCTTCTGGCTCAGGCGGTGTTTCCAGCAACTGTTGAAACGCAATTTGTTTTACAGAGTCCACACCATAGTTTATCCACCAGTCCTGCGTGATGGTCCTTATCCGGAAGTCCACTGCGGCCTTTTGCAGTCCGATGAAATAAGGGTTGCCTGATTTTTCCACCGTTTTAGCCGCCGCCTGTCGCCAGGCATTCATTTTCTGCCGAAATTCAGGTAGGTCCCACATGTAAAAAGAATAGAGATAATCTTCCCCGGACATGGGTACATATGCTTTCAGCTGGTTGCCTACTTCCCGGATGAGGTTATTCTCCGTACTGCCTTTTCCTTTGAAGCGGTAGCTATCATCTTCCCCGGTTATTTCAAGGGCATAGCCGGGCTCGAGGTACACCGGGCCTATCTTGTCCAGCTGATAGATGCCTTTAGGCAATTTGCCGGTGGCAAACGAAAACTTACCGGTTTTGTCCACCGGCACTTCCAGTGTTTCCATTCCGGGCTGTGAGAGTTTCAGGCTTGTTTCCTGACCGGGCGGCAGTTTACCGCTGACCGTTGACTGGCTGAACGCTGGAAAAGCCGCGGCGGTGGCGGCTATGCTCAGTACAGTGTTTTTTAACCAGGGTTTCATAAAATGGCGTTTTATTGGCTTAGGTTAGTTGATGATCATACCAGGATTAAATTTTCTTACTCTTACCGGTATCTGGAACGTATAGTGCCTGCTGTTAGGTTCGAGAACGGCAATCACCGCGCCTGTTTCCCTGTTCACTCTTTTGACGGCAGGCATTCTGCCTTCGTGGTCCAGTCGTTTCATGTCCATCCAGCGTTGGCCGCCGAAGGCGAGTTCCCTGCGGCGCTCTGCCAGTACGATGTCCAGGGCTTCTTCCTGGGTAGTAGCTGTGGAAGGTGTAAACGCATCCTTTTCAATGCGGGCTTTCCGAAGGAAATTTACAAATTCCATGGCAGCGGGAATATTCCCTTTTCTGGCTGCTACTTCGGCGCGGGTCAGGTATAATTCAGGGAAGGTAATGCCGAAGTTAGGAGCTCCGGGGGTGATTCCCCTCATCAGTCCGTCCGGCGATTCCTTTGCCAGGTAACTGTATCGCAGATCTCCTTCCCGAAACAAACTTTTCAGGGTGTCAGCATACAGCATCCCGCCGGGCACCATATAATCATAACTACCTCGTTGCCACAAAATTTCAGGATTAAAATCAGTCACAGGGAAATCCTCCCAGCTTTGAAAATTATTGTAGTCCAGCAGTTCGTGCCGCGCTTTAAGAGCGCTGTCGGCAAACCGGTCTGCTTCCCCATAGTTGCCAATATACAGATATATCCTTGATAGCATACCGCAGGCTGCATATTTAGTACAGCGAAAGCGGTTGATGTTTTGTTCCGGTAACATGGTAACGGCCAGTTGCAGATCATGGATGACAGAATCGAGTGTTGTTTGCAGCGAGGAGCGCTGCGGCACCTGTGTTGTCACATTCGTGTTGGTTACCAGCGGCAGGCCGGGATCATTTTTAGCGGTGACCGGATTGTAGGCTTTGGCAAAAGCGGTGAGCATGGTAAAATAGGCTTCTGCCCTTGCAGCCATTCCTTCTCCCAATATTTGCCGGCGCTGCTGTTCATTGCTTTCGGTGGCCTTCATCACGTTGTTGATGATGACATTGGCCCGGTAAATAATTTCATAACCGCTCCCCCATATGGCCGGGCTGATCTGGTCGTTGGCATCAATATCTGATCGCCAGTAATAGCAATTTGCCTGCATATTTTTTTCCTGCTCGTTGTATACACCATAATAGTCGTCTGTACTATATAAAAGCGCCTCCGGAAAACTGAATATCATGGTTTGTGAATTCAGCAGTCCTTCAAAGTCTTTCAGTTTTTCCGGGATGATGACCCCTTTGGGTTTTACTTCCAGGAACTTATTGCAGGAGATGCATACTGTTATCAGTGCGAGGGTCCAAATTTTCTTCATCATCAACAGTATTAGAAGTTAGTGTAAAAAGAAAAACTATAAAATGGTTCCACCGGCAGGCTGCGGACGCCCGTCACCCGGTCTATGGCTTCAGGGTCGATATCATTTCCGCTGAAGGTATAACGAAACATATTCTGCGCCTGTAACCGGAGCTGAGTGCGGTTCAATCCATTCCGCTGCAGGAAAGCCGATTTGACGTTATAGGTCAGTATCAGATCGCGAAGCCGGACATAGTCGGCCTTCCGGACGAATTTGTGAGCATAGGTATAACCATAGATGGCTGTGTAGTTAAATTCGCCAGGCTGATTGTATTTCGGGAAGCCGGGTATATCGGTATGCGTTTCATCACCGGGCTTTCTCCAGTAGTTGGCCGCTCCCTGCAATGGATAACGGTAGGTGGTAGTAACGTCATAGGAAGAAGGGGGTTGTATTCTCATCACATGGCCTCCGTAGTACATGAAAAGAAAAGAGAGATCAAAGCTGCCCAGTGAAAATTGGTTGTTCAGCCCCACCGCGTACTTGGGTGTGGCGGTACCATTAAAAACCAGATCTTCAAAGCTTACATCTACGATGTTATCGTCTAACCTGTTCATGACTTTTTTCTCATTGAAGCGGTTATACACAAATGGCTGGCCCAGTTCATTAAGCCCCCCATAATGGTAGCTGAACAGGGGATTAACAGGATACCCTTCCCTTAGCTGCGTTCCTGCTATCAGATCGACAGAAGCCTCACTTTCAGCGGCCATTACCTTTAATACTTTGTTATGATTAAAAGAGGCGGTGAGTTGTGTTTGCCAGTTGAAATGCCGGCCTTTTATGTTAATACTGTTCACCATCAGTTCCAGACCGCTGTTGCGGATTGACGCTGTATTGGCACGATATGAATTAAAGCCGGTGGTAGGATCGGCAGACATTTCGCCAAAAACATCCTTCGTACTTTTATTGTAGATGTCCACCGAGCCGGAGATACGGTTATCAAACAATGCATAGTCAATCCCCAGGTTGAAATTGCGGGTTGTTTCCCAACGGATGGACTGATTTTCCGGCGACAATACAAGATACTGCGGCACTGCCACAGCCGGCACTGCGTTGATCCCGGCACCCAGCAACAAAAAAGGGCCACTGATACTGGAAGGCACGTTACCATTAAACCCGGTGGCCATACGTAGCTGAAGATGATTAAGCCAGGAAACCGGCTGCATGAAATTCTCCTCATGTATGCGCCAGCTGACGCCGGCCGACCATAACGGTTTGTTTTTATAGGCAGGATCAGCACCGAAGAGATTGGATTGATCTATACGGAAACTGCCCGTGGCGATGTATTTATGATGGTAGATATAGGTTGCCTGTGCGTAGTACGACATAAACCTTCTGTCGAGGCTGGTTTCCCCGAAAAAATCTTCCGGGAAAAAAGTAGATGCCATCGTGCCGGTTTCACTGAATTCCGGGGCCTTATTTCCTGTTAGCGATTGTATGTTGACAGGTTTACTGAGCAGCGACTGTCCATCATATCCAAAGTAGGAGCTTTTTACGCCGGACTCTGTCCGTTTCCGTTGCTCTATACCGGCGATGGCCGAGATATTATGTTTACCGCCATCAAAGTCCCTGTTCACATTTAACTGGCCACGGACCGTATAGGAGACACCTCTTATGTGGTCCAGTGTATAGATATCCCCATCCGGAATATCAATATACAGCGGCTTTCCGGTGACAGGCTCTTTCCTTGCCCTGGTGTTGATCAGTTTACGGACAACATAAGCATTATCTGTCTTTAATACGCTGGAAGTTGTCAGCTGATTTTCATAAGCCCCACCCAGGTCCAGCGAAAGCCATTTGGTTAACACTGTATTGAGCCGGCCCTGCAGGCGTATGGCCGACAGGTTGATTTTGTTGGTAGTGGCAAACAATTCTCCATAAGGATAATACAGCTGATCGTAGAGGCCGTAAGCTTTTATTTTCTCGTTTTGCGCTACGCTCCGGGAAAAAAAAGCTTCTCGCTGGGGCCCATAAACTGAAGCGACAGGATTTCCCTGTTCATCGGTAAAACGCTGATGCGGTAATACGTCCGTATAGGGTACTGTGTTACCGCTTTTGTTGGCGCTATTGTTATACACCGCGCGAAAATCGAATGAGAATCGGTCGGTAAACTTGTACGTATTGGCGAAATTCAGGACAAAACGCTGGTTGTCAGCACGTCTTTCCACAGGCGTTTCCCCCACATAGTTAATGCCCAGGAGATAGGTACTTTTTTCGTTACCGCCACTCACGTCAAAGTCAACCTGCCGGGCATACCTTGTCTGGTAAAAGAGGCGTTTATAGTCTGCCATGTTATTGTAGCCGGTGATACCGGCAATCCGGCGGTCAGCCTCTTCGGCTGTCAGCGTGCCTTCCTTTACCTGAAAAAGCAATTCATACACCGGATCAATCGGTGCGCCTGCTCGGACCTGCCGGCGGGAATAACCATCGAGGTTTACCCGGTCTTTCATCAGCTGAGCATACTCCTGTGAGCCTGCATAGTGCAGGTAACCAAAATCCGGTTTAGCCTGCATGGCATAGGTTGCACGCAGGCTAAAAACCGGTTTGCCGCTTTTGCCCCTCCTGGTTTCAATAACAATGACGCCGTTGGATGCCTGTACACCGTAGATAGCCGCGGCGGCGGCATCACGCAGCACCGACACCGATATGATGTCGTTCGGGTTGATGGTAGTGATATCTATTTCGGTCGGAAATCCGTCGACCACTATCAACGGGCGTTTTACCGCATCAAAGGTAGATACGCCACGGATAGACAGTTCGCGGGATATGCTGTTGTACACCAGTCCCGGCACTTTCCCTTCCAGACTTTCCAGGAAGTTACCGGTAACGGCTGTACGTTGGTCATAATCCTTTGCAGACATGGCGGTGGCTGCTCCGGACAGTTGTGATTTTTCAATTTTCTGATAGCCGGTAGACACAATGGCGATTTCTTTCAGCAGGCTGGTAGAGGCCTGCATGGTGATAGAGTACCAGGCGCCATTTTTCGGGGAGATGTCAACATGCACGGGTTGCCAGCCGATGGCAGTGGCATCCAGGGCTGTTTCCGTACTGCCTACACGGAGCGTAAAGTCGCCTTCATTGTTAGTGGCCGCCGCATAACGGCCGGCCCTGAGTGTAACACCGGCCAGTGGTTCGTTGTAGTTGCTCAGTACCTTGCCCCGTATCTGCCGCATGGAGTCACCGGGCAGAGAGACATCGTCTTCAGGCTGCAACTGCGCTATATTACCGGAGTGTTTATTTTTCCGCGCCACAATGGTATAGTGGTTTTTATCTACATACAAAAACAACAGGTCATGGGGATAGAGGATGGCTTTCAACACCTCTTCCACCGGTTTGTTTTTCAGGTCAGAAAGATCAACGGTCGTAGTTTTGTTGGCCAGCAGGGACGCTTCATATACGAAACGGGTGCCAAGAGCAGCCGAAACCTTGTCCAGCGCCTCGATCAGCGACATCTTTTTTTGCGCCGCGGCAGACCACGTGACCAGAGACAGCAACAGCAGGAAACTACAAACAAGTAGCATTTTTCTCATCGAAAGGGAATGGTTAACGTTTTTTCTACAATACTATTTTCCGGGCCTGAACAGCAGCGTACTGTCTTCTTTATGGATGTCTATCTCTACATCCAGCATATTGGACAATATATACAATAATGTTTCAGTATTCTTTAACGGCAGGACACCATTGATTTTCCGGTTGGCGACAGCCGTGTCCGTCAGCACCACCTTATACCCGTAGGCATCTTCCAGTGCCTGGACGATCTCTTTGACGGCCGTATTATGCAAAACCATTTTATTGTCCATCCAGGCCGCCGCTGCGTCCGCGTCACCGGGATGTTTAATGAGCAGGCGCTCCTGCTGGTGGTATTCCGTTTCCTCCCCTGGTTGCATCACCAGGCCTTCCGCCTTGTTGGCCCCCACTTTGACCGTTCCGTTTTTCAGGAACACGGTCGTAATACCGCGGCGGTCCTTTACATTAAAAGTGGTCCCCAGCACTTCAACGTCCACCTGTCCGATGTGTACCAGGAAACGTTCGCCGGCTTTCAGCGGAAGATTGTCTTTCTTCAGATGCTGTACCTCAAAGTAGGCCTCTCCATCGAGCCATACCTCACGCGGGCTGTTTTTACGCCAGTGCAGGGCATACCGCAGGCTGGAATTGCCATTGAGCGTCACCACGGAGGCGTCTTCCAGGATGATCTGTTTTTTTGTTCCGTAGGCGGCGTACACCGTTTGCGTGGCGTTATAACGGTAGAAGTAGTAGCCTATGCCAGCACCCGCCAGCAGCAGGCATACAGCGGCAGCAGCCACCCATCTGCGCAGCCCGATACGGCGCGCCGGCGTGGTCGCTGCGGTGTCTATCACCTGTGAAATACGCTCCCATACCTCCTGCTCCGTTCCCGGCCGGGCATTCACCCTTTCGGCAGACAACAGGTGGCGCAACAGGAACACCGCTTTCCTGAACTCCCCGATATTGGGTGGCCGCTGCTGTGTCCAATCGTCCCAAAAGCGCACGGCGACCGGGTCATCGCCCTTCACATAAGCGAGCAGGGAAGCATCTTCCAGGAAGTCGTTTTTATCAAATTGATGATAGTCCAATACCTTTCTCTTTTAATTTTTTGACATACCAGGCATATAGGACAGCCACAACGGTTGAAAACACCCCACGCTTTTGAAAGTTTTTTTATTTTTTTTAGGTGGTAGAGAAATGATCAGGCTTTATGCTGCGCCAGCAACACCAGCAGGGCAGACACGGATATGTTCAATATGCCCCGCAGCGCTTCAATGGCACGGGCATACAGTTTATAGGCCGCTTTGACAGTGATTCCCATGACAGCGGAAATGTCTTCGTATTCCATTTCTTCATAGAAGCGCAGGTAAATGATCTCCTTCTGACGGGCGCTCAGTTTCTCCAGTGCCTCCAGCAGCTGCTTCGATTGCAACCCTGCCGCCTCTTTTTTCACATAAGCCGATTCGGCGGAGAATGTCAGCCGGAAATCGTGGTGCGCTTCGTAAGGAATCACTTTGCGGACACCTGCCGGCTTCAGCTTATTGTAAATACCGCCCCGCAGGGCTATCAACAGATACAGACGCGGGTCGCGCGCTTCCTGCAAAGTGCTGCGGTTTGTCCAGAGTTTCACGAACAGGTCCTGGATACAGTCTTTTACCAGCTCCTCCTGGTCGTGCAACCGTACCCCATACTCATACAGCACCGGGAAATAATGCCGGTAGAGGGCGGACAAAGCGTCTTTATCCCCTTCCAGGAAAGATTTCCACCATGTAATAGGTTGAGCTGCCAGTTCGTTCATGATAAGCGGGTCGTTGTTAAAAGCGTCTCATCGCAGCCGGCTTCCGCATTCGGCAGGAAATGGTTAAATGGACATGGCGAATTTACGTTATGGGAGGGAAAAAACACACTACCAATTCGCCAGCGAATCCAGCGCATTCCGGAGCTCTGTCTTTTCCTTCGAGTAAACCATTTTTTGCGCCGTTATTTTCTTTGAACTGTCCAATTTCAGCATCAGGTTATAATCGAACTGCTCCCTCAGGAGTGAAACGTAGTTTATATTAATAAATAACCGGGATGAAAATACTTTACGCTCTTTTAAAGAAATACCGCGTCGCCGCCAGCGCCACCATGCCCGTTCCCGCCAGCAACCCGGCAGCCGACAGCCACAGCCCCCACAGATACACCTCCTGTGGCAATTTAAATATGCCGGGCATCCCCTGCATGAATAACAGCACCTCATTAAAAACCAGGGCGATAATAAACAAGATCATCCCCAGTCCGGCCAGTACCTTCATAGTCGTAAAATAACCCGCGTACAGCAGTTGGGCAAAAATATACAGCGTCACGAAGCCGAGCATCACCAGGTGCAGGTACATGATGATCACCGGGCGGTTGGTACAGACGGCATCGCCGATGGCCGGGAAAATGGTCAGCAGTTGCGCAAAGGTTTTCAGCGCAAAGGCAATCAGGGCCAGCGCCCCGATACGGCGTGCCAGGGGATTGACGCTATACAGCTCTCCTTTTACGGAGCGCGCCAGCTCCGCAAAACGCGCCAGTACGATCAACAGCAGGGCGCTGCCAACACCGGCCGCGATCCGGATGCCCACCGGTGGCTGATGCCAGAGATAAGAGAGAAACATCGCAGGCAGAACGGCGGCACATAATACCACCGCAAAACGATAACGGATTTTTTCCGCTGTCGCCGGTCCGAGGTGATGACAAAAGAGGGCAAAAACCGCCAGTGTGAAAAATCCATTGTATTGCAGGTGCAGGTACGTATATACGGCATCGTGGTACAGGACAGTGTCCCGCTGATGGTGGGCCATCATATAAGCCAGGTAAAAAGGGCCTGCGGCAGATAAGGCCAGCGATACCAGTGAACCGACGGCCAACAGGGTGACGGACCGTTCTGTGCCGGCTTTCAGCAGGTCACGGATAAAAATCACTTCAAAAACCCAGCAACAGATGATAAACAACGTGGAAAAAATAATGGAGAAAAGGGCATACCCCTGGAAAGGAAAACTTATCAACATGCCCACGGACGTGATCAGCACACCGGCCAGCAAGCGGGGATATATCCGTTTACCGCTGTAAGCGGGAGGCAACAGGCGGTAGGTCAACAGGGTAAATAAACAAAGCGTTAGCCATCCGCCGAAGGCGAAATGGGTATGGGCAAACAGCCAATTGCCGAAATGCATCCCCGGCAGAGGGAACAGGGCATTTGTCCGCAACAGTACCCCCAATAATGCCACGATCATCAGATTGACCAGGGCGACAGCGATCCACCTCCGTTCCACCTCCCCCGTATTTGCACGCTTCATATGCCAGCAGTTTTTTAACGGAGCAAATGTACAATAAAGACAAAAGCATCTTTTATAAAATAAAAATTCAGGCGGCCGTAGTGCTACCGCCGCCTGAAACAATACTACTGTCCTTTGCCCAACAAGCGCTCCAGCTGGGCATCGAGGGCTTCCCGGCTGGCTTCACTATTGCCTACCAGCTTCACTACAATTTTCCCTTCCTGGTCTATCAGTATTTTGGTGGGGAAGGCTTTGACGTCATAAGCTTCCAGCACACCTTTGTCTTTGTCGGTACTGGCATCGTTGTTCAGCACATTGAGCCAGGTCATCTGGTCGGCGTCCATAGCTTTGGTCCAGTTATCTTTCCATTTAGCAGTATCTCCTCTTTCGTTGGACACGCCAAGGATTTCAAACCCGGCATCTTTATAACGGGCATACGCCTCACGCAGGTGCGGATGACTCATACGGCAGGGATAACACCAGCTGCCCCAGAAATCAAGCAATACCACTTTGCCTTTAAGTGAAGCCAGGGTGACCAGGTTATCATGCCGGTCTTTGAGCGCGACCGGCGGGGCCGGCATACCAGGCGCGGTTTCACGGGCTTTGGCTAACCGCCGGCCATAAACTGTCCCTTCGGGAGATGCTTTTAACGCGGGCAACATCCCTTCGTACAGCGGGCCAATTACTGCAGGATCTATTTTAGTACGGGTATATTCGTTCAGCAGTTTCAGCATGATACCGGTATGCGGATGCTCCTGCATAAACCGCAACTTAGCGGCCTCCCGCTCAGCATCGTTCTGGTAGGAGGCTCTCGTTACTTCCGCAATGGCTGCACTGTCCTTACGGTTATGGGCCGCTTCCCGCTTCGCCCCGTATTCTTTTTCTCCCCGCTGGTAAATGGCCGTCAGGAGGGCTTCTATGGCCTGCCTGTCTGCTTCGGCCGCACCGCCGGTAATATGCGTTTCCCGCAGCTCGCCATCAGACTTTGCAATCAGGCTGGCAGCATCGAGATAGAAGCTGTGCTCATAGGGCTTCAGCAGGCGTGTCTGCTGGTAGTATCGGGCATCTTTGTCGCTTACCTTCAGAAACAAAGTAGCTTCTTTCGGATAATCCACTTTCCCCTGAAAACGATAAGCGTTTTGTTGTAACCGGCAGCTGTCCAGTATGGTCTTTCCCCGCTGTTCATAACGCAGGTAGATATACGAATTAACGGCCAGTGTGTTTTTAGCGAGCGTTCCATGGAGGGTGAACGACTGCGCCTGCACGGAAATGGTGCCTATCAACGCCGCACCGAAGATGAGTGTTTTTGCCATAATTTATTTTTTAGTCATCATTCCGCGGCATATCCGGGTTGAACTGTAAAACGGCCAAAGGTATCTGTAAAGTATAACGGGCGCCATGTGGCGGCAACGTGGCGATAGCTTCATTATTGGCATCGTACCGGTATACTGCCGGCATCCTGTTCTCTGCGTCGAGGCGGCGCATATCCATCCAGCGAAGGCCTTTATAGGCAAGCTCCAACCGCCGTTCACGCATCACGAAACCCATTACTTCCATCGCATCGGTGGACGATAACGGCTGATAGGCTTCTTTTTTAATACGGCATTTACGGATATCGTTTACCTGTGCCAGCGCTTCCGGCAATCTGCCGGCACGGGCGGCCGCTTCAGCGATGATCAGTTTCATCTCCTCCACACAGGTACCGAAATTGGCGACAGCGCCGCTTGGGTTAAAAGCCACCACACCACGTTTAGGATAGGTGTAATCACCTGTGTTCTCGTAAAACAATTTCAGCCGCAGATCGCTTACATCAAACATCTTCAGAAAAGCAACAGTAGGATATTCCTTCAGGGAAGCGTTAGTCGAGTAACGCGCGTACAAATCAAACGGTCGTATCGCCATATTGGGAATAGCGGATTTATTAGCAATGGTATTGTAATCCAATATTGCAGGCGGATTGTCTCCCATCGCCAGCCGTGCGTATTTTGCCGCCGCTTCATAGCGGCCGGTATACAGATACGCGCGCGCCAACACGCTGTTGGCAGCCGTTACCGCACCCCTGAAGTGGTTGGCGGTATTATTGGCGGGCAAATCAGGAATAGCCGCATTGATATCACCAATAATATGATCATATATTTCTGCTACAGTGCTGCGCGGCGGCGTGGCATCTGAAATATCCACAGAGGTGACGAAAGGTACGGCCAGGTCCTTGGCTGCGGTGGCCGCATTGTAGGGCTTTGCATAGAGGTTCACCAGGTAAAGATATTCGAAAGCCCTTCCCAGCAAAGCTTCTGCTTTGATACGCCGCCGGTCGCGTTCAGTACCGTTACCGGCATTGTCGATGCCGACCAGCACGGCATTAAAACGATAAATATTGCCATAGTGCCTCCCCCAGAAAGCCGGCGGCACTTTGGTGTCTGTGGAATATTGGGCATTCCACAGATAAATCAGGTCTTCCACTCTGTCCGGTGTTTTGGGTATCGTGGTCACATCTACGTCGTCTCCCAGCAAGTTCAGTTCCCGCGCGCCACTGGCGGTAAGGTCCTGGCTGTTCAGAAACAAATCATAGTCACTCACATTGGTCAGAATGGTCTTGCCGACAGGTGCTATATCAAGGTATTTTTTGCAGGAGGTGGCGGTAGTAAACAGTACAGCCAGTCCGCAGATGATCCATTTGTTGCGCATACGTTACTGTTAAAACATTAGAAATTGGTGAACAGGCCGATGGTATACGTCGGCACCAGAAATCTTCTGGCATAGCTACCGGTGGCCACACTGTAATTGTATTTATTGAGCCCTATCGTAGTGATGTTGGAAGCTTGTAACTTTAGTTCGAAGTTGGTAAAGCCCATCCGTTGGATGGCGGGCAACCTGCGGAAATTATAAGAGACGGTGACATCTCTCAACACAAGATATGCACCGTTGACAACCCTGGTGTTAGCATAGTTATACACATAAGAATGATAAGCATTATACAACCAGTAAGGGTAAAGCCCCATTACGTCTGTATGCTGTTCATCCCCTTTCTCACGGAAATAATTCTCTGCCCCTTCCAATGGCCTGGTAGTGCTGACATAAGGCGCAGGTATCCTGGTTTTAAATCCACCATAATAATCGATCATACAATACACATAAAAATTACCGATGTCGAATCGGTTGCTGATACCGGCGGTAATGACAGGAATACCGGGACCGTTATATTCCAGGTCACTGAAGCCCTCATCGAGCGCCGCATAGCCGGGTGTTTTTATTTTTCCGGCGCCGTTGTACATCAGTGGCAGGCCGTTGGTGTCCAGGCCGGCATAACGATAGCTAAATACCGCGCCTGCAGGATACCCCACTACATAATTGTTGGTCAGGTAATTATAGGAATACAGTTTGTTATTCACATACAGGTCTTGCACTTTATTGGTATTGCGGGCCAGCGCGATGCCGGTATTCCAGTTGAACCGTTTCCGGGTGATCCAGTCTGCATGCAGGTTCAGCTCTATGCCTTGATTACTGATAGATGCGGCATTCAGTTTGGCGCTGCTGGCGCCTTTGGTAGGGTCCAGCTGCGCATCGGCCAGCAGGTCCACGCTGTTACGCTGATAATAATCCAAACTGCCATAAATCTTCCCTAAAAAACGGAAGTCCAGGCCGGTATTGAAGTTTTTCGTCTGTTCCCAACGCAGGGCGGCATTCTCCATAGAAGCGAGGTTCAGCGCGGTGGAAGTAGGTGAGGTACGTAAATTGGTGGCATACTTCGCTACGATCTGCGGAATGCTTGCTTTGGACGTGTTGCCATTAAAACCATAAGCCACGCGGAGTTTCAGCGCATCCACCCATATTGCGCCTTTCATGAATGACTCCTGGTCGAGGTTCCACGCAGCACCTACTGACCAAAGCGGTTTGTAGCGGAAACGAGGGTCTGTACCAAACAGGTTGGACTGGTCTACCCGCACACTACCGGTCAGTGAATATTTACCTCTGAAGGCATATACACCGTTGAAATATCCGGAAACATAACGGTCTTCCTGGTAGGCTTTTCCAAAAAGCTTCTCATAGATTAACGTTGGGTTTCGCCCGGCAAAATTGGAGACCCAGTAGCCTGTCAATATCTTGTTATAATCCACCGGTTGTTGTAACAGCGTTTGGTCGTTGTACCCAAAAGTGGCGCTGGTAGAAGATTCCGCCACTACCTTCCGGTTTTCTGCTCCCAGAATGACGTTAAACGAATGCTCGTCGTGAACGATTTTATTGTAGTCCAGCTGCGCCCTCAGCGTATAGCTGACGGCGCTGACATTCTGCTGGTTGATGTAGCCTCCCTTTGGCACATTGAAGAGAATGCCGGTGGGCGTTTGTTCCGCATAAGCGTTGACGTACTGACGCGCTTCTGAGGATTTTTCACTGGCATAGTGTTTCAGATCGGAACGGGAATTTTCATAGATACCGCCGAATTTGAAACTGAATCCATGACCAATGCGGTAATTAAAATTAGCGATCACCTTATTATTCACCGTCCTGTTCCTGTCATTGATTTCGTTCATATTGACCAGGGGATAGTTCATGTTATCATACAGTCCCTTTTTAATAATGGTATCATTAAAAACCGGATTCATATTAGACCCTACGAAGATGGCCGCAGGGCTTCCATCAGCATTCCGGAATCGTTCATAGCCGTACACGTCCATAAAATCCGGCACCGGCGCCAGCAGACTTTTTGTTTCCAGGTAGTCAGTAGTGAGTTCCAGTGAAAGTTTTTTATTAAAATTATAATTGGCCCGACCGGACAGCAGGAACCGGCTGTCGCTGTTATTCATTTTGGTGAACCGGTTGGCCGTATAGTTGGCGGACACATAGTAGGTGGCCTGCTCTGTGCCACCGGAGAGGTTCAGGTCATATTGCTGGTTGACCGCCGAACGGAGAAACAGCCGGCTGTAATCAGCGGCATTGTTATAGGCGCCTAATGCGGCGAAACGTTCTTCCAGCTGGGCTTGTGTAATATAACCTGCTTTTTTATCGAGAAGAATATCGAACCCTGGCTGGTATACATTGTAGGAGGTGCGGTACGCTGACCAGTCGGCAGGAATGTCAGCGCCATCTTTATAGGAATCGCGCAGGTAATTCAGGACAGCCGTGCTGGGCGCCAGGCGGTAAGTATTATATTTTTCTTTTCCGGTAACGCCCAGGGTAGTACGAAAAGCAAATTTTGTACGGCCCAGCTCCGCCTGTTTCCTTTCAATGATAATTACTCCGTTGGAAGCGCGAACGCCGTAGATAGTTGCGGAAGCCGCATCTTTCAGCACGGTCACGGATTTGATTTCATTGGGGTTGATGGCGTCCAGCGTTAATTCCGTAGGGTAACCATCCACTACGATCAGGGGTTGTTTGTTCGCCGAAATAGTGGACAGGCCCCTGATCTGGAACAGCGAGTTTCCTTCAAACTGAATATCCTTATTGATCAGGACACCTGGCAGTTTGTTCTGGATACCGGACAAAAAATCAGTGCTGATACGGGACTCATATTCTTTGGTGCCGATGGCCGCAATGGCGCCGGTGCTCTGTTCCGGGCGGATACGCTGGTAGGCGGTGCTCACTTCCACCACGCCCAGGCTGTGGCGGCCCAACTTCAACACCACTTCAGACAGGGAGGCCAGGTCTTCCGCTACAAAAGTGCGGGGCTCATAGCCTACGCAGGATACCCGCACGCTGGCCCTGGCAGCCACATTGGGGAGGTAGTAGGCACCGTTGAGGGTGGTCATGACACCGCTGGTGCCTGCAGCAATGGTCACATAAGGCAAAGTGGTGCCCTGTTCATTTTTCACGATACCTTTCAGCATCACAGTGCGGTCCTGCTGGCGCGCTGCCGGTGATATTTGTTTTCTGAACACCACCACGGCGTTCGGCAGGGCTTTGTACCCGAGGTCCGTGTCGAGCAAGAGCTGTTCCAGCGCATCACCCAGCGGCTTAGCGGTACAATGAATAGACATGTCTTCCCAGCCTGCCACGTCATCGGCCGGGAAAGAAATTTTGCATCCGGCCTGCTTTCCGGCCGCTGTCAATATAGATGACAGGGACTGGTGATCAAATGACAGGCTGATGGTTTTCTGTAAGATCTGGGCATGGCCCAGGTGTACATGCAAGGCAAATAATAGCAACAGGCATACTCTCCTCATGGTAATAAGGCTTGGTTGATTTTTGAATTCCGTAGTACGGATGATTATAGCGTTGTGATAGTTACAGTATTGCCTGTAACGGAATAGGTATATCCAAGGGTAGTACAGACGATATCCAGTATATCGTTCAGTGATTCTGTCCCATAAAATGCATCAGTAATAGTGACGCGTTTTTCTTTGTTCACTTGTCTCTCAAAAGTAAAGTTGACCTGGTAACGGGCAGACAGCCGCTGACAGATTGTTTCCAGGCTGGTTTCATTAAACAGCAGGTCTTTGGCCATCCACTCCACTTTGGGTGCGATGTTCTCTAAAGTGGCCGGTATGGCTGGCTGGTGGTCGCGGCATATCAGCTCCTGGTTTTTTGTCAGCACGGCCATGATCTTGTTTTCCCGCTCCACCCGTACTTTTCCGCTTGTCACGGTGATGGTCACCTGCCGGTCTTTTCCAGCTGTATTAATATTAAAGGCGGTACCTAACACATAGGTATATACGTTGGCACACCTGACAATAAAAGGCTGGCGGGCATTATGACGGACATCGAAATAAGCTTCACCTTTTAGGATGACGAGGCGCGTGGCCTGGTTAAAGGAATCTGACAGTTCCAGCGTACTTCCGGCGCGTAACAACACCACGGAACTGTCTGGCAGTACCAGGTGCCGGTCGTAGCTGACTGCCTCGTCCGGCGCCGGCGGCAATAACGTCTGGTGCGACGTGGCAGTTGCCACCGGTTGACGGGTATTGGTTACAGACAATGGATAAAAGTACCGGGCAAGCAGACAGGAAACGGCGACAACGGCAGCAGCAGCGGCCACCCATTTCCAGCTGCGACGGCCGCCAGCGACAGGCTTAAGCCCTGCGCGTTGCTGAAATATGGCATACTGATCACCGAGATAGGCATCCTCCGTTACCTTCCAGTGAGGCGCCTCAGGCGCACCTCCCAGGCTTTCATACCATTGCTGCAAAGCTTCCAGTTCAGCTTCGCTGCACTGGCCGGCATGATATTTTTCAAGTAACTGATGAAGCTTCTCTTGTTCCATATATGGATATGACGTAGCTGGACAACGCTACCGTTACCCTTTGTTCAAATATTTTTTATTTTAATAAAAACGATGGTATGTATAGATGACGAATGCCAACAACGTTGCCGTTACTCTCCGTATATATTTTTTTTCGCCGGTAGATTTTTAACAAAAGATTTTATCTTTATCCCGCCACCGTTGATGCTTTGATTTGAATGATTTGAATTATTACGAAACACATAAGGACGACCAATCATTATTGTCGCTTTGGGAAAGCGGAGACGAGGCCGCGTTTGCCTCTCTGTACCGCAGGTATTTCCCTCAGCTGGTAACGACTGCCTATCAGAAAACCAAAGACCGCTACACAGCAGAGGAACTGGCACAGGAAAGCCTGCTGGCTTTCTACTACAAAAAAGAATACCGCCTCGACAATGTGGCTGCCTATCTTCAGGTGATACTGCGGCACAAGACGTACGATTATTTCCGCAAAGTGCTGGTACGGGAGCAACATACTTCCCTGGCCGCCCAACAACAGCCTGCCACGGTGGAAGACACCACCCAACAGCTATATAAAAGCGACCTGCTGAAAGCGTTGCAAAACAAGGTACAGGCCCTCCCTGATCAATGCCGTACCGTTTTCCTGTTGAGCCGCAACAAACATATGTCCAACCACGAAATCGCCGATACATTGGGCATCTCCGTCAATACCGTAGAGCAACATATGCGGAAAGCACTCAAAAGATTAAGAGAAGGAATTGTTATTTTATTGCTGATTTCGCTGCATCCATAAAAAATGTCGTAATATACTCCCCTGATTGTCACGAATGCCCCGCTACGAATCAATGCACGGAATGTAATTTTATATACTATTCGTTTTACCTTAAAAATGTAATCCCATGGCATCTGCACTGAATCCTTACCTGAATTTTTCAGGCAACTGCGAAGAAGCGTTTAATTTCTACAAATCTGTTTTTGGCGGCGAGTTCCTTGTCGTTATGCGTTTCAGCGACAGCCCTCCGGAGTATGCACCAGCGGAACACGAAAAAAACAAAGTCATGCATGTGGCCCTGCCAATCGGTAAAGGGTCTATACTAATGGGCAGCGACGTACCCGAACATATGGGCGGCACCGTTACCAACGGGACCAACTTTGCCATCGCCATCACGGCAGACAGTGAGGCGGACGCGGACAAACTGTACAGCAGCCTGTCTGCCGGCGGCAATGCCTCCATGCCAATGGCCAAACAATTCTGGGGCTCTTACTTTGGTATGCTGACAGACAAATTCGGCGTCAGCTGGATGGTCAGCTACGACCCGCAGCGCGGCTAATTCCGGCAAACAAACGCTATCATATATAAAGTACAAAGGGCCTCTCCGGCGGAGAAGGCCCTTCTTTTTTGGGGATATACCGGCTGGTTTTCCCACCCGAAAAAAAGTTTAAAAAAGTTGAAATACTGCTGACATAGGGTTGTCATACCAGGGAAATAGTTTTGTATCATCATCAACAAAACACACACACCCATGAACAAACAAACTATCCGTGGAGTAGCCACCATCAGTTTTTACGCAGCAGACCATGAAGCCGCCAAACAATGGTATACCGAATTACTGGGCATGGCGCCTTATTTTGACGTGCCGGGCTATTCAGAGTTCCGCATCGGTGATTACCAGCATGAACTGGGCATCATTGACAGCCGTTACGCTCCTCCCGGTGCCACCAACGGTCCTGCCGGCGCGGTGCTATATTGGCATACCGATGATCTGAAAGGCACGCTGGACAGGCTGATTGCCCTCGGCGCCACCGAATACCAGCCTATCACCGAGAGAGGCCATGGTTTTGTCACCGCCTCTGTTACAGACCCTTTCGGCAACATTCTGGGCATTATGTACAACCCTCACTATCTGAATATCCTGGAGAGCAAGACAGCAGCTGCTGCCGGCTCCTGAGACTCCTTCAACATACCGGCAGAACGGTCATGTCCATTCTGCCGGTATGTAGTATTACAGTTTAAAAGCCCCATTTTTTCATGGCGGCCAGGTCCTGCTTTACGGATTCCGGCGGGGTAAGCGACTGGTAAGATTCCTGTTCTACAATAAAATAGCGGGTACCACCGGATTTGCGGCCCAGGTCTATCACCTCCTTCACCGGGATAACGCCCTTGCCTAATACAGTGCTTTCAAATGCGCTGCCCATCTCCCCTTTACCGGAAGATTTGATTTCATCCTTCACATGCATCAGCTCAAAACGGCCGGGGTACTTACGCATAATGTCCAGCGCCACGCCGCCGGCATGGTACATGTTGCCAATATCCAGCTGCTGGGCCACCAGCGCCGGGTCTGTATTTTCCAGGATCAGGTCGAACAGTTTGTGCCCGTTCAGTTCCTGGCTGAACTCAAAATCGTGGTTGTGGTAACCGAACTTCATGCCTGACTTACGGCACAGTTCCCCGCTTTTATTGAAAACGTCCATATAGGCCTTGAAGTCATCATAATTCTTTCGCAGGCTTTCATCCAGCCAGGGGCTGACAACAAATTTCTGTCCTACCGTGGCCGCATCTTCCACCGTGTATTTCCAGGCATCGGTGAAGTCTTTGGTGGCCGGGTCCCAGTGGGTGCGCCCAAGCACGGTATGCCCGCTGGGCATGGAAAGACCGAGATCTGACAATACTTTCTTAAACTCCGTAGGGGCATAACCGTAAAATTTACGGTTCACGTAATTGGCATGTTCCACATTCCGGTAACCCATGGCCGACAGTTGTTTAAGAGTACCCAGCGGGTCTTTTTTCATATCCTCGCGGATAGAATACAACTGGATGCCCATTACTTCTTTTTTAGCGCCCGCAGCCAGCAGCGGCCGGGACAAGAGCGTGGCCCCCGCCAGTGCCAGGGTGCCTTGCCGCAGGAAATTCCTTCTGGAAATGTTCATGTTAGTATTGTTTAACAGGATAATGACGTGGAAACAAAAGGTTGTCCTGCCTAAAATACTCAATTCAATCAATTTTTCATAAAAAACAGCCGGCGCATGGGATATCCCATACGCCGGCTGCCATTGCTTATGAATAGGTTGCCTACAGTACTAACATACCCAATAAGTCGGAGGGCAGGTTTTGTGTTGCGTAATTGGCAGGGTGCGGTTTTGATCTCCGATCACCATGGTTTGGCTGAGGGCCGCAATTTTGAGTTTAGCCAGTTTCAGTTTGGCTGCTGGTTTCTTTTTCATAATTTACCGGTTTGAGTGATTAGAAATACTAACAATATATACTAACCCAGACAGACATAAAATCCCGTTTTTACGGGATTTTCCCTGCAAACTTACCGCGTGAACGAAAGCGGGCGCAGGATTGTTAATCCATTAACTGTCTGTTACATCTTTTAAATTATGACAAAAAAATTCCGGGAATCCCGTATCTGGAGAACAGTACGCATCACAGTACAACGCCGGTTCAACCTGAACTCCGACAAAGCCGATGAAGGGGAAGTGATCACCAGTATCACCAAAAGTTCAGAGTTCAAAGGTGCTAATCTATGGACATTGATATTTGCCATCTTTATTGCTTCCATTGGGCTCAATGTCAATTCCACAGCGGTGATCATCGGCGCTATGCTTATCTCCCCGCTCATGGGCCCTATTATGGGCATTGGGTTAGGCATGGGCATCAGTGACTTCGACCTGTTGAAAAAAGGCAGCCGCAACCTGCTTATCGCCACTATGATCAGCATAGCCACTTCCACCCTTTACTTCCTGATTACGCCCCTGCACGACGCACAGTCCGAACTGCTGGCACGTACCACGCCTTCTGTATGGGATGTGTTCATTGCTTTCCTGGGTGGCCTGGCTGGTATAGTGGCGGCCACCCGACAGGAAAAAAGCAATGTGATACCCGGAGTGGCCATCGCGACCGCACTCATGCCTCCGCTGTGTACAGCAGGTTACGGACTGGCCAATGGCAACCTGTTGTATTTCGCCGGCGCGCTTTACCTCTATTTTATCAACAGCATCTTCATCTGCCTGAGCACTTTCCTGATCGTGCGTTTTCTTCGCTTCAGAAAACGTCATTTTGAAGATAAAAAGTATGAACGGAAAGTATCCCGTTATATCCTACTGATTACTGTCATTACTGTTACTCCCAGCGTCTATCTGGCTTATCGTATTGTAGACAAAAGCATCTTTGAAAACAATGCCCGGAATTTTGTCCGGGACGCCTTCAACTTTAACAACACCCAGGTGGTCAGCCGCAATTTCCTCTACCAGCCCAAACAGCGTGAAATCAACCTGCTACTGATTGGTGCGGAACTGGCGGATACGGCCATTGCACGGATACGCGCCATCATGCCACAATACCATCTGTACAATACACAACTGGTAGTCAGGCAGGGGCTCAATGCAAAACAGGAGATCGATTTCTCCCAGATCAAGGCCAGTATACTGGAAGACGTGTTCCGGCAGGACAGCAGCCGCCAGGTCAATGTGCCCGTTACCACGCCGCCGCCCCCGCCTGATCTAACCGGCGAGCTTAAAGTCCTGTTTCCCAATTGTCAATATTATGCCGCCTCTCCCATGGTATTCCGCCGGTCCGACAGCAGTAACACGGACACTTGTATGGTAGTAATGGCAGGCTTCTCCCGGAAAATAAAACCGGCTGAAAAAATTAAAGTGCAGAACTGGCTGAAAACACGGCTGTCGGTTGACTCCGTTAAATTGGTCATACAATAAAAACATATATTGCCGGCGGGTTCGCACCGCCAATCTGTTAAAAAAAATATTTTTTCAGGCAGATGTCCAATTTGATATTTTTCATTTGTTAAGGGGTGTTCCAAAACAATATTCCTGACAATTAAAACAGACACATCATGGACGAATTTATGTTGATTTTCCGCCACGAGGATGGCAAAAAAATCGCTTCTCCCGAACAAATGCAGATATGGATGAAAGCCACCATGGACTGGATTGGCGGCATCGCTGCACAGAACAAATTTGTGCTCGGCAACGGGCTGCTGTTCGATGACGCCCGTGTGGTGCATCACAACAAAATGGTCACCAACGGGCCCTTTGGAGAAATCAAGGAAACGCTGGGTGGCTATATTATTGTAAAGGCCGAATCCGCCGATGAAGCGGCATCGTTTGCCAAAGACTGCCCTATATTAGGCGGTGAAGGCAATACGGTAGAAGTAAGAAAAATTATCAGGGGAGAAGATATGCATTAACTTTATGTAACAGCTCCTGCCCCTGTGGCAGGAGCTTTCCTTTCCGTTATGCAGCAACAGGAATTGATACCACATTTGTTCAGGACAGAGTTCTCCAAGATATCTGCTGTCCTCTGTAAATATTTTGGTATTGAACATATTGAACTGGCCGAAGACATCGCCAGTGAAACTTTTCTGCTGGCCATGGAAACCTGGTCCTACAAAGGTATTCCGGAAAACCCTACCGCCTGGCTGTACGTAGTGGCCAAAAACAAAGCGAGGAATTATTTTGCGCGGGCTCATATGTTCCGCGAGAAAATCCTGCCCGAACTGAAACAAACAGCTGCCGTGCCTGCTCCCGAACCGGACCTCTCCGATCAGAACATCAGCGACAGCCTGCTACAGATGCTGTTTGCCATCTGCCATCCGGTGATACCTGCCGAAGCACAGATAGGCCTTGCCCTGCGCATCCTCTGTGGCTTTGGCATCGATGAAATTGCCAACGCTTTTTTGTCGAATAAGGAAACGATCAACAAACGACTGTTCCGTGCGCGTGAAAAACTGCGGACCGAAAAAATCGCCATCGAAATGCCGGCTACCGCCGAAATACCCCAACGGCTAAACGCCGTGCTCACCACCTTGTACCTGCTGTACAACGAAGGCTACTATTCCGAAAGCCAGGACGCCGTGGTCCGGGAAGAGCTGTGCATCGAAGCCATACGCCTCACCAAACTGCTGCTGAACAATCCGCTCACCAATACACCGGCGGTGAACGCGCTGATGGCGCTGATGTGCTTCCATGCTTCCAGGCTGCCGGCCCGCAAAGATGAAAACGGCGCGCTCATCCTCTACCAGGACCAGGACGAAGCGTTATGGAACCGGGAACTGATCTCTGAAGGCGCCTACTATCTGCACGAAGCCTCACAAGGCAGCTCCTTGTCAAGGTACCACCTCGAAGCCACCATCGCCTGGTGGCATACCATCAAGGAAGACACGCCGGAAAAATGGGACAATATCCTGCACCTGTACAACCGGTTGCTACAGCTGGAATACTCGCCCGTGGCGGCGCTCAATCGCACCTTCGCCCTCTCTAAAGTAAAAGGTAATGCCGCCGCCCTTCCGGAAGCGGAGAAACTGGGCCTTTCCGGCAATCCGTATTATCATACGTTGCTGGGAGAGCTATACCACGGCATCGACAACCAGCAGGCGCTGCAACACCTGCAACAGGCATTGCATCTCTCTAAAACACAACCCGAAAAACAGACTATTCAACAAAAAATAGATCATCTCCCGATAACATGATGTTCCACAAAAAACGAGAACAGGTGCTCGCGGTAGGCATTGCCGATCATGAGCTCTTCATCGTTAATCCGTACATCCTGATGGTTCAGGCTTGTCACATGCCGGAAATTAACCACCACTGACTTGCTGATCCGTACAAAGATGTCCTGTGGCAGCTGTTCCAGCAAGGCTTTCAGATTGACGCCCACCATCAGTTTGCGATCGGAAAGATGCAACACGCAGTAGTCTTTGATGCCTTCTATATACCGGCAATCGCTGAATACGACACGGTGCAGCCGCCTGTCGGCCCGTACAAACACGTGGTCCTGCTGCAGGGCGGCCACCTCCTGCTGTTGCAGCTTGCGCTGCCTTTTCATGTCCGCATAGTCCTGCGCTTTCTGCACCGCCTGCGCAAAACGCGCCGCATGTACAGGTTTCACGAGATAATCGATGGCATTCACATCGTAGCTGTTCAGGGCATATTCAGCATAAGCGGAAGTAAAAATCACCAGTGTGTCCTGCGGCAGCTGCCGCGCAAAGTCCAGCCCTGAGCCACCCGGCATTTCCACATCCAGAAACACCAGCTCCACCGGGTTCAGCTCCATAAAATCCGCGGCTTTGTCCGTTCCGGAGAAGCAGCCCAGCAATTGCAGGGACACGTCCTGTGCCGCCAGTAACCGGATTTTCTCACGTGCCAGCGGTTCATCGTCTATGACAATACAGTTCATATATTAAAGGTTAAGGCTACCGTATATACACCGTCGTTATTTTCCGTGCGCAACGTATGCTCACCGGGATATAACAGCGACAGCCGGCGGCATACATTTTTCAGGCCTGCGCCGCCATCCGCCGCCGTATAACGCGAGACAGGATTAACGCAGATAAAATGCAGCTTACCGGCATCAACGGCAACATGCAAATGAATATAGGCGTCACCGTTATAATCGTTATGTTTAACGGCGTTCTCTACAAAAGGCATCAGCAGAAAAGGGTGCAGCAATATGTCCTGTGCGCCGTCATCCACTGTGATACGCACTTCCAGCACATCATGCCGCAGCTGTTCCAGGTACAGGAAATCCTTCATGAAGTCCAGCTCTTGCCGGAGACAAACCTTATCGCTGCCCGACAGGTACAACTGGTAGCGCAGCAACCGTGACAGCGAATGCACTACCGCCGAAGCCCGGTGCTGGTCCGCATAAATCAGCGTATCAAGGTTATTGAGCGTGTTAAAGAGAAAATGTGGCGACAGCTGTTTCTTCAGGCTTTCCAGCTCCGTCTCCAACGTCGCCGTGCGCTGGTAGCTGGCCTGTACCCATTGCCAGAACAGCGGTATGGCTGTAGAAGCCGCCACCAGCGATAACATCATCACAAAAAACGCCAATATGTCCTGTACATCACAGGGCGTAAAAAATTTACCAGCCTTCAGCATTGGCGCCAGCAAAGGTTCTGTCCAGACAGTGACGCCAAACAATAAGGCGATCAACGCCAATACCAGCACCGCATACGCGTAATACCGGAAGCGCAGCAGCAACCGGGGCACCAGCACATACTGGTTCACATATGGCGCCGCAAGGATAAAAACAGTCGCCAGTGCTTTCATCAGCGGCTGCCATTGCGGCTGATAGTCATTCATGCCAACAATCATATATACTACCGCCGCAGGTATCAAATGTTGCAACACCGAAGTAATTTTTTTCTGCTGCCCCGCTTGTATTCCCATCATTATATTACCGCCGCCGGTGAACAAAATACCTCATCCGCCACACCAACCGGCTCATTTAGTCTACCAATAATACGCGGCCCACCCACTCCTACCCCTACGCCGGTATTGTTGCACACAGATGTCTGTTGAACGTAACTATGACCGGCTTTCTATAATACCGGTCAATCGCCAACATGATCTTTCTTTCATTTGCAAAAAAACATATGAGAAACTATTGCTTAGGGCTAGGGCTCCTGCTGGCCGTGTGTGCCTGCAAAAAAAAGGACAAAGACGACGCCACTCCTTCCGTGCCATTCAAAACTGAAAAAGTAGAAAAACAGATCGCTGTTATTACTGAACAAAAGAAGATCCCGGGCATCGCCGTCGCATTGGTGGGCCCGGACGGCATCGTCTGGTCTAAAATAGCCGGCATGGCCAACATCGAAAAAAAAGAAGCCATCACAGCGAAGACCGTCTTCAAAGTGGGCTCACTGGCTAAACCATTCATTGGCCTGAGCATTATGCGCCTGGTGGAAAACGGCAAATTAAACCTCGATGCTGATGTCAACGATTATTTGCCTTTTAAACTGCAGAACCCTTTCAACCCAACCAAAAAAATTACGCTGCGGTTGTTGATGTCGCACACCTCCGGTATTATAGACGCTGTATACCGCGACATGCTATTGTCTGATTTCCTGGTGCCTGGGAAAGACCATCCGATGGCGCTGTCGGAATATGTGCAAAGCATGCTCGATCCTTCCGGAAAATTCTATAATACCAGGAGCTTCATCGACGACCGCGCCAAACCCGTCTTCGGGTATTCCAATCTGGGTGCCGCATTAGCTGCCTACATTGTAGAATTGACTGTAAAGGAAAGTTTCGACACCTGGTCGTACCGCCAGTTCATTGCTCCGCTGGGCACTACCGCACTGGTATGGCACCTGCGTGATTACGCTACACAGCCATTCGCCCTGCCTTATGACGCCGACCAGCAAACACACGGGGATTACAGCATGGTAGATTACTGTACCGGCGGTCTGCACGCCAGCCTGAACGACCTTAGCACTTTTGCCAGGATGCTGGTGAACTATGGCGCCAAAGATGGCAAACAGATTATTGCCGCCGGCACTCTGGAAGCGATGGGCAAAGTACAATTCCCGGAAGCAGAATCAGTGTACGGCCTTTTCTGGCAGCACCGGAAAGTGGGCAACCAGGATATTTATGGCCACGGCGGCGACGTATACGGCAGTCATGCCCAGTTATATGTCAACTACGCTACCAAACGGGCTGTGGTGATGATGATAAATGGAGACTTTAAAGATGATGACGACGGGGACTGGAACAAACTACGGGATATGATGTTTGAGCTCTAAGCAGAAAGCGGCCGTCTCATCATAAATAAGGCGGCCGCTTGTTTACCGCCACGTTATTTTTTATGCTTGTTCAGGTATTCCTGGAAATCGCTCCACGCCCCGCCATTATATACCTTCCTGAACCCTCTTTCTTTCAACAGCTTCTCCGCCTTTACGCTGCGGAGGCCATGCGAGCAAACCGTGATATAGGTTTTAGCTGTATCCAGTTCAATATACCGCTGGCGGATTTCGCCAAGCGATATATTAACGGCCCCTTCTATATGCCCCATTTTAAACTCCTGCGCTGTTCTCACATCCAGTATGATTGCTCCTGCTGTCACCAACCTATCGAGCCCCTTGTCCAGGGTATAGAACCTGTAAACCCTGTACCCAATATATACCAGGAGCAATGCGACGGCAATGATCATCCATCTTTTCATATTTTACTCAAAATTTTTTTATCTATATAAAAAGTACCAAAAGGAATAAAACATGCCAGGATCACTTTCCAGGTAGTGTCTTTAAACTTCCATTTATACTCCACGCCCACACTGATGGTATTGAATATGAAAAGAAGGAATAACAGGCCATGAACAGGCCCCATTAACTTTGTCAGACCCGGCAAACCGGATGCATATTTTAAAGGCACCGCAATAAATAAAAGTATAAGCAAAGAAATACCTTCCAGGTAACTGATGATGCGTAGCCGTCCGATCGGCGTGCTGAATAACGATTTCATGTTTATCTGAAATATGGTCTGTTAGCAATAGGTGAAAACGGCCATGGTATGGCAATGAAAATAATAAGCAAGGCTACGGAATACCAAACCAGCATGGTTCTAAACCGATCTTTGTCTGTTGGCCTGCGCTTCGCCATAGCAGAACCGATAGTGACAATAATAATGGCAGTAAACATCAACAGGCCGTGTATCAAACCGAAGAACAGCAGGTCAAACGTTTCCTTTGCTGTACTGAAGTGTTTCCAGAAATATTGAATGACCGGGCTTTGAGAGTAGAGCGCCATGCCTGCCAGCAATTGTATATGAGCGATGGTGGCAGTCCAGTGCCTTACGGCATTATCACCTTTTGTAAAGACCGCGTTGGTAAAATATCCTTTGGCTGCTTTGCAGATGGCGATAATCAAACTTACTAACACCAGCCAGCGGATGATGGAATGAAGAAAAGTGAGCGACTGATACATACCTGTATTTTTTGTCGCGGTAAAGGTATAGAAAAAACATACTAACTAGTATGTTTTTTGTCAAAAAAATTTATCGCAGGGTTTCCAGGTAGTTTTTTAATTGTTTGAGATAGACCTGGTAGACAGATTTGCTGTTTTTCAGTTTTCCCAGGTTCCTGATGCCCCAGTAGCCAGACATCATAAAAACCGCCACTTGTTCACCATCCGTTGCTGAACTGATCATCCCGTTTTTCTTACCGGTATCCACAGCATTGATAATGGCATGTTTCCACTGTTCTGAGAGATTGTTCAGCGCTTTGGTAAAAGCCTTGTTCCAGGGTGCCATTTCCTGCGTGAAGTTGGATGCCGGGCATCCGTATTCTACTTTCAGGAAATCATTTTTCATCAGGAGTTCATACATCATATCGTATAAAGCCTTCAGCGCATCGGTATTTTTCTCAAGCGGCTGTATAAAAGCAGCAGCAAACGAAGGCTTCAGCAGCTCGTTAATGATAGCCAGCCCCATTTCATCCTTATTTTTGAAATGGTAATAAAAAGCACCTTTTGTTACCTGGGTAGTGGCCAGTATTTCATCTATACTGGTAGTCTGATATCCCTGTACATAGATCAGTTCAAATGCCTTTTGTAAAATATTCAGTCTTGTTGCCTCGGCTTTTTTCATAAAAGATGCTGCTTGATAACGCAAAGAAACGAAAAAAGGCAGATTCTTTTAAAATTCCGCCAGCTGCGCTATTATGGCAAGAAATCCTACTTTTGCGTCATGCTACAGCAGGTCAACCAATTGCTCCGGAGAAAATATCCCTTTGAATTCGTCAGGCTCAACAGTATTCTTATAATCAGTATCCTGGTCAGCCTGATAATCTTTATTTATCAGCCTTTTGGCTTCAGCCAGTATCGGGGCAACAAACTGCTGGGCGCTCTTCCTTTTGGTATTGCCACTTTTGGCAGCTTGTTTTGCTGTAACTATATCCTCAAGGGAAAAATACTGAAACACCGTATTGGCAGGTGGACCATCTTTCACGAGGCAGTCTACATCCTCACCGTCTTCCTGGTGCTGGCTTTTTTCAATACGCTGATATTTCTTTTCTTTTTTGAAGACATCTATGCTTTCAGAAACGGCGAACTGCTGGTGCGGCTGGAGATCCTGTTCCGGGTATTACTGATCACCGTCGCTGTAGGCATATTCCCGGTGACAGCGGTCATTGCCATCCGCTACCACCGGGCCATGCGCCATCATATGGACAGTATCATCCGCAGCGATCAGCAGCTACAGGAAACCAACCCCTCACAGGAGCTGGTGTTCCCTTCTACCAACATCACGGAAGCGCCGCTACAGATAAGCCTGCACGATTTCCTTTTCCTCGAAGTCGTGAAAAATCATGTGCATGTATATCATTATACAGACGGGCAGGTAACGTCAACGGTTATCCGTAACACCCTTACCACCATTCTTGAAACCGTACAGGCACCAACGTTGTTCCGCTGTCATCGTTCGTTTATCGTGAACCTCACCCACATCAAAACCGCCACCGGCAACTCCAACGGCTATAAGATCATGCTAAAAGATTATGAGCATTATCCCATTCCGGTATCACGGAGTTTTGTGCCCGCATTCCAGGAAATTATCCACTAGTGGCAATTGTTTTGCCGTACATGCAGCAGCTCAGGCAGTCCCCAGGCCGGGGCCACGGCGCTGGCTGGTTTAAAGTCCCGGAAAGTCTGTTCCAGCTGTTGCAGTTTATCACAAAAACCGTTGTTTGTTTGTTTCATAAAGGCTGCCATCAGGTTTTGGAAGATGGCCAGCTGCAGCTGTGGCCGCGGATTGGAGGGGTCCAGCCGGATCGCTTTTTCATAACCGGCCACCACCTCCCGGTAGTATTTCTGTCCGTTCACCGCCGGGTCCTGCGCTATCATGGCGTAATAATAGTATCCTTCCAGTGTGTATACCTCAGACGCATTGGCTTTGGCATTGCCTTTCAGCTGGGCCAGCTTGTCGGCCGCTTCCAGTAACAGGTCCGCCGGTTTGTCGGTGTTCCTGCTCAGCACCAGTTTCAGGTCTAGATAAGCGATGTAATAGTCCGGCAGCCATTCTCCGGGGCACAGGCCCGATAATCGCTTTAAAGTATTCACATGATTATACACCCCGCTCATATCCTTTTCTTCTTTCACTTTGTTTAACACCAGCTGCAGCTGTTCTTCGCAGTTGATCGTGTTTTGGGCATAGCCGGATATTGTCATGGTTAATAAAATCCAAAGTGCGAACATGTTTTTCATTTTTGTTCTTTTTTTAGGTTGATTAAAAACTGGAAACGTCGTAGGCGGAGCTGCTCTTCAGCGAGATGAACACTCCGATATAGAAAAAATTGTTACGGGACGCCATCACCGGTGCGCCCTGATAAACACCTGTAGCATCGGGCGACGGCGCATAACGGTAGCCATAGGTATTTTGCCTTCCGGTAATATTGCCGCAGGAGGTATAGAGGATCACCTGCTTGCTGATCAGGAAAGTGAGATTGGCGTCCAGGCTGAAATAGTCTTTGTCAACTGCATTGATATAGCCGTCGCGGTTAGGGTCGCGGTAAGGCCGCCCGCTGGCGTAGGTAGCCGTAACCCCGGCATAGGTTTTCAGTGCCGGGAAATAATACTTCCCTGACATGCGCGCATTGTGCCGTGAGGCAAACAGCGGCGTGGACATCACGGGAAAGTCCCGGTACAACCGCGCAGCGTCATTATACGAATAAGACACGTTGTATTTCAGGTGCGGCACTGAAGACTCATCTGAGAAATACACGTCAAAACCGGTGCTTTTACCATAGCCGTTAGCGTGATACACCTGTTGCTGTAATAATTCCAGCTGGTCGTATTGTTTGTAATAGGTTTCTGCTTTGATGAGCCGGCCCTTGTATTCATAGGAGGCGCCAAGGATATAATGGGAAGCCACCGACTGTTGCATATTTTCATGCGGCGCCACCAGCACGCTGTTGTCCGGCATCTGATAGTACCTGCCCCAGATGGCCGACACCTGGAAACGGTTAGCGAGATAGTTGAGCGAAACCCGGGGCGAAAAATTCCAGGCGCTGCTGAACTGCGCATACTCCATTCTCCCGGACGCATTGGCATACAGTCCCGGCAGCAGGCGTACCTGGTTATCCACAAACGCGGCATACAGCTGATAATTCACCTGCTGGTCCTGCAGCCGTTGCTGCAGCGTATCGTGATAAACGGCGCGGTAGCCGCGCAGATACGCTTCCATACCGGTGCTAAGGCGGTAACCGGGCATGATGTTTTTCTCCAGCCTGGCTTTCAGGTGCAGCTCCTGTTCATTTTGATGGTAGCTGTCGCGCTGAAACCGTGCATTGTCATAACGGTTGTCCACATACGACCCGGCGGCACCAAAGAACAGGTGGGTATTATGACGGGTCTTCGTTTTCAGGGTTGCGTTCAGGTAGTAGTTATCCTGCTGCAGCCGGAAATCGCGCTGCGGAACATGATCGAGGGTATCTGCAAACGTACGGATGAAGGCGGTACGGTCATAGGCGGTGTAAAGTTTAAATACCCCTCTTGCGCCTACAGCGGTTTTATATTGCGCTTCCGCAGACAGTGACTGATAGGGTTTCTTCCAGGAGTAGCGGTCGGGCAGCACCTTATTGTACAGTGTGAGGTCGGTGAAATTCACGTTGGCTGAAAGGGAACTTTTACGGAAAGCCACCGAACCACCGCCGCCGGCGCTCAATGGGGAGAAGTTGATGCCCGCCTTAGTGCTTCCGGCCACATCTTTGGTGTCCATGGGCAGCACGGCGGACAGCGCCTGCCCAAATTCTGATTCGTACCCGCCAAGGGAGAAATTGATCCCCTGGAAAAGAAAAGGGGAGAAACGGCCGCGGGCCGGCATGTCCTGGGCAGTAATGGAATAAGGGCTTAATACGTGCATCCCGTCAATGAACGTCTGGGTTTCGCGGTTGTCACCGCCACGGATATACAGTTTGCCGTCCTCTCCCACTTTCTGGGTGCCTGGCAGCGACATCAGCGCGCCGTAGATATCGCCGTTGGAACTGCCTGTCATCACTACGTCCAGCGCATCCAGCTTTTCCAGGGTGCGGCTTTTTCCAAGACTGAAAGTGCTGGCCCGCACCACTACTTCTTCGAGGGCTTTCTCACTGGGCTGCAACACGATCTTCAACTGGCCCATCTGGTCTACCGGCGCGGTCAGCCTGAAATCTTTATATCCTATATAACTGGCCCCTAAGATGACGGTGCCTTTTTGTGTTGTCGCAAAACTGAATTTCCCGGCTTTATCGGAAGAGGCCCCATCGAGGGTGCCGGTAATATATATGTTGGCGCCTTCTACCGGTTGACCTTTCACATCGATGACCATGCCGGTGATTTGCTGCTGCCCCTGAGCGGTCAGCCGCATGCATAAAAAGAAAAAAAACAAACAAAAACTGCGGTACATATGTCTTGTATTTTGTCAGTGCCCCGTGATGAACACGACACAATACTAAATCATTAACAACTGATTTTCATTTAGTTATGACGAACAACAAACCTTTGGGACGGATGACTAAGCCATGGGACGGGGTGTTACGCAACGGGATGGACGGAGCGGGTTTTCGTTTGTTAATCATCCTTGCAAAAGTGTTAATGAGTGTTAATCCGGCGTTGCGGGCATGGTGGCTTCAGCTATCTTTGCAGGATGGATTTCATTGTTAAACGGATATGGTGGATCACCATCCCTACCGCGCTGGCGGTGCTGGCCTTTCAGTTATACTGGCTTCGGACAGCCTGGCTGGGGCAGCAGACTGCTTTTGTGCAGGTGGTGTCTGACGGGTTGCAAAAAGCCTATGACCGTGCCGTGATCGGTTCCGTGAAACAACTTGAAGGCCAGCTACAGCGAAAAGACACCCTGCGGGTTTCGCGTCATAAGCATACGTTCCAGTTCAGCGCCGGCAACGTCACCGATACTGTTCCCCTTTCAGACAGCACCGGCCAGGTGAAAGTGATCGCCCTTGACAGTAATCAAAAAGGAAACAGTACTGTATTTCAACAAAATTTCCGGCTACAGGACGTTGGCACGGACATGAACCAGTTCCTCGCCAGTATTTTTGCCTTTAGCAACATCGTTAAAATAGATACTGCCCTGCTGAATAAATACTACCGGGAAGAACTGGACAACCGGCATATCGCCCTGCCTTTTACCATTCGTATTATAGATAAGGACACCACTATTACGGCCGATGAGCACGTGGCCGTTATCCGTTCCACCTCCCTGCAATCGCGGCAGACCATCGTGGCGCAGTTCCAGGGCGCCGGCACCTTCCTACTGGTGAAAATACTATGGCCGCTGGTATTGTCATTCTTTATGATATTGCTCATCACCGGCTGCATATGGGTACTGTGGCGGATTATCATCCGGCAGAAAAAGCTGGAGACCATGAAAAACGATTTCATCAGCAATATCACCCATGAACTAAAAACACCTGTGGCCATTCTCACCGCTACCAATGAGGCACTGCTGACCTTCGGGGGCAGTAAAGACCCGGAAAAGACAGAGCGTTACCTGCGGCTGGAACAGGATGAGCTACATAAACTACAGGGGCTGGTAGACAACATCATGGCCCTCACCCGGCTGGAACATGACGACGAGCCACAGGAAGCCGCCAGCCAGGTATCTATCCCGGAGCTGTTGAAAACGGTCGGGGCGCGCTTCTCCGGGTTGCCCGGCGTACAGATACAAACCACCATACAGGTGGCCCATAACGAGTTGCTTATCCAGCCGGCCGCCATACGGACCGTTTTATCCAACCTGTTGGATAACGCGATCAAATACACGCCTTCGGCTGTTAAAAAGATAGTGCTGACCGTCACCGAGTTACCGCAACACTACCGGTTTACCATCGAAGACCACGGCATCGGCATCGACAAAGCCCATCAGCCGTACATCTTCGATAAATTTTACCGCGTGTCACAAGGCAACCTGCATACGGTCAAAGGGTACGGGCTGGGTCTCAGCCATGTAAAAAGCCTGCTGGAGAGGATAAACGGCACCATCAAAGTAGACAGCGTTCCAGGGCAAGGCAGCACATTTACCATTGAACTGGCAAAATGATGAAACAACAGATACGCCTATTGTTGGCAGCAAATAATAACCAGCGTTCCCGGACAAGGCAGCATATTCACCATTGAACTGGCAAAATGATGAAACAACAGATACGTTTATTATTGGTAGAAGATGAAACCGTGCTCGCCGGCGTTGTAAAAGAAACGCTGGAGATGAAAGGTTTTGAGGTGATCTATGCCGCCGACGGACAGGAAGGCTGGCAGCTATACCGCCAGCACCGGCCCGATGTATGTGTCATCGACATCATGATGCCCCGCAAAGACGGGCTCACACTGGTACAGGAAATCCGTGCCACCGATACCCATACCCCGCTGATATTCCTCACCGCCAAAAGCGAAGTGCAGGACGTGCTGAAAGGTTTTCGCGCCGGCGCCGACGACTATATAAAAAAACCGTTCAGCATGGAAGAGATGATACTCCGCATTCATGCCCTGCTGAAACGCACCCTCTTCTCTCCCGTACCAGCAACCCTCCCGGGCCCAAACCCGGATCATGGCCAGGGTCAAAGCCAGGATCAGAGTCAAGGTCAAAGTCAAGGTCAAAGTCAGGATCAAGGCCAGAATCAAGGCCAAGCCCAGGATCAAGGTCAAAGTCAGGACCAGGGCCAAGGCCAGGACCAGGGTCAAGGTTTGAATCAGCATCGAGGTCCAGGCCAGGGTCAGCATCCAGGTCAGCACCAAATCAAGCCGGGCCAGGTCCGGCTGGGCAGCTACCTGTTCGACCATCCCCGGCAGGAACTCCACTATGGCGGCGAAATACGACGCCTCTCCCAACGGGAAGCCGATCTGCTGAAAATGCTGGCCGACAATGTCAATAATATCACCTCCCGCAAAGACATGCTGCTCAGCATCTGGGGAGACGACAGCTTTTTCAACGCCCGCAATATGGACGTATACATTACCCGGATGCGCAAGTACCTCCAGCAGGACGGCAACATCCAGATCGTGAACGTACGTGGCCGCGGATTTAAGTTACTCGTCTAAATCTTTACATCCCCGGTTATATTATTCGCAGGAGAAACAAAAAAATCACACGCCATAGAAAAAAACATGGGCTCATGTTCTATAGCCTGCTTCGTCATTTATCAACCTGAATCCATCAGGACCTGTTCACAAGATTTTTTAACACTCATTAAGAGTATATACATACTCGTTAACCTATTCCCCGCCTGCTGCCCGGTAATTTTACCGCATGAAAAAAATGATGCGTACCATATACCTGCCGGCCATCCTGTTATTGTCTTTCCAGATAACAATCGCCCAGCAGCGCCGGCAACAAACACAAACCGGCGACGCTGCCACCGGAAAAACACTGGCCGGCGTATCTGTTAAAATTACTTCCCTCCATGATACGGCTGTTATTCGTACAGCCATGACCGATACACAGGGGAAAGTAACCTTCTCCCTGCCTGACGGGCATTATCAGCTGCATCTGCACAGTCTCGGTTATGCTGACAGCACACTTTTCTTCAGTGTCCCTGCCGGACGGTTTCCCGCGCTGCCCGCCACTATCGCGCTACAAGCCGCCAGTATGCAGCTGCAGGCCGTCACCATCAAAGACAATACGCCACCGGTACAGATGAAAGGCGACACGATTGAATACAACGCCAATAAATTCAAGACAAAAGACAATGCGGTGGTGGAAGAGCTGCTCCGCAAACTGCCCGGTGTACAGGTAGAACGCGACGGCAGCATCAAAGCACAGGGCGAAACCGTACAACGCATCCTCGTAGACGGCAAGGAATTCTTCGGCAGCGACCCCGCCGTGGCCACCCGTAACCTACCTGCAGACATGATCGACAAAGTGCAGATACTGGACAAACAAAGCGATATGGCCGAATTCACCGGCGTAGCCGACGGCAAACAAACAAAAACCATCAACCTCGTCACGAAAAAGAACCGGAAACGTGGCTACTTCGGCAATGCCAGCGCCGGTGCCGGCACCATGGACCGCTACGAAGGTGGCGTGAACGCCAACAGCTTCCTTAACGACATGCAGCTGTCCCTCCTGCTGAAAGGCAACAATGTGAATAAATCCGGTTTCAGCGCTTCTGAACTGATCAAAATGGCAGGCTCCAATCCCGATATGTTCAACAACCTGCCACCCGCGGCGTTGTCAGAACTCATGAACATGAAAGGCGTGAAAATCACCGGCACGCCCGAAGCCCTCGCGGAAATAGACCGCCCCATCGGTCTCACCGATACCCGGTTCGGAGGCGTTAACTTCAACAACGACTGGAACAACGGGTTCAAACTGCGTAGCAGCTATTTCTTCAATGAAACAAATACCCGCAACAACTACGACTACGCCCGGCAATACCGCCTGACCGATACGGCCTATAACTACCTGCAGAACGGCAACACCACCAACTACAACATGAACCAGCGTATAGACTTCACCGTGGAAACACCGCTAAACACCCGTACTGCCCTGAAACTGATGCCGCATGCGGACCTGAACCATTTTAATAACAGCCAGGACCGCACCTTCCGCTCCTATACCGCAGACGGCACTACCCTGCTCAATGACGGTAACCAAAACACGCACAGTAGCGGCGACAACCGCCTCGGCTCCATAGAAGTGCAACTGCGCCACCGCCTGGCAAAACCCGGTCGAACGCTGATGCTCACCGCCAAACCGGAATACCTGGAGAACAACACCCTCTTACAGAACCGGTCCAACAGTACCTTCTTTCATCTTCCTACAGGAGAAAAAGACAGCCACATTGATCAGCAGATGGCCAGCAAATCCAAAGTATCGGCCATCAGCGGAAATATCGTATATACGGAGCCGTTATCACGGCCATTAAGCCTTCAGCTGGGGCAACAACTGTACTACTCCGACGGCACGTACGACCGGCAAACCAGCAACCGCAGCAGCAGCGGCACATACGACGACATCGATCCGTTGTACAGCGATAACTACAACACCCGCAAATGGCAACAGACCACCAAAGCTGTGCTGGCCGGCAACTATAAGCGTTTCCGTTATACCGTCGGCGCCGGATGGCAGTATAGCACAATCTACGGGCACTCAGGCCTGAAAGGCTATACCATCGACCGGCAGTTCCGGGCCTGGCTGCCGGAAGCCTATGCGGAATATAAAACCAGCAACAAAGAAAGACTGATATTCCGCTACAATACTATCGCTACTACGCCCGCTGTCAGCAATCTCCAGCCATTGACAGACAATACCGACCCGCTGTATGTACGCCGCGGCAATCCGCTGCTGGACCAGGAAAAGAGCCACCGGTGGTCATTGTCATTCAACCAGGTGGCACCGTCCTCCGGTAATTCCATGTATGCCACCGCCGGGTTCAACTGGTACAGCAGCCAGGTCACCGACAGCACCAGCATCGATAAAAATACCGGGCAACAACTGATCATTCCGGTAAATGTACGGGGCAACTACCAGGCGAACCTCACCGCCGGTAAAAGCATCACCATTGCACCGCGCAACTCTTCGGTATCACTGGGTTTTACCGGCACCTATTCGCGCAATACACTATATAATAACGGGGAAGCCAATAGTAACACCATCCTCACGCTGGCGCCTGATGTACATGTCAATTACTATCCGGCAGACCGCATCAGCATTAATGTTTCCGGCAGCGCCACCTGGAACAACCGCCGCTTTGCTATCCGCAACGGGCTGCCCGAAAAGAACTGGCTGCTCAATTACAGCATCGAAAGCATCGTGGTACTGCCATGGAACATGACGCTCGAAACCAGCCTGGAAGGCTTTTCCGCCCTTGGCCTGGCTGCCGGGTATAACAACACCATCTTATTATTGAACGCAGGTATCAACAAAGAAATCGGTAAACACTTTTCCCTGCAACTATCAGCAAAAGACCTGCTGAACAACAACGCAGGCATTAACCGCATTACCGGCAACGGCTATATCGAAGACCGCAAAAACAACGCGCTGGGCCAGTACTTCCTGCTCAGCGGCATCTATAAATTCAGACATTTTCCGAAATCCAAAAACAAGTAACAATGCAACGCACTCACATCATGCTGTTCATCGCTTTCCTCTTCACCGGATTCACTGCCGCAGCACAAGACAAAACACAAGGTGTAATACACTATGACCTTACTATGTTCCTGCACGCTTCCCTTAAACCCGATCAGCTTCAGTATAAAGACATGATACCGGAAACGGCCAGCAGCCAGGAAGTGCTGTATTTTAAGGGTAACAAATCGAAGATCAGCCGTCAGCAACCGGAAGAGCTGCATACAGAAGAAGGCGCCAATGTAAAAATCCAGATGGGCGACAACGAGATCGCATTTTATGAAGATGGCGCCACCGGCAAAGCCTGGGCGCTGGCAGAAACCGGCGGTAAAAAAACGCTCATACAAAAAGATCATCCCGAGCCGGCTAAAACCCGTACGGGCAACAATACACGCACCATCCTCGGTTTTGTATGCAAGGAAGTAAACGTGCAAAGCAAAACAGGCCCGCTTACTTTATGGGTAACACCGGACCTGCCTTTCAGAGGCGGCCCCTTGCACACCTGGACACCGGAAGGCGCCGTACTGGGCGTGGAGTCCAAAAAATTCAAGGCCATTGCCACAGCGATCAACTATGAACCTGTGAAAGAAGATGTTGTTAATATCCCATCGTTGTAAGTTTTAGATAGATGTAAAAAAAACAAGAGGCAGCAAATCATTGCTGCCTCTTTGTTTTTGGTTGCAAATGTACTTATCGCATTAATTCGACCCATCCTTTGTATTTTCTTATACCTTGTTCGGTGCGCAGTTCCAGTATGTAATAGTAGGTGCCTTCACTCAGTCCGTAGCCGTTCCACTTGTTGTCGTAGTTCTTGCTCTGGTACACCTGGTTGCCCCAGCGGTTGTAGATGTAGAGCGCCGAGCCCGGGAATTTGCTCAGTCCCGGTATGAAGAAGTTATCATTCTTGCCATCACCATTCGGCGTTACCACGTTCGGAATGAAGATATCTTCCCCGGTCACTTTTATCGGGCCGATGACCGATGTATTGTCGCTGATATCGGGGTCTTTTTCATTACCGCTGATGGTGGCCGTATTGGCGATGTCATCTGCGCTCATCAGTTTCACCGTGAAGGTAAGCGTGGCGCTGGCGCCGGCAGCCAGTTCCGGTATCTGCCAGTTGATGGTGGCGGCAGCGATATCGTACGTTGCCGTGCCTGCGCTGGCATTGAGCGTAAGCGGTCTGCCGAGCATGCTTTGCAGACGGTCCTGCACTACCACGCCGGTAGCCTTGTCTGGTCCGTTGTTAGTGGCAGTGATAGTGAACGTCAATACATCGTTCACACTAAACGGTGGTGTGCTGGTCAGCTTTTTCACCACTTTGAGGTTAGCGGATTTTTCCGTGTTGATGGTAACGATGGACGTATCCGGGATGCTCACGTCCGGCGGGCCGGTCACTACAGCGATATTGCGCACATTGTTACCGGGACCGGTGATCGTCACATCATAGCTCCAGGAGCGGGTTTCCCCGGCTTGCAGCAGTCCGGCGTTCCATTGCAGCACGCGGGTGGTGCTGTTGTAAACGATATTGCCGGAAGGCGGATTGCTGTACACCGGATCGCTGACAACGCTTGCCGGCGGCAGCGTATCCAGCACTACGACCGGGTTTACGCCGGCGGTGCCGGTATTACTGATCTGCAGCGTGTAGCTGATTACCTGTCCGATGTTGTAGGGACCGCTGGCCGGGCTTACGGATTTCACCACGTCCAGTTTTGATTTGGCGCGGACAAGCGTGGTGGCCGTGCTGCTGTTGTTAGTAGAATCTTCATCTGCAACGCCCGCAGGGGTGTTTACCACCGCAGTGTTTTGTACGCTGCCAGGCGTTGTCGCGGTAGCGGTCACCTGCAATACCACTTTAGCGCCAACCGGGAAAGTGCCCAGCGTAGCATTCATGGTATTGCCATTTAACGCCGTTTGTACATTGGCCGCGCCGCCGGACACAGACAGTACTGTCACCGCCGGTTGTGTTAAAGCCGCAGGCAGTATATCCGTTACCGTTGCATTATCAGCGTTAGACGGTCCGTCGTTGCTGATGGTCAGTTGGTAGATAGCCTGGCTGCCGGTAAACACTTCCATCGGGCCTGTTTTCACCATGATCAGGTCAGTAGCGCTGCCGATGTTGCTTACCACTGTATTGGAAGGAACATCTTTGCCTCCCATATTATTAAGTATGGCGTGGGCGGTGTTGCTGACACTGCCGGAAGGCGCATTCTGTGCCACCGTGCCCTTCACCTGGATGGTCAGGCCGCTGGTATCTGCTGCCGGCATATTCACATTTACTTTCACATTGCTGCCGCTACCGGTAGCGCCGCTGTTGATGACCGTGCTGCGGAACGGCGCTGCGCTCCAGGTGACGTTGGTGAGCACAGACGGTATCAGGTCGGTAATATCCACATTGATAGCATCACTCGGGCCGCTGTTGATGACGCTGATGACGTAGGTCACCTGGTCGCCGCGTATCATAGTGGCCGGACCGGTTTTGCTGATCCTCACTGCCGACTGTGTCACCAGCCGGGTGGTAACGGTGGAAGATTCAGGCGTGGAGCCGGTTTCAGCCGGCGTCACGGTGGCGGTATTGACAATACTGCCACTCGCGTTGGCTGCCACATTGCCGGTAACGGTAACGACTATACTGTTTCCGCTGCCGGCCGGTATATCACCGGTCAGTGTAATGTTATTGCCGGTACCGGATGCCGGGCTTTTGATCACGGCGGTGCCATTGCGCACTGCTTTCCAGCTTACCTGCGTAAGCGTGGCCGGCACCACATCTGTTACGGTGAAGTTCACCGCATTGCTCAGACCACTGTTGTTCACCAGTATTGTATAAGTGATCGGTTGACCGGCAGTAGCCGTAGCCGGGCCATCTTTCTGGATATGCAGTTTAGGCATGGCCGTTATGACGGTCTGCACCAGTGCTGACGTATCAGGCAGGGCGCCGTTTTCAGCAGGTGTAATGATCGCGGTGTTATTCAGCGTATCACGGAAGGACGGGCTTACCGTACCATTCACGGTAACGGTTACACTGTTGGAAGCGCCCGGCGGAATATTCACGGTGAGGCTCACCAGGTTGCCGGTACCGGTGGCGGCGCCAACGATCTGCGCATTACCTGCTGTCACGGCGCTCCAGCTCACGTTATTGACCGCCGCAGGCACCGCATCGAGAATATTCGCGTTGGTGGCCATGCTGGGGCCATCGTTCTTCGCAATCAGTGTATAGGTGATCGTTTGACCGGATTGTAAAGCTGCCGGCCCGGATTTGGTGATCTGCACAGATGGTTTCAGTACTACTTCGGTTTCCACCTCAGATGAGTCAGGCTCATTGCCTGGTTCTGCCGGTGTTACAATACCGGTGTTGACAATTTCTCCGGAGAAAGTAGAATCCACCTTGCCCTGTATCAACAGCCGGAGCGTGCCGCCGGCGGGGATATTGGCCACTGCCTGTACATTATTTCCGGTTCCGGTAGCGCCGCTGGTGACTGTCGTTCCTGGGGTGGTGGACTGTACAGACCAGCTCACCTGTTTCACCATGGCAGGTACCTGATCGCTGATAACCGCCTGGGTGGCGTTGCTCAGGCCTTTATTAGTGATTTCCAGCCAGTAGCTGATCATTTCGCCGGCATTCAGTGCCTGCGGACCGCTCTTGCTGATGGTCAGTTCAGGGCGTTGTTCTACTACCGTGATTACCGGTGGTGTTACGACGGTAGGTGTCTGCGGGTCCGGAGAAGTGACGGTGGCCGTGTTGCTGATGGTATTGGTCGCATCGGCATTCAGGGTGCCGGTGACAATGATGGTGACACTGGCGCTGTCATTAGCCGGGATATCAGCAGTCACGCTGATCTGGTTGCTGCTGCCGGTGCCGCCGGCAGTAACGGTGGCGTTGCCGGTGGTGCTGGTGGTCCAGGTCACGCCGGTGATGCGGGAGTCGATCGTATCGGTGATATGCAGGCCACGTGCGAACGCAGGGCCGTTATTTGTTGCCGTGATCAGATAACTGATCTTGTCACCGGCAGTGATGGTAGCCGGGCCGCTCTTGCGGAGCTGCACGTCTGACTGTTTCGTCACAACCGTGTTGACCTGGTCATTCACGGTTGGTGATTCACTGCTGCCGGCAGAAGCCACGTTCAGCACATTGCCGGAGAAATCATCATTCAGTGTGCCCGTGATGGTGATAGCCACGCTGTTGCCGGCGCCACCAGGGATATCGGCCGTAGTGGCTACATTATTGCCGGTACCGCTGTATGGCCCGGTAACAGCCGCAGCACCGGTTACGACCGCCTGCCAGCTTACGTTTTCCACGGTGGCCGGCACCAGGTCGCTGATGTTCACGCCTGTTGCATCAGAAGGGCCGCTGTTGGTGACCACCACCTGGTAGGTAATGGTATTGCCTGCCTGCGCCTGCACAGGGCCGCTCTTACGTATCTGCAAACCGGTATGACGGCCAACGGTGGTGGTGACCGTGCTGGTATTATTGGCCGGGTTGTAATCGGTCACCCCGTTCACCGCCACATTGGCGGTGTTGACAATACCGCCGCTGGCGGCACTGCCGCCCACCGTACCACTGATATATACGGTGATGTAATTACCACTGCCGGCAGATAATTTGCCGGGGATGATAATATTACTTCCGGCGCTGTCTATTTCCTGTGCGCCAATGACTTCCCCGGTGCCTGTTACCACAGCTTTCCAGGTGACATTGGTGATGGCAGCCGGCACCTGGTCGGTGATGACCAGTGACGGTGCGTTCATCGGACCAGCATTAAATATCTGCAGCGTATAATTTACCGTTTCACCGGCTGTCACCTGTTGCGGGCCGCTCTTCACGATGCTCACATCGGTGGACTGGTTAACGGTGGTGGTGATGGAACTTGTTTTGTTAGTGCCCGCTGCCACCACCGCAGTATTGGTGAAGGTTATATTGGATGTTGGGTTGACGATGCCATCCACCAGGATGACGATCATGTTACCGCTTCCCACAGGGATATCGGCAGTAGTGCTGATAGTATTATTGTTACCGGAAGTGGCTCCTGTTACGGTGGCAGTACCGGTCGCTGCTGCGCCCCATGAGGTAACCGTCACATCTGCCGGCACCTGGTCGGTGATCAGGGCGCCGGTAATATTGCCGGAACCGCCGTTGGTCACCACGATGCGGTAGTGGATGGAATCGCCCACATTCACCACGGCCGGACCGGTTTTCGCGATACGCACCACCGGATCATTGTCAGCCACGGTTGTCACTGTACTGGTATTATCTGACAGGTTCGGGTCTGTGATCGGACTGCCGGCTGGCAGTGACACAGTGCCGGTGTTGCTGATAGTGGTCCCATTTACAACAGCCGGACTGAGTACACCCGTTATCGTTACCTGCAGGATGCCATTGCCCGCCGGCAGATCGGCGGTAACATCCACATTACCGGTGCCACTGGCAGGTGTAATATTAGCTACGCCGCCGGTGCCGGTCACCACCCAGGTGCCGTTAAGCAATGTTGCCGGCAGTGCGTCCTGGATACGGGCGCCCTGTACATTGGACGGCCCATCATTCTGCACCAGCAGGGTGTATTGCATCGGTTCACCGGCGCCCTGGTTGGCAGGCCCGCTCTTCACGATACGCAGGTTAGCCACCCGGTTGATGGTCGTTACCACGGAAGAAGTATCTCCCACCGGAGTAGCAAATGATGGATCATTGAGCGCGATGGCCACGTTCGTGATGTTGGGCAATGCATAGTCAGGATCTACTTTGCCATTTATCTGCACCGTAATTTTAGCGCCTGTGGCAACAGGGATGTTACCCGTTACCTGTACATCCTGTGTACCGGAAGCCGCGGAGGTCAGACTGGCGCCGCCGGAAGCAGTGGCTGTCCAGGTGGCGTTCAGTATGCCTGCAGGGATGGCGTCCTTAATAGTGATGTTGTTGGCATCACTCGGGCCATTATTGACTACTTCCAGCGTATAGGCAATACCGTTACCTGCCGTGGTGGCAGCAGGACCTGTTTTATGAATTTTCAGGGCCGCCTTGCGGCTGATATTGGTAGATACATTAGAGCTTACCGGCGGCACATTAGGCTCTGCCGGCGTAGCTGTGGCGGTATTGGTGATCACCCCTGCAAAGTCGGTCTGTACCTTGCCCGCGATGAAGATGGTCACACTGTTGCCGCTGCCTGCAGGGATATCAGCCACCACATTCAACTGATTACCGCTACCGGTAGCGCCGCTGGAAATAACAGCCGTACCACTGGCGATGGCAGTCCATGTAGGATTGATGATCGTAGCCGGGATGGCGTCTGTGATCACGGCGGCCCGTGCATCGCTGGGACCGGCATTTTCCACTTTTACGCCGTAGATGATGTATTCACCGGCGCTCCAGTTGGCCGGCGCATTTTTCTGGATAATGAGTCTCGGCCGTTGGCTGATCACGGTAGTAATAGTATCGGAAACCGCTGGCGGTAACGCAGAAACCTGAGGATCGGCGGTAGCCACATTTTTTATAGTACCGGCAAGTGTTGCTGCCGGGATGGTACCGGTTACGGTTATACTCACGATGCCTGTTGTCACCGGAACATTGGCTATCACCTCCAGGCTGTTGCCCGTGCCGGCAGCGCCGGAGAGGATTGCCGCCCCGCCGGTGGCGGTAGCGGTCCAGCTGACGTTGGTGAGCAATGCCGGTAACTGATCGGTGATGACGGCGCTGAGCGCATTGGAAGGACCGGTGTTGGTCACGGTCAACAGATAACGCACATTTTCACCGGCATTGGCCGTGGCCGGACCAGTTTTCACCACATGCAGCGATGGCTGTTGCACCACTGTCGTCACCACCGGTGCCGATACAGCCGGCTGGGCGCCTGCTTCGGAAGGTTGTGCCGTAGCGGTATTGGTGAAGGTGCCGGAGAAAGACGGATCAACAATACCGGTGATAGTCACCAGTACGCTGCTGCTGCCGCCGCCGGGGATGTTGGCATTCAGCTGCACCGTATTGCCGGTACCGGTGCCGCCGCTGTTGATCACAGCGCCGCCACTGGCAGTGGCAGTCCAGGTAGCTTGTGTCACCGCTGCCGGCACAAGGTCTTCAATAGCCAGGTTGTCCGCATTGGACACGCTGGTATTGGTGACTGTCACGGAATAGGTGATGCGTTCGCCTGCCTTGCGGGAAGCCGGACCAGCCTTGGTGATACGGATAGCGGGCAGTTTTTTCACCACTACTGTCTGTGTGGCCGTTACCGGAGGTACCGGCTCTGAAGGCGTGGCGGTGGCGTGATTGATGATATTGCCGGAGAAGCCCGGATCAGTTTTACCGGTGACGGTGATCAGTAATTTGTTGCCGCTGCCCGCAGGGATATTGCCGGTCACCTGTACATTATTACCTGTACCGCTGCCGCCGGCGGTGACAGTGGCCAGTCCTTGCGCGCGGGCAGTCCATTGCACGCCGCTTAAGGCGGAAGGCACCACGTCGGTCACCACCAGGTTCAACGCATCGGAAGCGCCCACATTGGCCACTTCTATGGTATATGTGACGCTGTCGCCCGCCAGTACGCCGTCCACGGCGGATTTGGTAATGGTCACCTGCGGCAGCCGTTTAACGACCGTTTGTTTGGTAGCGGTATCACCGGTGCTGCCACTTTCGGAAGGCACTACGATGGCCGTATTGGTCAGTGTCCCCGCGAAAGCAGGGTCCAGTTTGCCACTAACGGTGACCACTATATTATTTCCGCTGCCGGCGGCGATATCTCCACCGAGCGAGATGTTATTGCCACTGCCATTGACACCGCTGGCAATAGTGGCATTACCGTTGGCCACCGCCGTCCAGGTCACCTGCTGCAGAGTGGCTGGTACCACGTCTGTGATCTGCATGCTACGTGCATTGCTTGGGCCATTGTTGCCCACGGTAATAATATAGGACACCGAACTACCAGCGGTAGCAGTATCAGGGCCGCTTTTGCTGATAGTCAGCGCAGCCTGCGGCGTCACGGTGGTGACCACCTCATTGGAGGTCACTGGCGGGAAACCGGGTTCTGACGGGGTTACCACGGCAGTGTTACGGATAGGATAGTTTGTAGGCGGTAAAATGGTGCCTTGTACCACGATACGGATAGTAGCTGTCGCCGCCATGTTGGCGGTCACGCTCAACTGGTTACCGGTGCCGGTAGCACCGTTGGTGATATTGGCGGTGCCACTGATCACGCTGGCGGTCCAGCTGACATTGTACAGTGCAGCGGGGATCACATCGGTGATCGTGGTGGCAGTGGAATTGGAAGGTCCTTCGTTTTCCACATCTATCGTGTAAGAGATTTGTCCGCCCGGAATAGCTGTTGCCGGACCGTTTTTCACAATCGTGAGTTTCACGGCTTTCTGTACAGTGGCCACGTCGGTATCTGATACTGACGGCACGCCCGGTTCAGCAGGCGTAGCGGTGGCGGTGTTGGAGAGCGTACCGGAATAGTCGGCGCTGATAACGCCGGAAACACGGATGGTGATAATATTGGAGGACCCTGCAGGGATGTTGCCGGTCACCCTTATCTGGTTGCCGGTGCCGGAGCCGCCGGCAGTCACCGCGGCGCTGCCCTGTGCAGTGGCGGTCCATTGCACCTGTTGCACCGCTGCTGGTACTGCGTCGGTAATGACGGTGCCTACGGCATCGCTCGGGCCGTTGTTGATCAGCGTGATGACGTACTGCACAGGTGTACCCGCGATGGCGATCACCGGTGTGGTGCGGCTCTTGTCTATCACCAGGCCCGGGGTGCTGCTGATAATAGTATTGGTGGTATTAGAGTTGACACTGCCTACGGACGTTTCGGTGGGCGTAACAGTGGCCACGTTGTCGATGCTGCCGGTGGCGCTGGCATTTACGGTACCGGTTACACTGATATATACCTTACCGGTATCGGCGGGCGTGTCGCCACCGGGATAATCGGCCACGATACGCAGGTTGTTGCCGGTGCCGGTGGCACCAGAAATGATGGTTGCCTTACCGGTGGCGGTAGCGGTCCAGCTGACATTGGACAGCTTCGAAGAAATGACGTCTGTCAGCACGGCGGCGCGGGCATCACCCAGTCCGGTGTTACGGGCAATGATGCCGAAAGTGATGGCTTCTCCGGCAACAGCCGTGGCAGGAGCGCTCTTAGCCACTTCAAAATAAGGTCGGCGTATGACCGGCACCGTTACAGTGGCGGTAGCCCCGTCAGGGTCAGGGACCACCGGTGATACTGCCGTTACGGTATTGGTCAGGTCCCCATCAAAAGAGGAATTGATTTTCCCGGATACGGTAATGGTGATGGTAGCGTTACCGGTGGGGATATCTGCCGTAACATCAATATTGGTATTGGTGCTGTTGTTCTGGGTTATCTGTGCCGCACCGGTATTCGTCACGGTAACGCTGCCGGCTGTAAATCCGGCAGGCAGCGGGTCAGTAATCTTCACACCGGTGGCGTTGCTCGGACCGGCGTTAGTGATCACGATACGATATACGAGGGGCTGGCCGGCGACATAGGGGCCTTGCTCTAGTATTTCTTTCGTGGCCTGTATGTTAGCGCGACTAACATAGGTAATGGTCACCTGGTCGGGCAGCGGCGGACATACATTATTAGTAATAGTCCACGCCAGCGTAGCGCTGGTATTGGGTGGTATGGTGATCGTCGTATGCGGGTCGGTCACATCTGCGATCACCGGGTTGCCGCTGATCACCACCCATTTGCCGGTGCCTACAGACGGTGTATTGGCCTGCATGTGGAAGATACCGGAATTGTACTGGGTAGAGTCGGGGCCAGCATCGGGCAGGGTGGTATTGCCATATTCGGTCACCTGTAAATCGGCGTATGACGGCGGACAGGCGCCGCTGGTGATCGTCCAGCGGAACACATAAGTGCCGGCTACCAGTCCGGACACGTTGGCGTTGGGTAGCTGACGGTTGTCGAACGTCGCGATGCCCGGGCCACTCACCTGTGTCCAGGTGCCGGTACCGTTGACAGGCGTGTTACCAGTAAGGGTGGTATTGGCGGTGCCGCATAGTTGTTGATTGGGACCTACGGTAGCTGTGGTAGGTGTAGGGCTGATATTCAGCGTAACCGGATAGGACGCCGAACAACCAGTGGCCTGATGTGTGAAAGTAAGGGTAAAGTGATAGGTACCCGGCGCCACATTGGAAGGGATCACCACATTGATCGGGGAACCGCCCAAAGTGGCGTTGGTTACGGGACTGAAGCCGGGCATGTCTGCTGACGTAATACTGAAGGCATTGGGATTACCGGATGTTACGGTATAGGGGATGCCGAATAAAGCAGTACCCTGGCATACAGGGTTCACCGTGCCTACGTTGACAACTATATTGGGATTGACGATGACCCGGAACGGATTAGAGGCGCCGGCGCCGGAGCATCCGCTAACGGTAGCGGTTACCCGGTAATAGCGGCTGGCGGTGAGCGCGCCGGTGTTCAGGGTAGCGCCGGTCTGCCCGGGCACGGCGGTCCAGCCGCTAACGCCGTCAGCGCTGGTTTCCCAGGCATAGGTGAAGCCGGAAGTTGGGGTACCCGTACCTGCTTTGGGCGTAATGGTGGCCGTCAGCGTAGCACTGGTATTGTAACATATCGTAGAAGGCCCGCCAATGCTGGCGGTATAATCGATCACTTTCAGTTCTGCGGGGTTAGACACCACGCGGCAGCTAACGTTGTTCATTTCCGCCATGCCTCCTGCTGCCACCACACGGTATTCAAAACCTGCCTGGGCGTTGGGAACGCTGAACGTATACTGGTTGTTGCCAAGGTTGTTGATCACCCCACCATCATTGGCCCACGTGGTGGTGCCCAACGCCCTTTTCTGTAGCTGGAAATAATAGTTGGAATAACTTCCGGCGGGGAGGCTTACGGAGAAACCACCGGTGCCGCCGGCACAAACCACGCCGGTAGTCTGACCGAAAGATATTGGAGGGCCGCAAGCCGCAAAGGCAATATCATCAAGCGCCAGATCATTACCGTTACTGTTGGGGGTATTACTGAAAATACGGAGGATCACCGCGCTGGTAGTAGACGGCATTTGAAAAATGCCCGCCTGCCGTACCCAGGTGCCAGGGTTCTGAAAGGGAACCAACCCTGTAGACACCGATGCGATAGGCGTACCATTGGGATTGTTGGCATCTACGATGTCAAAACGCAGGCTGGGCTGCGCTACACCCGGACTAGGGTTGATGTTCATGATCCAGGCGGAGAACTCAAAGGTGGTGCCGGCGCAAAGGCCGGTGATGGTGCGTTCATAAAACTTGTCGGGGGTGGCATTGGCATCCACCACCATACAAAAGCCGCGGCCATCGGTACTGGTATGGTCCGGCCGGTCCACGAAGTAAATATTGTTGTACCCCCGGGTAGTGTTGCTGATGGTGTACTGGCCGGGATAAGGGCCCGTAGGCCTGGACCCAACGCCGGGCGCGTAATAGGTGTAGGTGGTGATGCCTGCCGGCAGCGGAGGGCCCAATGTTGGTTTGACAGCCGAAGCTGCCTCGCCAAAGGTCTCCTTAAAAACCGGATCGCCTAAAGAGCCGGTACATTGCTGGGCTTTCATCTCATGCGTGGCCAACAGCAACAGCAGCACGCAACACAATTGTTTTACACGGGAAACAGCACTCTGAACATTTACACAAATGGACAGCTTCTTTACCATAATAGCTGGGTTTGTACAATAACTTGGTTTCATTGCCGGGGGGATTCCAACATACTTACAGCAGACGGGAAATAATGGCTTTTGCCAGGTAATAACAGGACAAAAGAAATCCTGCGAATGCCCAATTGCATCCGAAATAGTTTTGCTGCGCTATATGCATGTCGGTCCTGAGAATTCGGGGATGATACCTGCCACTACATACATCGGCTCCGCTGCAGTATCATTGCAAATACTACAACAGTAAAAAAGGGATTATGTTCAAAGGAGAGAATAAGTTTCCGGGGCTTAACGATTAACCATCAACGTGGTAATGACAGGTTTTCTGTTATGGATAGTTTCCATTCCTGACAACTGTTCCGCAAAAGCGGTGTCTGCTGCTGAAAGGCCTGCGTGGCGGGGATATCGGGATTATAAATAAACAGGTCAGGGGTAATAATGTACCCCTGACCTGTTATTGATTACAGGCTGAAGCCACCGTCGCAACGGAGGATAGTGCCGGTAGTGTTGCTGTTGCGCATCAGGAAGAGCACTGCTTCGGCGATGTCGGTGGCAGCAGCCACTTTACCGGTAGGCAGCTGGTCGGCGTAGGCCTTGAAGGTGTCTGCCTTGGCATCTGCCGGCAGGAAGTCCCACCAGGGCGTGTCCACTACGCCGGGTGAAACAGCGTTGATCCGTAAGGGTTGCAGTTCTTTCGCCAATCCGGGCACCATCAGTTCAATGGCGCCGTTGATGGCTGCCAGTCCGGCCGTACCGGGATTTTTCGCGATGGCGCTGATGGCGGTGATCATGGTAATGCTGCCACCGGGCCGCATATAGGGCAGCGCAGCCTGTAAGGTTTGCAGCTGGGGCCAGAACTTGCCTTCAAAACCGGCCCGCAGATCGTCCAGCGACAGGTCTTTGAACATACCGGCGCCTTTGGCGCCGCTCAGGGCGATCACCAGGTGGTCGATACTGTGTTGCGCAGCAAAGAACTGATCGAGGGCGGGCCGGTCGTTGCCGTCCACGGCTGCCGTTGCAGCCACGGGAACGGCTTTAGCCGCCTCCTGCAAACGTTCGGCAGCACGGCCGGTGATGGTCACATGGGCTTTTTCAGCGGTCAGTAATGCGGCAGTGGCCAGTCCGATGCCGGAAGAACCACCGGCGATGATTATACGGGAATTTTCAAATGAAGCAGACATATTGTGTTTCTTTTATGCTGTAAAATTGGCGCATAAAAGACAGAGCATCGTTAACCGGATGCTGCATAAAATTAACCGGATACGGCATTTTTTCTGAAAGTCAGCGGCGTAAGCCCCGTCTTCTCTTTAAAAAAGCGGTTAAAACCCGCAGGGTCGCTGAATTGCAGCTGATCGGAGATACCGGCGATCGTGGTATCTGTATACCGCAACGCCGCTTTGGCCTCCCGTACCAGCATGTCTGTAATGGCTTCGGAGGCAGTATGACCGGTATGTTCCCGGATAGCCCTGTTCAGATGGTTGGGCGTAACGCCCAGCATGGCAGCATAATCCGCCACTTTTCGTTTGGTGAGGAAATGTTCACTGACCAGTTTCCTGTAACGTGGCACGAGGTAAGCGGGCTTGTTATCCCGTTCGGTGACGTCGAAGCCCTGGCGCAGATAGCTGCGTTTCAGCTCCAGCAGCATCAGGTACAGGTACATGCGCACGGCTTTATCATGGCCGGACTGGTGCCGCTGCAGCTCTGCGTTCATCCGTTCGGCAAAATCCACGGTGATCTCCAGTTCTTCCGGCAACAGCTGCATAAACGGTACGCCGGCAAAGGCAAAGAAGGGAAATTCCACCGGGATACGGTCGGGCGCAATAATATCTTCCAGAAAACCCGGTTCAAACAACAGGTAATAACCAAAGGCATCATCGCTCAGGCCCCGCTTACTGAATATCTGCCCGGGGAAAGTGAAGCTGATGGTGCCATTTCCATGGGTAAAGTCTTCCAGTCCCAATTGTATTTCCGTGGTGCCGCGCACGGAGATGCTGATACGGTAATAGTCCGATTTCAGTGGGCCCATTTGTGCCCGCACGCCTTCGCTGGAATACAGCTCAAAGCCCTTTATACGCGCGGACGGGGCGAGATTATTGTACCCAAATGCGGACGGGTTGCCGGGCACGCGGTGCAGTTGCCGGGATTCTTCCAGGCCGTATTGCGGAATTTCTTTGACAGAGGAACGGGCAGGCATTTTTCAGATTATTTATACAGTGACCGGATAATATCGTCAATAGGCTCTTCTTTGCGGCGTTCAGCGAGCATTTTTTCCCGCTGCTTCACCAGTTGAGCAAAAGCGTCTCCTACTTCCGTCAGTGCAGCCTTGCCGTAACGTTCCACCAGGATATCATCCAGTTTCCGGTGCCGGCCTTCGGCCAACAGTGGCCGGCTGCGGGCATGTACCTGCCCGATGATGCGGATAAGCGCCTGTTTGTCTTCTTCTTCCACATCATGGTACAGGATATAGGACACTTTGAATAAACTGCTGCCTATTTTATGCAACAGCGTATTTCCTTTTTCTGTGATGTTGATCAGCTTCGCACGCTTGTCGGCCGGATCGCTTTTCTCTGTAATAAGGGCTTTCTTTTTCATCCTGTTAAGGATGTCGATGCCGGTGGACTGTTCCATCATACAGAGACTGATAATATCTGTTTTCCTTGCTTCTTTTTTGTATTTGATGATATTGAGCAGGTAAAACCATTCCAGTTCGATATCAGGCCACTCCTTCATCATGATTTTAGCATAGATGGTGTGCATGCCGCTCATCCTGCCAATCAGTTCAGAGATAAGGCCATCCATGTCGGGCGCCGGGCTTTCTTTGGATTTGTCCTTCTTTTTCTTTGCCTGTTTCCGCAGGTATTGCGCGCAAAAGTCAGTCACGGCAGGCTTGTCAGCCTGACCGGCATATGCTTCCCATGCTGTGATCAGTTCCACTAAAGGAGTCATCTTTAGAAAGATTTTATTGAAAAATCAGTTATTTTAAAATAAAACGATTTCGGTATAATTAAAAACGAATTCGTTGTTTTTACCAGAAAAATGTTCTTTCTTTGTAAAGGTAAAGAACGGAACCGTAATAAATCAGTTTATGCAAATACTACTCGAACAATTAATGTCCGACTGTCAGGCGGCACCGGTACAGGCCATGCCTGCACTCACCGATCTGGCGGCATTACTGGAAAGACATGCCTTGAATAAGTATGAAGATCCTGCCGGGTCAGCGAAACTGGCGCACCGGCCTGATCTGTCCGCACTGCGGTTGACCGCTGCTGACGTGACCAGCCTTAAACATTTTCTGTTTTTTATGTTGATGAATTACCCCGACAGGGCTGCCGCAACAGCGCGTTGCCTGAAGAAATGCTACGACCCTGCATTAACCACCGGTCTGTGTCAGGCGATAGCGCTCTACTGGCAGCAGGACGATGCCGCCACCACACAGCTCACGGATGCCATCAGCCAATCGCAGGGGTTTGGCCAGTTCAGCGAAACAGTGCTCACCTGGTTCAAAAAACTGGCTATGGAAGGCCTTCCGGAAACCCGGAAAGATATGGCCCAAAAATTTGCCTATTACCGTAAATTCTACCATGCACAACTTTAGTATCGTCGCCGTCATCATCAGTATCGCGGAACTACCGGCCCTGCTCATCGCCGACCTGCTGACAGAAACAGTCCAGCTGTTGCAGGAGCTTGGCTCCGCGCTCGCACCGCTGCCGCAAAAATAAAAACGGAAAATACAACGGGCCCGTTGTATCTCTTCCCTCGCCTTGAAAGCCCTGTCAACACAGGCCCCATACATCTCACTATCGTTAAACGGAAACCGCTTATGGCCGCGTCGCCAGCAGGCACAGCACACACAATACGATACACAATGGCGTAAACAGCAGCGTGTCCTTACGGGCGAACGGCGTTGTTTTTACCTTGCGGAAAAGGCCCACATATTTAAAATCGCCGATGGCCCGCAAGGCAAAGATGGCAGCGATGCCCCTGGTGGCCCATATCACCACAGTACGGCTTACCAGCTGGCCAAAAACACCGGTATTGGCGGTCAGCACCAGCGCAAAAAACAGTAGCCCGAGCGCCACGATAAAAGTGCCTACAGCGCCGGGGTTTAACATTGGCTCACCGGCCGTATTGACCGGCACCACCTTTCCTATGCCCCAACGGCCGCCGAAAGCCCAGTAAAAATGTATAGCGGAAATAATCACAAAGATGGTGGCCGCCACCACAGCAGGTAGTAACATACGACAGGATTATACCGCAAATGTAGGTGTTACCGGTACACGCCCAACTGATAAATATCAGGATATTTTATTTGGCCAAGAGGTAATGAAGTCCGCCGAAACACAGGCTCATGCCAATCAGGTAAACTACGTTTAGCCGGTACCGTATCAACAGGAAAAGCGATAACAACATCCAGCACAAAGCGGAATAATCCAGGTTGCCGAATGTCACCCCACCAGGGAACAGCACATCTTTCCCCAGGAAGAGCGTCAGGTTCAGGATCACCCCTGTGACCGCAGCGGACACGAAGCCCAGTACGCCGGCAATCGATTTGTTCTCCTGCGTTTTCCCGATCAGCGGCGCGCCGGCGAAAATGAACAGGAAACAAGGCAGGAAAGTATAGAAGGTGGTGGTCAGCAATCCGAGAGTGCCCATCCACAACGATCCGCCAAAATGATTATAGCCCGCCATAAAACCCACATAGGACAATACGATGATGAGCGGCCCCGGCGTGGTTTCCGCAAGGGCGAAACCATCAATCATCTGCATATTGCTTAACCAGTTAAGCTTTCCTACACTGAACTGCGCCACATAAGGCAGCACCGTATAAGAGCCTCCCACCGTCACAAAAGCCGTTTGTGTGAAGAAGAGCACCATGCCTTTCCAGAACCGGAAATCTTCCGCCAGCCAGAAAAAAAGCGCAAAAGGCAATGTCCACAACAACAGCGCCACGCCTGTCTGTTTGACGAGACGCAGCATCACATTGCCGGTGGCCGGCGACTTCGTATATCTGTTGAGGTAATACCCCTGCTCTTCAGCCACCATCGCTTCTTCCTCATGACTGTCCTGCTCCACCAGCGAAGGCCATATATAACGCACCAGCATCGCTATGCCGATAGTACCGGCAATGATCGCCAACAGGGACAAATTGAACCAGAAGATACTTATGAAGGCTGCTGCCGCCAGCACATAATGCAGCGGCGTGTGCAATGCCTTCTGCCCCACCCTTATCATGGCCAATATAATAATGGCTACCACCGCAGGCTTCAGGCCATTAAACATGGCGTAGATCCAGGGCACGTTACCATATATCACATACATCATGCTTAATGCCAGCAGGATAAACATGGAAGGCAATACAAACAATATTCCCGCGGCCAGTCCGCCTTTTTTACCATGCAACTGCCAGCCCACATAGGTGGCCAGCTGCTGCGCTTCCGGCCCGGGCAATATCATACAATGGTTGAGCGCATGAAGAAAGCGGCTGTTACTGATCCATTTCTTGCGGTCCACCAGGTATTCATGCATAATGGCAATATGCCCTGCCGTACCGCCAAAACTGATCCATCCCAGTTTAAACCAGAACCCTAGCGCTTCCCCGAAAGAAGGCCGCTGTTGTTGATTGTTCACATTCATATCTCTTACATCGTTTTTTCACAATGGTACTCCCAAAAAATCCCCTGCACCTGCTGTTAACAGATGTGGTGGAAACTATTCATATGTTGTTACAGAAAACTGAGATTCATGCTGTATCCGCTGCCGTGCATGGCTTTTTTGAGCAGTTGTAAAGATACGAAAACACCTCCCCTTATGCAACCTTTATTTCGCTGTTTTTTGCTAATTTGCCGCCGATTCAACATTGTCATTTAAATTAACCCGCATGGACCGTTTCGAAACGATTGTCAACGATATTACGACCGCCACCAGTCAGCTGCTGCAAAAAATAAACGCTTCAAAAGACGCTGTCAGTATTATCAAACGCACCACCTTACAGGCAGGCGTACACGATTATGCCCGCTTTTTTTACTACAAAGGCCAGGTACACTGTTTTATGGACAACGACGGCAGTGACCGCCCCGATGTGAAATACGAAGGCACCGATTTCCCCGATGCCCCGCTCACCAAAGAAGAGATCGATCAACTGCTGCCATTGTTACAGAAGAAACTTACCGCGCTGTATCTCTCCTACGACGACAACCCGATACTCGACTTTCAGTTTGAGATAGACGGTAAATTCAGGATAGACGATAAATTCTATCAACTGCCGGTATTGAGGGCCACCAGCGAGGTAAAAAAAACAAAGCTCCGGCAGGCCATCGATCAATATCTCACCCAAAAAATCCATGAGGGACAATATCCTACCAAAGAACTGGAAACTTTTTTCCTGGCCAAACACCTGATCAACCCGGTATTATACCCGGAGACGGATGTACCGGGCGTTATCGCCATTTTTGAGAAAATCAGAACGCTCAATAAACACAAGAAGGAATCCCAGCAACAACATCAGCACCATATTACCTACGCCCTGCGGAGATGGGCAGAAGATATATTTTTGCCGGTTTTTTATAATGTTCATAAACCCGCCTGGGGCCTACCGGAATTTGCGTTAAAGGAAAACCATGAAAGGTCCGCGCCGCCGGACAACCTGCTGGACCTGCTGGTATATGCCGGCGTGAGCATCATCCGCTTTGAGCCTAACTACAGCCGCAGCACCGGCGTTGGCTTTATCGAAAAAGCGAAAGAGCTGGGCAGCACCAAAGCCGCCCAGGTCCTGAAAAAAGGCAGCGGCACCTTCAGCGATGCTGACATCCAATACAAGGACGCGGACGTGACCTGCACGGCCAACGACGTATTCGCCACTTTCGAAATCAACTTTAAAAACGAGACTGAAACGGCCTACGGCAAAGCGCTGGACTTTATCTGTCACCTGCTGGAGAAAGGCTTTCCGCCGAGCTACCAAATCAAGTGCAAGTCCAAAGCAAAAAACCTGCTTCCCATTAAAGGCCTGGGCAAATCCGCCACACAGCGTTTCTTCGCCAATGCGCTGCAATACCCTGCACTTTTCCCGCAACTGGAAAAATATGTACAACTGGCCATCCGCCATGAGTTTGAATGGTACGAAGACGTGGAAGCGGAACAATGCGCGCGGCCCGGCACCTATGCCGTATTCGGACTGGCACTGGCTGACGCCCGTTATTTCCCGTTGCTGCAACAGTACCTCGATACGGTAGATGATGAACATCAGTCCGTACAAAATCATTTCCTCGTGCAGTTCATACAACAACACGGTATAAACGCCGGCACTATTCCCACCATCGTGGAGGTACTGCGGTGCGCGCAGGATATCAAGCCCATTAAGGAATTAAAAGCGTTGGAAGCGCCGGAAAATATGGAACAGCTGAAAAGCTATGTCAGGTCCCTTGAACTGGAGTCTTATGAAATAGACCACCTGTCGTGGTTTATCTGGAAAGGGAAGAAAAAACTGGAACTGTGATAAAAACCGGCACAGGGATTATAGCGGAATAACCTGTCTGATATCATTCAAAAAACATTCACTGGTAACGCTGTTCATCTTTGCTATAATCCCTGTGCCGGCCTTTAGTATACTATTTACCGCCGAGGGCGCGGTATAAGGCGATCACCGCCTGCCATTGCTGCAACTGATCATTGATACTTCCTATCTGTGCGCTCAATAAATTCTGTTCTGAAGTCAGCACGTCTGTATAGTTGGTGCTGGAGCTGTAGCGCAGTAATTCTTTGGTGAAGTCCACCGCTTTTTCAAGAGATGCCAGTTGTTTTTCCCGGCTTTCTTTTTTCTCAGAAGCGGACGTCAGCGAGTAGAGGGCGTCTGACACTTCTTTTCCGGCTGTCAGCATGGTTTTACTGAAGTTGTACAGGGCCTCCTGTTGCCTGGCCTGTGCGGTGGTTAGCCTGGCTTTGTTCAGGCCACGGTTAAAGATGGGCTGCGTTAATCCACCCACCACGTTGCCAAACAGGCCGGCATCGGTGAACCACTGGCTGAAGTCGAAGCTGGTAAAGCCGCCTGCCGCGGTGATATTCAGCGATGGATAAAAGGCCGTACGGGCAACGTTGGTATTTTCAAAGGCGTTGCGGAAAGCGTATTCCGCTGCTTTTACATCGGGGCGGTATTGCAGCAGCTGCGCCGGAACACCGGCGGACAGTTCCTGCGGCAGCTGTTGCGTGGTGATACTGCCACGGGCGACAGGCCCCGGCGGCAGTGCCAGTAATATCGAAAGGGCGTTTTCCGTTTCCCGGATCTGTCTTTTTACATCGGGGATAGCCACCGCGGCGGCGTATTGGTTAGCTTCGCTCTGTACCACCGCAGCACCGTTCACTACGCCGGCAGCTTTCAGTTCTTTCATGCTGCTCACATCTTCTCCCCTGTAAGCCAGTGTTTGTTGCAGTACCAGCAGCTGCTGGTCCAGTGCCAGCAATAAATAGTAAGACGCCGCGATATCTGCTACCAGGCTGCTCTGTACGGCCTGTTGCGCGGCCACGGTGCCCAGCAAGGCCGCCTGCGCCGCTCTTTTGCCGCTGCGCAGTTTACCCCATATGTCTGCTTCCCAGCTGGCGGCCACGTTCACATCATACTGCGTGGCGCTGTTGATAAGGCCATATCCCTGCGGGAAGGCCAGCCGGCTTTGTTTAACAGAGGCGTTGGCATTCACGTCAGGAAAGAAGGCCAGCTTACTTTGCTTCAGTGCTGCCTGCGCGGCCACTATGCGCTGCATGGCTATACGTAAATCGAGGTTTTCGCGGATACCGCGGGCAATCAGCTGCTGCAACAGCGTATCGGTGAAAAAGGTCTGCCAGGGCCTTGCGGCAATAGTATTGGTATCGCTGCCTTGTGTACCGCGGAATAGGTCTTTGGTGTCCACCTCCGGTGACCGGTAAGGTTTGGTGATCCCGCAGGCGGCTACCAGCGTCACGAGTGCCAGCAGCCAGATATATCTCTTGTGTATCATTGTTACTTTTTTATTGCTCAAAAATTAAACGGCCATTTCTTCCAGTTCCTCTTCCTGCTCTTCCAGTTTCAGATAAGGGGCGCCACCGATGCGCTCCTGTAATGCCTGGAACATGACGAAGAGCGCCGGTATTACAAACACGCCGAACACAGTGCCGATCAGCATACCGCCGACAGCTGCCGTACCGACGGAGCGGTTGCTCAGCGCACCTACGCCGGAAGCCAGCATCAGGGGCAACAGTCCGAAAATGAAAGCGAATGACGTCATAAGGATAGGCCGTAAACGGGCCGACGCACCGGATATGGCAGCGCGTACCAGGCTTAACCCGCTCCTGCGGCGCTGTATGGAGAACTCCACTATCAGGATCGCATTTTTGGCCAGCAGCCCTATCAACATAATAAGACTGATTTGCAGGAAGATGTTGTTGTCCAATCCGGCCAAACGGGCAAAGGCAAACGCACCGGCCAGTCCGATAGGCAATGACAGCAACACGGCGAAAGGCAGGATATAACTTCTGTATTGGGCGCTCAGCAGGAAATACACAAACAACAGGCACAGTACGAAGATGAGCAACGTCTGGCTGCCGCTGGAAATTTCCTCCCTGGTAAGCGCGCTGAAGTCAAAGTCCGTGCCTCTCGGCAACGTGCTGGCGGCCACCTCACGGAATGCCTTAATAGCATCACCGGAGCTGTAGCCTTTATTGGGAGCGCCTGTCACGGCGGCGGAGGTATACAGGTTAAAACGGTTGATGAACTCAGGACCGCTGGTTTTCCGCAACGTCAGGAAAGCAGATACCGGCGCCATTTCACCCTTGTTGTTGCGGACGAATATTTTGTTGAGGTCCGCTTCTTCTGCACGGTAGCGGGGATTGGTTTGCAGCATGACTTTATACTGTTTACCGAAACGGTTGAAGTCAGATGCATAGATGCCGCCCAGGTATCCCTGGAGGGTACGCAGCAGTCCGCCCACGTCCACACCGGCTTCCTTGCAATGCGCCACGTCCACCTGTACTTCGTACTGCGGCAGATTGGTATTGAACGGCGTAGCGGCGTACATGATCTCCGGACGTTTGTTCAGCGCTTCCATGAATTTATCCACGGTATTGCCGAAGTCTTTATAGCTGCCACCTGTCCTGTCCAGCAGCTGCATTTCAAAACCGCTGCTGTTACCAAAGCCCTGCAGCGTGGGCGCTGCAAAGAAAATGATCTGTGCGCCCTTGATACCGGCTGTTTGCGCAAACAGTTTTCCGACAAGGCTGTTGATATCCTGTCCCGGTTTAGTCCTTTCTTTCCAGGGCTTCAGGGCTATGAACATGGCGCCGTACGAACCACCGAAACCGCTGATGAGGTTCATGCCTGCCAGGCGGGAGGTCACCGCTACTTCCGGCATGGCCCGCGCGATGCTGTCTACCTGGTCAGCTATCCGGGTGGTTTGTTCCAGCGTGGATGCCGGTGGCAGGATGATATCGCCGTAGATGGCGCCGGAATCTTCATTGGGCACAAAGCCGGTGGGCGTGGTCCTCAGGAGGAACACCAGGATGCCGGCGAATACGGCGATAGCTCCCAGCGCCAGCCACTTGCGTGCGATAAGTAATTTCACAATGCGTATATACCTTGCCGTTACAACGTTAAAACCAGCGTTAAAAGCGTCGTAAAAACGCTGTAACAGGCTTTTCTTCACGTGGCCGTGTTTGTCGTGTGGCTTCAGCAGGATGGCGCACAGCGCGGGACTGAGCGTCAGCGCGTTGACAGCGGAAATAAGAATGGCCACTGCCAGCGTAAGGCCAAACTGCTTGTAAAATACGCCCGCAGAACCAGTGATGAACGTCACCGGTACAAACACCGCTGACATGATAAGCGTGATAGACACGATGGCGGTGCTGATTTCACTCATGGCATGCATGGTGGCTTTGCGTGCCGAACGCGCGCCCTGGTCCAGCTTGGCGTGTACCGCTTCCACCACTACAATGGCATCGTCCACCACGATACCGATAGCCAGCACCAATGCAAACAGCGTGAGGAGGTTAAGCGTAAAACCGAATATCTTAAGAAAGAAGAAAGTCCCGATAATAGCCACCGGCACTGCGATGGCCGGTATCAACGTGGAACGGAAATCCTGCAGAAAGATAAACACCACGATGAACACGAGGATAAACGCTTCGAAGATGGTCTGTATCAGCTTGGCGATGGAGGCGTCCAGGAAATCGTTGGCGTTGATGAAAACAGCCAGTTTCATGCCCGGAGGGAAATTGGCTTTTGCTTTTTCCAGTACTTTCTCCACCTGTTGGATCACCTCGTGGGCATTGGAGCCGGCCGTCTGGCTCACGGCGCCGCCGGAAGAAGGGTAGCCTTGCGAGGTGAGGTCAGTAGCGTAGTTGAAAGCGCCCAGCTCCACATCGGCCACGTCTTTGAGGCGAAGCAGCTGCCCGTTGGCCGTAGCGCGGATGACGATGTTTTCAAACTGTTCCGGTTTTTCAAGGCGACCGGTATATTTCAGTACGTACTGGAACGTTTTTTTACTGTTCTCTCCCAGCTTGCCGGGAGCCGCTTCGATGTTCTGTTCCGCGAGCGCGGCCACCACGTCATCGGGCACCAGGCCATAGGAGGCCATTACATCGGGGCGGAGCCAGATGCGCATGGAATAAGCCTGGTCGCTCCATACCTGTACGTCGCCCACGCCGGAGATTCTTTTCAGTTCGGGGAGGATGTTGATACGGAAATAGTTGTCCAGGAAGTTTTCATCATACGATTTGTTTTCGCTGTAAAGCAGGAAGCCGTACACTTCACTGTTCAGTTTTTTCGTGGTGGTGATACCGGTTTTGATGACTTCCGCCGGCATCAGGCCGGTGGCCTTGGCCACTCTGTTCTGCACGTTTACTGCCGCCAGGTCTGGGTCTGTGCCCTGTTTGAAGTTGACCGTGATCACCGCCGAGCCGTCGTTGCTCGCCTTGGAGGTCATATAGGTCATATGTTCCACGCCGTTGATCTGTTCTTCCAGCGGGATGATCACACTTTTCATCACCACGTCTGCGTTGGCGCCCTGGTAACTGGCCGTCACTTCCACCGTAGGCGGTGCTATTTCAGGATATTGTGAGATGGGCAGGGAGACGAGGCCCAGCACGCCCAATATCACGATGATAATGGAGATAACGGTAGACAGTACCGGGTTATCGATAAATTTTTTAAGCATACGATCTTTTTTAAAAGGACAAAGCAGTAGCTACCGGTACCAGCGTGTAGCCGGTACCGTTTGTAATAAATCTGCGGGGCGATGATTAGCGCGTAGCCGTAGCCCCGGACTTCAGTCCGGGGGTGGTCGAGGCGACAGTGTTAGCAGCGGCCACCGGTTTTATTTTCGTCCCGTCTTTCAGGGAGCCGATGCCATCGGTGATGATCCTGTCGCCGGCCTGCAGACCGTTGCTGACGATATAGGCGTCGCCGGAGGAGCGGTCACTCACCGTGATTTCGCGGGAGCGGGCAGCGCCGGCAGCGTCTACGGTGAAGACAAATTTTTTGCCCTGCATTTCATATGTTGCTTTAGCCGGGACCATGAGCGCGTTGCTGACTGGCTGAACAATGCGGATAGTAGCGCTGCTGCCGCTCCGGATGAGGCCTGCCTTGTTGGAGAAGACCGCACGCATGCTGATAGCGCCGGTAGCATTATTGATAAGGCCACCGGTAGTTTCCACCTTTCCTTTTTCCGTATATTCGTTACCGTTAGCCAGCACCAGTTGTACCGGTGGCAGTTGTTTCAGCTTAGCGTCCAGTGTTGTGCTGGCATCCGTACCGGCGAGGTCCAGCAGTTGTTTTTCCGTGAAAGAAAAATACACGTGCACATTGGCGATGTCAGAAAGAATGGTGAGCGGTTGATCGCTGTTAGGCGCCACGAGGCTACCGATTTTATAAGGCAGGGTGCCGATCACGCCGTCGGCCGGACTGTAGATGGTGGTATAGCTGAGATTGACGCGTGCGTTTTGCAGGCTGGCCTTAGTCTGGGCGAGTTCCGCTTCGCGGGCTTGCAGCGCCAGTTCAGCAGCTTCCAGTTCGTAGTTGCTGACGATTTCTTTTTTCACTAGCGGCGTTACTTTACGTACCTGCATGCGGGCGGTGTTGACAGCCGCTTCGGCGCTTTTGATGGCCGCCTGGGCGGTGAGCACTTCCTGTTCATATTGAGGCGCATTTATTTTAAAGAGGAGTTGCCCTTTTTTAACGGTGGCGCCTTCGTCTACCAGTATTTGGGCCACATAACCGTCTACTTTCGGCCTTATTTCTATGTTCTGCTGACCGCGTACAGTAGCGGGATAGTCCGTATGAATGGTCGTTTCTGATGCATTGAGCGTCAGTACGGGGTAAGGCTGCGGTTCATTGCCATAACCGGCTTCAGTATGGCCGCTGCTGCAGGCTGTCAAAACAGAAAGCACCACCAGGGCAGCAGCGGGGAAAGTTAATGTTCGTTGCATGGTATCATGTTTTTATGATGCTCCGGCGCATAAAAGCATAGCGATGCCATTCCGCAGCAGGAGAGCTGCAGCAGTATTGCCTGCCAGTCTTGTATGGGCATGGGAGTGAAGGCTGGTTGCCCGCGCCTTGTCAGTACAGGAGCGGATTTCCGGCCATTGAATTGTTTATCTGATGCAAAAATAGTAAATTTGTGAATAAACCAAATAAACACTTTGTTTATTATGAATAATATTTTGCAGGAGAACGAAAGAGCGTTGTGGATATTGAAGACCAGAGGGCCTCAGCCTCTGACAGTAGTAGCCGAAGCCCTGAACATAACAGTGGAGGGCGCACGTTTTCAACTCCTGAAGCTGAGCAGCGAAGGACTGGTGGAAGCATCCAACGTATCTAAAGGAAGGGGCAGGCCACAGCAGATATGGTCACTGACCCAGAAGGGGAACAGCCGTTTCCCTGACTCACACGCGGAACTAACGGTACGCCTGATCAATACCATCAGGGACACGCTGGGGCCGGAAGCGCTGCAGGCGGTCATCAACAACAGTAAAAAAGCGGGGCTGGACAAGTATCTGCAAGTCACCGGAAGCGAGAGCACGCTGGAAGGCAAAATCAACAAACTGGCCGAGACGCGGGACGCTGAGGGATATATGGCCACCTGGGAAAAAGACGAAGAAGGGTATATGCTGATAGAGCACCACTGTCCTATCTGCGTGGCTGCGGAGGTTTGCCAGGGTTTCTGCTCTGCCGAGCTGGAAACTTTCCGGGAGGTAATGGGTGAAGGAGCGGAAGTAAAGCGGGTGGACCACCTTTTGTCGGGCGCCAGAAGATGCGCGTACCGTATATCTCCCAAAGGGGAACAATGAGTTTATTGAAGGCCGGTATTGATTTTTAACTTATCTTGGCCGCATAGCAGCTTATGCCACGATGCTCCCGGCCAATAACATACAGGAATTGCAGCGCCGTATCAGCTTACACGACGACGAATCAGCCTATAAAGAGCTGTTCCTGCATTTCTATGAGCCGCTGGTACAATTTGCCGGTTCTTTTGTCCGCTCGGCACAAATCGCAGAAGAAGTAGTATCCGACGTATTTATTAATATATGGCAGGGCCGCCGGCGGCTGACGGAAGTCAACAATCTGCGGGTGTACCTGTACGTGAGCACTAAAAACGTGGCCCTTAAATACCTCCTGCAGCAGCAAAAGAAAAACGCGCTTTCCCTGGATGAGCTGGAGCTGGACATGGAAAGCCCGCATTACAACCCTGAAGAGCAGCTGATCAGCGCCGAGCTGCTGGCGAAGTTTGAGCAGGCAGTAAGCGATCTCCCGCCCCGCTGCAAAATCATCTTCAAACTAATTAAAGAAGACGGTCTCCGCTACAAAGAGATCGCAGAAATCCTGGACATCTCCGTTAAAACCATCGACAATCAACTGGCCATCGCCCTTGCCAGGATTGCCCGCGCGATCAATACCTCGCTGAAAAAACCGCAGCGGTTACAGCCTTAAATTTTTTTTTATTCCCCTTTGGTAGATTTCGTGAAAAAAGAGATCCTGTAGGAAGAGCATCTTATTTCACGTTATGAACACGAGACGTATTTGGGAACTGATGGCGCGCAAACTGGCGAACGAAGCTACTGCGGATGAACTGCAGGAGCTGTCGGCACTGCTGCGTGACAATCCTGACACAGAGCTGCCGGCGGGCCTGGTAGATGAGCTGTGGCAGAAAACGGCAGCAGCCACCAGTGAAGACTCGGCCATGGCTGCGCACGACCGGCATATCAGCCGGATGCAGGCCATGGGCATCCCGATTGGCCACGTCCCCGCCGAAACACCCATACCACTTACCGCCATACGGTCCCGCCGCCCCTATCTGTGGGCTGCCGCCATCTCTACCGGCGTACTGCTTTGCATGGCCGCCTGGTGGTGGACATCTGCTAAAAAAAACAGCAACGCCATAACCAGCGAGGTGACCACCCGCAACGGTTCGCGTACCAGCATTCAACTGGCGGACGGAACACGGGTATGGCTAAACGCAGGAAGCAAACTCTCCTATAGCAAAGATTTTGGTAAAGGTGACCGGAGCGTAACACTCTCCGGAGAAGCTTTTTTTGATGTGGCCAAACAAGCAGACCATCCATTAGTTATTCATACGGAAACGATGGACATCCGTGTACTGGGCACCCGTTTCAACGTACGGTCGTACCCGGAAGACAAAACCACGGAAGCCTCTCTGATTACTGGTAGCATAGAAGCCATTATAAAGCACAACGCCACCCGGATCATTCTTAAGCCCAGCGAAAAAATCGTGGTGCTGAACCAGTTGCCCGCTGTTGCCCGCTCCGCCAAAGCGCAGACAGCCAAAGCAGAAACAACGGTCACGCTCAGCCATGTTTCTTATTACGCAGCACAAACCACTGCCATTACAGAAACATCCTGGATGGACAACAAGCTGGTATTTAAAGATGAATCGTTTACAGAACTGGCCCAACAGATGGAACGGTTTTTCGGGGTAAAAGTACGGTTCGACAATCCACAGTTGCAGCAACTTCGCTTTACCGGCATATTTGAGCAGGAAACCGTGCAGCAGGCGCTGAGCGCGTTACAGCTGACAGCCGCTTTCCGTTATGAGATACAGAACGACACCATCATTATCCACTGAATAATTTGACAACGTTATGAACACACATTTAATTAACAGCTCGTGATCCAACCAAAACCAAAACGGGAAATGCGCTAACATTTCCCGCCGAAGATTCAGCCTTATCAGGAAACTTGCCGACACGCCAAGCCGCAAGCTTCCATCACTTTCACCTCTGGATTTAAAAGTATGAAAATATCGCTAGAATTTAGGGACAGGTATTCCTATGCCCTGAAAAAAGCACTTGTTATTATGAAACTCACCACGTTATTATTACTGGCGTGTTTTCTCCAGGTATCCGCCGCCGTTAAGGGGCAGGCTACCATCACCCTCAAGCTCAAAAAAGCGGAGATCTCACAGGTGTTGAGTAGTATTGAACAGCAGGGTAACTACCGTTTTCTGTACAATAATGCCTTGACCGAAATCAGAAAAAAAGTTAATGTAGACGTCACCAATTCCGGGCTGGACGCGGTAATGAGCACGCTCTTTGCCGGCACTTCCCTGCGGTACAAACTGGTGGAAAACAATCTCGTGGTGATCATGTCACAGGAGATAAAAATCACCGGTAAAGTCACCAGCAAGAAAGATGGTTCGCCCATCCCCGGCGCTACCATCACCATAAAAGGGACCGCCAAAGGCACCGTGAGCGGCCCCGATGGCTCCTATACCATCACCGCGCCGGACAATGCCACCCTGGTGGCAAGCTTTATCGGCTTCACTTCACAGGAAGTGCCTGTAAGCAACCGCCAGCAGCTGGACATAGTACTGGAAGAATCCGTGAGCCAGATGCAGCAGGTAGTGGTTGTTGGTTACGGTGTACAACGTAAAGTAGATATCACCGGTTCCATCTCCCAGGTAAAAGGAGACGAAATCAACAAACAGCCTGTCACCAACGCCATGAGCGGCCTGCAAGGCAAAGTAGCCGGTGTGCAGATTGTCAACGACGGCAAACCCGGCGGCGTGCCCACCATCAAAATTCGTGGTACGGGCACGGTATATGGCTCTCCCAGTCCGCTGTATGTGGTAGATGGTGTATGGTATGATGACATCAGCTTCCTCAATCCCGGCGACATCGAAAACATGAGCATCCTGAAAGACGCCTCCAGCGAAGCCATCTATGGTATGCGGGCAGCCAATGGCGTGGTGCTGATCACTACCAAAAAGGGACGTGCCGGCAAAACCAGCGTCAACTATACCGGTTACGTAGGCATGCAACGTGCCACTAACAAAGTGAAAATGGCCAATGGCAACGAATATGCAACCATCATCAACGAACTGAGCACCATTAACGGTAACTCGCTCCGCCTTGATCCTAACGCTTATGGCGCCGGCACTGACTGGTTTAAACAGGAGATGCGCAATGCCTTCACCACGAACCATCAGTTATCTATCAATGGTGGTACGGAGAAATCCAGCTATAATTTTTCCCTGAGTTATATGAAACAGGATGGTTTGATCAAAACCAATGATTTCTCCCGCATCACAGCGCGCCTGCAAAATGATTTTCAGGTGTTTGAACCATTGAAAATAGGTTACTCCGTTACTGCGGCAGCTTACAACAGCAACGATATTCCGGATGCTTACTTCCTGCAGCTGTATACTTCCGCCCCAATTGTACCAGTGTTTAATCCGGATGGCTCCTATGGAGATCCCGATAAACTGAATCTCGGTACCGGCGCAGGCAAAAACCCTCAGGCATCCCTGGACTTCTACGACCAAACCACCAAACGGCGCATGATCACCGGTAACGTATATGCAGACCTGCGTTTTGCCAAACATTTTGTTTTTCACAGCAGTGTAGGCGGCGAATATGGTGATAGTATCATCCGGAACTATACACCACAATATTGGGCCACTACCAACCAGTTCAACAAAGTGAGCAAACTGACCCGCACCACCGCCAGTCGCCAGAACTGGATTGTGGAAAACACCCTTACCTATGACAACAAATTCGGTGATCACAACCTGAAAGTATTGCTGGGCCAGGCAGCACAACAGCGGCGGTTTTACAAACTGATTGCCAGCGCAGATAATGTGCCCAATAACAACGAAGGCACTAAATACCTGCGCCTGGGCAATACCGACGGCCGTTCCGTGACCGACGAAGGTGAACTGATCAACATTGCTTCCTACTTTGGCCGCGTCAACTATGCGTATAAAGATAAATACCTGCTGACAGCCTCTATCCGTGCTGACGGCGCCTCACAGTTTTCTCCGGGCGACCAGTGGGGCTACTTCCCTTCTGTAGGCTTAGGCTGGGTACTTAGTGAAGAGCCATTCATTAAAAACACCGGTATTTTCGACAACCTGAAACTGCGTGGCAGCTGGGGCCAGGTGGGCAACGCTTCCGTTCCGCCTTCCCTCTCCATACAGCGGATCAATCAATTACCTTATCTGACAGCCATCTTCGGTGGCGGTGTTTATACCGGCGCAAGCGTCACGTCACTGGTCCCTCCTGCCCTCTTCTGGGAAAAATCTGAAGGCATTGATGCAGCCATTGAAGCCAGCGTGTTAAAAAACAGATTGTATGTAGAAGCCGGCTTCTATAACAAAAAAACACTGTCGGCCATTTTCGATGTACCGATACTCATGTCGCTGGGTACGCAGGATTCCAAGATGACCGCCAACCAGGCTACGTTCCGTAACCAGGGCTGGGAGTTTGCAGCAAACTGGAAAGATCAGACAGAAAGCGGTTTCGGTTATTCCATTGGCGGTAACTTCAGCATCAACAACAACAAAGTACTGGAAGTCAGCAATACAGACTACCCCATCTATGGCGGTGGTGACGCATCTACCAGCGGTGGCCTGCTTACCCGTACCATCGTGGGCCAGCCCATTGGCCAGTACTTTGGTTACCAGGTAGACGGTGTTTTCCAGAATGCAGCAGAAGTAGCTGCTTCCGCGCAAAAATCAGCCAAACCAGGTGATTTCAGGTATCGCGATATCAACAACGATGGTATAATAGATGGCAAAGACCGTGTACCTATCGGTAATCCGAATCCTAAATACACCTACGGCATCAATACCAGCTTCAATTATAAAAACTTCGACCTGGCCGTGGAATTCCAGGGTGTCGCGGGTATTGACGTATACAATGCCAACATCGCCTTACGTTATGGCAACGAAAACTTTACCAAAGAGTTTTTTGATAACCGCTGGCATGGCGAAGGTACTTCCAACACCTACCCTTCTGCCAACGTAGGCGGCGGACAGAACTACCTGCCCAACACCTTCTTTGTGGAAAGTGGTTCTTACTTCCGTATCCGAAATATACAACTGGGCTACACAATGGCTAAAGCCATCGCCAACCGCTGGGGCATGCAGAACCTGCGTTTCTTTGCAAGCGCCCAAAACGCGTTCAACTTCTTCCGCTACCGTGGCTTCTCGCCTGAAATTGGTGGTATCCCCACCAGTCAAGGTATCGACAAGAGTGTTTATCCCCTGTATGCCACCTACAATTTCGGTGTAAACGTGACCTTCTAATTTAAAGACGATGACCATGAAAAGAAATCACACACTATATATAAAACGTATTGCCAGCTTTGCATTACCAGTGCTGCTGGTCATTACCGCCGGCTGCGGAAAAAGTTTTCTGGATGTGCCACCCCAGGGACAACAACCGGCAGAGGTATTCTGGAAAACGGAAGCTGATGCCACCAAAGCTGTTAATGCCATGTACGCCAACCTTCATGAGTGGCGCCAGGTAGCCTTTGCAGCGTTGTCCGTGGAAGACCTGGGCTCCGAAGAAACAGAGAAAGGCAGCGATCCCAACGACGCCAGCTTTCTGAGCAACTTCGATAACTTTACAGTAACTGCCTCTGATGGCCAGGTGGCTGACTTCTGGAAAGGACAATACCAGGAAGTCAACCTCTGCAACCAGGTACTGGACAGCGTGCCCAAGATCGACATGGACGATGCCCTGAAAAACCGTTACCTGGCAGAAGCCAAATTTGTACGTGCCTATGCCTACTTCCGGCTGGTGCGCGCCTATGGCGATGTTCCACTTAGGCTACATACCCCGAAAGGTCCGGAAGAATATAACCTGCCACGCACTCCCAAAGCGGACGTGTGGGCAGCCATCGAAAAAGACCTGACAGAAGCTGCAGCCGTATTACCGCCCAGCTACGGCGCCACCGATCTTGGTCGTGCCACCAAAGGCGCTGCCCTGGCCTTAAACGCTAAAGTGGCCATGTACCAGAAAAAATGGCAGGACGTGTTTACCTACACCAATCAGGTAATGGGCCTGGGTTACAGCCTTTTCCCCAACTACGGGAAACTGTTCCGCATTCCGAACGAGAACTCGGTGGAATCCATTTTTGAAATTCAATGTCAGACTATCATCGGTAACAAAGACGCCTCCAACTCTCAGTATTCTCAGATACAGGGCGTTAAGAGTCAACCTGGTGGCGGATGGGGCTTTAACACTCCTACGCAGGCGCTGGTAGACGCCTATGAGCCCGGAGATCCGCGTAAAAACGCTACCATCCTGTTCAGAGGCACCATTACCGCAGAAGGTGACAGTATTAAAAACGTAGGCATCAATCGCCGTTTTAATTACAAATCATATGTGCCTTTCACTCAGTGGGTATCGGGCTATAACGAAGGCGCCGACCAGAACATACGCGTGATCCGTTATGCAGAAGTACTGCTGATGAACGCCGAAGCTGCCAACGAATTAGGCAACAGTGGTCAGGCGCTTAGCTCCCTCAACGCTGTAAGAGCCCGTGCACGCGCCGGCAACAACGCCATCCTGCCCGATGTGACCACCACCGACCAGGCACAGCTCCGCCTCGCTATCTGGCACGAAAGACAGATAGAACTGGCCATGGAGCGCGACCGCTTCTTTGATGTGATCCGCCAGGGAAGAGCGCCACAGGTATTCGGACCGCTGGGCTTCAAAGCAGGCAAGAATGAACTGATGCCTATTCCACAGGTGGAGATCGACCTCAGCGTCAACAAACTGACGCAGAACCCGGGTTACTAATCGTTAGCGAAACCATGCCATGAAACAAATCACATCAACAGTCATATGCCTGATATGCCTGCTCGCCTTTGGCGGGCAGGCACAGGTAAAACAACCGTCCATCAAAGCCGATCTGCAAATCCGGCAAAACCTGAGCGACAGCGCGCTGCTGGACCTCGTTCAAAAACAAACCTTCCGTTATTTCTGGGACTTCGCCCATCCGGTTTCCGGTATGTCGCGCGAACGCAGCAACAAATCATTCGACTATGGTGATGAGGTAGTGACCACCGGCGGCACCGGCTTCGGTGTCATGGCCATCGTAGTGGCCACCGAAAGAGGCTGGATCACCCGCGAAGCAGCCGTAGACAGAATGCTCAAAATAATTAACTTCCTCCGTAAAGCTGATCATTACCACGGCATCTTCCCGCACTGGCTCAACGGCGCTACCGGCAAAACAATTCCGTTCAGCCGCAAAGACGATGGCGGCGACATAGTAGAAACATCCTTCCTCTTTGAAGGATTGCTCACCGCCCGCCAATACTTCAACCGTGACACGCCCAAAGAAGAAGAGCTGCGCAACAAAATCAACTGGACCTGGAGAGAAGCGGAATGGAACTGGTACACCCAGGACGGACGCAACGTGCTCTACTGGCACTGGAGCCCCAACAACGGCTGGAGCATGAACCATGAAATCAGGGGCTACAACGAATGTCTGATCACCTACATCCTCTCTGCCTCCTCTCCTACCTATGCCATACCAGCGTCCGTGTACCATCACGGATGGGCCAACAACTACTATTTCCGCAACGACCGTACCTACTTCGGGATCAAACTGCCGCTGGGAATGGATTACGGCGGACCGCTGTTCTTTACGCACTACTCCTTCCTGGGCCTCGACCCGCATGGATTAAAAGACCGTTATGCCGACTACTGGGAACAGAATAAAAACCATACGCTCATCAACCGCGAGTATTGTGTGCAAAACCCGAAAGGCTTCAAAGGCTATGGCGCCAACGCGTGGGGCCTTACCGCCAGCGATACCTATAACGGCTACGACGCCCATTCTCCCGAAAATGATCACGGCACCATCACGCCTACCGCCGCTTTGTCTGCCTTCCCTTACACACCGGAATATTCCATGCAGGCGCTTAAACATTTCTACTATCAGCTGGGCAATAAGATCTGGAGCGAATACGGCTTTACCGATGCCTACAATGAAACGCAGCAATGGTACGCCACCTCTTATCTCGCCATCGATCAGGGCCCTATCGTAGGCATGATCGAAAACTATCGCAGCGGATTACTATGGAAGCTGTTTATGAGTTGCCCGGAAGTACAAGCGGGATTAAAGAAACTGGAGTTCACCAGTCCACATCTGAAATAATAAGTCATGCTGAATTTACCACGTATACTGACAGCGCTGCTGTCATGCCTGCTGTTACGATCAGCCTACGCGCAACAAACCACCTACTGCAATCCTGTTAATGTGGACTATGGCTACTGTCCCATTCCTAACTTCACCGAATGGGGCAAACACAGGGCCACCGCAGATCCGGTGATTGTCAACTACAAAGGCGACTATTACCTCTTCTCCACCAATCAGTGGGGTTACTGGTGGAGCCCGGACCTGAGCCAGTGGCATTTCGTATCACGTAAATTTCTGAAGCCATGGCACAAAGTATATGATGAGCTCTGCGCACCCGCCGTATGGGTCATGGGCGACACCATGATGGTATTCGGCTCCACCTATAGCAGCAATTTTCCCATCTGGATGAGCACCGACCCTAAAGGCAACCAGTGGAAAGAAGCCGTAGATTCTTTTCAGGCTGGTGGATGGGACCCTGCTTTTTTCCTGGATGATGATGGAAAACTGTACCAGTACAACGGCAGCAGCAATCGCTATCCGGTGTACGGCGGAGAAGTGGACCGTAAGACTTTACAATTGAAAGGCGCCCGTAAAGAGCTGTATCTCCTGGAAGACCAGCGCTATGGCTGGCAGCGGTTTGGAGAATACATGGACAATACCTTCCTTGATCCTTTCATCGAAGGCGCCTGGATGACCAAACACAATGGAAAATATTACCTGCAATACGGCGCCCCCGGCACGGAGTTCAGCGGTTATGCCGACGGGGTGGTAGTAGCCGATAACCCGTTAGGCCCTTTTACACCTCAGGCCCACAACCCATTTTCCTTCAAGCCCGGTGGCTTTGCCCGTGGCGCAGGCCATGGCAGCACTTTCCAGGACAATAAAGGCAACTGGTGGCACGTCTCCACAATGGTTATCTCTGTAAAAAACAGTTTTGAAAGAAGGCTCGGTTTCTGGCCGGCCGGCTTTGATAAAGATGATGTGATGTATTGCAACACCGCCTTCGGTGATTACCCGCATTATCTCAACAGAGGCAGCAACACCCGTTCCTTTGACACCGACAGCCACACCTTTACCGGATGGATGTTGCTCAACTACAACAAACCGGTAACCGTTTCGTCCACCCTGGGCGGCTATCTCGCCAACAACGCCGTAGATGAAAACATCAAAACCTACTGGAGCGCCGCCACCGGCAACAAAGGCGAATGGCTGCAAAGTGATCTCGGAGAAGTCAGTACCGTTCACGCCGTGCAAATCAACTACGCCGATCAGGACGCCCCCTTTCTGGGCAAACAGACAGACATCTACCATCAGTATGTGATCTATTATTCACAGGATGGAAAAAAATGGCAGACGCTTGTCGACAAAAGCAACAACCGCACCGATGTGCCCCACGATTATGTAGAGCTTTCCCACCCGGTAAAAGCCCGGTACATCAAGCTGGTCAACATTCACATGCCTGGTGGCAAATTCGCTGTCAGCGGACTGCGCGTGTTCGGTAAAGGCAACGGTCCCATTCCCGATTCCGTAAAATCATTCGTGGTGCTTCGAACGGAAAAGGATAAACGCAGCGCCTGGATCAAGTGGCAACCGGTAGATAATGCCTACGCCTATAATATCTACTTTGGCATTGCACCTGACAAATTATACAACTGCATCATGGTGCATAACGCCAATGACTATACCTTCAAAGGGATGGACAAAGAGCTGCCCTACTATTACAGCATTGAGGCTATCAATGAAAATGGGGTATCTCCCCGGACAGCACCGGTGGAGGTAAAATAGTCTTCATAAAAAAGCGAGGGGAGATCACATAATGTGCTCTCCCCTCGCTTTTTAAATACAGATACTTATTTGATTTCAGCATCCATCTCCTGGTTGCCTCTTTCCCAGATTTTATACTTTACAGAGAAACCTTTAGGCACGTACACTACAATTGGCAGTTTGCTGTTGTAGCGTACCAGTTTGGTGTCGGCAATAAATTTGTCCTGCAATGTTTTATCAGGACAGGCCATCATCGTTGATCTAACCTTACCGGCAGAGGTGTACTGATAGTACGTGTAGCCCCAGCCTTTTACATCTTTGGCAGCCCAGCTGCCGATCAGTCCATGGTGGTTACAATCCACCTTCATGGTTTTACCGGCCATAATTTCCACCTGGTAATTGTCTTCTGTATCTTTGGCTGGCAATTGGATCACATAGCGCTCTACGCCTTTCCAGGCTTTGGGAAATGGTTTCAGCTCTTTGTCCTGTGAATGGACAGCAGTCATGCCGGCACCCCACAGCAGCAACAGGAGAATAATGTGTTTCATACAGTAACGTTTTATGATAGGTTAACAGCCGGGAAGTGGAATTGTTTGGAAATTACTTCCTCTTCTTCACAGCAAGTGGCTTGTGCCTGAACCCCTGCGCAATGGTTAATATATCTTCATCAAGGGCCACTTCTATTTTAGCGATCGTTTCGCTGGTAAAGTTATGAACGCCCGACATCCATTTACTGATTTCAGATTCTGACTTACTGAGCATTCTGGCTAATTCCGCCTGCGAAATGCCACGATATTCCAATATGTCCAGAATCCGTTCGCTGATAGCAAACGAGTGGGTTATTTTCCTTTTAAGCTCAGGGGGCGTACTTTTACTGACCCTGTCAAATATGGGACTTCTTTTTTCCATAACTGATTTGTTTTATAGGTCTTCAAATGATATTACCAGATCTCCTCCATTCTTCGGTATGAGTTTATTGTTCCTGTCATAACCTAACTCTCCCCACCTTATCTTCTCCCGAAATGCGTGTTCAAATTTTTTCAATAGTTTCCAATGCGGCAGGCAATCAGGGCTGTCAGAAATTTTTTGAGAAGACTTTATCCCTCCGTTTCCCAATATGATACAATTCTTATTTAATCGTATGCAATAGAGCCTGATGTCCGATTCCCTGGTTGGAATTGCGTGAATGGGGCCCTCCGGGCGAAAGCGGCCTTCCTTTGCACCATAAATGGTAAATTTTTCAAGAGCAGTCGTTATGACTTGCAGACTGTCATCAAATTCGCTTCCTTCAAACCTGGAATAAAACTTCTCCGTTTCACTCATTGTGTCATCATTGACAAAAAAAGTAAACGCAACCATTTGAGGCCCGGTCAGCCATTCGACCAACCGGCAATTAAAATACTTCACTTTTAAGTTAAGTTCAAAGTTAATAAATTATCTGCTTAAAAAGTGAAATGCCAATAAAAACCTGATTTATAACCAATGGTACCTAACACATAGGTAATGCACCACTGAACAGAAGGATAAGCGCAGCAAAAATAATCTTTCGGATTTATCCAAACGTTAACCAGGTGTAAACGGTGTAAAAAATAAAAAAGCCCTGCTGCCATCAGGCAACAGGGCGCTTATGCTTAACAATCCCCCTTTATTTCACGAATATTTTTCTGACAGCATTGTTGTACTGGTCCAGCACATAAATGTTGCCGCTTCTGTCCACATGGATACCGTTCATGTTTTTGAATAAGGCTTCTGTAAGTGTACCGTCTTTGTATCCTGCTTTGAAGGAGTCAAAAGTACCACCGGCGCCGGTTACTGTTTTTACCGTACCGGACGGGGTAACATACCGGATACACATGTTCATGTTATCCACAAAAAAGATATTGCCGGTGGAAGGGTCAAGGACTGTACATAGCGGGCTGCCGAGGCGGGCCACGGGCCCATTGCCATCGACAAACCCGGTTTCAAAAACACTGCCGCACAAATACCTGCTCGTTCCTGATGCAGGCGCCACCACGATGAATGGGTTGTTATAGTCACCGCCTGCGTAGTACAGGTTGCCCAATGCGTCCAGCGCCATCTTGTCTGGAACAGTATGGGGGAAAGAACTGAACTTGGTCAGTGAGCCATTGCTTTCGCTTTTATACACCCCCTGGTACATCTTACCCACGTAGATAGCCCCATTGTTGTCCACCGCCAATGCGCCGGACAGGTTGTCGAGTATTGTCAGCACAGTAGTTACATTACCGGCTGGCGTGATTTTACGGACATAATTCCGCTGACCGATACCTTCCAACACATAAATATTGTCATAGATATCCGTAGTGATAGTTCGCGGATTCTGAAAGAGCGCTGTGGCCAGCGGGCCGTCCTGATGGGCGCTGACCGTGCCTCCTGTATAGGTGCTCACGATACCGTCAGGCGAAAGTTTCTGCACCTGCTGCCCCTGCAGGAAATACAGGTTGCCGTTCCGGTCGCCCGTTAATCCGGTAGTGCCTACAAACATACCTGTACCGGGTCCGCCGGCTAACGTCATCACGCCGGCATGTCTGAATACGGGCCCGATAGCATCCAGGCTGTTCACCTTCACGTTGACGGTACCAGTGGAAACCGTGGCCGGTGCTGTCACTTCGAGCGTAGTGGCAGTAGCGCTCAGCACGGTGGCAGGCACGCCATTAAACGTCACAATGTTGTCCGCAGGGTTAGTGCTGAAGCCTATACCGGCAACGGTAACGGTTGTACCGGCCAGCCCGTTGTCGGGCGAAAGGCTTGCTACGCCAAGGTTCTGTTCCTTGAACTGAGGACCGCCTGTTTCCTGCCCGTTGACCCATACTTTCATATTGCCCGTTCCGGCGCCCACAGGGATAGTTACCAGCAATTCCTTGTCAGTGGCCTGCTTTACAACGCCGGCAATTCCATTGAACATCACATTGTTTTCATCAATTTCACTGCTGAAGTTAGCTCCGGTGATGGTCACATCTTTTCCGGCCGGACCGCTCAAAGGCGCTACTGTTGCCAGTACCGGAGGAGGGATCACCGTAAACACGGGGCCGACAGTTTTTTGCCCGTTGATGGTAACCGTCAGCGGGCCGGTGGCCACATCATCCGGTGTGGCCACCACCAATTGCGTAGTGGTGGCGCTGATCACGGTACCGGCTTTTCCATTGAACGCGATGGCGTTGTTGGCCGCCACCGCGTTAAAGCCTTCACCGGTGATCGTCACTTGCGTGCCCTTACCACCTTTCAGTGGCTTGATTTTGCTGATATTCTGGAACAGGAACGCGGGACCGTTCACCTCTTTTCCATCCACCATCACCTTGATAGTGCCGCTGCCGGCAGATACAGGGACGGAAGCTATCAGCGTGGTGTCGTTCACGGACGTGATGGTGGCCTCCTTTCCGTTGACCAGCACCTTGGCCGGTGCATTGATGCTGCTGAAACCTTCTCCCAAAATCACTACGTTGGTTCCGGCAGGACCATTAAGCGGACTGGCGCCACGCACACTCAGGTCCTGATAAGTATAGCTACCCGCTTCCAGCTCTTTGCCATTGGTTTTAACAGACAGTTTACCACTGCTGCCACTGGCCGGTGCCAGTACGGTCATTACCGTGTCGTTTACATCCAGCACGGTCGCTGTCGCCCCATTAAACGTCACTTCGTTGTCTTTCCGGTTAAAACCGGTGCCGTTAATGGTAACGATAGTACCGGCCTTTCCGCTGTTAGGCCAGAAAGAAGTGATGGAAGGCGGTATGTCCATCCCTTCATCCCGGTTTCTTTTACAGGCCGTCAACAACAGCAGCCCGCATAAAAAATATAGCAATGATTTCATGGTCATCATTTTTAGAATGAATATCTCATCCCGAGCTGCACCTGCGCACGGGAGTTAAAAAAGTCTATCGCGTAGGGCTTGCCCGGATTTTCGTACTGGTATACAGGATAGTTGCCCGGGTTCTGTTTCGCCGGGAAAGCCGGTGTCAGGCCCACGCTGGCGGTAGAGTTGAACGTGTTGGGAGAAAAATAGGCCCTGCCCCAGTTTTTGTTCAACAGGTTGGTGAAGTTCATCACGTCAACGGAGAAGGTGATAAACCGGCCGTTAGGATCTTTCGAGAAATGGAACTCCTGCGCAAAGTGCAGATCTGCCTGAACGTTCCAGGGCGTACGACCGGCATTGCGCTCTGTGTATTGACCACGACGGCTACGCAGGTATTTATCTTCCTCAATATAATCGTTGAAAGCGGCGGCCTGAGAGGCGGCAGTAACCGTCTCCCCTGCTTTATTGGTATAGTCCTGAAAAAACTTCACCGCGTCGGCAGCTTCGGGAATATACACGAGGCTCACCTGCTGTGGCAGTCCCTGAATACTGTTGTTCACAATGCCATAGGTGAACGGGCTGCCCGACTGCGCAGTGGCAAACAAACTCAAAGTACTTATCCAGCTGGTGTTCCAGCGGCGTACATATTGCAGGTTCAGCACCAGGCGGTGACGGATATCAAAGTTCGAATAAGCCAGTCCAGGATTATTGGGATTGAGCGCCTGGTTCAATTGCCAGTTGCTCTCCATAGAGTTGCGGATACCGTTGGACACGTCTTTGGACTGCCCATAGGTATATGCCAGCGATGCGTACAATCCAAAAGGAAAGTTGCGGTTAACGCTGCCGGTAAGGCTGTACCGGTATCCTTTACGGGTATTGCTCAACTGATAGGCGTTGGAAAAATGCGGGTCTACAGCACCACCGAAAACAGGCTGCTGTTTCGTACTGTCGTAACCGTAATAACGCGGATTATCTTTGATGTTGATCTGTTGGAACATCACATCTTTCAACGTTTTAGTGAGAATACCTTCTACCGTGAATTTGTAGCCGTTCCCGGTGGTATAGTCTACAGCCAGGCTGGTACGCCATACCTGCGGCATTACGAAGTTGTTATCAATTACGTCCACCTGTGTTTTACCTGCCATGCGATTGTTGATGACCGTACCATTGCCGGCGATGAAGTCGGATATGCCGTTCTGGCCAGGCTTCACCGCATCGGTACCGGGCACAAAAACTTTCGCATCTGCTTTCTGGTCAAAAGAACCGTAGTTGATACCGTTGTTATAATAAGCGTAAGCCAGCCATGCGAAAGGAATACGGCCGGTAAACAAACCGGTACCGCCACGCAGTATCAACTGCTGGTTGCCCAGCCAGTCATACCGGAACCCCAGCCGCGGAGACACCTGCACTTTGTTCAGATAGTGATTGGTGATACGGTTCAACGGCGTATAGGCGTAGGTGGTGCCAAAATAATCATCCGTATAGGCATTACGTGTTTGTTCACTCAGGGCAGGCGCATTGGGCAACATGGTATAATCAGCACGTACACCGGGTATCAGCTTCAGTTTTTCCGTTACCTGGATTTCGTCCTGTACATAGGCGCTGAGCATGTTTACATTGAAACGCGCCTCCGGGTTGGCCAGGATATAATCGCGGCTGTTGTTGGTGAAGTTGTAGCTGCCGCGTACACGGTAAGGAACGTTGTTCAGGTAGTCATCGATGCTGAGATAGTCTACGCGACCATTCCAGCTGTTCACAAAGCCATAATCGATATGATAAAATTCATTGTGGGTACCGAAGAGCAGGGTATGCCTGCCTCTCCGCAGGGTAAGGTTGTCCGTCACCTCGATGGTGCGTTGTTTCATATTGAAAATCGACGCTTCCCTGTCGGTGCCCCAGTAGATGGTAGTACCGGGTGCGCGGCCCATGATCTGCACTTGCGGCAAGGCAGGATTGGACGATGGGTCACGTTTATCGTGTACCGTAGTATAGCCTATGATCAGGCTGTTGGAGAGACGGTTATTGAAACGTGATTTCAGTTCCGCCACGGTAGATGTCTGGTTATTGGTCTGTTCGTAGGCCATACTGCTGAAACGGAAATCCTGCTGGTCGCGGTCCATATTCATCGCGGAAGAACGGATAGTATTATTGCGGACAGACAGCTGGTTCTGATCATTGATGTTCCAGTCGAGACGATTGAAGAACTTCACGGATTTTGACCAGGCGTTGTAAGCGCCGGCAGTACCGGGATCTACGTCTTTGCCATAACGTGCGATAGTGGCGTTACGGATATCTTCCGCATCTTTCGTGCTCAGGATGTGGGCTGTTTCCTGGCTGCCGGCCAGCAGCTGCGCCGGGTCCCGGCGATGGGTGATTTCTTCATTGGTAAAGAAGAACAGTTTGTTTTTGATGATTGGAAAACCAACGCGCACACCTGCCTGGTAATCATAAAAATCTTTGTCCATTTTACCGAGATGCCCTGCCTTGTCTTTCCCGGTGATAGCGGCATTGCGGCCGAAACCGTAAATGCTGCCTGTCACTTTATTGGTACCGCTGCGGGTAACGGCGTTGATACTGCCGCCGGTGAAGTTGCCGATCTTTACGTCGAAGGGTGCGAGGTACACCTGCATGTCTTCGATAGCGTCCATAGACACTGCGTTGGTGCGGGTGCTGGAGCCGGGCATGCCGGAGCTGCCGGTAATGCCGCCCATGGAGGGACTGAAGCCTATCGCGTCATTGTTGATGGCGCCGTCGATGGTAACATTGTTATAACGGAAATTGGTACCGGCGAAAGAGTTGTCTTTAGAGCCTTGCGGTACAAGTTTAGTAATGTCCGTGATACTGCGGGAGATAGTGGGCATATTGGCCACCTGCAACCGGCTGATATGTTGTCCTGCTCCGAAGGTATTGGCTTTGGCGCCTGCACGGGTGGCTTTCACCTCCACTTCGGAGAGTTGTTTGCCTTTGTCTGCGAGCACAAAATTGAGCTGCAGCGGTTCACCGAGACGGACCGTAAAACCATCGCGGGACTGTGTTTCCATGCCCATCATGCTGACGGTGATACTATATGGGCCGCCTATACGAAGACCGGGCAGATAATACCGGCCATCTGCGCCGGTGACGGTGCCGTATTTAGTACCGGAAGGCAGATGCACCGCCAGTACGGTAACACCGGGCAGTTGCTCCTGCTTACCGTTGGTGATACGTCCGCTCCAGGCACCGTTGGTTTCCTGTGCGTATCCTCCCGGCGCCATCATCAGCAGCAAAGGGAGTAAGAGTATAATGTAGAATACCTGCTTCATGTTAAGCTTTGTTGGATTTATTGATTTTCACTCAGCACGTTGCTGATAATATGCAGCACGCCATTTCCTGCCAGCACATTGCTTTTAAGGATGTTGACCGGGGAAGTGTTGCCAGATCCCTGGATGGTGATGCCGGTATATTTCACACCTGTCTTCAGCAGTTGTACGGTGATGTTGCTGCCATTATACATGGCCTGTTCACTTTTATCGGTATCATCGGTGGTGAGCACATAGTCATAGACAAAACGGCGGCCCGGAAAAAAGGAATACCCCAGCATCCGTTGCAGCACAGCGGGATCTGTTTGTCCCACGCTGTCGGCCGTAGGGAAGCCCTTGCTGCGGAAGGCGCTGTTGGAGGGCGCAAAGAAAGTATAGACTTTTTTGGAAGCGACCAGGTCTTTCAAGCCGGCCTGCTGCAGTGCTACGTTCAGAAAGGTAAGCGTGGTATCTGCGGCAATGGCATCGGACAATGTCTGGTTCACCAGCGGTTGCAATACTTCGCTCATCACCTGTATCAGCCCATTGCTGGCCGGCAGGTTATAGGAGATAACAGGTGTGCCGTTGATGGTCAGCACCGTGTCTTTACCTTTTACCCAGCGGGTGGCGTACATTTTAGCACCGGAGGCGGTGGTCAGCTCCTGGTTAAAAGCGAAAGGCAGTTTATTCAGCTCCCAGGTGCCGCTGAGCACATGATAGGCCATCATATGGTTCAGCGTGGATGACCGCTCCTGCAATACAGCGCTGACATTGGCATAGCCGGCTTTAATAAATGCGTTGTTGTCCGGCACCAGTACCGTAAGCGGCCCTTCACCAGCTAATTTGGGACCATAGCCGGTACGCTCGATCACTGCATTGAAACTGGAGAAGTTAAATATATTGTCTGCGATCACGTAGGTGATACGATTGCTCAACTGCTGGTCCGGCGCTGTCTTCTCATCCTTGCTGCATGCTGTCATTAACAACAGTAGCAAACCGGTATAGAAAATTCTTTTCATAATTGTTTGTTTTAGGGAGATGAATGACTATGGCATGAACAGTCCGTCGTTAACAACATGGACCACGCCATTCAACAGGCAGATATTTGTTTCCGCGAGTGGCAATCTGGCAGCAGCAGTGCCGAGCCGCCTTACGCCCAAACCTGTATTGCCGGCAGCAAAATCAAGCCGGTATATCATAGGCGCATAGTTATACACGGCCCCTGTCCTCAGCATCATACCAGAGACACTGCGGTTGACCATCAGCTCATTGACGAAATACACCGGGTAGATTTTCTTCGTACCGTTATAAGCGGCAACAGTGCCGGCATAATCCATACGATTGGGCAGCAGGATCGAATCCATGGCGGTAGTGGGATAAACGTAGTAGAATTTATCATCGTAACCAGGATCGCCAATAGGCAATGACTTGTAACTATACTGGCGTATATCCTCTGCCGTATTAAAACCGCTTTTGTGGAATGCCTCGTTAGTGGGGACAACCAGCGTAAACTGCCCTCCTGAGGAACCCGTGGCGGAAAGTACCGGCATGTTCAATAATGTGGTGTTCCAGGGGTCTTTATCCAGGTAGAGGCTATCGTTGATACGGCAGGCTTCCAGGTAAAGACTGAATCGTTCATCAGACTGCAGGAAAGACAGCATATCCTGCACCGGCTTTTGCAATACCTTATCTGTCGGGTAAATAGTGGCCGTGGTGCTTTCGAGGGCCTGCCCCCATTTGCTCACCGGCTGTCCGTTGACATAAAGGCTGTCATGGTATACACCGGCAAACAGCATATACTGATAAGGAGGATAACCTTCAAATCCGGGCAGTTCGGCTTTCAGCAGTGTTACCATCGGAACATTACCGATCACTTCTGCAAGAGAAGCCGGATGTATCTGATTAGCGCTGATGTGGAAAGACAACAGGCTGTCCAGCTGTTCCGGCGCAGCCTGATTGATTTTTTCCATCGTCCATCCTGCCTGTTCAAATGCCTTGTCTGTTGGCGCAAAAATGGTGAACGATATCGTGGCCGCTGCGTCCAGGCGGGCATCTATCTTCGCCCGTTTCCAGGCTGCTTTAAAATAGGTATAGGGAGATTTTTCCAAAGTCTCTTTCAAACCCAATACCGGTCCGGTGTAAGGCACCGGCTCACCGACAGGGTCCGGTTCAATATCCTGCTTGCGGCATGCGATGGTCAGCACCAGCAGTACAGGTAAGCAGTATCTCAACAGCTTGCCTGGTATGTTAACAGCGGTAAAAAATTTCATTTTCAATCAGCTTTAAAACGGTTTGTGCTATTTGCGTAAAGTGGCGGGGTCCAGTAACAGGTCATCGATACGATGCACCAGCCCATTGCTGGTCAGCTGGTCGGCCCCGATGGCAAAACCCTTCCGGTAATGCAGCGTAGATGGCCCGTTGGTGCTGAAGTTCTGCTGTATCACGTCCATCATATTGATCAGGATATTCTCAGAATTATCGTACCAGTTGTACTCATAATAAGGCTTGATGGCAAAATTCCCGACGTTGATCATGGAAGAGATAGGACCATAGGTACCGGAAATCTGCACCCAGTCGGTGGAGAAGATACGTTTGGACTTTAACGCCAACGAATATATGTTAAAGGCGACCGCCTCGTATTTATCCGGGTCCAGGCGCGCCGCACTGTCTGCCGTGATGTTGTATTGGCGAAAGGCGTCGTTGTCCGGCACAAATACGGTAAACGGCCCTTTGTCTTTCAGTCCGTCCCACAGCTTACAGCGCTTCATCACGGTGACAAAAATGGACAGGCTGGTGTCTGCCTGCAAATATTCCTGGATGGTTCCCGGCCTGTAATTAAGCGGCTTGCGGATAACATGCACCACACCGTTAGACAGTGCCACGTTGCGTTTAGAATCAGGGTACACCAGGGCGCCGTTCACGAAAACATTTCTTTTGTCAGGCGGCGTATAAGTCGCACCGGGATTGCCGGACGACGACACAAACATCTCTGCGCCCGCCAGGGTCATATATTTATTGCCCATCTGCAACGGGAATTCGGAGATATACTTACGGTCTTTGAACACATGGTACTTCACCATTGTACGCAGGCTTTCCGGGTCCATGGCATCAAAATCAGCCGGACTGGTAATGCCTATATCATTAAAAGCTTTGTTGTCCGGAACGAAGCAGGTGAAAGGACCGGGCTGGTTCAGGCTGTCCAGCAGACCCGCTTTTTGCAGGGCTGCAGCAAACAGGCTGAGGTCATAGTTATTGTGAATAAACTCCCCCATAGCACGGGCAGGAGCAGTGTCCCTCGGAGGTGTCAGATCATCTTTCTTACATCCTGTCATCATCAACAGGAAAAAGAAAAACAAACAGGACAAAGTATAATATCGCATAATCATCTTTTTTAAGGCCTGTTTAGTACACAGGTGGTTCATACTTACGCTGGATGGTCATCAAATAAAATTTACCATTGACATATTCGATAGTATTGACAGTGGCGAAAGACCGGTTTAAATACTTGCCGGAACGGATGGTCACCACCATACCGGTGAGGAAATCCGCCACCGTGCGATAGGCGACATCACCGGGCATACCGGCAGGCCCTATCCGCAGCTCGGAGAAGCGCCCGTTGGATTCGCCCATATATTGTATAAAAGGATTGTTCTCGTAGGTATAGGCAGGTGACAGAAAGGTAAAAGTCTGCGCCATCCTTCCGTCGTATATCTTATTGGCAGTGGTGTCCGGGAACAGCGGAAAGCTGTAATACGGATGTACGGCCGGGTCATGGGAGCGCACTACCTTGTCCATCAGTACACCTATATGACCAGCAACAGGCAAGGGACGGTTCTGCTCATTGACCTTGCCCAGTGAATAATACACATTCATGGTGTCCCGTATCTTCAGGTTAAAGACTTCGGAATTGTTTCGCAATTTTCCGCGTTCAAAAAATCCTGAAGAACTGAGGTTATAGAAATTGACATATACCATCGAATCAGAAAAAGGCTGGTTGATAAATGTCTCCTTTCGTACATAGATACCCGGTGTTTTAGTATCTACATCTTTTTCCAGTACGTGCATGGTATATACTTCCCTGCTGCCGAAGTCAATGGTGGTATCAATGATGACCTGGCTGCGCAGGTCTTTCGGCAGCTGAAAGAAGGGCACCTCGCTGATGGGACGGCTGATGAACATCACGCGGTGTTTGCCTGCGGGCACCTGTGCCCAGCTGGACAGGTCGTAGCCATTCAGCACCGGGCCGGCCAATACTTTGGCACTGCCGGGATACTCTGTCTGAAACAGCGTGGTGTTGACCGCATCCGGATAAGGCCTTGCCCATGCGGCGCGTTTATCGAGGAAATCACCGGTAGCTTTGGCGGCAACGGGAATGCCACCTGCATCCAGCTCAGGGTCCAGCAGGAACGTGAGGAACGGTTGCGGCGCTTCCTTGTTGTCAACAGTGATATTATAGTCCAGGTTATTGAATATCCGCAGGTAGGCCGGCTCGGCAATGGTGGTGTATTCCGTTTTCCGGCAGGCCGCACCCACAGCTATCCACAGTAAAAGCAAAAGGATAATTCTGTTATTCATGTTACTGATTATGTTTGATGATGATCATCCGGGCCTTTTCGCTTCCCGGCTTGCTGGTATTGAGGTTGCCGACCAGTGCCACGGTATATACACCGGTTTCGCTGATAGGCGAACGTCCGGCAGGATACAGTTCCGGGCGGGCGATAAAATCACGGCTCCGCAGTGGTGTAACCTCCCGCAGCCAGTTGCCCGGTATCACATTTTCCGCAGACGCATAGGCCAGCACGCTTTGATAAAAATTGGCATCCAGCATCACGTAAGGGTTCTTCACCACCGGGACACCCAGTTGCAGGCGCTGACCGGCAAGCGTAGTACCCAGCACCTGCCCGTCATCTGTTGTGAAAGTGGCTTCCGGCAGATCAGGACAGAAATTCATAAAGCGTATCCAGCTGGGGAATTCGATTTTAGTAGTGCTGTAGCTGCCATCTTCCGTGGCGCCGGAATAAAAGGTGTTGCTCAGGTTATTGGCCACTATGCTGATCGCCGCTTTACCGTTTTTTTCATATACCCATATCGTATTATTATCACCCGGTATCAGCGACACCGTACTGTCGGTCAGTGCCGTGCCGGCGGCGTCGGTCACTTTTACCACGTGCATGCCCGTTATATATGGTTTAAAAGCGGAAGCTGCTGAAAAAGAGAGGGCATTGCCCAACATATTTCCATCCACCGATACGCTGACAGATTTGCCAGGCAGCACATTGACAGCCTGTAACCGGGCATAGGTATTGTTTTGCGGCTCTGCATCAGCGATGATGCGGAAAGCATTGTTTTTGCCGGGATAAGTTTCGCCATTGTCACTACCGGTAGGATAACGGAAACTGGGCTGATCGGCTACCACAATGGTATACACACCCCCTGGCTGATAAGTCTTTAACGGTGCGAAGGTGAGCTTGCTGTCCACAAAACCGTTTACACGGGGCTTGGCTTTTACGCCAGGTAACATGATGGTGCCCGTCGGTGGGTTGATCACGTTGAACTCCTGCGTGCTGCCTCCTACGCCCGGCACCATTTGACCGTCCATGGCCATTACCTTCAACTGATAAGTGCCGTAAGGCAGTTCCACATATTCGGAATACTGTCCCACTCCAATATTATCCAGTCCGGCTACTGTTGTGCCATCAGCCCACACTACGCGCATATTGCCGCCGAAGGCTGCGCTGGAAGAGCTGAGGTTCAACAGCCGCACTTTACAGTGCTCCGGGTTCGCCGGCGGTGATACTGAGCGTGGAATAGCAAACAATGAATCCGTCAATTGCCCGGTATTAGGCGCGAAATAAGTGAAGTAATAATCCACCGGATGGTTAAAATCATCCTTCGCCACAAAACCTCTGGTCAGCGCCAGCGAGAAACTACGTACAAAGGATGCAAAACGTATATCCTTCACCGTTCCATCAGCACTAACAAATTGTTGCGGGATGGTATAGGTAAGGCCCATACGGCCCGTTTCCGGGAAAAAAGGCGTGCCCTTCGTGGTGTTTTCATCATAGTAACCCTCATAATTGGGCAACATAAAAGCAGACAGCTGCTTTCCATTCACCATCAGCTCCGTGGCCCCGCGCAGGTTCACAATACGAACGCTGGAAGCTGCATCGGCCTGCGGATTAACGCGGTTGTCATACGTAAAGTCCTCTTTTTTGGTGCAGGACGTCAATACGCCGGCACTCAACAGGTACAACATCACCGTGTGTAAGCATCTTTTCATTGTATTCAGATTAGCTTGTTTCAGTTAGTATTTACAGGGTGTAGCTCAGTCCCAGCATGATCTCGGTACCGCGTTTGTAACTGCGGCGGATATACTCTTTTCCGTAGTATTTGCCACCGGTGTTGGGGTTGGCATACACTTCCTGCAACGGACGGTCCAGGATGTTTTTGGCATACCCTTTAAACATCAGGCGTTTGTAGATACGCTGGCTCAGCACGAAGTCCAGGACAGGATTGGGCCTGGTGTACAGGTCAGGCGTACCATCGAGGTTCACCTGTATCAACCGCTCTCCCACCATGTTGAACGTCGTAGTCACATCGGTACCTGACTTGCTGTTGAAATAGTTGAGGAACACGTTAATGGAATAAGGGGCCTGTTCAAACAACGGGCTGTTGGACGGCGCGCGGCGGTCCAGCGCCTGTGAGGCCTGCATTCTTTCTGCTGTCTTTTTGATTTCGCTTTGCGCGAGCAATAGGTTGGCGCCCAGGTTAAAGTGGTTGAGCGCCGGCACCAGGGTGCCCAGATTCTTTACGGCTTCCAGCTCTATCCCGTATACGCGTCCTTTGTTAGGATCGTTCTGGAACTCAATAGCGGGGAATTCCGGGAAACGTGCATCCAGACCGGAAGTCTGTTGTTTATATACTTTCGTCAGCTGGTTATCGATCTCTTTATAAAAAACAGAAGCAGACAACACCTCTCCGGCGGAAGGGAACCATTCCCAACGGAAATCGTAATTGGTGGTCAGCTGGTTTTTCAGTTTCGGGTTGCCTACTACCAACGCAAACTGGAACGGATCGAAGTCAAAAACGTTGGTCAGTTCCCGTAGTTCCGGACGCGCCAGGGAATTGCTGTAGCCCAGGCGGAAATTCATTTTCTTGTTCAGTGTATAAGTCAGGTTAGCAGAATAGTAAGGCTTGTAATCTGTTTTGTAGATGGAGTTGGGTTCGGTATATACCAGGTTCACTTTGTTGCCGTCTTTGTCGGGCGTACTAATGGAGGGATCGAGGAATACGCCGGAAGTGTCTACCGCGGCCTGGATGTCTGTCAGCTCGAAACGTACGCCGCCCGTGAGCCGCAGGTTGTCCGTCAGGTGCAGGTCGAGCATGCCATAGAAAGCGCGTGTTTCATAAAACCCTTTATAGTTGTTGGGGGATTTCTGGATATTATACAGGAAACCACCGACAACAGGCTGGCCTTCGGGATTGTAAGCAGACGGCGGACGCACACCGATACGGTCATAACCTACGAGGCGGTTCAGGTCACCATTTACTTCATACAACGGCAAAGCCTTGTTGGCGGAGTAATTGGAGCCAGGCAGGAACAATACGTTCTCTGTGAATTCGCGCTTGCGGTGCAGATAGTTGGCACCTGTTTTAAATTCCTGCCTTAGCCCCGCCACTTTAAAAGGGATGGTCAGATCAGCTTTATAGTTATAGTTTGTTTCATGCAGCTTACGGAAACGGCGGCCGTTAGGATCGGCCTGGATAATGCCGTAAGGACCATAGCCATTTACATAGCCGGACACCAGGGAGTACAAGTCCGGGGTATACGCCCAGTCATAAGTGCCGCCCGGCATCTGGGTAGGCTTCTGATAAGCACCGCCACCAACGGGTTTGTAGTCCGCCAGGTTCACAAAACGGTAATCCGGATCATCCTGACTGGAAGAGGAAGTAGCCAGGTTATAACTCAATCGCGGGCTGTATTCCCCTTTCAGGAACTTGTGTTCACCCTGCAGGTTAAAAGTATTAAGGGTACGGTAGCTCTGTTTGAGAGAGTAGATGATATTAGAGACGGTGCCTGGCAAGCCGGTATACTCATATGCGCCATAGAGGTTGGTGGCTTTGGTTTCCGCGCCACGGCTGCCCAGGTACTGCATGCTGATTTCGTGCTGCGGGTTAAAGCGGTATGCCAGTCCGCCCAGAAATCCATAGTTAAGGGTTTGAACACCGGTATTCTCTTTATACGTGAGATACTTTCCCAGGTGAATATTATTAGGGGTGATATAGTTCGGGATGATCCGCGGACTGTACACATCGTTGCTGCCGGTGAGCACCCCCTGGTAGATGCTCCACTGGTTGAGTTCTCCACCGTGGGTATCTGTTACGCGGCTGTAATAGTTGGCGCCGGCAATGATACCTACCTGGTGTTTTTTAAATACTTTGAAGTTGTTACCGTAGGTGAGTGCATACTGCTGGTTGAGCGGTGCCGATTTGTATTGTGTGGTCAGCACGGGATCAAACTGATGCATGATGCGGTTAATGCGGGCAGCCTCGGCCTGCATGGCGGGATCGTTGCGGCTGAAGGCGATTTTGTCCTGTATCTCGCGCAGGCCGTTGGGGTATTGTTTGGCGAGTGCCTGGAATTCGTCGCTAAGGCCTTTGCTTTTGATTTTTCCGCCGAGGAAACCACTTTCACTGTTATAGAAACTGTTCATTTTTCCACCGAGGCCTACCTGTGTATTGAAGCCGCTCTGGATGGTGATATTGAACGTTTCACGGTCGGGGATGGATTTTGTTTTCAGCTCTACGATACCGGCGGAAGCATCTGCCGGTTTATCGGGCGTGCTGCTTTTATAAACGGTGATATTGTCCAGCAGGCTGGAAGGCACCAGGTCGAGGGGGATAGCGCTGCGGTCCGGATCGGAAGATGCGAGGCGTACGCCGTTGAGTTGTCCTATCACGCTGCGGTCGCCGAGGCCGCGGATGGCCACGTATTTCTCATCGGTGATCGTTACGCCGGACACACGCTGCAAAGCCTGCGTGGTGGTGATACTGGCGGTTCTTTCGATGTTCTGTGCGGAGATACCGTCGGATATCACGGCCGCGTTTTTACGGTCGTTAAGCAGCGACGCTTCCGTATTGGTACGGCGACGGGCTTCCACCGTTACGCCGCCGAGTGTTTTGCTGTCGGGCTGGATATGGATGTCCAGCGCTTTGCTGGCGCCTACTTTCACCATTCTGGTGGCATAGCCCACGAAGTAGACCACCAGTACGTCCACGGTGTCTTTTACTTCTACGGTGAAGCGGCCGCCGGCATCGGCGGTGAGATGATTACCGTTGCTCTGTACCAGTATCTCTGCACCTCCGATAGGCATGTTCTTTTTAGCATCTCTAACGACACCGCTTACAGTGCGCCATTTGCGGGGCGTTTCCGTTTTGGGCTGCGCTTTGCGGATGACGATCTTTTTATTGTCGGCCATTTCAAACTCCAGGCCGGTGCCCTGCAGCAGGTACACCACCACTTCCTGTACGCTTTTGTTGTCGAAGCCGATGTTGTATTTTTTGCCGGTGGCATTCACTTCGGCCGGGTTGTAAAAGAAAGTGACGCCGCCGCGTTGCTGCACCATTTCGAGGCAGCGGACCAGTCCTTCGTTTTTAAAGCTGACACTGATCTTTTTAGCCAGCGCGTTGTCCTGGGCGGCCGCTGTTGTCAGGAAACTCAACACCAGCGCAAGGCTGCACACCCATCTCCACCCTGTCTGTTTTAATCCCGGTAAAATTTTTTCCTTCATTCGTTTTGATTGTTTTTTGAAAAAGATCCCCCGTTACCACCGCTGGCGCGGTGGTGTAAACAGGTGAGTGTTTTAGTTTTAGCTGTTAGTTGCTGATGTTTATTGTTCCGTCTTTATGTTTCTGAATGGTCAGCCGGTAAGACAAGGCGATCACTTTCAGCATGTCCGGCAAAGGATCGCCGGCATCGAAGGCGCCGGTAAATTTCAGCTGACGGATGCTGGTATCGCTGACCTGTATTTTTACTTTGAACAGGTTTTCGATTTCGCGGAAGACTTCCGATAGGGACGCATTATTAAAAACGAGCTGCTTGGTCGTCCACCCGAGGTCTGCTTCATGATGACGGTTGATGTTCACGACGCCGCCGGCTTCATCATAGAACAGTTCCTGGTTGGCCGTCAGCTGTGTGACGGGGAAACCCTTCGTTTCGGCAGAAACGGCCACGCGGCCTGTTTTTACGCTTACCCTCGCCGCCTGTACGTGGCTGCTGTCGGTCATCACAAAGGAGGTGCCCAGTACCTGTACCTGCAGGTGCGGGGCGATAATAGTGAACGCTGCGGAAGGGTTGTGTGTGACAGTAAAGAACGCTTCCCCGTTGAGCCGCACCTGGCGCTTTTTTCCACGGAAATGGCGGGGATAGCTGATTTCGCTGCCGGCATTGAGTACCACGACGGAGCTATCCGGCAGTACGACCTGCTTTACCTGGAAAGCATGTGCGGTAACTGTTTCCAGCGGCACGGGATCTATAGCGTCGAGGATATCGTACTGGTATTTCCAGGCGAGGGAAGCGCCGCCCAGCAGCACGATGCAGGCCGCCGCGATGCTGCGCATTTTTGAAAAACGTATAACCTTTCCTGTTGGTCTTTCGTTCATTTCAAGGCGCAGGCGCTCCAGCACCTCCTGCCGGTAAGCCTCGCTTTGCGGAGAGGCGGCTGTTTGCCGGGCTTCGTCCAGCGCTGATCCGTACCATGTTTCTATCAGCGCAGTTTCCTTACCCGAGGCATTTCCTGCCAGGTACCTGTTGATGATCCGTTTTAGTTGTGCTACATTCATAATGACCGTATATCAGGCGTTCCATGCCTTCGGGTAAAAAACTGAACTTCTCTATCTATATGTTCCCGGAAAAGAGGACATTGTCCCGTGCGGTCAGGTTAAGGAATTATTAACAAACAAAAAGGTCGGCCAAAATAAGGGCAACAGCAATGTGGTGGCGGAGTGTCTTCAGCGCGATGTGCAACTGGTTACGGACGGTTTTTTCGGATACGCCCATCCGTTCAGCTATTTCAGCGATGGACAGCTGCTGGCGACGGCTCAGCAGAAACATTTCCCGGGTGCGGGGTGGTAGTGTTTCCAACTGGGAGGATATCTCATTAAAAAGGTCGGATTCATGAAGTTTATGCCAGATGCTGTTGAGCACTGGCAGGTAATGTTCGTGTACCCGGTCCAGGTGTTCGGGTTTGTCGAGTATTTCCTTTAGCCGTTTCAGTGACTGGTACCGCACGGCCTGTAACAGGTAATGTTGCAGGGAACCGGTGATCTCCAGTTGTTCCCTTCTTCCCCACAGGGAGATGTACACCATTTGCACCACGTCTTTGGCGTCGTCTTCTGATTTGAGTATGCGTTCCGCTAATGCGTACAATAGCTGCCAGTGCTTGTTGAAACAGGTTTCAAAAGCCTTTTTATCGCCATCCTTGATCTGTTGGAGCAACTCGAAATCTTCACGGGTTTGCATGAGCAACTGCTTTTTTTGACATTGCCCTGCAAAGTAAAGCAATCCGTTTTCGGCGTTATTTTAATTTAATGTTATCAATTATTTTTATCAAGCGACACTGTAACTCCGTCGTTTTTAAATACAATTAAAAACAATGTGATAATTTTTCAGTCCGTTAATGGAGGGAATAATCAATACCTGCGTTTATGATACAGAGAGTTAATTGATTTATTGTGCCAAAGCAACATTTACCTACGCCTGTATTTTCACTGTCCGTCGCCAACCGGCTGCCATCATGGTTTCAACGTCCGCTGACAGTGACTGTACTGTATTTCATCGGTACGCTGGTATTGTTTATCCAGTCACTGGCGACACAGCGATATAATAACTTTATTATTTTCCGCAGCTCGTGGGACCATATGCTGCATCATATGCCATTATATCAACTTTATCCCGATACCTATTTCGACTATTTTTTATACCACCCTACTTTCCCTATACTTTTTGCGCCACTGGCCATTTTACCGGTCACGCTGGGGCTTTTTGTCTGGCTGATGGGCAGCGCCGGTCTTTTTCTGTACGCCCTGCGTCAGTTGCCGGTAGCTGCCAACAAGCGCTATATCATCAGCTGGCTGTTGTTGCTGGAGCTGTTGAACGCCATCCAGTCCTCGCAGACGAACCCCATCATGGCAGCGCTGATGTTGCTCACCGTGATTAACCTGGACCGTAGCAAACCTATGCTGGCCGCGCTGTTCACTTGTATTTGTTTTTTCATCAAAGGATATGGCGCCATTACCGGCCTGGTATTTCTTTTCTACGACAGGAAGCTCACCTACCTCAGTTACTGTGCATTGTTTGGCATCATCGGCACCGTGCTGCCGCTGGTGGTGATGTCGCCGGCGGAGCTGTTACAGGCTTATCATGATTGGTTTAAGCTGATCACGAGCCCTGTTATTCTGGAAGACGGTTCCGTACGCGGAATGATCTACGCGATGCTGCATCTGCCACAACAATCCGGAGGCATCATCGGGAAGACCGTTACCGCACTGGCTTTTTCAGGCCTCGTGTCCGCACTTTATTTTGCCTGGAAAAACAGGCCGTTGCACTATCACTGGATCATTGCAGGCTACCTCCTGCTCTGGGTGGTACTGTTTAATCAAAGTACCGAATCACCTACCTATATCATGGCGGTGACCGGCGCGGTGGCCGGACTGATGATGCTGCCCGAACGGCCGCTGTCTGTCATCCTGCTGGGACTGCTGGTGTTCGTCACCTCCCTCTGTCCTACTGACCTCGTGCCTTCCTTTATCAACAAGGTAGCCGTGAACTATCAGCTGAAAGCGCTGCCCTGCCTGCTGGTGCTGCTGTATTTTCAGTATTACCTGTGTTTCACCCAACCAGATGATACTTCGCGGCAACGGCTGGCCGTATAGGCGCTTATCCCCGTTTTACGGCGCTCCTGTACTTTCCTTTTTTATGTCCGGCGGAACGGCTTACTTTGTCCGGTATGAAAAAGCTGACGCCTTTATCACCTTACTGGCAGTGCCAGCTGGCCGGCTGGACGATCGCCGCCCTTTACTGGGAGGTGGACGCTTTTCTGCGCAGCCCGACTTTCAGCTACTCCTTTGCAGCGCTCAATTTCGTAGCAGACATCGGCGTCAACCTGTTGCTGACGCATAGCTACCGCCGGTTTGCGCTGCAACACGGCTGGCATCTGTTGCGCCCCAAACCATTGATGCTGCGCATTATTCCTGCCATCGTAGTACTGGCGCTCTGCTTCGCCCTCGCGGTGACGCTGCGTTTCTACTGGTGGGGCCCTCATGAACAAACATTTTTCCGGTACCTGCAAACCTACAGCCAGGTACCACTGATGACAGGCATCCGTACCATGGCTATCTGGGTGCTCGCATGGCACCTGTATCATTATGCCCGGCAACAAAATGCGGCCGCGCGTGAAAACGCCCGGTTACAGCTGCTGGCAAAAGAAATGCAGCTTGATAATCTCACAGCTCAACTCAATCCGCATTTCTTTTTTAATTCGTTAAACAATATCAAATCACTGGTGCTGGAAGATCCAACGCTGGCACGCAGGGCCATTGACCTGCTCTCCGATCTGCTGCGCAATGCGTTGTACAAACGGTCCGATCAACTGGTGACGCTGGAGGAAGAACTGCAACTGGTCGGCGATTACCTGGAACTGGAGAAACTGCGTTTCGAAGACCGGTTACAGGCAGATATCCGCACAGACCCTGCACTGACAGGCATTGCCGTGCCACCGCTCAGTATTCAGACGCTGGTGGAAAACGCTATTAAACACGGTATCGCACATAGTATAGCAGGCGGTTGCGTCACTATCAGCGTCGCGAGGAACGGCGATCAGATCTGTTTGTCGGTACAAAATCCGGGGGTATTACAATCGACCGTTGCCGCCGGGCTGGGCATCCGTAACCTGCGCGAGCGGCTGCAGCTGCAGTTTCAGGGGCGTGCCTCTTTTCACATAACAGCGTTGCCGGAACAACAGGTATTGTCTGTTATTTCCATCCCCTTTGTGAAGCTATAATAAAACAGCATGCAAAAGATACAGGTAGTGATCATAGACGATGAGCGCGCCGCCCGGGAAGAAATCAAACGGGCGTTGCTGCCATACACCGATTATGAAGTGGCGGGGGAAGCCCGCCACGTGCCCGAAGCCCTGGCGCTCGCCAGGGATGTACAGCCCGGCCTGTTGTTTCTTGACATACAAATGCCTGGCGCCAATGGCTTCGAGCTGTTGGCCCAACTCACGAATGTGCCTGACGTTATTTTTACAACAGCCTATGACACTTACGCCGTTCAGGCTTTCGACAGCAATGCGCTGGACTACCTGTTGAAACCTTTCCGTACAGAACGGTTTGCACAAGCCATGGAAAAACACCGCACCAAAGTGCGGGAACGGGCCGCATTGTCCGGCAGCACGGTACCCGACAAACAATTATTCATCAAAGATGGCGATCAATGTTTTTTCCTGCGGCAAAACGATATCTTCCTGATAGAGTCGGTGAACAATTACGCCCGTATCTGGTCAGCCGACAGGCAGGCGTTGATCAAAACCTCGCTGAACCAGCTGGAAGAGCGGCTTGATCCGGCCTGTTTTTTCCGGGCCAACAGGAACCAGTTGGTGCATGCCCGTTATATCACCGATATTACGCCTGTCGATGGAGGCCGGCTGCAGCTGATTATCCGCGGAGACATATCCGTCATCGTGTCCGGCCGGCAGACCGTCCGTTTCAAACAGTGGAATAAAATGTAATCCTCCCTTTAATACTTTGTAAGATGATTTTCAAGAGACTTATTCTCCTGCCGGCATTGTTATGCCTGTACGGGAACATCATTGCACAGTCCTTTGCATTTCCGCGCGAAGCTGCCACCCATCCGGAAATGCTCGCCCGCGAAATGCCCGTCCTGGCAGCAAAGTTGCTGCCACAGCTCCATCCCGGGCAAGATACATGGACTTACCTGCAGCAGTTGCTGATGGTGCAGCTGACCACGCGGCAATATGCCGCAGCCCTCGCCACCATTCAGCAGTACCGCGATGCCTATGCGCAAAGTGATCCCGAAAAAGCAGCCGTGCGGTTTATTCAATACGAAACCTATGCGCATGCCATGCAGCGCAGACAGTCCACGGATGATGCCTTCCGGGAATCGTTCCGGATATCACTGTCACGGCTGCACGCCAACAGCAGGTATGACATTGATAACTGGTATACCGCCGACAGCGCCTTCCTGGCCGCCGACCTGCAGCGGCAGCTGGCCCAGCTGGCCGCACAGGACAGTATTTCCCTGCCAGACGCCATACAGCTGTGCCGGCGGTATACTGCGTGGCAACTGATGCCTCGTATTGCCGCTATGGCCGCGCCGCTGTTACGGCAGATGAACCGTGACCACTACCTCATCCGCGACAGCCAGCTGATAAATACACGCGATGGCGCCCGTGTGTCTGCGATAGTAGTGAGGCCCAGGCGTCAGCAGGGACCGTTGCCCGTTATTTTTTTCTTCACTATCTACACCGAAGTGGCTAATCTCACCATAGCCAAAGAAGCAGCCGACAAAGGTTATGTGGGCGTAGTGGCCAATACCAGGGGAAAACGCCTTAGTCCGGAAGCAACGGAGCCTTACGAGCATGACGGCCATGACGCCCGCGACGTGATCGACTGGATCAGCAGGCAGCCCTGGTGCAATGGCAGCATCGGTATGTACGGCGGCAGTTACGTAGGCTTCACGCAATGGGCGGCCGTCAAGGACGGCGTGCCGCCTGCGCTGAAAACGATTGTGCCTTCCGCCGCCGTGGTGCCAGGTTATGACGTGCCAAAAGAAAACAATGTATTCATGAGTTTCGTATATCCGTGGATACCTTATGTGACCAATAACAAATTCCTGGACAATGTAACATACAACGACCGGAACCGCTGGCGCAATATGCAGTTCAACTGGTATCACAGCGGCGCGGCCTATCAAACGCTGGACAGCGTGGACGGCACGCCCAATCCCATCTTCCGTCGCTGGCTGAAACATCCGGCTTATGATGTGTACTGGCAAAACATGACAGCTTATAAGGAAGACTTCTTCCGGATCAACATTCCCATACTGAGTACTACCGGTTACTTCGATGGCGCGCAAATCGGCGCCATGTATTACTTCCGTGAGCACCTGCGGTACCGCCCCAACGCCGAGCACTACCTCGTTATCGGCCCGTTTGATCACCTGGGCTGTCAGCATGTGCCGTCACCTTACCTTAACGGCTATACGTTAGATAGTGTGGCACGCATCAGTATCCATCAGCTGATTTACCAGTGGTTTGACCACATCCTCAAGGGCTGCCCCAAACCTGCGCTGCTGAAGGACCGTATCAATTACCAGGTAATGGGCACCAATCAGTGGAAACATGCGGCCTCCCTGCAGCAGATGAACAATGACACACTGACGTTTTACCTGGCGCCTCAACAGTTGTCACAACGACCACCAGCTGATACAGCATTCATTTCACAGCAGGCAGACCTTTCCGGCAGGAGCGGTCCGTTTACAGGCAACTACATTCTCCCCAGCCTTGTCAACAACAGCATCAATACGGCCAATGGCCTTGTGTTTATAAGTGAACCATTGCCGGCTGATATTTGTATCAACGGGTCTTTCCTGGGCCGGCTGCAGGTCATTCCTAATAAAAAAGATATAGACCTTGGTATCAACCTATATGAGCAAACATCCGACGGGCGGTACTTTCAGCTTTCCTATTTCCTTGGGCGGGCCAGCTATGCCGTCAGCCTGGAAAAGCGTCAGCTACTGACACCAGACAGCATCAATGATATTTCGTTTAGGAATACCCGTATGATCAGCAAACGACTATCAAAAGGCAGCCGGCTGGTAGTGGTGATCAATATCAACCAAAATCCGTTTGAACAAATCAATTATGGCACAGGGAAAGATGTCAGCGAAGAAACGGTTAGCGATGCCGGTGCGCCGGTGAAGCTGCGGTGGAGAAATGACAGCTATATTAAAATCGGTATCTCACACTAGAAAAGATCACTTGACAAGAATATATTTATTGTAAAATTTTTATTTACAAACAGTTTGATATAATCAATATAAAATATATTTTAGCATCCGACAGTAACAGACCCAGTTTGTAAACCATAAAAAACGAGGAATAATACATCACACATAACAACCTATGAAAAACAGTTACCAGGCCACGGGCATGGAGGTTACCGTTTTTGACTATTATCAATAAGCGAACTATTCAATTATCAAATCACATACATAACAACCTATGAAAAAACAATTACTCGCACTGGCGGGCATCGCCGTATTGTTTGCAGCCTGTTCCAAAAAAGATGATGCACCTGCTGAAAACCCACTCACCGGCCTGCTGAAAGGCATGTACAGCGTAACAGACACCAGCCGCATTGAATACAACAACGACAAAACCGTATCCAAAATATCCTACGGATGGATCGATGGCACAGATGTTGGCGGCGGTATCACCACCGTGAAATACGCTAACAACAGAGTATCTGAAATCTGGGAAACCACTTACGCGGAATCAAAAGTATTTGGACCGAACGAACTGGTTGCCCAATTTGTATATGTTGACAACAAGATCCAAAAGATCATCAATCCGGCCAAAACCAACGACTACCTGTACTATGATTCCGCACGTTATAATGCCAGCGGAAAAATTGAGAAAGTATTCAGTATCGGTGGCATGAAACCCAATATCTATAAAAACAGCACAGACTCCATCGTGTGGACAGGTAACAACATTACCAAGGTAATACACGAGAGCTTCTATTTGCAGGATGGAGTTGAGGTGCTTAGCTCTACCTATACGGACACCTACACGTTTAACGACAAACCAAACTGGCAGGGGCCTATCGGAGCAGCCGGCATGGAAGGCGGTTTTGCCCCCGAAGCGCTCAACGCCAACAACATCCTGACACATACAAGAACGCAGGAAGGACAGGCAGACCGTACCAATACGTATGCCTACGAATACGAGAAAAACAAAGTCATCAAAAGAACAGCTACCTATGTGTTTGACCAACGTGCCGGTACAGAGGTATCAGTTTTTGAATACTATAAATAATTAAGATCACCATCAACAAAAGAGCCGTAGCATCAGTCTACGGCTTTTTGGTGCAGTATGAAAAACCACTTGATAAATTAACATCCAGATAAATTAACAACCCATGAAAAAACAATTATTAGCATTAGCAGGAGTTGTACTGCTGTTTACCGCCTGCTCCAAAACAAACACTCCCCTGCAAGCCGGTCTCACCACATCTTCCGGGCTGCTGAAAGGCTTCTACAGCGAAACAGACACCAGCCGCATTGAATACAACAATGACCAGACTGTATCCAAAGTAACTTACGGATGGGTAGACGGCAGAGACGTAGGTGGAGGTATTGACACAATGAGATATGCCAATGGCGTACTGTCGGAAGTCTGGCAGAGCGACTATGATGAATCAAAAATATTCAGCCCCAGTGCGCTGAACCTCCAGCTGGTGTATGCTAACAACAGACTTCAGAAGATCGTCCATTTGAAATACCCCGCCTACGATTCGGCACGTTACAATGCCAATGGAAAAATCGAGAAAGTATTCACCTACCGGGGTCTTCCCGGCGCCTGGCAGCTGGGAGAGACAGACTCCCTGGTTTGGACGGGCAACAATGTTACACAGGTGATTTACAAAAAATACAGCCTTCACAACGGGGTTGAATCTGTCTATGCAACTTACACAGACACCTACACGTTCGACAGCAAACCTAACTGGCAAGCGCCACTCGGGTTTGGTACTATAAGTGACAGGCTTGTGCCCGAGGCGATGAATGCCAACAATATTCTAACAGCAACAAGGACGGAAGCGGGACAGCCTGTCCTTACCAATTCCTACATATATGAATACAATGCTCAGAATAAAGTCACCAAGAGCACTGCTACCTACCAGTTTGTAAGGGTCCCTGGTACGGAAGTAACCGTTTTCGAATATTACCAATAGCCGTTACCGTTATTAAAATAAAAAACCGTCTTCATACCAAAGGCGGTTTTTTATATCCTTTGAATTTCTCTTTTTCCGCGGTATGCAGTGTTTTGTCCCATTAGCCAGCGGGGTGTGCCCGAAGGAATAATAATATAAATTTTCACCGGTTAACCAGAAAATGAACAATACGGCAGACACTGCCTGGCGTAGTCGTTATTTTTAGTGTATGCGTCCCCGTAGTCAGCCCGTCGCCCAGCACCAGGTACCATGGCAGATAAAGGCTGCGGCTCCATTGTGTGCGGGTGTCCAGCTGTTGCTCCGCCTGGCCGTCAATACTATACCGGATAATACCCGCATCGGGGCCTGACAACAGCGCCACGCCCACCGCACGGCCGGTGAAAGGCAGCTCCAGAGAGGCCTCCGCAGTACCGGACACCAACATAGGCACTTGTACAAATCCAGGGCGGGTATGCACCTTGTCTGAGGGTTTCCAGGATTCATCCACCACAAAACCCTGCAGATGATTGGCCATATGTACGTCCACGTAGTGGCCGCCGGCATAGTTGAACGGCTCCGTCGCCCGCGGCATTTTCGCGGCCACGGACTTCTCCGGCACCGGCCTGTTGAACGCGCTGTCCAGCAACTGCCGGATGGTATTGAAATAAATCTCCTGTCCAAATGGCGACGGATGCAGGTCTTTAAAATCATCTTTCCAGGAGAATTCGCCTGCATCAATACGGGCGGTGACTTCTTTCGCCAAATTGACAAACGGCAGTTGGTAATGTCGGGCCATCTCCTCATGCAGCGCCACTTCTGCCGGTATTTTCCCTGCGCGGTAGTCCGTCATTTTATCTTCATCCACGAAAGCCATCAGTACAATATTCATACGCGGATTAGCCGTGAGCGCATGGCGGATAATACCTTCCAGCGCCCGGCGCTGCACCGTTGCCGGCGTACCATTCACCTTGTCATTCACCGCTGCTTCCACAAAGAGCAGGTCCACCTGGCCTTTGTCCAGCACGTCCTGCTGTAACCGGAAAGCATGCGGCAGACTGCCCAGCGAAGGGATACCGGCATTCAGCAAGGTGAAGGCCGTGGCCGGATAAGTGCGGACAAGATAATCCCCTACCCTGCCGCGCCAGCCTTCCATATTGGTAATGGAACCGCCCAGAAAAGCCACTGTAGCCTGCTTACGGGCACTGATCCGGTACCAGGCATTATCCAGGTTGCCATAGCGGACAATAAAAGCTTCACTTTTTAACTGTGCCCACGCAGGAAGCAGGGCCACTAATGATAACAATAGCAGAAATATTTTTTTCATAACGGAACATTCTGCCGCCAAGATAATCAATCAATCCCAGGGCTAAAGCCCTGGGCTACATTTTGTGGATGTTCTGATGTAATGCATTGTGATTGATTTTTCATACACTGCAAACCACGTATAGGTGGCTGCTTCTCACGCTGAAAGCGCTTCCCGTTACTTTAGTACGCTGCAAACCAGGCAAACCACTTATTGTAGCCCAGGGCTTTAGCCCTGGGAATTCCGGCATTTTTCTGAATTTGAATATTAATTTGATTTAGCTATCTTAAAGCTGCTAATGCTGCCAACAGCGATGATGTAATTTCATGGACCTGATATGAACAACCTGCCTGATGATGCTGCAATGATGACCGGCCTGTGCCAGGGCGACAGGGCGTCTTTTGTACTGCTGTATGAACAGCATGCCGGCGAGTTATATCGTTACATTTATCTTTTTATCCGTTCCCGTGAAGATGCGGAGGATATCCTTCAGAATGTTTTTACCCGTATCTGGATGAAACGGGAGACCCTGGGAGAAGTCCGTTCCATGCGCAGTTTCCTCTTCCGTGTCACCCGCAACCAGGTGCTCAATTATTTCCGCAGCGCCAAGGTGAAGATGCGGGTACAGAAACTGATGGCCACTGAAGATGCCGCCGAAAACGCCGATGCCGGCGAGCTGCTGCAATACAAACAATATTATGAGCTGGCCAAAGACGCTATCAACAAACTGCCTAAACGCCGGCAGGAGGTATTTCGCCTGAGCCATGAAGGCGGACTCAATACGCACGAAATTGCCGACCAGCTGCATATCTCTTCTTCCGCGGTGAAACAACACCTCTATGCCGCTTCAGACTTTATCCGCGACTATTTGCAGAAACACGGCGATATCACCGCTTCCCTGCTGATTTTCCTGACACTCTTCGACAATTGTTGCTGACCATCGGCTTAAAATCCGTCCACCCCACCTACTTATCTTGTGGGCATACTTTAAATACGATTTAGGTATCTCGCTAAGAATTAAAAAATTTTTTTTCTAACTGACCTGTCTTATTTTGGGAGACGCGTGTCTTATTAACAGCTGTGCAACCAAAATGTCGCTTTATGAACAATGAAGAAGCAGGCCTCTTCGTAAAAAGATACGCTGCCGGGACCGCCACTCCTGAAGAACATGCGGACTTTGAGCAATGGATATACGAACAACCACTACAGGAAGTACAAAGCCTGCTGGATGAATATACCCTGTTGCTGGAACAGCATCCTGTATGGCTACCTGCCAACCGGGAACTGCTGGAACGCATGTTGCGTGAACTGGACCTCCAGCAACCGGCCCGGATCGTTCTTTTGCCATGGTGGAAAAGAAAACGTACGCTCGCTGCAGGCGTGGCCCTTCTGCTGGCCGCCACCGGCTATGCGCTGTGGCACCAGACTGCTTTCCGCAAACAGTCCCTGATGGCTGCGGCAACCATTATCCCCGCCGGCAGCAGCCGCGCTACCCTGCAACTGGCAGATGGCACCACCATTGAGCTGGACAGCGCCGGCGCGCCAGGGGCCATAAAGCCCAGCCACGTGTTGAAAATAGCTGCCGGGCTATTGCAGTACGATCCGCAGCAACAAACTGCCAACACCGTATTTAATACCCTTTCCACCCCGCGTGGCGGGCAATACCGGCTGCTGCTACAGGATGGCACACGGGTATGGCTAAACGCAGCTTCTTCGGTCCGCTTTCCGGTAGCGTTTAACGGTAACGCCCGTACGGTGGAAATCAGCGGTGAAGCATATTTTGAAGTGGCGCCACAGGTGAACAAACCCTTTATCGTAAAAGCAGGCGCCATGCAGGTCAACGTGCTGGGCACCCATTTCACAGTCAGCGCCTACTCGGAAGAAAACCAGGTACGCACCACCCTCGCAACAGGCAAAGTGGCCGTCACCGCCGGTAATAACACCCTGCAACTGTCACCCGGTCAGCAGTCCGTACTGCCTAAAGGCAGCGACGCCTTCACCCTCCGTACCGTAGATACCGAACAGGAAATGGCCTGGAAAGACGGACGCTTCATTTTCAACGGCAACATCCGCGACATCATGCCGCAACTGGAACGCTGGTACGACATACAGGTGGAATATGAAGGCAACATCAGTAACCAGGCATTTATAGGAGATATTTCACGGAATGAAAACCTGAGCGAAGTACTGAAAATACTGGAGCTCACAGGAAACATACATTTCAGGTCGGTTAACAGAAAGATTATCGTATCACCGTAAAAACAGCATATCGTATCAACCAAAATTAACAACATGTAATTCCATCAGAACAGGATAACCGAAGAAAAACCCAGACGCGGTCGCAACGCGTCCGGGGAAGTATTGCCCGGTCTTAATCCTTCATCAGTGGACTGAATGAATTCTTAACACATTAAACCAAGCGTACCAAATTTATGCTTTTTAAACAAAAGGTCAAACGGGGTATGCAGGCCACCGGCTTGCCCCCCACAATTCTGCTGTTTATGAAACTGACGCTCGTCCTGATGATCGCAGCTACCTTACAGGCCACCGCCGGCGCCTTCGGCCAGCAGGTGACACTTCACCAGAAAAACGCCTCCCTGCTGGAAGTGCTGAAGTCTATCCGCAAACAAACCGGATGCAGTTTTATCGGCGACCGCCAAATGCTGCAACGCACACACGGGATAGACGTCACCGTGACCAACGCCACCCTGGAAGAGGCCCTGAAAGCCTCCATGAAAGAGCTGCCCCTCAGCTGGTCGGTGGTAGGCTCCACCATTATCATCCGCGAAAAGGAAACGCCCACGCCTGTACGTAACCCGGCAGTGGCAGACTCGACTATCGTTATCCGCGGAAAAGTTACCGACAGCAGCGGCATGTCACTGCCCGGCGTGTCCGTTACCCTGAAGTCAGACCCCAAAAAAGGCGTACAGACAGACGCAGGCGGCAATTTCACCATGCGCATGCCCACGAAAGACGTCCTCGTCTTCACGTACATCGGCTTTGACAAAAAAGAAATACCGGTGGCCCGCAGCGGCATCATCACCACTGTCCTGGACCCGGTAGACAGCAAACTGAATGAAGTGGCCGTAGTGGCCTACGGCACCCAGAAAAAAACCAGCATGGTAGGCGCTGTCACCACCATCAACCCTAAAGAACTGAAAGGTCCCACCAGCAACCTCACGACCATGATGGCCGGCAGGCTGGCAGGTGTGATATCCTTCCAGCGCAGCGGAGAACCCGGCCGCGACAACGCCGAGTTCTTCATCCGTGGCATCACCTCCTTCGGTAGCGGCAAGGTAGATCCGCTCATCCTCATCGACGGCATGGAAATGACACCTAACGATCTCGCCCGCATCCAGCCGGATGACATCGCAGGCTTCTCCATCCTGAAAGATGCCACCGCTTCTTCGTTATACGGCGCCAGGGGAGCCAACGGCGTTATCCTCGTTACCACCAAGTCAGGCCAGCTGGGCAAGACAAGGTTTAACGTACGCGTTGAGAACTCCACCTCTTCCAATACCCGCAACTTCAAACTGGCAGACAACATCACCTATATGAAACTGGCCAATGAAGCTGTCATCACCAGGGAACCGCTCACCACCAGGCCTTATACACAAAGCCAGATAGCGCATACCGCCGCCGGTGATGATCCGTACGTTTATCCCAACAACAACTGGATCAATGAACTGGTGAAGAACACGACCAACAACCAGCGCTACAACCTCAACCTCAACGGCGGCGTGGAAAGAGCGCAATACTATATCGGCGCCACCTACAACATCGATAACGGCGTGCTGCGCACCATCAACGATAATAATTTCAACAGCAACGTTAAAACACGTAACTACGAAATACGCTCGAACATCAATATAAAACTCACTCCCACTACCGATGCCGTGGTCCGTACCTCCGGCAGGTTCTCCGACTACAACGGGCCTATCGGAGGCGGCGGCGAAATATTCCGGCAGGCCATGAGCGCCACGCCCGTGCGCTTCCCCGCCTACTTCCCCGCCAGCTTCGCGCCCGATGAAAAACATCCGCTCTTTGGCAATATGAAAGCCGATGACGGCAGTTTTTATACCAACCCCTTCGCCAACGCGGTGTCCGGCTTCCAGCAGGAAACATCTTCCACGCTGATCGCACAGCTGGAACTGAAGCAGAATTTCAACTTCATCACCAAAGGGCTGTCAGCCAGAATGATGGCCTATACCAAACGGTACTCCTTCTTTAACATGAGCCGGAAATTCAACCCGTTCTACTACAGCGTTAGCATCGACCCGGAAGAAGGCCTCCGTGGCCTCACCCTGCTCAACGAAACACAGGGCACGGAATACCTGAACTACAGTCCCGGCGACAAGCAGGTGACCACGTTCACTTACATGGAAGCAGCAGTGAACTATGATAAAGTGATCAACGACCGGCACGCTATCAATGGTATGCTCATCACCATCCTCAACAACCAGCTGAGCGCCAATGCCGGCTCCCTCATTGCTTCGCTCCCGCGCCGCAACCAGGGCGTATCCGGCAGGTTCACCTACGCATATGACGACCGCTACATGATGGAATTTAATTTCGGCTACAACGGCTCCGAAAGATTCGACAGAAACCACCGTTGGGGCTTCTTCCCGTCTATCGGCGGCGGCTGGACCGTCAGCAACGAGGCGTTTTTTTCCGGCCTGCTGCCCGTCGTGTCACGGCTGAAACTCCGCGCCACATATGGGCTGGTGGGCAATGACCAGATCGGCAACAACGATGATCGTTTTTTCTATCTCTCTGATATCGACCTGGGTGGCGGTAACGGCTATACGTTCGGTGAGAATTTTACAGAAGGCAGACCCGGCGTCCGTATCAACCGTTATGAAAACAAAAACATCACCTGGGAGAAAGCCTACAAAACCAACCTCGGCTTCGAACTGGAGCTGTTTAAAAACCTGCACCTCGAAGCAGATTTTTTTCATGAGCGCCGCACCAATATCCTGATGTCGCGCGCTTATATCCCCACTACCATGGGACTGTATGGCACCCCGCAAGCCAACGTCGGCATCGCTGAAGGCCGCGGCGTGGACATGACGATGGAATACAAACGCAACTTCGGCAAAAAGACATGGCTGCAGGTAAGGGGCACCTTCACTTATGCCACCAGCAAAATACTGGTCAATGAAGAACCGCTGTACCCCGACCAGAACAAGTACCTCTCCCGCGTTGGTTATCCTATTGCACAGACGTGGGGCCTCGTGGCCGAACGTTATTTCGTCGATGAACATGAAGTGCTGAACTCTCCCCGGCAGAACTACGGCAAGTACATGGCCGGCGATATCAAATACAAAGACATCAACGGCGACGGCCAGATAACCGATCTCGACAGAGTGCCCATCGGTTATCCCACTACACCAGAAATCAACTACGGCTTCGGTTTCACCTTTGGATACGGCGCGTTCGATATCAGCGCGTTCTTCCAGGGCTCCGGCCGTTCATCCGTCTTCATCAACCCCGGCGCCATGGCGCCCTTTATCACCGGCCACTACGGCTCATCCCCAACCATGGACCAGCATGGCCTGCTGCAGGTCATCGCCGACGACCACTGGTCAGAAAACAACCGCGACCTGTATGCCTTCTGGCCACGCCTCAGCTACAGCTATCAAAACAATAACCTGCAGACTTCCACCTGGTGGATGCGCAACGGCGCCTTCCTCCGGCTTAAGACCGTGGAACTGGGATATACCCTCCCGCCGCGGGGACTGAAACGCTACGGCCTCAGCCAGCTGCGCCTTTATGCCAATGGCTTCAACCTGCTCAGCTTCAGCAATTTCAAACTATGGGACGTGGAAATGGGAGGTAACGGTCTCGGCTATCCGGTGCAACGAGTGTTCAACGTAGGCGTGAACCTCGGATTCTAACGCTAAATATTTGTCACATGAAGAAAAACTTTCTACACAGCATATACGGAATAGTCCTCACTGCGGGCATGCTCACCACCGCCTGTAAAAAACCGTTCCTCGATATCGTTCCGGACAACGTGGTAACGCTCAAAAACGCCTTCTCCAATAAAACGGAAGCAGAAAAATACCTGTATACCTGCTACGGCTATCTCCCCGATGCAGGGCCCGTTTCCAATATCCTGTTCTTCGGCGCCGATGATATGTGGACCTATTATGAAAACAACTACTTCTATCAGTCGCCCTGGAAGATAGCCCGCGGTGAACAGAACATCGTGAACCCATGGGTGGATTTCTGGAACGGTAACAATCACGCCAGGCCGTATTTCAAAGCTATCCGCGATTGTAACATCTTCCTGGAAAACATGATGGAAGGTGAATCCTACAAACATATTTCCTATCTCAGCCCCGATATGCAGAAACGCTGGATAGCCGAAGTGAAATTCCTCAAAGCTTATTATCACTTCTATCTGTTACGCATGTACGGACCTATTCCCATCACCGATAAAAGCCTGCCCGTTTCTGCTACGCCGGAACAGGTAAAAGTAAAACGTGATCCTGTTGATAAAGTGGTGGACTACATCACCCGGCTGCTGGACGAGGCTATACCTGAACTGCCCGCCGATATCACCAACCGTGGCACCGAGCTGGGACGTGTCACCAAACCCGCAGCACAGATGCTGAAAGCCAAACTGCTGGTACTGGCTGCCAGCCCGCTGTTCAACGGCAACCCGGACTACTCCGCTTTCAAAGACAAAGACGGTCAGCTGCTGTTTAATCCTGATTATGACGCCGCTAAATGGGAGAAAGCAGCCGCCGCCTGCGAAGCAGCCATACAAACCTGCGCCGGCACAGGCATCCGGCTGTACGAATTCACCGATCCTTTTGTGAAGATATCCCCGGCTACGGCCACACAAATGAGCATACGCGGCAGCGTCACCGAACGATGGAACACAGAAACGGTATGGGCGCTCTCCGGCCGCGTGGACAATGTGCTGCAAACCTATTCCATGGTGGACCGCATAGATCCCACCTTCCCCAATCCGACCTACCTGAACTCCTATATGGCGCCTACGATCAAGATGGCGGAGACATTCTACAGTAACCATGGCGTTCCTATCAATGAAGATAAAACGTGGGACTATGGCCGGCGCTATGAACTACGGACAGGCACCTACGCAGACAGGCTGAACATACAGGAAGGCTACACTACCGCACGGCTCAACTTCGACCGCGAAAACCGCTTCTATGCCTGCCTCGGCTTTGATGGCGGCCGCTGGTTCATGCAGAGCAATGCCTCCGATGAAAACGCCTGGAACGTGAAGGCCAAATTCGGACAGCCGCAGGGAAAAGTGTCCGATCAGTTCTACTCTGAAACCGGCTACTGGCCCAAGAAACTGGTGAACTGGAAATTTACGCAGACCAATAACGCCTATACCACCGAAAGTTACCCCTGGCCCGAAATGCGCCTTGCAGACCTCTATCTGCTTTACGCAGAAGCCCTGAACGAAACGGGCAAAGGAACGGAAGCCATTACCTGGCTCGACAAAATCCGTAAACGCGCCGGCCTCGACGGGGTAGTCAACTCCTGGACGAACTACTCCACCAGTCCGGGTAAATTCTCTACCAAAGAAGGCCTCCGCGACATCATACACCAGGAACGTATGATAGAACTGTGCTTTGAAGGATCACGCAACTGGGACCTGAGAAGATGGAAAAAGGCAGTCATATACGAAAACAAACCCGTACTGGGATGGGATGTGAACCAACGGGTGGCCAGCGAATACTATCGCCCCCGCGTGCTGTTCCAGCAAACTTTCGTAGCGCCACGGGATTATCTCTGGCCGCTCCGCGAATACGATCTTACCGTAAATACCAACCTGGTACAGAATCCCGGCTGGTAAACCATCATCCTCTACTAATACATGCAACTTATGAAACGATATCTCTTCTTAATACTCGCTATCAGTTGGCTGTCCGCCTGCAAGGAAGAAATAATGAAACCTAAGCTCGATGACCCCACACCGCCGGAGAATGTGACGAAGATAACGGAAACGCCTACACCGGGCGGCGCCAAACTTACCTACGTATTACCTTCCAACACCAACCTGCTGTATGTGCTGGCGGAAGTCTCCACCAAACAAGGGCTGGTCCGTCAATTTAAGGCCTCCTATTATACCAACAGTTTACAGATAGAAGGCCTGGGTGACACTTCCCCCTATGAAGTGAAACTGTATTCCGTCAACAAAAGCGAGGTACGCTCCTCACCGGTGTCTGTCACCATACACCCGCTGGAACCGCCTTTCACGGACGTATTCAAATCTTTTGCGATGATCGCTGACTTCGGAGGTGTGAACCTGAAGTTCAGCAATCCATCCGGTTCCGAACTGGAAATAGGTTTCTGTGGCCCTGACTCCGTCAATAAAAAGCTTGCCTTGCTGGACACGTATTTCTCCGCCGCCAAAGACGGCAATCATACGTTCCGTGGCCTGCCGGCCGTCAAAGCCCGCTTCGGTGTTTTTATCCGCGACAAATGGGGCAACACCTCCGATACCCTGTTCCGGGAGCTGACACCGCTGTTCGAAAAAATGCTCGACAAGTCAAAATTCAGAGAGATCAAATTCCCCGGCGACGGCCCCGTGTATACGACCGAATGGAACATCGCCACCCGCTTCGTCTGGGACGGCAAATATTCCTCCACGTTCGACAGCCCCTACGACGGCAACGGCAACAACTGGCTTAACCTCTCCACCAACGGCACTACAGACGGCACGCCTATCCATGTCACCATCGATCTCGGGCAAACAGCGCACATCAGCCGTTTCCGCCTCAACAATTATTACCGCTTCATCAATAAAGCCATGCGCAAGTATGAACTGTGGGGCAGCAACAATCCATCCGCCGATGGCAGCTGGGACAGCTGGACCAAAATACTTTACTACGAACAGGTAAAACCTTCCGGGCTGCAGGGCGAACAATACAACGACGCTGATGCCGAAGTATGGCTGCGTGGCGATATGGCCAACTTCCCCGACGGCATGCCTGCCTTCCGTTACATCCGTGTCAAATGCCTGGAAAACTGGATGGGCAATGGCAATCTGTGTTTTTCCGAAATCACTTTCTGGGGAGATACCCAATAACGATCAAAAGTATACCACATGAAAAATCAATCCGTCTTATTATACCTGTTGTGGGGCATGATGATCATCGCCAGCTGTTCTAAAATGGACGCCTACCTGGATATCGCCGGGCGGCAGGAAATATCCTACACCGGCCGCGTAGACTCACTGAAAGTATTGCCCGGCGATGGCCGGCTGCTGCTCACCTGGCTGCTCATCTCCGATCCCAAGATCACCGGCATCACCATTTACTACAACAGCAAAAGAGATTCTGTGATCATGCCCGTCAAAAGAACACAGGGCATAGATTCCATGGACCACCTGTTCAGCAACATGCCGGAAGGCTCCTATAGTTTTGAAGTGTACACCTGGAACAATACCGGCTCCCGCTCAGTGCCCGCTTATATCACAGGACGTTCTTACGGCACTATCTACAAAAACAGCCTGCTGAACCGCGCGCTGACCAACGCCGTCATCAGTGAGGGCGATGCTGTGCTCAGCTGGGGACTGGCAGAAGAAACCGTTACCGGTATGGAGGTGACCTATACCAACAATGCCGGTTCCACTATCACGGTAAAGGAGCCGCGCACCGCCGGCAGTACCACACTGAAAGATTATAAGCCCGGCAGCAGTTTTTCGTACCGCACCTTGTTCCGTCCGGACACGCTCTGCATAGATACGTTCTATACTACCGCCGTTACCCGGACACCACTATAACCATTATTCACTTTTAAACCGGCATATTATGTTAAAACTATCATTACTGTTGACAAGCCTGGCCTTCGCGGTATCTACGGCTTCTGTTACTACTTCCTGCCAGAAGGTACAAATGGTGGCATCTCCGGGGGAAGAAAAAACTACCATCATGGCGAAGCCAAAGCCTCAGCCAGCACCCGTCTTCTATATTTCCGACCTGGCGTTGATATACCAGGGCGGTATCCACCGGCTGCCCTGGACAAAAGACCAGCTTAAACCTTACGTTTTCCGGACTACCAGCACCGGCGCCGTGGAGTGGCTGTTCGACGGCTTTCTGTTCATCGAATTCACAGACGGCATGGGCCATGAGTATGCAGAAGGTTATGAACCCACGCCCGCCGGAAAAACAGAATGGCAATGGCTGCTGGACCGCAACTTCGAAGCCGGGAAAGCGCTGCACGCCCTCGATGATGAACTGGACAGCCTCGCACAACTAAACGTGAAGCCTGCACGAAAAAGAAGGGTGGTATTAACACTGCCTGAACCTATCCGCAGCCTGAGCAACTGGGGCGATCTGAACGGCAAAACGCTCAATTTCGCAGACAGCGCCGACAGAGTGGCCGCCTGCACCTGGTTCGTGGAAACAGCCATAGCCAAATGGCAGGCCGCCAATTTCAAACATATTGAACTGTCAGGCTTCTACTGGGTAGCAGAACAAAATACCGGCGCGGTGGAAATACTGCCTACCGTGGCCAATATGCTGCACAACAAACAACAACGTTTTTACTGGATACCTTATTACGGTGCCGCAGGCGCGGCCAACTGGCAATCCATGGGCTTCGATATCGCCTATCAGCAGCCTAACTATTTCTTCGATTTGTCATCACCCTACTCTATCCTCACCGGTGCCATCAACTTTGCCAAAACCAATAAAATGGCGCTGGAAATGGAATTTGACGATCGCCTGATGACACAGGCCGGCTATCGCCAGAAGTATACCGACTATATGAACGAATTCGGTAAGAGCGGCGCCTGGAAGAACCTGCCTGTGGCCTATTACGAAGGAGGCGGCGCCTGGCTGAAAATGTGCGGCAGCACAGATCCCGAAATAATGGGGCTGGTAAAAAGACTCTCTGACACAATTGTAGTCAGACAAAAAGCGGCAGGCAATTAACAGTGAATTAGTCTCTTCCCTCAGTCATGCCCTCACAGTGCAAGCACCCGGTCATCCTGTATGAACCGGGTGTTTTTAATAGCGCCGGGGCCGAAGAACCTGTATTGCAGCCCTATAATATCTGTTGCTGCACCGGGGCAGTCCATTTCATATGCCAGTTTTTCGTCTACCCAGAACCGTAGTCGCCGGCCTTTTCCTTCCACTTTCAATGGCACCCAGTTGTCGAGGTCACAGCCGAAGCCCGAGAGATCGGCTGCTTTGCTGGAAACACTGCTGCCACGGCCATACAGCTGCAAGTCGCCCACGCAGCCTTTGGGACACAGCGGCACCACGATAACGTCGTCCTTGCACAACAGCAGCACCTGCACCAGTTGACATGCAGCGCTTTTATCGTTCTTCGGATTTTTGACCATCGTTTCAAATACAAAATGATCGTTTCGTAGCGGGCCCATGTCCTGTACGTTCACAAAACGCACAGGCGCCGGTTCCGGCTGGTCATAGAGGTAATATTGCTGTAACAGCGGTACGTCGACCGACAATACGCTGTCACGCTGGAATTCGTCTTTTTTGAAATACACCGGTACCGGCGATGTCTTTTCACACAAAGCCACCCAGCCTCCGGAAGTAATCAACAGATCATGCGTCTTTACGATCTGCTCTCCCACCATCAGCTTCGCTTTAAAATAACCCGGTATGTAATAGATGGCAGAGTATTGATGTTTGTCTTTCGGCACGGCCACTTTGCGGCTTACATCCCATGTCTGGGCTATAAACACAGTGTCATCGCCAGCTGCGGCCGCATCATAGTTAAAGACAACAGAATTGGGCACACCTTCACTGACCATCTTGTTACTGCTGAACTGATAGGCGGTAGCATTGATCTTTTTCATCGGCTGCCGGCCCCGCCACCACCATACAGCGCCGGCTATCAGCAACAATAACAGCACCCACCATGCATACCACCTGCGCTTTTTATTTTGTTGAGGGAGATGACCGGATATTGAATGATGATCTGTTGTGGACAGATCCTCTTTAGGGAGATGATTTTCTGCGGATGCATTTTCCTCCACAGGAAGATCGGCCTGCTGTTTAAAATCCCGCCAGTCTTCGTACCCGGCAAAACGTGCGATCGTGTTCAGCGTCGTCATGGCCGGCATATGCTGATAGGAAAGTTTGCCCCACAGTCTTTTCAGCGTAGTCACGCTTAAGGATACACCCGTCGCTTCCTGTATCTCCACACTGAGTTTATCAAAGTCGTACGTGGTCCATTCGCCGGAACATCCCCGTTTCAACTTTGTTTCCACCTGTTGCAGGCACAAACGTATATAGTAATTATCTGTATTGTTTTCCATTTAAAAACAGCTACTTACAAACTTGCACACACTTGCACCAACTTGTTGGCGCTTTGAATCGCCGTTAAGTTACTCATTATTCACTTTTGCCGCATGTGAATTTCAAATCCAAAAATCAACAGATCATGACAAGAAAAATCACCGGCATGGTGCTGCTGTTTATCAGTATGCAGGGAGTGGCGCAACAGGTACCTTTAAAAGAAAACAGATGGGAATTTGCACCTGACAAAGTCCGGTTTCTGACCCACCGGGACATACCTGCCATGCAACTGACAGCGCCCGACAGCCATGCCTTGCTGAAAGGCCCCGATTTCACCGACGGCACCATTGAATATGACATCGAACCGCTAGGCGATGATTTTTCATCGATGTATTTCAGAAGGGCCGATGCAAAGGAAAAAGAATGCTTCTATATCCGCACTCCCTTTGCCGGACAGCCCCACGCGCCGCAAGGCGTACAATACGCGCCCTTCATCGATGAAGTCAATCTGTGGGACCTGCTGTATCAGTTCCAGGGCAACGCGCCCTTCGACAAAGGGAAATGGAACCATGTGAAGCTGGTCATTTCCGGAAGACAAATGCGGGCATATGTCAATCATCAACCTGTATTGGCTATTCCTTACCTCGAAGGCAATACCGATCGCGGCGCCATCGCTTTCGGCGGACAGGCCTACATTGCCAATCTGGTGATCAGGCGCGGCGACACAGAAGGGCTCTCCCCGGTCCCCGGCATCGATCCTACGTTTAATGATCCCCGTTACCTCCGCAAGTGGCTGGTGAGCAAACCCGATAGCCTGCCGCACGAACTCAACATCCTTACCGGCTTCCCCAAACAAACCGCCTGGGATACCATCACCGCCGAAAGACGCGGCCTGATCAACCTTACCCGTCAGTTCGGCAAAAGCCACACGCGCCGCATCGTATGGCTGAAAACCACCATCCAGGCCCAGGCTGCGGGCATGAAAAAAATCAGCCTCGGCTTCAGCGATGATGTATGGGTATACGTTAACGGTCAACCGGTGTACCTCGATAAAAACAGGTATGGCACACCGCTCGCGAAAGTGCCCGCCGGCCGCTGCACTCCCGACAATACTTCCTTTTACCTGCCGCTCAAAGCCGGCAATAATGAACTGGTGATCGGTGTGGCCAACGATTTCTTCGGCTGGGGCCTCATCGCCCGCATGGACGACCTGGACGGCATACAACTGGAATACTGATACACCCTCCTTCCGCCAATAAAGAAGGCTGGCCTTTTTACAGGCCAGCCTCACACAGCATAATTGTTACGTACCTCTCTATGCAACCGCAGCTTTCGCCGCTTTTTTAGCAGGTGCCGGCCGCGGCTTTTTCTTTTTACGCCCCCACCAGATCAGGAAACCGGTGACGGGCAACGTAGCACCAATAAGGCTGCCAAAGAAAGCCAGGAACTTGCCTGGCAGTCCCATGATGCTGCCTACGTGAATATCATAGTTCATACGTCGCAGTTTGGTCCCGAAGCCGGCTTCTTCATACCGTTGCGCATATACGCTGTTGTCTTTTATTTCCGCCAGTGTATAACGGTCAAATGCGTACCGGATATTATTGTAATACTGGCCCTTGCTGGGGTAAACAATCATCGAGATCACTGATGCCGCTTTGGCCGTATCCGGGAAACCCATATAAAAGCCTGAGGCACGGGGGTTTTTAGCCGCTACCTCATACCAGGTTTTATCCAGCGCTTGTGGCAAGGTGAGGTGGCTGTTGACCGCCTGAGTACTGTCGGACTTCAGCTCCGTATATTCCGGCAGCGGTTTTCCTCCGGCAGTTACCCAGTATAGTCCTTTGCTGAACCATTCCAGTCCCCAGACCATACCGGTAACGCCTATGGCAAACAAAAGCAGCAGCGCATAAAAACCCAGTACATTGTGCAGGTCATAGTTGACCCGTTTGAAACTCGCGCCCCACTTGATCTTAAAGCTCTGTTCCCGCGTGGCCTTCGTCCATTTTTTGGGCCACCACAGCACCATCCCTGTTACCAGTGTGATCACAAACACCAACGTGCTGTAGTTCACAATAGGCCGGCCTATCTTATATGGCATCCACAGAAAACGATGCCCGTTCAGTATCCAGCGGAAAAAATCCACTTCGCCCTCTTTACGGGTCACTTTACTGACGATATCACCCGTGTAGGGATCAAGCTTCAATGTAGAACCGCTGCGGCGGCCACCCACATTGACTTCTATCACCCTGCCTTCCCGGTAGATGGCGTAACTGGCAGCTTTGCCCGGGTATTCCCGCGCGGCTATTTCCAGGATACGCGATGGCTGTATCACCGGCGCATCCCGCTTTGCGATCTTCGTCTCCGGCTCCAGCCATCCGGTGATCTCTTCATTAAATACCCAGATGCAGCCCGTCACGCACACAATGACCATGATAATACCGGAAATGAGCCCCAGCCAGAGATGCAGCCAGGCAGAGATCCGGTAAAACAACGACTTGTTCTGTTTCTTTTGCAATGTCTTTTTCATAACGGCGGATTAATAGATCATTTTAGTGATCGCTGTGATAGTACCACCTTCGACTTTCATTCCCGGTGTTAACATGCCTGATGCTATGTCTATCTTATATATCTGGTTACCGGAGGGCGTGTTCAGTCCGATGAAAGCAGTCTTCCCGTCGTCAGACAAAGTATTGTTGTTATAAGGAGCAGAAGTACTGATAACACTTTCCGGCGCACCTTTCGCCCACTCAAAGGTTTGGCTGACCAGGTCCACCACGGCCAGTTTCAGGTTACCACTGAAGGCGCCGGGTTTATCGTACATCATCAGCAGCATTTTATTGTTGGCCAGGTACATCTGGGCAGAGATGTTATACCCTCCGGACTTCTCCCGCACATTAAAGAAATAGGACTGGTCAAACTCTGTAGTACCGTTCAACACGCGCACAATAGCGGATGGTTTTGTAGAAGTATATTTTGATCCGTTCTTCGCAGATGCCGGTGAATAACCATACACATCGCCTTTTTCGGTGACCGCCAGTCCATTGTTAAAGTAATTGCCGATAAAGCTGGTGCGGTTGTCGCGGATTACTTTTTCCAGGTTGAGGTCAGGATAAGAGAATACGGCGATCCAGCTGCTGTCGGGATAAGCAGTGCCGAAGGCATCACCGCAGCAACCTTTGATGCTCATATAGGGCGCAAACACTTTATTGCCTACCTGCGTGGCCCATGTGAAATGCGCGCGTTCGCCATTGGCCGCCAGTTGCACAATGTTCACCTGCTTCTCCCCGTTCACCCTTGACTTCAACGCGTCAATGCGGTAAAAGGAAGCATTCTCATTACCGGAACGGGGCACCTTCATCAGCAACAACTCGTCCTGCACTTTGGCCAGCACCTGCACGGTTTCAGCCTGGAAAAAGCGGGTCATCACCAGTTTACCTTCCTGTGTGAGGCGATAGGTGGTCACATCGCCGGGATTGCCCTGCCCATATAACAGGCTGAAGAAACGTCCCTTATGGGTGAGATAATAACGGTAGGAACCATCCTGTTCTTTACCATTGCCACTGGTGGAAATAGAACCGCCGCTTACGTCTTCTGCTGTCAGCAGGTAGTCAGCGATACCGGTGGTACCTACAGGCGTGGCCGTTATGATATATTTGGTTTTGCCCTGCGGCTCATATTCTTTGAAATCCTCTGTACTCAGGGTATCGTCCTTATCACAGGCGGACATGGAAAATACAATGCCTGCCGCCAGAAACAAATATTTGCTGATTTTCTTCATGACTGTTTATTTAACCGCTGTCCTTATTAATTTTTATTGAAAAAGTATCTCACCTTGGCGTAGAATGCCCGTCCTGGTTTCTGCAATGTGAAGTTGTCATACAACCGGTTATCAGCCAGGTTCTTGCACTCCACCGCGATATTGTACCTGCCATTGGCAAGGCTGTACACCAGGTTCACATCCTGGCAGAACTGACGGGGAATTTCCAGCTTCTCATCGCCCTGGCTGGGCCATGACAGGTAATATGCATGTACATACAGGAAATTGTAGCCCAGTGTCAGCGTATTGCCTTTCTTCAGCACATTATGGAAAAAGAGGGACGCGTCCGCATTGCCAAAGAGGTAAGGCATATTGGGAATACGGTCCCGGTACAACGGACTTTGTTCTTTCCGGCCGTCTTCAAAACGCGTATTGTTACGCAGGTTCTGGTAGGTCATGTTCACGCCTGCGGTGAACAGTTGTTTGTAAGAGTAACGTACCTCACCGTCCACGCCCAGGTTGGTCACGTCCGCCAGGTTACCATTGGTTTGTTTGGTTTGGTTGGGGTTCAGCATAGGCCGGATAAAGTCTTTGGCATCGCGGTACAGCAGGTTGCCATCGAAACTCAGCCGGTGATCTTTCTGTATATTCATCTGGTAACTGATGCCCAGGTTGTAGTTGTTACTGCTCTCCGGCTTCAGGTTCACATTACCTTCCAGGTTGATCAGGTCACCAAATAATTCTTCTGTTTCAGGAAGGCGGTAGCTTTTTTCATAGGAACCCTTTACCTGTAGGGTGGGTTTGATAAAGTAGGTAGACGCCACGCCATAGCCTACTTTATTAAAGCTGCTTTCCTGGTTGCTGTAAGCCACATCGCCCCAGTTACCGGACGGATTGTAGCTTTGGGAATAGCTGTTGCGTTGGGCATAGTTCTTTACAAAAACAGAAGTATTCCATTTTTCGCTGTAGTCGAACTTATAGCCCAGGCCAATTATATTCTTGCGTACTTTCTTTGGCTGGTCATATTTTTCATCATTGGGAAACAGTTCGTCCTTACCGGAACGGCTAAACGTACTGAACACGTTGTTCAGGATGAAGGAATGGCGCTGGCTAAGCTGGTAGCTGAGATTGGCAGTGGCCAGTCCGTTATTGTTACGGAATTTGTACATAGACCGTTCCCGTTCGCTGCCTTTACCGTTGTACTGTTTGTACTGCTGAAACCAGTTGTAACGGCGGTACATGGTGTCGATGTTCTGTTCGTATCCCAGGTTGTAGTTGCCGGTAAGGCTGAAGTTGAGGCCTTTGATGAACATGTCTTTCACCTGGTACTTAATGCTTGGCATAACGATGTCGCCTCTACGGTGCCAGTCTCCGAACACGCTGACCATACGGGCGCCTGTCTGTATCTCTGAGTAGTTTTTTCCCAGGGTGATGCCCACCAATAGTTTGTCAGCCCACTTTTTGCCCACTACTCCTACGTTGGCGATCACGGTTTCGTTATGATAAGTATCATGGAAACGCCTGATATGTTGTTTAGGGTAATAATCGCCGGTATTGATATCCGCTACATTGACCCATACCTTATAATTATTATCGGAATAGTTCTGGAAAGCGTTGAGCTGTACGGTGAAGCCACTTTTGGCGGTGTAGCCGGCATTGAGCGTGGAGCGGTGTGTGTTAAAGGATCCGAAGGAATAAGAAACGTCCACATAGGTGTTTCGGTTGGTGTTGGTCACGATATTGATAGCGCCGCCCAATGCGTCAGCGCCCAGCCAGATAGGTACTACGCCTTTATATACTTCCACTCTTTCCGCCAGGTTGATCGGGATATTGTTCAGCTGGAAAGAGGAACCAAAGTTATCCATTGGCACGCCATCCAGGAAAAACTTCACCTGCCGGCCGGTAAAGCCGTTCAGGGAAAAGTTCATGCGGGAGCCAAGGCCGCCGGTTTCGCGTACTCTTACGCCGGAAACACGGTCCAGCGCGTGTGACAGGTCCAGCGTGGAGTTATAGAGTTTTTTTGCATCGATGGCCGTTACATTGAACGCCTGCCTGTTCACCTCCTGGCTGGCAGAGCGGCCAATCACCGATACGGCGTTGATCTCACTGATAGCATTTTCCAAATCGATGTTCAACTGCAATTGTTCACCTTCTTTCAGCGTCAGTTCTTTCTTTTGGCTTTTAAAACCTACGGCAGATATCAACAGCGTATGTTTGCCCGGATGGATGTTTTTAATATGATAATAGCCTTCTATGTTGGAAACAGCATAGGCGGTGCCATGCTGCACTTTGATGGACACGCCCGGCACAGCCGCGCCGGAGGCGTCTTTCAGCTTTCCGCTGATGCTGCTCTGTGCGTACAGGGATAGGGATAAAATACTTAAAAAGCCCGTCAGTAGAATCTTTTTGATGTGCATTGTTTATATGTTGTTAGTTCGTTTCGTTGGGTACAGGCAATACGATGCCGGGCGGGAATTCCCGCCAGTTTTAACAATACAATACCGGGCAGGGATTCCCGCCTTTCTTAACGATACATGATTGTCAGGTCAGTGTCCGGAGCTACATTTCCGGAAAAGAATGTACAATGTGTTATAGGTAATCGACCGGATGCAAAAGTATCTCACGAAAAATGAAATCATTTTCGATATCAGGAAAAATTACGGCCCGTATTTTTTCCGCATTGCGAACAGCAGATAAAAGGTACCCGGAAAAAAATGTCCGTATCTGAAGATTTTTGCCCTTATTGTCCGGCATTGTGATTCATTTGACATTTGTGTCATCAACGATAAAAACTATATAGCGATGACAACAGCAACAAAGAAAAAAGTCAGTGTAATAGGATTGGGAGATATGGGCGCGGCATTGGTACGCTCCTTTCTTCAGCAGGGACATACCGTGACCGTCTGGAACCGCAGTACCGCCAAAGCAGCACCACTGCAGGAAGCCGGTGCCCTCGTAGCAGATAGTGTCACAGCAGCCATTGCCGCCAGTGAGGTGGTTATCTTCTGCGTGACTAACTATCCCATCAGCCGTACGCTGCTGGACACGCCAGGGGCAACCGCCGCACTGAAAGGAAAACTGTTTGTGCAGCTCTCTTCCGGCACGCCGCAGGAAGCGCGCGAGCTTGACGCCTGGGCCACGCAGGAAGGCATCACTTACGTTGACGGCGCCATTATGGCTGTACCGGACCAGATAGGCCGGCCTGACACCGTGTTTTTTATGTCCGGTAACCACGACGCCTATACGCAAAGTGAAGCCACATTAAAATCCGTCGCGGGCGCAATGCAGTATATGGGCACCGACCCCGGCGCCGCCTCTGCATGGGACATGGGCTTCCTCGCCGTTCTCTTTGGCGCCATGAGCGGATTTTTCCATGGCATCAAACTTTTCGAGTCAGAAGGACTGACAGCTGCCGCATTGGGCAATATGATCGCGCAACTGGCGCCGGCGTTAGGTGAAATGCTCAAACAGCAGGGTGATATCATCGCATCAGGAAACTACAAGGTAAACCACAGCTCGCTGGGCCTCTGCGCAGGCTCGATGGACATGTTTATCCAACATGCCAAAGAAGCCAATATATCCACGGAAGTGCCCACCTTTATTAAAGGTATCTTCCAACGCGGCGTAGACGCAGGTTATGGCAGTGAACACGTGGCAGCGGCCTACAAAACCTACTAGGTACGTCACATCTTCTTCCACACGTTTCCCAAAGCGGTGAAATATTGTTAATATTGTAAGTATGCAAAACAATACCAGTCGCTTTAGTAACCGTGTGGAAGACTATGTAAAATACAGGCCACACTATCCGGAAGAGATGATCACCTACCTGGAGCAACAAGCGGTACTGCAGCCCGGTATGCTGCTGGCCGACATCGGCTCCGGCACCGGTATATCTTCACAGCTGTTTCTGCAAAAAGGATATACGGTACTGGGCGTGGAGCCCAACAAAGAGATGAGAGAGAAAAGTGAGGAACTGCTGAAAGACTACCCGCAATTTAATGCTATAGACGGCACTGCGGAACATACTACCCTTGAAAAGCACTGCATCGATGTGATCATCGCCGGACAGGCATTCCACTGGTTCAACCAGGAAGCTGCCCGCACAGAGTTCCGGCGCATCCTGAAAAAGAATGGCCATGTGCTCCTCGTCTGGAATGAAAGAATGACCGGCTCCCCTTTTGAAAAGGCCTATGAGCAACTGATAGAGCGCCATGGCAAACAATATAAAGAACTCAATCACCGGAATATAGATATTGCCGTGATAGAAAAGTTCTTCCACCCTTCCGCCGTAACACTCACGGAGTTCGCCAACAAACAGGTGTTCGATTACGAGGGACTGGAAGGCAGGCTGCTGTCATCTTCGTATATGCCATCCCGGGAGGATGAACGATATCCGGCACTGGTGGCTGATCTTAAACAGCTGTTCGGCCAGTTCCAGGAAGAAGGGCATATCACGATTCATTATACCACCCGGATGTACCAGGGAAAGCTGTCTTAATCTATCATTATGGCCAGATGACCAACAAGATCTCATTTTTCATACGGCCTGCATATAAAAACAAAAGGTGGCACGTGGCCACCTTTTGTTTTTATATAGTACATCAGCCAGGCTGTTCCACACTAAAACCATACTTACGATAAATAGCCTTCGCTTTATCGCTGACCAGGAAATCCATGAAATCAGCCGCAGCCTGCTGGTGTGGCGCATTTTTCAGCTGTCCGGCCATATACGTGGCCGTTATATTGTGTTTGTCCGGAATAGTTACCAGCGACACCGGATGTCCGATCATCTGCTGGTACCAGGCTTCAGAATACCATACCGGCGCAGCGTCGCTCTGGTGATAGAGTATCCGCATGGGTGACTGCCTGTGGTGGATCTGCGTCAGGAAAGTGGTGCTGTCCTTTACTTTAACGTCCATGATCTGGTGCTTCAGCTGTTCACCGCCCGCTTTCACATAAGCCTCTTCTATCCTTTTGCCGATGCCTTCCCAGGCGGGATTGGGCATGGCCACCCGCACACCGGGCTTTGCGAGGTCGGCCAGACTGTTCACTTTCGCCGGATTACCTTTGGGCACCATCAGCGCCAGTTTGTTATAGGCGTATACTTCCGTCCGGCTGAAGTGTTCTGTCATGGCGTTGATACGTGTTTTACCGGCGGTGTACACATCAGGCTTCAGTGTTATCCGCATATTGCCCAGCGTCAATGAGCCACCTTCTATCTGCTGCGCCAGGATGCCCGGTGGCAGCGTTTCTGCAAACACGCGCTGATAAGCGGGGTACTGTTGTTTGAATGCCGCCAGCAGTTCATCGATGCACATAAACTGGTTGCCGGCAAAGAACACCACCAGCTGCGGGTCGTTGATATCACCATACAGATCGGGCACATTGTCCACGCCGGGCACGGTAAACATTACCTTGCTCTCCGGCGGCTTATTCCATGGCGGATCGAAGCGGTGGTCTTGCGCATAGGCGCTATGTGTCAGTCCTGCCAGCAGCAGGACGGGAAAAAACAATCTTTTCATCAACGTTATGGTTTAACGACAGACCAGCCTTCGGCCTGACGGATGATCAATTCTCCATTACCACTGGGCACCAGCGCGATGAAGTCATACAGCTGTTCTTTCGGAATTTTTCTTTCCTCGAGGGTATTCTGGCATTGTGCCACAATTACGCCGCGGCCTACCAAAGCTTTCAGCGCCTCTTCATACTCGCTGCCTTTGAGATAGGCGTCAGTACCGGCAGAGAAGGCCACCAGTTCTATTTGCAGCTTGCCTTTGAGACGCGGGTCATTCAAGGCGTTATTGATATTGCGGATGGCTTTCTGGATTACTTTAGGATCGTTCTTGTCCAGCTGATAGATGGCGTGGTACTGCTTCTGTTTGGCCACGGCGCCGGTGTATTCGCGGTTTTTGCGCAGCTGTGCGTCGGTCGTTTGTGCGTAACCGGTATACATCATCAACATCAGTGGAACTACAAGGAATTTCTTCATATCTGGGTTTTTATTTTGTGCGTTGTTGTGCTTCCTTTATCGGTTGGTAAGGACCAAATTTATGTTGCTCCTCCGAAAAAGTGTCGGTGTAAGGTTTGAAAGGAAAATCCACGGGCTTCTTCGCCACTACTTTCCAGTCGTTGTCCTGGTTAAGATGTGGCCGGGGCCGGCTGTTGACAAACGCCGCCACGTCCCATGCTTCTTCTTCTGAAAGCAGCGGGTTGTGGTAATTGGTGCCCAGCGGCATATTGTTATACACGAAGCCCGCGAAATTACTTAAGCGGTAAAGTCCTGCACCGTCGTTATAACTATGCGGTCCCCATAAAGGCGGATAGCTATACCCCGGACCAACCGGGCTGGGCTGTCCTTCGCCTTCTTTACCATGACAACTGCTGCATTTCTCTTTGTACACCAGCATGCCGGCGGAAGGGTTGGCGCTTCTGTCGAGATAGGGCAGCTTCATGATGCTGGTGCCTGGTGGCCTGGTGCCTTTCGGCACATCTTCGCCCAGCCATTGTATGTAGGCGTAGATGGCCTGCATCTCCCGGCTGCCGGTGTCCGGTGCATGACCGTTAAGGCTCCTTTCAAAGCAGTCCTTCACACGGTCGTAGATAGTCTGTACGCCGTTGTTGCGTGCCCGGAACAACGGGTACGTGGCATATACCTTGCCGAAGTTGTTGCCATAAGGGACCGTACCGGCCTTCAGATGGCAGTTCTGGCAGTTCATGCCATTGGAGATCTGCGCAACGGCGCCCTGCGGTCCCAGGTATTGCGCGGTGTTGGCGATCAGGTCGTGGCCATATTGTATCAGGCGGCCACGCTCTGTGGAATTAGGTATCTGGCTGCTGGCTGAGCCACTCCAAACATTTTCCGGCTGGTGGGTCGTAAGCCAGGCGGCGTAAGCCTCGTCATCCTTTTTCTTTTGACGACGGGCGCTGATACATTCATTTGCTACTACGAGGCCGGTAGTGGCAAAAAGCAAAACGGGAATCCAGTCTTTTTTCATTGTACTATAGTTTCCGAACACAATTCAATAGCTCAAAGATAATAGCAGCCTCAGAGTTGTTATCATCACAATTGATTATCATCCATAACCGAAAGTTATAAAACCGATAATACATTTCAAAACCGCAAGAAACGGGTTTGTGACGAATGGCAGCCGTCCTACTTTTGTAATGATATAATCACGACATATGAGCAACATCATCAAACGGCTGGAAACACAGGACTGGCAAGACATTACAGCAACGCTGCACGACAGGGGGTTTTGTGTGGTGGACCAGGTGCTGACAGAAGAAGAATGCAACCAGCTGATCAGAAATTATGCTTCGCCCGACCTGTACCGCAAAACGATCGTCATGGAGCGCTACCGTTTTGGCAGCGGGGAATACAAGTACTTTAAATATCCGCTGTCCACGCTGATCACCGCGATACGGCAAACGGTATATACGCATATTGCCCCCGTGGCCAACAAATGGATGGACGTCCTGCAAACAGGAAAGACTTTTCCGGACACGCACGAAGAATTGCTGCAACAATGCCAAACCGCCGGGCAGGACAAGCCCACGGTGCTCATCCTGAAATATGGCGTTGGTGGCTTTAATACGCTGCACCAGGACCTCTACGGCGATATTTATTTCCCGTTACAGATCGTGCTGTTCCTGAATGAGCCGGGAGAAGACTATACCGGCGGCGAGTTCGTTCTCACCGAACAAATCCCCCGGGCACAATCAAAAGCCAATGTGTTACAACCCCGGAAAGGCAGCATGCTCATCTTCACTACCAACTTCAGGCCTGTGAAAGGCAGCAAGGGCTATTACCGGGTAAACATGAAACACGGCGTCAGCCCGGTCCATAACGGTAACAGGCATACGCTGGGCATTATTTTCCATGACGCGTTATCCTGAGGCATTATGTTTTATCATGCAGCAATGGGAAAGAGCGCTATAGCGCGCAACCGGCAGATATGCCAGCTCAGGCAGGAAGGGCGGCTGACGCTGGGCGGCAACCGCCGGCTTAAAATATACGGACTGCTCTCCTGCCGTTCCGGCAAAAGAATGCTGACCGGCAACAGGGTATTTTTTTCGGGAGAAACAGAAGCACAGGCACATGGATATAGGCCCTGCGGACATTGCATGCCGGAAGCCTATCGCCGCTGGAAAACACAGCAGGGCTAACTGGTTTTCCGGTAATTCCAGATGGCCCAGCTATTGAGCACTACCGCAAAACCCACGAGGTACAGGAACTCTTTCTGCACATCGGCAAACGTGCTGCCTTTGAGCACAATCATCCGCACTACTTTCACAAAATGTGTCACCGGCGTCAGCGCAGCGATGTCCTGCGCCCAGCCAGGCATACTGTCCACCGCGGTAAACAGCCCGCTCATCAACATAAAAATCATCACAAAAAAGAAAGCCACAAACATCGCCTGCAACTGGCTATCGGTATAGGTGGACACCAGCAGGCCAAACCCCAGCAACGCCACCAGGTACACCGCGGCAAACAGGTACAGCAACGCGAAACTGCCCACCGGCCATATACCGTATACTACCCGCTCCACTGTGAGCGCCAGCGTAAATACCACCAGTCCCATCACCCAGAAAGGGACCAGCTTCCCAAGGATAAACTGCCATTTTTTTATCGGCGTCACATTGATCTGCTCAATCGTTCCCATCTCCTTCTCCCGCACAATATTCAACGCAGAGAGAAAACCGGCGATCAGCGTCAGCAACAGCACCATCACCGCAGGCACCACGTAGAAGCGGTATTCGGCCAGAGGGTTGTACCAGTTGGAATACGTAATACCGATGTTCATGCCTTTGCCGGGAACAAATTTTCCACCTTCGTTCAACCGGACATGCTGGTTAAAATCAGCGATAACGGTCAACAGGTAACTACCTCCCAGCGCGGCCTTGGTGCCATTGATCGCGTCAACGGACACGCCTATATGCTGTTCGTTTTCCCGCACCAGGTTACGCTCAAATCCCGGCGGAATCTCCAGCACCACGTCGGCCTGTTCCCTTTCAATATATCCCAGCGCCTCACGGAAAGAAGGCGCCGCCGCTATAATCCGGAAATAACCTGAAGCTCCTATTTTGTTGATCAGCTGTTGCGACCAGGTACTGTGATCGTTATCCACCACCGCGAGGTTCACATGCTTCACATCGAAGTTCATGGCCAGTGGCAGGATGATCAGCTGCACCGTCGGCATCACCAGCATCATGGCCAGGATGGTCTTGTCACGGAAAATCTGCCGGAACTCCTTCTTCAGAATGAAACGCAGCACCTTCATGACAAACGGATTTTGAAGTTCTTTAATGCAATGGAGAGCGCGATCACCGTCATCCCCAGCAATACCGCCGTTTCCTTCCAGATATAGGAGAAGCCCAGCCCCTTCAGCATCACCGCCTTAATGATCAGAAAATACCAGCGGGCGGGCACTACGTAGGAGATCATCTGGAAGATCCATGGCATATTCTCCAGCGGAAACATAAACCCGGTAAAAATCAGTGTGGGTATCATCATGCCCATCATCGACAGCAGCAGGGCCGTTTGCTGGGAGTTAGTAGTATTGGAGATCATCAGCCCGATAGATAAACAGGCAATGATAAACAAAGTGCTCACCAGGAACAATAAAATGATGCTTCCCTTTACTTCCACATGCAACACAAAAACAGCCAGTATCAATATCAGCGTAAAGTTGGCCAGCGACAACACCAGGTAGGGCACCGCCTTCGCCAGCAATACCAGCAAGGGCTTAAAAGGCGATACCAGCAGTATTTCCATGGTGCCCAGTTCTTTTTCGCGCACCACCGCTACAGAGGTCAGCGCCGTGCATACCAGCATCAACACCAGTGCCATTACGCCGGGAATGAAGTTCAGCGAACCGTTTCCCTCTTCGTTGTACAGCATGCGCTGCTCCGGGATAATCCTGTACGGCAGCTGCGCTCCCGGACTGATCTCACGCTGGTAGGTCGTGAGGATAGTCGTCAGGTAGTTGATCACCGTTTTGGCCATATTGGGGTCGGAGCCGTCTGTCAGCACCTGCACCTGCGCCTGACCAGCATGCTGCAGGTCGTTACCAAAACCGGCGGGGAAAATCAACGCGCACTTGGCAGTGCCCTTTTTAAAAGCCGTGCTTACCGCGTCATAGTTGACCGCCGATTCATCGACAATAAAGTAGGAAGATGATTTTATCTTATTGATGATCTGGGTGGAATTTACATCCCGCGCCTGGTCTATAACGGTGAGGGTTATATTTTTCACTTCGCTTGTCAGCGCAAAACCGAACAGCACAATCTGTACCACCGGCAGGCCAAACATGATCAGCAGGGTGCGTTTATCCCTGAACACGTGAAAAAATTCTTTCCTGATGAATACCAACAGCTGTTTCATATCATCGTTTTAATCGGCCGACCTCTTTGCGCCGCGGGCCAGTTGATAAAATACTTCATCCATGGAAGCAGCCTGGAACCTGGATTTCAGGTTGCCGGGCGTATCCAGTGCCTCCACTTTCCCGTCTACCATTACCGTAATCCGGTTGCAATACTCCGCTTCATCCATGTAGTGCGTGGTGACGAACACCGTGATCCCTGAAGCTGCCGCTTCATAGATCATGTCCCAGAACTGCCGTCGGGTGATGGGATCTACGCCGCCGGTAGGCTCATCCAGGAAAACGATCTGCGGGTTATGAAAAATAGCCACCGAAAAAGCCAGTTTCTGTTTCCAGCCTAACGGCAACGAGCGAACGAGTTTTTTCGCCTCCTGTGCCAGTCCCAGTTTATTCACCAGCTGGTCGCTGCGGCGACGTATTTCCGCCGGGGACACGCCATATACGCCACCAAAAAATTCTATGTTCTCCACCACTGTCAGGTTTTCATACAGGGAGAATTTCTGGCTCATATAACCGATGTTCTTTTTGATGGACTCCTGTTGTTTGTATACATCAAAGCCGGCCACCATGGCTTTACCGGAGGTGGGATACGACAGTCCGCACAAAATACGCATGGCAGTGGTTTTCCCCGCGCCGTTGGCGCCGAGGAAACCGAATATCTCCCCTTTCCTCACGTCGAAGGATATATGATTAACGGCCACAAAATCGCCGAATTGTTTCGTCAGTTCTTCGCATACGATCACCTTGTCATTCATGGCTGCGCATTTTGTTTTTCATTCATAAGGCGGATAAAACTGTCTTCTATCGACGGACTGATTTTTTTTGCTTCCACCTGTTCATGTCCTTTTGCAGCAAGGCTTTGCTGCCATTGCAGCAAATCACGGCCGGTATCTTCCCGGAAAGTTACGTGTACGTATTCGCCAAAGGCGTAACAGCTGTCGATGGCCGCATCTTCCCGCAGTGATGTCAGCAGGCGGTAGATATTGGCCGCTTTCACCGCATATAGCGCCACCGGAAAAGTAGCGATCACATTGGCTGGCGTGTCCACCGACATGATTTTTCCGCCCTGCATGAGCGCGATACGTTCACAGAGCACCGCTTCATCCATGTAAGGTGTAGACACCACGATGGTGATACCCTGTTGTTTCAGCCTGCGCAGCATTTCCCAGAACTCTTTGCGGGACACTGCGTCCACACCGGTGGTAGGCTCATCGAGGAACAGCACTTCCGGCTTGTGTACCAGCGCACAACACAGTGCCAGCTTCTGTTTCATGCCGCCGGACAATTTGCCGGCACGGCGGTCGCTGAATGGCTTTATCTGTTCGTAGATATCGCAGATAAGATCGTAATTGGCTTCAATAGTAGTACCAAAGAGCGTAGCGAAAAAGTGCAGGTTCTCTGCCACGGTCAGGTCCTGGTACAGGGAAAAACGGCCGGGCATATAGCCTACGCTGCGGCGGATGGCTTTGTAGTCTTTCACACAATCCCGACCGTTGACAGAGGCAGCGCCTTTGTCGGGCAAGAGCAGCGTGGTCAGGATGCGGAAGATGGAAGTCTTGCCGGCGCCGTCAGGGCCAATCAGTCCAAACAGCTCTCCTGCGGCCACTTCCAGCGACACATCGTCCACCGCCAGCACTTTGCCGGCTTCATACGTTTTGGTAATATGGTCCAATACGACTGCGTTCATGTTGCTGTTATTGATGGATCAGCATTTCGCCATACATGCCTATTTTCAGATAGCCGTCATTTTTCACCCTTACCTTGATCGCATATACGAGATTGGCCCTTTCGTTTTTTGTTTGAATGGTTTTCGGGGTGAACTCTGATTTATCCGAAATCCAGGTGATAGTGCCTGGATAACTCTTGTAATCTTTTTTCCCCTGGTCGATACGTACCTGCACCTCCTGTCCCAGTTTGATATTAGGCAGGGTGATGCCCGTCACGTAAGCTTTCAGGTACAATGTATCGATGTTGGCAATTTTGTATAATGGTTTGCCCACCGTGGCCATCTCCCCTTTCAGGGCGTAACGGGAAAGTACTACGCCGGCCACGGGATTGATGATCTGGCCTTTGCGTACCTGCTCTGCAAACTGCGCCATCGATTTTTCCAGCGGCACCTGTTCACTGAGAATAGAGCGGTTCTGTGTAGCGATGTTTGAATTATAGAGGTTACGTTGTTGCCTGGTGACGTTCAGTTGTTTCTCCAGTTGGTCCACCTGTGCGTTCATATCGTCCAGTTGCTTTTGGGTGGCGGCGTCGCTTTTCACGAGGTTCTCTGTTCTTTTTCTTTCGTGGTAGAGTTGTTGCAGCTGTGCTTCCTGTACGACCAGCTGCCGTTCTACCAGCAGGGCTTGTGGCTGCGGGTTGTTGGTTTTCTGCCGCAGGGCCTGAATGGAAGCCTGTACCTGTTGCTGTTGCAGCGCCGGGATGGTCACATCGATCTGACCGATCACCTGTCCGACGTTGAGTTTATCGCCTTCATTCACCGGGAAGGAAAGTATTTCGCCATTCTGTTGCGCAGATACGATCACTTCGTCCGCTTCGAAATTGCCGGAGGCGTCATATGCCGGTTTGCCGTCCCCGCAGGCACTTATCATCATCACGGCGGTTGCTGTCCAAATGAGATGGTATTTCATGTTACAAGAAATTAATCAGTTCCCGGAAGTGTTTTTATAGTTGTATTGTGCCTGTAGCAGCTGTATTTCGTGCAGGATACGCGACTGTTTGGCCAGGTTCTCCGCGTTTACCTGTGAGATGTATTCGTGTACGGTGATCACGCCGTTGTCCAGCTGGGCCCTGGCAGATTGCAGTACAGCAGAACGAAGGCGGATCGCTTCATCGTCCTGTTCCATCAGGGCGGCGTACTTGTCCACGTCCTCCTGTTGTTGCTGCATAGTCAGCGTAGTGTTGAGCAGGAATGTTTCCCGGTTGACATCTACCATATGCCGGTTGATGTCTAACAGGCGGCGGTTGTTTTTAAGGGAGTAGAGGCTGCCGAGCGACCAGTTGAGGCGTATGCCGCCCATCCACCAGGAACCGAAATCGTTGCTTACAATATTGAGGGTGGGTCGTCCGTAGCCGCCTTGCAGAAAGGCGTTCAGCCTGGGGAGGTAGGCTGATTTCAGCTGCCGCTCCTGCACATCGTATGTTTTCTGCTGATAGTCGTATAATGCCAGCTCGGGGCGACGGATGCCTTCAGCCGGGCGGGCCGCGTCCGGGTATGCCAGTACGGCACTATCGCTTAACGGCTGGTGGATGAAGGTCGCCAGCATTTTCAGATAGGCTTTACGGTTAGCGCGGAATTCTGTTGAGGCCATATCGGCATTCACTATTTCCGCCTGTAGCTCCGCTACGTTGCTCCTATAGGCGACGCCGTTAGCCAGCGCCGCTTTCATTTTGTCGGTCGTGCTTTGCAGGTTGCTGCGCCGCAGGGCGTTCTGCCGGAGCTGGGCATCCATGAGCAGCACCGCGAAATACAGCTGCGTAACCCTTTCGCGGATAGCATAGAGGCTGACTTCCAGGTTCTGTTGCTGTACTTTTTCATTGGCACGGCTGGCCTCCTGCTGATAGCGGGTGACGCCGCCGTCGTAGATTTGCTGGGATAGCTCCGCCTGCAAGCGGTATTGGTCTTTGCTAAGCTCCGGTGGATGCAGGCCCGGGACAGGCGGCAGCACCGCTGCGAAGTTCACCACCTCTGACTGGTAAGAGGCTTGCCCGGACACGGTCAGCTGCGGCAGGTATAGCTTACCGGCATTGGCGACGGTATAGCGACTGGTACGGGCTATCAGATCGTACTGTTTGATGAGCGGATAGTTCTGTCTGGCCAGGGCGTAACATGTTTCGAGGGTCAGCGCCTGTTGCTGCTGCGCCTGTGCCGTCAGCCCGGCCAACATCATGATACAACTCAGCAGTTTACATACTTTCATGATGCATGATTCGGTTTGAATTATTGTTTTAAAAAACTGTTCAATCCATCTGCAAAAAAAGGGGCGGTTACCCCAACATGCCTTTCAGCCATAACGGGATCAGCTTTCTACGTTCATTCATCAACGTTACAAACTCTCCGTCTTTCACCAGCTCGTTGCGCTCCAGGAGTGGCCTCGCCAGAAAAGGCATTACCACCAGCCCTATTACGTTCATCATAATATGCACCGGGTGAACAGATAATTTACCTTCTTCTTTCATGGCAAATAATTGCCTGAACAGGTCCGATTGGAACAATGTGTTCTGCTGTGCATAACGGGTAAACATATCATCTCCCGTAATCACCTCATTGACCAAAAACAGGGGAAAATCGGGGTTTTCCAACAGCAGGTCTATATAGTAGTTGACCGCCTTGGTGATCTTCTCCGGGATGCTCAGCTGTTTATCATTAAAAAAGGTACTGATCTCAAATACCAGCTTCTGTACAGCTTCCGCCATCACCACTTCAAAGAGTTTCTCTTTACTGCGGAAATAGTAATTGACCAGCGACAGGTTGATATCCGCCTCCGCAGCGATATCGCGCACCTTAGTGGCCGCAAACCCTTTACGGGTAAACACTACTCGTGCTGCTGCCAGTATCCTTTCTTCTGTGCTGGCGTCCTGTTCCTTTTTTCCTGCCATATGCCTGATTTTACTATAAAGCTAAAGCAATAAATTGAAAATTGAACAACTTTTTAAAACAATTGTTCAAATTCCACACAAAGCAGCCACAGCATTGATTCTACAGGAAAAACCCCATCTAATTAATTTTTAAATCTCCAGAAAAACAGCCTGACTCACATCGTAGCCAAGGCTTCAGCCCCGGGACGGGATCACGTTCGTTTCTTCTCCTCTTCATTGCCGGTGCCCCGTATCTCCCGCTTACGGGTAGATTGTCCCAGTTTGTAACTAACGGAGAGGCGTATATGACGGTTCACCTGAAAATGGGTAAACGTCTGCGGGATGTAGTTCACTTCAGACCGTATGACACTGGCACTGGACCGGAACAGGTCTGCCCCGTTGAGCGCAATGCTCATGCGGTTTTGCAGGCAGAGGGCTTTAATGCCGAGGTCCATATTGTAATAGGTATTGGATTTGCCGTTATGGTCCACTTCGGGGAACTGGCACCAGAAATTGAGTGCCACCATCAGTGTTTTGTCTTTATTAAGCGCGATATTATTATTGGTGGCCAGGTATACGCTCATGCCATCAATATCAGGGATATTGGGCAGCGCGCTGCGGGCGTCAGTATGATAACCGCTCACCTGGTTAATGCTTTCCAGCCAGGGCAATGGCTGCAGCGTAGCGCTGGCAGAGAGGCCATAGCGGTATATCTTCAGGAAGTTTAACGGTGTGGTATATACGGTATGATCATCCGGCATGGCCAGGGTGATACGGTTAAAGCCGTTGTTGGTGATATTCAGAAAAGCTGCGGCAGTAAAGCGTTCGCGCCAGTGATGCGACAGCTCGAAGTTGCTGTTGTATTCCGGTTGCAGGTAAGGGTTGCCTTCCAGGTAGCTGTAGGCGGTGGTCAGTGACTTATAGGGGTTCAGGTCCCAGAATACCGGCCGGTTGATACGTTTACCAAACGTAAAAGCAAAATGGTTATCATCATTGTAATTCCAGGCAGCGGAGAAAGACGGGAACAGCTTCACGTAATTGTTGTTCATGGTTTTGTCCTGCACATGGGAAACCCCTTTTGTCTGTGTGGCTTCCATACGCAGGCCGGCATTCAGTTTCCATTTACCCGCTTCTTTAGATGCAGTGGCATATACCGCCTGGGTATTTTCCGTATAGTCGTATTCGTTACTCAGGTTTTTATCATACTCCATTTCACCATGGAGATTTTTATAATAGAAGACGTTGCTGTAGTTATCAATAAAGCTCAGTTTTCCGCCGAAGGCGTAGGTGGCAAAGGTGGTAGGCCATTGCAGGTCGGCTTTCAGGGTGTAAATATTGATGGCCTGTTTGTTGGTGTCAAAATATTTGGTGGTGCCGTTGGCGATGGCGTCTCCTTTTCCGTCATACCGTTGACTGATGAAGTCTGACTGATCGGTACGGTAGTAGTTAAAATAATCGGCATCAACAGACAGCTGTCTGCCACTGGAATCCAGTTTTGTCACCAGGTGCAGGTTCAGCCCTGTGCTCCAGGCTACCGGCTGATAGGTCGCAAAAGTCCGCAGCAGCGAATCGAGCTGCCCGCGGGTATTATATACCGGGTTGTTCACATGGTCATCACCAATATATACCGGGTTATTCACATGGTCATCACCAATGTAGGCGGTACGGGCGCCGCTGTAGTTAAATCCGATGGTAGTGCGGTTACTTATCTTGTAGTCCGTACCCAGCACCAGGTTGAGATTACGGATTTTATAGTTGCCGGTGTCCGTCTGTGACCAGAACTGATTTGGATATTGCAGGTCTATGCCGAAGCCTTCCAGGAAGCGGCCGTGTTCGTAGTTGGCATTGCCATAGAACGACCATTTATGGGTATTGTAGCTGAAATTGCCACCTACCGCCGCTGTGCCGTAGTTAGTCACCCCATACAACGGTTTGAAACCGTAGTCCGACAATTTGCCGCTGGCCTGGATTTCCCCGCTGAAGCCTTGGTTCCTGTCACGCCGCGTGACGATATTGATCAGACCGGCATTGCCATCTGCATCGTAAGCGGCCGACGGATTGGTGATCACTTCCACGCGGGCAATCTCTCCTGCTGACATGGACTTCAGGTACCGTTGCAGGTCTTCCCCTGCCAGCGGGATAATCCGCCCGTTGACCATCACCTTCACCGCACCTTTGCCGGCGATGGCGACCAGGTTGTCTGTCACCCGTAGTCCCGGCACCCGGGCCATTACCTCCAGTCCATTGGCGCCGGCAGCACTCACGCTACTGGTCACATTGTAGATCACACGGTCTGTCTTCCGCTCCACCAGCGCTTTCTGTTGCACAACAGAGATCTCCGACAGCTGGCGGACTTTAGGCGGAGGCACCGTATCTTTCGATGGTTGCTGGGCATGGGCCAGCACAGGCATTATCAGAAGAAGTTCAGCAAATAGAAAAAATGGCAACAGGTTTTTAGTTCCGGGCATGGTTGATAGTGGTTATTAAGAAAAGCGGTGGCTAAAGATATAAAAGTTATATAACTTGCTACCCATAATGTGAAATTCAACCAGTCAAGGAATAAGGAAAGTCGCCATGAACATTGCACACGAACTCAAAAACATCTTACCTGATAATCGTATCAAGTCCAGGTATATAGATCTTATCTCATATGCCTCAGATGCAGGCTTCTACCACCTGGTGCCGCAGGCGGTGGTACAACCGATCGGTGAAAAAGAGATCGTGGCTTTGTTTCGTTTTTCGCAGCAGCACCGGATTCCGCTGGTATTCCGTACCGGTGGTACCAGTCTTTCCGGCCAGTCCATCACTGATGGCATCCTGGTAGACCTCAGCCAGTACTGGAATAAAATACAGATAGAGGAAAACGGGCAGGCCGTGCGTGTGCAGCCGGGCATCACCGGGGCTATGGTGAACACCTATCTGAAGAAACACGCCCGCAAAATCGGGCCTGATCCTTCCAGTATCAACTCCGCCATGATGGGCGGTATCCTGTCCAACAACTCCAGCGGCATGTGTTGTGGCGTAGCGCTCAATTCCTACCATACCACGCGCTACATCAAATTTATCCTGCCTGATGGCAATACCTTCAGTACAGAGCATAAAAATGATTATGCCCGTTTTGAGATGGAGTGTGCGCCGCTGTTTGTAAGCCTGGCTGATTTCCGCGACCGGATCGCCGCCGATCAGGCTTTACACGACCGTATCCGTCAAAAGTACCAGACCAAAAATACGGTAGGCTATGCGCTGAACGCCTTCATCGACTATCACCATCCGCTGGACATCATGGCCCACCTGCTGATAGGCGCCGAAGGCACCCTGGCGTTCATCGCCGAAGCCGTGATGGACACTGTGCCGGACTATGCCTACAAATCCACCGCGCTGCTGTATTTCCCGACCATCTACGCCGCCTGCCAGGCTATTGTGCCGCTGACCAATGCCGGCGCCCTGATGGTGGAGCTGATGGACAGGGCTTCCCTGCGCGCCGTAGAAGATATGGACGGCATGCCCGCCATCGTGAAAACGCTGCCCGAAACAGCTGCCGCGCTGCTGATAGAATTCCAGGAAGAAACGCAGGCCGCCCTCGACGCCCGTGTCAACGGTTTCATGGCTTCCGCCACCAGTCTTGATATGTCCGAACCGCCGGTATTCACTACTAACCCGGCCGAGCAGGCTTTCTTCTGGAAAGTGCGTAAGGGGCTGTTCCCCGCCGTAGGCGCCGTTCGCGCCAGCGGTACTACCGTTATCCTGGAAGATATCGCATTCCCGGTGGCCAAACTCGGCGACGCCATCCTCGATCTGCAGAAGCTTTTCGTTCAATATAATTATCTCAACGCCATCATCTTCGGGCACGCAAAAGATGGCAACATCCACTTCGTTGTTACACAGTCGTTCAACACGCCCGACGAAGTGACCCGCTACGAGCTTTTTATGCAGGACGTGGTAGCGCTCGTAGTCAACAAATATGATGGCACCCTCAAAGCAGAACACGGCACCGGCCGTAATATGGCGCCGTTCGTGGAAACAGAATGGGGCGGCGACGCCTATGAGATCATGAAAAAGGTCAAAGAGGCCGCCGATCCGCATAACCTGCTCAATCCCGGTGTGATCATCAATCCCGATGCCCGCGCGCATCTCAAGCACCTGAAGGAGCTGCCTACCGTAGAAGAAGAGGTGGACCGCTGTATCGAATGCGGCTACTGCGAACATAAATGTCCCAGTCGTGATATCACCACCACGCCCCGCAGAAGGATCGTTATCCGCAGGGCGCTCAAACAATTGCAGAAAAACGGCGACAAGGCCAATTATAAAGTCCTGCTGGACCAGTACCAGTACGATGTGCTGGAAACCTGCGCGGTGGACGGCCTCTGTGCCACCGCCTGCCCGGTAGACATCAATACCGGCGACCTGGTGAAACGTCTGCGCCGGGAAAACCATTCGGCTACGGCCAACAAGTTCGCGCTGCAGGTGGCCAAACACTTCAAAACTGTGGAATGGGCCGCCAGAACAGCTATTCAGGTCGGCACCGGCATCAACCAGGTATTTGGCGCCAAGGCGATGACCAACCTTACCAAAGGTATCCGGAGCATTATTCCTTCCGTGCCGCTATGGTCCACGCAGCTGTCACCTGCGCCTAAGCTGAACATCCTTCAGCCGCGGCAGTCCGCCGATGCCTCCATCGTATATTTCCCGGCCTGTATCTCCCGTATGCTCGGCACCTACGAAGGGAAATCCAAAAACCTCATGGAGACCTTCCTGAGCGTATGTGACAAAGCCGGTATCTCCGTAGTCGTTCCCGATAACCTTAGCGGTACCTGTTGCAGCCAGATCTTTTCTTCCAAAGGATATAAAGATGCGTACCAGCATACCGCCAATCATATCATCGACAAGCTGTGGAACGATACCCGTCAGGGCACGCTGCCGGTAGTCATCGATGTCAGCTCCTGCGCTTACACGCTGCATCATGTGCGCCCTACACTCACTGATGCCAACAAAAAGAAATTCGATCAGCTGCAGATCCTTGATGCCGTAGACTTCCTGCATGATTTCATACTGCCGAAAGTCACGGCCGTCAACAAGAAAAAAAGCATCGCGCTGCACCCGGTGTGCTCACTGGAGAAAATGAAGACCGGGCATAAGTTTGTCCGTGTAGCACAGTTTTTTGCAGAAGAAGTGATTGTGCCCAAAAACGCAGGGTGCTGTGGCATGGCCGGAGATCGCGGGTTCTTGTTCCCCGAGCTAACGGCGTCGGCTACACGTCCTGAGTCAATGGAAGTGAAATGTAACGAGCATGATGGGTATTATTCGTCTACAAAGACATGTGAAATTGCGATGTCTGCGGCGGTGAAGAAGAATTATGAATCGGTGTTGTACCTGGTGGATGAAGGATTGTAGAAATTCAAATCCAATCATCGTCTTCAAATAAAAATCGCCAACCGCCAAACATAAAATTTATGCTGACGATTGACGACTTTCCACATTCTATTTCACTGCAGCAACTATTGAAACATATTTGAAGTGAATAGATTTTCCTGTTAGATCGACTCAAAAAAGCAACAGGCGGTGTACATGTATAAAAAAGGGAAAATAAGCTTCTTAAAAAACATCTCACAGGATATGCAGGCTTCCCATGCCTGAGCTGTTATATACGCCTGCGCCAGCATCTGCCAATAGTTTCAGCGCCTGTCCCGCGCCTTTGACTTTAAGCCGGAAGTTAGTGTAGCCGCGGATCTTCGTTTCCTGTGGTGTATCAGCCTTAATGGTCACCAACCGTGATTTGGGTGGTTTCTCCATCATCACCACTTCTACGCTGACCGGATCAAACAGCTTGTCTGCCTGGTCTTCGCCGTACATAGTGATAAATTTCTCACGCCAGTTATGCACCAGCTGTGTCACGAAATCAGGATGCTGTGGCGACAGGAAATCATAATATCCCCGGTCGTTTTTAGTGCCGCAAACCAGCGGTGAGAAGGGTTGCAGCAGGATTTCCCGGACTTCCCTGTCCGGAATGTTTTCCAGCGGCGTCGGCGTGGGATGCACTTCTGTCACGACAAACGCCGCCTGACTGCGACGGTCGCCGATTTCAATGGTTTCTTCGAGAAACAGCCCCCGGATAAAACTTTGGGCGGCCTGCGGCAGATGAAAAGAGATCATGAACATCGCCTCATCAGTGAGAAAACGGAAACGGTCTCCTTCAATGCGAAAGGCAGTACGGATCTCTGAAAAAGAAAACAGTTTAAATACTTTGAGGGAGCCGGGACGGGAATATCCTCTGTCATGGAGGAAAGCTGCATATGCTTCATCCGCCTGGTGTAATATCTTAAAAATCACTGCCGATAAGGCGTAAGGGTAATTAATTGGAATGACGGCTGCTGGTTGAGTGGCTTTTAGCTTAATTCGGAAACGCATGTTTACAAATGAATAAATGATGACTGTAGCAAACAACAACACGAACAATACGATCAGTTTTCTGAACTACTAACTGCCTTAGACCCCAATAAGTACTATCAACCCAACAAAAAAAATACAGCCGGGGGTGAACGACCTCCTTCAACCCCGGCTTTTCACCCCCCTGACGGGCAGATCCCAACCTCGTATTATCCTCCCGCTTCCATTAAACTGCGGAATTGCTGCGGCTAATTAACGCCACAGTCTTAATTTTAGGTGCGTCCTGTTTTGCCCTGCCAACTATCCCGGCCTTATTCGAGCCAACGAACGAGCAGATTGATCCGTGAAGACTGTTTACCACCGGTACAGGTTATCAAAGCACCCAAAACACGCGTCCACCTCCGCTTTTTAAACACTTAAATATTCAGTTTTATGGAAACGACAACACTTCCGGGGCTGTATTGCCCCTTCCCGGGAAAACTCAATCCTTTGGTTGAAAAAGCCGACCGTCATACGGCGGCGTGGGTCAGGAAATTCGGGCTGGACAGCGGCAACGGCCAATGGCAGCTGTACCAGGAACAGAAATTCTCCTGGATGGTGGCCCGCATGTTCCCCAATGCCGACCTGTTCAGGCTGTCTGTTGCGGCCGATTTCAACACCCTGCTGTTCCTCTGGGACGACGAGATAGACCGTATCACCCTCAACAACCCTGGCGGCTTTGAAGCCCTCGCCGGCAAAATGATCGGCGTACTGAAAGGCAAATACCAGGCGGTGCCCCAGCAAGACCCGCCCCTGCTGGTGGCCATGCAGGACATCTGGCTGCGCATGGTACAGATAGGACCGGCCGACTGGCAACAACGGTTCACCAGCAGTCTCCACGCCGCCTTTATGTCCAACAGCTGGCGCATGCAACATGTGACCTCCACAGATGATATCACATTAGAAGATTATATGCTGCATCGCCCGGGCATCGGCGGCGCCAACTTCTTCCTCGACCTCGCCGAAATCATGGAAGACGTGTTCCTGCCAGCGTCCTGGTATGCTGACTCCCTGATCAAGGACCTGGGCCTGCTTACCAGCCGGACCATCTGCTGGGCCAACGATCTGTTTTCCTATACCAAAGAACTGGAACAGGGAGATGAACTGAACCTGGTGATGATGATCAAAAACAAAAAGCAGGTGTCTCTGGAGCAGGCAGTCCACGAAGCGGCCGCTATCCATGATGACGAAATCAGGCAATTCCTGCATACCGCAGATGTGGTGCTGTCGCTCAGCTCCGGGCATGATTATCCGTTGCTGGACCGCTATATCCTTATGCTGGAACATATGATGGAAGGGAATATCTCCTGGAGCACGCGCGATACCAGCCGTTATGGCATCGCCCGGACCAACTACGAATTACGGGTTACCAACTACTAGTGGTCCTATGCCAACTACTGCTTATGTGAATTTGTAAGACGGGGCTCAAATTTGACCATTAACTCATTGAGGGTTTTCAGATCGATAGGCTTGGTCATAAAATCATCGGCGCCGGCTGTGAGCATCTCTGCGATGGATGCTTCGGCCGCGTCGCCGGAAACGATGATCACGATGGCATCACGCGTTGCGGGGTTTTCCCGCAGCGCCGCCAGCGTGGCTTTGCCGTCCATTCCCGGCATATGGGAATCCAGAAAGATAATGTCAGGATGTGTGCCGATAGCCATTTTCAGCCCTTCTTCACCACTATAAGCTGCTGTGGTCTGGCATTCCATCCGTTCCAAAAAACGGCTGAGGATCATATTGCTCATCTGGTTATCATCCACCACCAATGCCTTTACACCGGGAAATGCACGGAGCGTGATGTTCCTGTTCACCGGAACAGTCGGCGCCGGCGTTTCTTCCACCACCACCATCGGGAGGCTGACGGTAAATACAGACCCTTCACCGGCTTTACTGGTCACGGTAATGGTACCGCCCATCAGTTCCACGAAACGCTGTACAATCGGCAATCCCAGCCCCGTACCGCCGAAAGCATGCTGCTCAGACACATACGGTGAAAAAATAGTCGACAGGCGTTCCGGCGGAATCCCTTCGCCGCTGTCTTTCACCATTAACTGCCATTGTGTTCCGTTTGGCCCGATCTGTACGGTGACCGTACTGTTTGCATGGGTGAACTTGATGGCGTTAAACAACAGGTTGTTGAGTATCTGGGTTAGTTTGATTTTATCTCCTTCTACCCGCGCAGGCATTTGTGGGTCTATCTCCAACGCAATACTGACATCCCTCACATTGGCGATGTACTGGTAGATGGCTGTTGCTTCGCCGGCCCAGTCCCGCACATTGAACACGCCTGTTTCCAGCTGCGGCGCCACGCCTTCCTGCTGCCGGAAGTGCTCCAGGTTGTTGTTGAGGATCTGCAACACATTATGCGAGGCCGAATACAAATGCTCGATGGAGGCTTTCAGCTCAGCCGGATACAGATCGCTTTTCTGTACCTGCATCAACAGGTCCTGCGATATGCCGTACACGGCGTTAAAAGGATTCCTCATTTCATGGGAAGTTTCCATCGCCTGACGCCTCGTGGCCTTGTCAGCCATTTCCAGCTCGGTGGCTTTCCGCTCCAGCTGTGCGTTTTTACGCCGCAACGTACGTACATATAAGGCAAAAGTGATCACGTCCAGCACTAAAATGGCCGGGATGGTCACCCAACGGATGAGGAACTGCTCTTCCACCGTCAGCGGCAGCGGTTCTATGAAATAGTAGTAGTAATTCAGTTCGCACAATACCAGGCATATCACGGAGATGGCTATACTGAATTTTATCAGTAGCCGTTTACCGTGAAACACCATCAATGCAGCGCCCAGCAGGAAAAAGAACAGCAGGTACACTTCTGTTACCATGCCCAGCAATGCGCTGAAATAAACGATGGAAAGGTTATGCACACAAGCCGTCAGGATGGCTGCTGTATTATGCCACCGGAAATGGTTGAGCATAAGCACCACCACAAACAAAAGGGCTTCTGCGTAAGCGGGTATCAGGATCTCCAGGTTACTGGTAAGATAGTAAATAACAGTGCCGAAGATCAGACAAAGAGCAATTGATGCAAGACTGAGGGTGTTGATGATACTGACTCGTTTCTTCTCCTCTCCTTCCAGCTGGGCAGTCCCGGTATGTATAATTTCCCGTGCAAGCAGCACGGGGTGGAACAATCTAAAATAGGTCATTGGGATATCGGTTTGCTGAGCACATTCTCCACGGTGAACATCACATGCTTGATTTATTCTGTTACGAAATTAATCACAAATCGCCGTATAAAGATAAAATGTATTTTTGCAATATATTTTTATCTTTCGATGAATAAATTACTGATTTTTTTGCTCTTTTTAGCATTCGCGCCACAGATTGCCAAATGCCAGACTTACAAGGCCCCGACAAGTACCAACGCAACATTTCTGGGCACCGTTAAAGGTATCAGTTACACCTATCAGAACGGCGTTATCACCGTTAAGAATAACGGCCGGTACAATATCGGTATCCTGCGTATCGCTGCAGAATCTACGGCTGACAAAGAACTGTACGGCGTAGCCCTCTTTGAAGACGGGCTGGATAAGGGCCAAACACTGAAAACCACGGTATATTTCACCCGTGGCCTGGATAATGATAAGGAAATTCCTTTGAAGGAGATCGATGCCCAAAAGCTGGTGTTCTGGATTGACAAAGCCACCAGGGCGCAATAGGCATATTAACGGCTGCTCGTTTTACCCCATTCATCGCGATAAACCAGGATGCTTTTCCATTGAATCCCGGAAGACCGCACACTGCGGAGCCACTCCGTGGCATCAGCAGCCCTGACGACCTTAACGCCGGAAATCTCCGCTCCTTTTACGTCATCGAGGAAGAGCGCATACCGGCCGTCCTGCTTCTCATAGCTGAACGAGCTTTCCCTGACCATCAATCCTTCCACATGGCGCGCCCACAGCCCGTATGAAGGCTGGATTTTCAGGTTTGAAACATTGTATTGTCCCACTCCCAACTCCGGTGGCCGGTTGGCCGTATCCGCCAGCGGACGTCCGCCTTTGTCGGTAATGTGTACATCGTTAAAAACAACATTCCGGATGTAACCGGTATGACGGCCATCCGGCAGGGTGAAGTCCAGTCCGCCTTCCACATCACCGGATGCCGGCAGGCCATAACCGGCTATGATGGAGGTAGACCGGCTTTGTGAGCCATCGAACGGCTTCCAGCGGATGCCATTGCCGAAAGAACTGCCGCTGTACACTTCCGAGATATCTATACTGTTGATAAGGATGTTTTCCACCTGTCCGATGCTCACGTTCTGCACCAGCAATTCCGTACGTTTCCGGTCTTCTTCCCGGAAGGTGTATTTACCCACGGTAGCGCCGATGACCCGTCCGCGGTTGGAGATGGAGATAAAAAACGGCGCCGTAGTGCGCTGCATACGGGAACGCCGGTTCACCGGACCGGTATGCCCGCAGTTGAGGTGGATGTCTTTCACATGGCCTCCGTCATTCGTGGAGATGGAGAACCCTGCTTTATTAGCGCCCAATACGTATATATTGTCCACGCAGATGTCCATGATATCGTCCGCTGTTTCAGAGCCAATCTGGAAAAGATTGCAGTTCGTATCGCCGATCACGTTACGTACCCTGTAATGCCGCGCCGGACGGGTAAATCCGAGAGAGCAGTCAGATCCTGGCTTGACGATATCATCCGAACTGACGCGGGAAAAAATATTCCTGACCGTTACCTGGTTACAGCCCATAAAATCGTAGATGTCCCGTACGTTGGTCTGGTTCATTTTCCCGAAATAGGTATCATGTACAAAGAGCGTGTCTGTGCCGGTGGCCAGCAGCACGAAATGGCCGGCGCGGTCTATCTGTAGCATGTTGCTGTCATCAGCTGTGTCCAGACCTTCATAATAAGGCATGTCTTTGGTAGAATCGTACCACAGGTCATTATCCCGGTGGATGCCGCCTATCTCCACATTGGTACATAGTTTCAGCGAGAACATTTTATCCGCGCGTTTGTCTGGCGGGTTGTTCATCACTTTGTCGCTGGTGACGAGGTTGCCGTTTCCCGTGATAAGGCCGTTGCCGATGATTTTGATGTTGTCCAGCCGTTCGCCGAAGAACATGGCATTGTGAAAGTAGTGATGCCCGACGTCCTGTTTGGTGAGGTAGTTTTCCGGGTCTTCGTAGGGACCGGCGTCTGTCGGTGAAAGGCCGGAGCGGTAGGCTTTATCGCTGAACCAGGTGCTCTCCGGTGCATCTGCGCCCTTCAGGGCCCGGATTGTTGCCTGCCTGCCGATGTAGAGGTACACGTTGCTTTGCAGGTGTACCGTACGCACGTTGTAGGTGCCTTCGCTGAAAAGCAGTGTGCCGCCACCGATGTTATGGACGAAGTTGATAGCCTCATTGATGCGGTCCGTATGATCGGTAGTATCGCTGCTCTGCACGCCGAAGTGTTTTATATCCAGCAGGCCGGTATAATAACCGGCGATATTGGAACCGCCGCCTTTGAATACCAAACGGAAATGATACAGCCGATCCTTCCGTAAGCCCGTAACCGTAGCAGTGCCATGTTCGGCGTCTATTGTGGCTTTCGCGGCCGACCAGCGGCGGCCGGTGTCTGTAGACAGTTCCATCGATACTTTGGCAGCACCGTGCGGCGTCCAGCGGAACTGCGTTTGTGTATAGTCGTTAGAATGTTCATGATAAGGTTTGTCTTTTATCAGCACTCTTTTAAAATCGGAGATGTTGTTCGTTACCCAGAGGGAGGTTGTTTCTCCTGCCAGTCCCGAGCTGGTCAACACGGCGGGCTGCGACGTGGTACAGGCAGCGCTGATGAAATACCGGCCGGTATTTGCCGGTGTTACATCATGTATTGTCAGGACGATGTCCGGCCCGTTCGCCGGGCGCAGGTCCAGGTGGCGGAGCGTGAGGGTATTTCCATTACCTGATATGACGGCTTCGCCTGTACGTGTATAGGAATAGCGGGTACCGGTGCGGCCGATAGATTGATGGGGAAGGTCCTTTAGCAGTACGGCGCCACGGCCTATTATGTTGACCGTGGTATTTTCCTCCGTGATGTTAATGCCTGCCGGGAATTTTATCACTACCGTGGCATCCGGGCTTCGCTGGCCGGCGGTATAATGCAGCGTGATGGTGTTTTTTACCTGCGCCGTTATTGTTGGTCGTTGTAGCTCCAACCGGCCGGTGAGGGCTTGTTGTTGCGGCAGCAGGTAGTAAATTGTGCTGCCTCTGGCGTTGGTAAGTGTGAGGCGGTCACCGGCCGTGATAATGCCGGTGTCTTTGGGTTTGCCATCCGCTCCTGTGATCTGGCGGCTGTATACGGCTACGTTGGTTTGCAGTTCTGCTAACAAATGCGCTGCCGTGGTGGCGGTGCTGACCAGGCCTTCGTTTGCTTTCGTATCTACGGTATAGGCGTAGGTGCTGCCGGTAACGACTTTTATCGTGTCTGCGGAAATAGCAGCGATGTGCGGGGATATTGGGCGGGGAATGGCGCGGGGGAGCGGCAGCGGGATGGTCGCGTTGCCATTGGGCTTTCCCGGGCCATTGGCCGCCATGGTGGCCGTTATACTGAGTATACTGACGCCTATCAGGAAGAGTAATTTTTTCATAACAGAAGGGAATTAGGGTTAAGTTACGCAATCGATTGAAATTTTTATAATTTGACTTTAAAAGAAGGGGGATTGATGGCTTCTGTTCTCCGGCAATTGTTGTTTTAATTGGACGATACGGAAGTCGAAACGATACCGGCGTTTCGTGTAGATCAATATCAGAAATAGTATTAGTTGTACCTTCAGGAATTAACACCAATCCTCCGTCATGAAAATATCACACCTCGACCACCTCGTCCTTACCGTCGCCGACATAGAGGCCACCTGCCGCTTCTACCAGGAAATTCTGGGCATGGAAATCCAAACCTTCGCCAATAACCGCAAAGCCCTCAAATTCGGCCAACAAAAAATCAATCTGCATCAAAAAGGAAATGAATTTGAGCCGAAGGCTACACATCCAACACCCGGCTCGGCGGACCTCTGCTTTATAACGGGAACACCTATACGCGAAGTAAAAGAGGAGCTGATCAATAAAAATATTCCCCTCCTGGAATCAGAAGTAAAGAGAACAGGCGCCAACGGCCCTATTATCTCTGTTTACTTCCGGGACCCGGACGGGAATCTCATCGAAGTGAGCAATTATCTGTAATAGCTAAATATCCAGCTGCCGCTGGAACTCCTCCAGGAACAGCCCTACATGGTATCCGTCCATCAGTGCATGGTGTACATGTACAGACACCGGCATCATCATCTTCCCTTCTTTTTCGGTCATCTTACCGAAAGATATTTTAGGGCAACTGTCTTTAAAAGAAAAACTGCGGGCATGTGATAGTGAGGTGAACTCAATCCATGGCATGGAAGAACAGTGCACCACGTTTTCTCCCGATACCGCAGGCACCAGCCCGGTGCTGTTCCGCACCCTTTCTGCTTCTTCTCCTGCGGTGACTGCGAACGTCTTAAAATCAGGATGGTACGGAAAATAGGCAAAGCCGAAAGTACCGTCCGGCCGGTTGATGGTAGGCGAAGGACCGATATGGTCATATACCCACACCTCTTTATCGATGATACGGTAGCGGAACGGTTCTATAACGTTCATGGCTACCATGGCTTTATGCAGGTAGTACAGGAAAAAGGAATACCCGTTTGCCTTTGATGTAAAATACGCACGGGTACAGTCCACGTTTACGCATACCCCAAAGAAAGGCTCCTCGAACTGACTAAAAAACTGAAAATGGTCTTTTCTGGCCCAGGTGTTGATGTCCAGTTGTTGTTTCATGACAATAGTTTCGGCAGTATGGCCGTAATGTTTTCAAATGAATAAAATCTTTCGTCTTTCACTTCCCCTTCCACTACTTCATGTGCCCATACGGTATGATAAGGAATGTGAATGGCATGCCCGCCGATGGCCAGCACCGGTAAAATATCTGATTTGATAGAGTTGCCGATCATCAGAAAACCTTCCGGCGGACAGTCCAGGTGACGCAACAGTTTGCGGTAGTCTTTTTCCTGTTTGTCGCTCATGATTTCGATATGATGGAAATAGTGGGCGAGACCGGATTTATTGAGTTTCCGTTCCTGGTCCAGCAGGTCGCCTTTGGTGGCCACTACGAGGCGGTATTTGCCTTTAAGGGCTTCGAGGACGTCCTTCACACCGTCCAGCAGTTCTATGTCTTTATTCAGCTGCTCTTTGCCATATTCGAGCACTTTAGCAATCAATACCGGATTGGCGGCGTTCTCCGTTACGCGCAGGATGGTTTCTATCATTGCCAGCATGAATGCTTTTACGCCGTAACCGTACAGCGACAGGTTCTGCATCTCTGTTTTAAACAGCTCCTGCTCTACGGTATGATGCGGCAGATAGTCTTCCAGCAGGCCGCAGAATTTGTTCTCTACTTCCCGGAAATATGGTTCATTGACCCATAAGGTGTCATCAGCGTCGAAGGCGATGGTTTGTATGCCTTTCATAAATTCTTAAAATTTCTGTAAAATTAATAGCTTCAACTGCGAAAAAACGGGACATTTGTCCCAGCTCATCATGATACATACCAATCGCGCAATATTAACATTCATTGAAAACCAGCTGACGGAAGCCGAGAAAAAGGACCGGGTATTTCTACAGTCATGGCCCGCCGGCAGTCACCTGCTGAAGCAGGGGCAGGGCAACAAGTACGTCTTTGTACAACAGACAGGGCTTTCCAAAGTTCACATCACAGAAGACAACGGGAAAGATTTTATTGTCCAGTTTTTGGGAGAAGGGGAACTGCTGGGAGAAATTGAAGTGATTCAAAAGACACCGAACCTGACCACCGTGACAGCCCTCACGGAAGTAACCGCCTGGTGTATCACTACCGATTATTTTGCCTACCTGATCACGCATAACGCGGAACTGAACAGGCTGCTGCTGTTATCACTCGCGCACCGGCTGAATCAGACCTCCGCCCGCGCGTCCTATCAACAGGTTTACCCGGCGGAATATGCCATGCTGAAATTGTTGTCTGTCCTGGCCACCCAACAGACCAGCTTCGCTAAAAAAGACCTGGCCGATTACCTGGGCGTATCGGTGAGAAGTTTTAACCGCTCCCTCAAACAACTGCGGGAAAGAAGTATTGTTCACCCGGATAGCTTTGACCTGTATATTGAAAGAGATGTGTTTGAACGACTGATGCGGGAATACGGGGAGTAAAAAACCCCGGCGGGAGGCCGGGGTCGGATATAGGTAGCTTAATATTTATCCAGCAACTGTTTCATCGACGATACAATCTCCGGGTACTTGCCCGCCACATTATGTTTTTCACTGTTGTCCAGTGTCAGGTTATACAACTCCACTTCAGGCGTTTTGCCTTTTTCCGCAGTAGCGATGCGCAGTTTCCAGTCACCGAGGCGAACGGCTTCCAGTTTACCGAGCGCGCTCAGATAAAAGAGCGGTCTTTGCGGCAGCTGTGGCTGCCGGCCGGTAATATGTCCCCAGCAATTGATCCCGTCCAGGTTAGCGGGCAACGGCTGCGTATAGCCGGTAGCGGTAGCCAGCGTGGGCAAAATGTCATTGATAATAAAAGGTTGGTCCCCTTCGATGCCCGCAGGGATACGGCCAGGCGCCCAGGCAATGAACGGCTCACGGTGACCGCCTTCGTAGGTATTGGCCTTGCCACCGCGGAAAGGGCCGGTGGAGCCATGGTCCCATGGTTTTACGATATCACGCTGCAACATGCGGTCGGGCATGGCGTTCCATGGACCGTTGTCACTGGTGAACATCACGATAGTGTTCTTGTCCAGCTTCAGCTGGCGCAGCAAGGCAATGATTTTTCCGATACAGGCGTCCTGCTGTTCAATCACATCGCCGTATAGCCCTGCCCGTGACTTGCCCGCCCATTCCTGCGGAACGGCCAGCGGCGCATGCGGCATCGGGAAAGGCAGGTACAGGAAAAACGGCTGGCTGCTCCTGCCGGCGCGGTTGATGTAAGCCAGCGCGCTGTCGGTGTACCAGCCCATCAGTTTACTGTAATCCGGTTTTTCGATGACACGGGTATTATCGTGGAAGACGGCCAGCGTGGTGTCTGTGTTCACAAAAGGCGACTGGTAATCGTGGCTGTACAGCATGCCGAAAAAATGGTCGAAGCCGTGTGACAGCGGACGGCTATTGGCCTTATCGCCCAGGTGCCATTTGCCGATCATCATGGTCTGGTAATGATTGGCCTTAAACATTTTGGCGAGGGTAAAAATACTGTCTGCCAGCGCGTGACTGTCACCCGGCGCCACGGCATAAGGCATGTTCACTTTATCGGGATAACGGCCGGTCAGCAAAGAAGCGCGGCTGGGCGTACAAGACGGTGCAGACACCATAAAGCCGGTGCTGCGGAAACCCTCTCTAGCCAAGCGGTCTAGCTGCGGTGTACGGATCTGCGGACTGCCATAGCAGCTGGCATCGCCATAACCCATATCATCGGCCAGGATAAAGATCACATTAGGCTTGCGCTGCTGGGCGGAGAGCTGTAAGGACAACAGCGCCGGCAGCAGCCATAAAAACGTTTTCTTCATTGTTGTACTGTTTTCGTACTGCGAATTACACATTTTACCACGGAATTTCCGGAGAAATTATCCACGCAGGAAGCTGGCCAGATAAGGGGCAGTGCGGCTACCCTTCGCTTTGGCCACCGTGGCCGGCGTACCGGCAGCGACAATATGACCGCCTTCTTCACCTGCGCCGGGACCGATATCGATCACCCAGTCACTGGCAGCCACCACCCGCATGTCATGCTCCACAACGATGACGGTATTGCCGGCATCCACGAGCCCTTCCAGCTGGGCAACGAGTTTTTCCGTATCGGACGGATGCAGGCCGGTGGTGGGCTCGTCGAGTACATACAAGGTGTCTCCTCGTCCCATACGTTGTAGCTCCGTCGCCAGTTTAATGCGCTGCGCTTCGCCGCCCGACAGCTGCGTGGCCGGCTGACCGAGACGCAGATACCCGAGCCCCACTTCCCGCAGCACACTGAGCGAACGGTGTATTTTCGGATCATCGGAAAAGAATTCGTAAGCCGCATCGACCGTCAGCTCCAGCACCTCAGCAATGTTTCTGTCTTTATAGACGATCTCTAGTGTCTTCGCATTGTACCGGGCGCCATGGCAGGTAGGACAAGGCGCATAAACACTGGGCAGGAACAGCAGTTCCACCATCACAAAACCTTCACCCTGACAGGTTTCACAACGTCCTTTCGCTACGTTGAAGGAAAACCTGCCGGCATCATATTTACGCGCACGGGCTGTCTTCGTGTCGGCAAACAGCTTCCGCACATGATCAAACAATCCGGTATAAGTGGCCAGGTTAGAACGGGGCGTACGGCCAATGGGTTTCTGGTCTACCTGCACCAGGCGTTTGATGTGTTCCATGCCCCCGGTGATGTGTCCTCCCAGCGTGATGGGCGCCGGTTGGTCCAGCCCATCCCCTTCTTCCGTTTCAGCAGCGAGGTCCATGCCCAGCTGCGTGGCCACCAGCTCCACCAGCACCTGGCTGACAAGGCTGGACTTACCGGAGCCGGAAATGCCCGTCACGGTGGTCATACAGCCTAAGGGAAATGCAGCGGCCAGCTCATGGAGGTTATTGCGCGTCACGCCCTCCAGTTGCAGCCAACCGGCTGGCTTACGAACGGAACGGGGTGCTGTCTTTTCTTCTGCGAAAAGGTATTCACGTGTACGGGAGGCTTTCACAGCTGCCAGTCCGGCAGTAGGGCCGCTATACAGAATATGTCCGCCATGCTCGCCGGCAGCGGGACCCACGTCCACTATCCAGTCTGCATGCCGGATCACGTCCAGATCATGCTCTACCACAAAGAGAGAATTGCCGGAGGCCTTCAGTCTTTCAAGCGCGCGCAACAGGGCGGCGGTATCCGCCGGATGCAGACCGGCAGAAGGCTCATCCAGCACATATACTACGCCAAAGAGATTAGAGCGCACCTGTGTGGCCAGTCTTAACCGTTGTAGCTCACCGGGCGATAACGTAGGCGTGCTGCGTTCCAGGAGAAGGTATCCAAGCCCCAGGTCCAGCAACACCTCCAGCCGCCCTACCAGGTCTGCCGCAATGCGTTGGGCCACAATGGCCCTTTCCGGATGATCGGTGTTGTTATTGACTTTCCCTTCCCCGTAAGGACGCATCAGTTCCGTCAGCCGTGACAGCGGCAGGCGGGCAATCTCCCCGATGTCCATTCCCGCGAAAGTCACCGACAGCGAAGCCGGCTGCAGCCGTTTACCATGACAGGTGGGGCATTCCGTACTCACCATGTACTGTGATACCCTTTTCTTCATGGAAGCGCTTTCTGTATTGGCAAACGTATGTAACACATAACGACGGGCGCCGGAGAAGGTGCCCATATAGGAAGGTTCTACTTTTTGTTTGATGGCCCGCTTCACCTCTTCATGCGTGAAACCGGGATATACAGGCACCACAGGTTGTTCTTCGGTAAACAGTATCCAGTCGCGGTCCTTTTTGGGCAGCTCTTTCCATGGTTTGTCCACATCATAGCCCAGGGTGATAAGGATATCGCGCAGGTTCTGCCCGTACCAGGCGGTAGGCCACGAAGCGATGGCACGTTCGCGGATGGTCAGCGTATCGTCCGGCACCATGGAGCGTTCCGTCACTTCATACACCCGGCCCAGGCCGTGGCATTGCGGGCAGGCGCCCGCCGGTGTGTTAGGTGAAAATGCTTCCGCTTCGAGGTGTGGCTGCCCTTTGGGATAATGTCCGGCCCTGGAATAAAGCATACGTAGCAGGTTGGACAAGGTGGTGACGCTGCCTACGGAAGACCGCGTAGTGGGCAGTCCCCGCTGTTGCTGCAACGCCACGGCCGGTGGCAGCCCGGTGATTTCATCCACCTCCGGCACCGACATCTGATGAAACAACCGGCGTGCGTACGGCGATACTGACTCCAGGTAACGACGCTGCGCCTCCGCGTAGAGGGTGCCAAACGCCAGTGATGACTTGCCCGAGCCGGACACGCCGGTAAACACCACCAGCGCGTCTCTGGGTATATCGAGGTCTACATTTTTGAGGTTATGCTCGCGCGCTCCACGTACACGCAAAAATCCTTGTTGTTCTGGTGATGCAGGGTTTCCTGTTGTTTTTCGCATGATTTGGGCGCACAAAGACTGTGCCCGCTGTGATCATTCAAACAAAAAATACACAGTAAATATTTTTTCATAAATCAAACTGGTAAAAAGTGTTGTTTATCCCATGAAAAACAACTCGTATACTACAGAATGAAGTAGCCAACCAGGGTCGCGACCGGAAAAGAAAAAAGATGAAATGCTGAGTTATTTTTTTGTTGATCTTCTCCCGCAGGATATCCTGCGGGCCGCATATATGATTTCACCGGGCAGGACAGGGAACTATGGGATAGCTCATAAAGTAGTACTGAATGATACCGCGGACCCGCATCGCCTGTCACGACAACATCCGCATTACCGCTCTCTGATAAAACTATTTCAAAAAGAAGAGGATGTCTCAACATAGCTGAGACATCCTTCTTTTTGATCGTATATTATTATCTTTTATCGTTTCAGTACAACCCGGCCTCTGTATACCTCATTTACACCGTTCCTTATCTCAATAAAATAAATACCGTTGGCCAGTTGCGTCGAAAGCGCAAGGCTGTTGCCTGTAAGTATACTCCGCTGCACTTCCACGCCGTGAATATTTCGCACAATGATCAGGCTGCCCGGAGATAGTTTGCTGGTATTCAATCTTACTTCACCGGCGCTGGGGTTAGGAAACAATTCCAGTGTATGCTTTAACGTTATATCCTTTTGCAGCCGTGCAGATACCTGACGTACACAGGGGGTTACTACTACCTTCACCGGTGTGCGTTCAGGATATTCGCATCCGTAGCCGGCCGCCGCATAGTACACCGTAGTATTTTGCGGACTTACTTTGTAGTCGCCACCGGTAAACAGTCTGCTGCCACCAGTAGGCACGTCGTACCAACGAATGCGCGCCAGTGTATAGATGGGCGCAAATGCATGCAGCACAACGCTGTCACCTCTGCAGATGATCACACTGTCTGAAGTTACTGAAGGCTTTTGTGCATACCCGTCCGTGTTCATGCGACGGTAGGCAGAATCCGACCGGCATCCCGTTATTGAATCCACAGCCTGCACCCATATGTCTACCGCCGCCGGCAATGGTGGCAGGAAAGGCGGCGTGGAAAACGTATCGGTACGGGGCACAAAGAAAGAGGTATCATGCAATATCTGCGGAGAATACCGGAACCTTACCCGCACGTTATAGCTATAACCCGGTTGATAATTCTGTATTTTTATTTTAGTGACGCCGCATGTCATTCCCTGTGGGACACTGAAAACAGGCTCCGGCAGTTTGCGCACATTCACCGTCACTTTCGTGCGTCTGGGGTATTCACAATAGTAACCCGGAACTACGTAGTAATTTGTTGTGTCCGGCGGCGCTACTGTAAAATACTGCCCTCTGTGCAACTCCGTGCCTCCGGTGGGCACACTGTACCAGCGTATATTGAGTACAGTATTACCCGCCTGCCCGTGACCATAAGCATGGAGGGTGATACTATCTCCTTTACAAATGGTAACATTATTGGTGTCCACATCGGCATAGGTGCCGTGCGCACCGAATATCATTGTCTGCATCACGGTATCGGAACGGCATCCGGTAATTTTGTTAACAGCCTGTATATAAAGATTGACAGTCACATTCAGGTAAGCGCCCAGGTCCCGGACAACAACCGTATCGCTGTTTGGCACCGTAAACGACGAATCAAGCAATAGTCCGTCAATGCCGGTATATACCGTACGAACATTATAATACACATCCGGCGTATAATTGGCGACACCTATGCCAATGCTGCTACAGATAATACTTGGCGTCACCGAAAATTCAGGATTGGCAGGTTTCGGGTTTACCTTTACCGTTGTGCTTTTACGGGCACTGGTACATCCGCTCAATGCAGCATCTGCATAATAGGTAGTAGTAACGGCAGGGCTCACTTTGTAGCTGGCGCCGGTATAAAGCAACGTGCCGCCTGTGGGCGCATTATACCAATGCACGGTGGTACCGGCTGGCACTGAAGCAGCTATGGCAGCGGTGTCGCCTTTGCACAGCTGAATAGTGTCAGCCATTACCGGTGGCGGTAATGCAGGTTTACGATAGGCGTAGTAGAGCTGCAAGGCATTGAGCAGTCCCACAAGACTGCTGGACAATGTCACCTTCACCCGGTCAAAGGAGGCTGCCGGCTTTAGCCTGATCTCTCCGCGGTTATTGCCCCAGGAGCGGAAATTGCTGGTGTCAACCACATGGGCATCATTGTTGGCCACGGCGCCGTTAAATGTCTGTACGGTGACACCTCCTACCAGGTTGACTGACAACAGGGAATTACCGCTGCCGACGCCTATCACTAGTGAATCACAGCCGGCAGTGCTGCCGGAAGGGAAGATCAGCGTCTGGTACACTGTAACGCCCAGCAACCCCACGCTGATATTGAAGGTCGAAAAATCATCGGGATTGCTGTTGACAGCATTCTCCGGAGTGGTAACCCCGCATAACAGGCACAAACCCGTGACGCCGTTGGTCTGGCTGTTGGCATATGTCTGCGCGCGGGCACTGTGCAACAATAAGCAGCTGAAAAAAAGAGCCAGGCACAATATTTTTCTGAAAGGGTAAAATTTGGATAACATAACAAGAACGATTAATGGTTAATGAGAGGTCCGGATACGTACTTGATTTAACTACAGGCATTATCAGGGAGAGAAAAACAGCTACATCAGGATAGTTCCTATTCAACAATAAAAATAATCAGCATGGACATAGACAGACCGCAGTGGAATGGCGCATGTATATTTCGGTGATAACAAAAAAGTCACACGTTCATATAATAAATCATCAACTTATCCTGTTTATATTGCAGTGTTATCACCAAACAACTGTCATGAAAGATTTATCCCTGTTCATCCTGCTAACAATATGTGCTACAGGCATGGCCTGTAAAAAAGACACGACCGGCGGCAAACCTGCTACTCCCGGCTACGAGGCTGTGGATAAAATACTGGATGATTCCGTACCGGTGAGGTTCGGCGGAAAGTGTTATACCGTTATTCATGTTGATGGAAAGGAAGTATATACCCGGAGCTATGGCGGCTTTGACGGCAATACCCGGCAACTGGTCGCCTCCTGCTCCAAATGGCTGTCAGGCGCGGTAGTCATGAGCCTTGTAGATGAAGGGAAGCTGAAGCTGACAGATACCGTAGGGAAATTTCTGCCGGTATTTACGGCCAACGGCAAAGGAAATATAACGATCGCACAACTGTTTTCCCATACATCCGGATTTCCCGGCAATTCCACGCAGGGCTATGAATCCAATCCGGCATTGACAATGGAAGCAGCCGTAAATGCCATCGCGCAGAATGTGGCGTTGGACAACCCTCCCGGCAAGGTGTTTTATTACGGCGGTGTCAGTATGCAGATAGCAGGACGCATCTGCGAAGTAGTCAGTGGTAAAAGCTGGAGTGAGCTGGCTGCCGCGAAAATATTCGTCCCCTGCGGGATGACCAGCACAGATTACGGTATCAGCGCCAACCCCCTGGTGGCCGGCGGCGCGCGCAGTACCGCCAACGACTATATGAAATTCCTGGACATGCTCGCCAATAAAGGAGTGACCACCAACGGCACACGGGTGCTCAGCGAAGCGGCGGTCACCGCGATGGAACAGGGACAGATAACCGGATCAACAGTGGGATACAGTCCCTATCCGCTGGCATGGCTCAACACCGCCAATTTTTACGGCATCGGCAACTGGCGTGACTATACCGGTCCCGGCGATGTGATCATCGAAAGCAGCAGCCCCGGCGCCTTTGGCAGCGCTCCGTGGATCAACTACCCCAAAAAGATAACGGGCATGATCTTCACCTTCATTATCAATGACGGCTATCTCACTACGGCCCCCACTTATATCAAAGTGAAGACCACAGTGAGAAATATCGTTCAGTAAATAGTTACTTGTTAACGGCCAGCTTTTTAACGGTTTCCCGGGAAGGAAGCCTGTACCACTCTTTGGCGTATGGTTTCAGCAGATTGCCGGCAGCAGCGGGCCCCCAGGTACCGGATTCATAAAAATGTAACTGTTTGGACGGTGATTTCTTCCAGGCATCGAGAATAGGCATCACCACTTTCCAGGCAGCTTCCACCTGGTCGGCACGCATAAAGAGCGTGGCATCGCCCTGCAGCACGTCCAGCAGCAGCGCTTCGTACGCTTCCGGGAGCGACTCCGTATAGGCTTCCTGGTAAGTAAAGTCCATCTCCACCGGTACCAGCTTCATTTGCAGGCCTGGCACCTTGCTTTCAAACAGCAGGCTGATTTCCAGCTCCGGCTGTATGCTGATGATCAGCCTGTTGGGAACGATGTCGTCTTTGAAGATCTTATGCGGTGAATCCTTGAACTGCACCACGATCACGGAAGACTGCCGCGCCATGGACTTGCCCGTGCGCAGGAAGAAAGGAACTCCCTCCCAGCGGGGGTTGTCGATCATCATCTTCAGCGCCACGAATGTTTCGGTAGTCGATTCTGGTGATACCTGCTCCTCCTGGCGATAAGCGATTTTGGGCACATCGTCCACCTCTCCGGCGGTATATTGTGCCCGCACCACATTTTTAAATACCTGTGGCGTGGTAAAAGGACGGATATTTTTCAGCACTTTGGTTTTGGCATCACGGATAGCTTCGGCCTTATAAGCGCCGGGGCATTCCATGGCCACGATACACAGCAGCTGCATCAGGTGGTTTTGTATCATATCGCGCATGGCGCCGGCAGCGTCGTAGTAGCCGCCGCGTTTGCCCACACTCACCTGTTCGGCTACACTGATTTGTATATGATCGATGTAGTTTTTATTCCATAACGGCTCAAATACGAAATTGGCGAAACGGAACGCCATAATGTTCTGCACCGTTTCCTTGCCCAGGTAGTGATCAATTCGGTATATCTGTTTCTCTGAAAACCGTTTGGTAAGAAAGCGGTTCAGTTTCTTCGCAGTGTCCAGGTCGGTACCGAACGGCTTTTCCACCACGATGCGGTCATGCACTTTATTGCTGCACAATTTGCGGGTGTACAACGCTTCGGCGATCACTTCTATAAACCGTGGCGCCACAGCGAAATAAAACATACGGTTGCCCCGCTGCTTGCCGCTTTTCTCAAAGTCTTCCACTTTTGATTTCAGGGAGACATAGGTTTCTTTTTTGGTGAAATCCCCTTGCAGATAACTGATACGTGCGGCAAAGTCGGCCCATTTCGACGGTTCCGCCTTGCCATTGCGACTGAATTCATTCACACCGGCAAGCAGGTCGTTTTTAAATGCAGCTTCATCTACTGTCTGAAAATCCACACAGAAGATCTCGAACAAAGCGGGAAGATGGTTCTCTATAAACAAATTATACAGCGCCGGGATCAGCTTACGACGGGTAAGATCGCCCTTGGCGCCGAAAATTGTGATGGCGGCAGGATATGCTTTTCTAGGTTTCATATCCTGAAAGTAGTCCATTTTCAGGAGATGCCCGCAACAGTTTTACAGTCTGGCGGATGAGTATCACGTTTTTATATTCATATTTTTTTTCCTAATAAAAACATAGTTTTTAAAATAATTTATAAATATTATATTCATCTCCTGGTAACAATTTCCATCGCTCATGAAAACACATGTTATACTGTTATTGGCATGCCTGGCGGGCTGCCTTGGCCTGGCGGCCCAAACACCCAAAACAATTACTTTACCGAAAAAAACACTACAGGATAAGATCAAGGGCGGATGGGCCGGACAAACCATCGGCGTTACCTTCGGAGGCCCCTATGAATTCCGGTACAACGGCACCTTTATCCAGGACTACCAACCGCTGGAATGGCACAAAGGCTACGTAAAGGAAGTGATGGACAGCTTCCCCGGCCTGTATGATGACCTGTACATGGACCTCACCTTCGTAGATGTGATGGAGCGCCACGGCCTCGATGCACCGGCCGACTCCTTCGCACAGGCGTTTGCCCATGCAGGTTATGTCCTGTGGCATGCCAACCAGGCGGCCCGTTATAACATTCTTAACGGCATCCGCCCTCCTGCCTCCGGCCACTGGCAACACAACATGCACGCGGATTGCATCGATTACCAGATAGAAGCCGATTACGCCGGCCTGATGAGCCCCGGCATGCCCAACGCCGCTTCCCGCATCAGTCATAAGATCGGGCATATCATGAACTATGGCAACGGCTGGTACGGCGGCGTATATGTAGGCGCCATGTACGCACAGGCTTTCGTCTCCAACGATATCAAACAGATTGTGCGCGACGCGCTGCGCGTTATTCCGGCCAGGAGCAAGTTTTACCAGTGCATGTCCGATGTGATACGCTGGCACCGGCAGTATCCGGACGACTGGCACCGCACCTGGTTTGAACTGCAAAAGAAATGGTCTTCCGACGTCAGTTGCCCGGACGCCATCTTCAACCCGGTGAACATCGACGCTACGATCAACTGCGCTTACGTGATCATGGGATTATTGTACGGCAACGGCGACTACGCCAAAACACTGGAAGTGTCTACCCGCGCAGGTCAGGACGCGGACTGTAACCCTTCCACCGCCGGCGGTATCCTGGGCACTATGTTAGGATATGAAAAAATTCCGCAAAAATGGAAAGACGGGCTGGCAGGAGCAGAAGACATCGACTTTAAATATACCACCATCTCACTCAACAAAACCTACGATATCAGCTACCGTCACGCATTGGAAAATATCAAACGGAATGGCGGAAAAGAACAGGATGACAATGTGATCATCCCGCTGCAAACACCCGAAGCAGTGGCATTTGAAGAGAGTTTCCCCGGCCTGCTTCCTACTGATAAAAAAGAATTCCATGTAAACGGCAATGAGATCACGCTCACGATAGAAGGCAATGGCTTTGTATTAGGCGGCTATGCTGCGAAAAAAAGGGAAGTGGCAGACCATGTCATCACCGCCACGGTCAGCATTGATGGTCAGGTGACTGACACCATCCGCATGCCAACCAACTACCAGCTGCGTAAAGATGAAATCTGCCACCGGCTGGACCTGCCTGCTGGTAAACACATCATTAAAATACAGGTCACCAATCCGCATCCGGATTATGAACTACGTACAGGCTATTACGTGACCTTCCTGAGAAAGTAATATTATCCGCCAATCAATCGGGCAATGGCAAAGGCACAGCCCGCAGCAATGGTACCGATAACGGCTACACGAACGCCGCCGAGCAGGGGATTCAACCCGGTGAGGCGGCTCTTGAAATAGCCGAAAACAAAAAGGCATATGATGGTGATCACCGCGGAGATCTTCAACCCTTCCAGGCCGTCGTTGACAAAGAAATAGGGCATCAGTGGTATCAGTCCGCCTACGATGTAGGACATACCGATATTGAGCGCGCTTTTAGTAGCCCTGCGTGCGTCCGGTTTTTCCAGCCCCAGTTCATACTTCATCATAAAATCGGCCCAGCGGTCTTTGTCGGTGATCAGTTCCGCGGCAGCTTTCTGCTGTAGTTCCCGGCTGAGGCCCAGTTCTGCGAAAAACGTTTCCACCTCCTCTCTTTCTTTTTCGGGAACGGCTTCTATTTCTTCATATTCCCGTTTTAGTTCACTGTTGTAGTGGTCCTGCTCCGTTTTACCGGCCAGGTACCCTCCCAGGCCCATGGCAATGGAGCCTGCCGCTATTTCCGCCAGTCCGGCGATCACAATGAGGTTCACATCCTTCACCGTGCCGCTGAGGCCCGCTGCCAGGGCAAAAGGTACTGTCAGTCCGTCGGACATGCCGATCACGATGTCACGTAACAACTCAGAGCCGGTGAAATGTTTTTCCTGGTGTGTCATAAAAATGAAGCTGTTTGAAAAGAAGGAGCTATAGGACAAAAGTAGTCTGTATGTCCCAATAATCTCCTCTGCGGTTCGATTTTTTATCGGGTATCAATTTCCAAATATGATTATCTTTGCCCCGTTAATCATTTATGAAGAAGGCCACTGCAATATTTCTTTTACTGGTGTACCTGTTTGGCAGTACCGATGCCAGCCAGTTGCTCAAGTTCCCGTTGCTGGTGGAGCATTTCCAGAAACATAGGCAGGAGAATAACCATATGACCCTGCTGACGTTCCTGAAATTGCATTATGTGGATGACCAGCCTTTTGACGATGATTATCTGCAGGACATGCAGCTGCCGTTCAAAACACCGGACATTATCTGTATGACACTTCCCACAGTAGGCCCACCGGCGCCGGTCACCCTGTTTACTCCTGTGATAGAACTGCCCCGGGAAGATTACCTGGTCATCAACGACGGGCCTCCCCCCTACCGGCTGCCGGACGTCATTTTACAGCCTCCCAAATCCTCATCAGCGCCCTTGTCCTGATATAACTGAATGATACAGGCTACTGTACCCTGCGCAGCGTTTTACGCCGCAGCATGGTCTTTTTTCCTGATGCCTGAACTTTTTCTGTCCTCCCCGGGTTAAAAAACCGGGCGTACAACACTGTTGTGCCGCCTTGCGGGGATACCGGAAAACGTATCATTCTGCATTCATCAATTTTTTAAAGTTTACGTTTTGTTAAACAGCATTATCCATTTTTCCATTAAAAACAAACTGATCATCGGTTTGTTTATGCTGGCGCTGATTGGATGGGGAACCTATTCCGTTACCCAACTGCCTATCGACGCGGTGCCCGACATCACCAACAACCAGGTACTGGTCATCTCTTCCGCCCCAAGCCTGGGAGCACCGGACGTGGAACGTCTTATCACCGTTCCCATTGAACAGGCCACCCGTAATATTCCCGGTATTATCGAACAACGCAGCTTCTCCCGCTTTGGATTGAGCCTTGTCACCATCGTCTTCAATGACCAGACAGATGTTTACTGGGCCAGGCAACAGGTGAGCGAGCGATTGATACAGGTACGCCAGCAAATACCACCAGGCATTACTGAACCGGAACTGGGGCCTGTTACCACCGGCCTCGGCGAAGTGTTCCAATATGTCGTAAAGCCCAAGCCCGGCTACGAAGGCAAATACGACCTCACCACCCTGCGCGATATACAGGACTGGACCGTGCGGCGCCAGCTCCTCAGCACCGAAGGTGTGGCCGATGTCAGCTCATTTGGCGGTACGGTCAAACAATATGAGGTGGCCGTCAACCCCGACAAACTGAAAAGTTACCAGATCACTATCTCCGATGTGTTCCGCGCCCTGCAGGAAAACAACCAGAACACCGGTGGCGCCTACATCGAAAAAGGGCCCAACGTACTGTTTATCCGCAGTGAAGGCCTTGTTCAGGGACAGGAGGATATCGGTAATATCGCTGTAAAAAGGATCAACAACGGTATCCCTGTCCTCATCCGCGATGTGGCCACCGTGAAAATAGGCACTGCTATCCGTTACGGCGCCATGGTGTTCAACGGCGAAAGTGAAGTGTCCGGCGCGGTAGTGATGATGCTGAAAGGGGAAAACAGCAATAAAGTCATCAAGAATATCAAAGACAAGATTGCCGCCATCGAAAAAACACTGCCGGAAGGCGTGGCCATCGAGGCCTTCCTCGACCGTACCAAGATGGTGGACAACGCCATCTCCACGGTAGAACGCAACCTGCTGGAAGGCGCCGCCATCGTGATCCTGGTATTGGTGATCTTCATGGGCAATATCCGCGCAGGCCTCATCGTGGCCTCTGTGATACCGCTGGCCATGCTGTTCGCCCTCATCATGATGAACCTGTTCGGCGTAAGCGGTAACCTGATGAGCCTCGGCGCGCTGGACTTCGGCCTGCTGGTTGATGGCGCGGTGATCATCATCGAAGCGGTGATGCACAAGCTCACACGTGGCGCCACGCTCAGCGGCGTAAAACAACTTACGCAGGAACAGATGGACGAAGAAGTGGAGTCTTCCGCCAAAACCATGATGAACAGCGCCGCTTTCGGCCAGGTGATCATCCTGATCGTATACCTGCCCATCCTCTCGCTGCAGGGCATCGAAGGCAAGATGTTCCGCCCCATGGCAGAAACCGTGTCCTTCGCTATCCTCGGTGCCTGCCTGCTGTCACTCACCTACGTACCTATGATGGGCGCGCTTTTCCTCAACAAAAAACTCAGCCATAAGGAAAGCTTCGCAGATAAAATGATGACGCGCATCAAACGTATCTACGATCCGCTGTTGCAGAAAACACTGCGTATCCCGATGCTGATCGTTAGCGTGGCGGTAGCGCTCCTGATCGTGGCAGCGTTTATCCTTTCCCGTATGGGCGGGGAATTTATCCCGCAACTGGAAGAGGGTGATTTTGCGGTAGACACCCGGCTACTGACCGGCTCTTCCCTCACCACCACGATAAAAGGCACCAGCCAGGCCGCACAGGTGCTGCGTAAGCAGTTCCCTGAAGTGGAAAAAGTAGTGATCAAAATCGGTTCCGGTGAAATACCCACCGATCCCATGCCGATGGACGCAGCAGACCTTATGGTGATCCTCAAGCCCAAACATCAGTGGACCAGCGCCTCTTCCTTCCCTGAGCTGGCCGGTAAAATGAGCAAGGCGCTGGAAGCAGTACCGGGTATCAATACCGGCTTCCAGTTCCCGGTACAAATGCGTTTTAATGAACTGATGACCGGCGCCCGCCAGGACGTGGTCTGTAAAATATTCGGCGATGATCTCGATTCCCTTGCTGCCTATGCCGATAAGATCGGCGCTGTGATCGGTACGGTAAAAGGCGCGAAAGATCTTTATGTGGAAACCGTGACCGGCATCCCGCAGCTGGTGGTCAACTATAACCGCGAAGCCATTGCCCGCTACGGCGCTTCTGTCAGCGATGTCAACAACACCATACAGGCCGCCTACGCCGGCGCCGCCGCAGGACTGGTATTTGAAAACGACCGGCGGTACGACCTCGTGGTACGTATGGACGATCAGCAGAAACAGGACATCGACGAAATCAGTAACCTCCAGGTGGGATTGCCTAACGGGGAACAGGTGCCGCTGCATGTACTCGCTGATATCAGCATCCAGGACGGCCCTTACCAGATACAACGTGAAGATGCCCGCCGCAGGATCACCGTCGGCTTCAACGTGCGCGGCCGCGACGTACAGAGCATCGTAAAAGAACTGCAATCCAAAGTAGGCAAACAGATCAAACTGCCTACCGGCTATTATATCACCTACGGCGGACAATACGAGAACCTGCAGCATGCCACCAAAAGACTCAGTATAGCCTTGCCCGTTGCCCTGCTGCTGATATTCCTCATGTTGTTTTTTGCCTTCCGTAAATTAAAATACTGCCTGCTGATATTTTCCGCCATCCCGCTGTCCGCTATCGGCGGCGTATTCACGCTGTGGCTGCGGGGCATGCCTTTCAGCATCTCTGCGGGCATCGGTTTCATCGCGTTGTTTGGCGTGGCAGTATTAAACGGGATTGTATTAATCGGAGAAATGAACCAACTAAAAATCAGTGGTATGACCAATATCCGGCAGATTATCGTACAGGCCACCCACGACCGGTTGAGGCCCGTACTGATGACCGCCACCGTGGCCTCCCTTGGCTTCCTGCCCATGGCCCTCAGCACCGGCGCCGGCGCGGAAGTGCAACGCCCGCTGGCCACCGTCGTGATCGGCGGACTGATCACCGCTACCATGCTTACGCTGGTAGTGCTTCCCGCCCTCTTTTTATTATTTGAAGAAGGATGGAAAAAACCGAAACCGGCTGCCCTGATGATACTCCTGCTGGTAGCAGCCCCCTCTTTGCTGAAAGCACAGGATGCCCGTCCGCTGACGTTACAACAGGCCCTTCAGACCGCGCAGCAACAGAACCTGCAACTGAAGCTCAACCAGCAACAGGCGGCCTATTATGAAGCCATCACGCGCAGCAGCACTGATCTGCCCAAAACCTCGCTGGCGGCTGAATTGGGAAGCGTCAACAGCGCCATGTTCGATAATAAATTCACGATATCGCAGGGCTTCTCTTTCCCTGCTGTCTACAAACGGCAACGACAGGTATACGAAGGCGAATGGCAACAGGCCAAACTGCAGACAGCACTGCAACAGGCAGAAGTAGCACGCCTCGTAAAACTGGCCTATCTTCAGTTGCAATACCTGAAAGCCAAGAAAACATTATTGCAAAAAACAGACAGTATCCTCTCCAGTTATTCCAGGGTCGCCAAAATCCGCTACGACAACGGCGAAAGCAATCTCCTGGAAAAAGCGACGCTCGATAACCAGTCACAACAGGCCCGCATACAACTGGACATGATACAGTCTGACCAAAAAACCGCCGTCACCCAGCTGGGCATGCTGCTGCATGAAACCACGGCCAACATCGATCCGGTGGACAGCCTCTCCGGCGCCGTGGTACTGTTTGACAGCACCACGCTGCAACAACACCCTTTCCTGCGCGCCTATCAGCAACAACAGCAAGTCAGCAACAGCAGAACACAACTGGAAAAAGCCAAACTGCTGCCCGACTGGAACCTCGGCTACGTGAACCAGTCCTTTATCGGATGGCAGTCAGACAAAAACCAGGCAGAACGCTACTACGGCGGCGGGCACCGCTTCTCTGCCGCACAGATAGGTATTGGCATTCCTATCTTCGCGTCGGCGCAGAAAGCCCGTATCAGGGCAGCGCAACAAATGCAGGCCAGCGCCGCTACCGCCACAGAACTGGCTACCGTACAGCTGCGCACACAACTGGAACAAAACTGGAACGACTATCAGAAATACCAGCAGGCGATCCGCTACTATCAGCAATCGGCCCTGAAACAATCCGATATCATCATCCAAACAGCCAATATCAGCTATAAAAACGGCGAAATAGGGTACATCGAATGGAGCACCCTCATTAGCAATGCCATCGCCCTGCAAAGCCAGTATATCGATGTTTTGAAGGAACTGAACACCCGGAAAACTGAACTGGAATATTTATTACAATTCAATCAGCAATAGCATGCGGAAGATATTCATATACATCGCCATCACCGGCTTCCTATACGCCTGTAACAATAAACCGGCAGCAGAAAAAACACCGGCGGAAAACAAACCGGCAGCAGATAACAACACCGTTACCCTCGACAGTGTACAGAAAAAAAATGCGGGCATCGTACTCGATACCGTACGGATGGTCAATATGCACGCCACGCTCCGCGCCACCGGCACCGTAGACGTGCCACCGCAAAACCTTATCTCCATCAGCTTCCCGATGGGCGGCTACCTCAAAAGCACGCGCCTCCTGCCCGGCAGCCAGGTGTCCAGGGGAGAAACGATAGGCACCATGGAGGACCAGAGCTATGTGCAGCTGCAACAGGAATACCTGACGGCCAAAGCCAATATGGAATACCTGTCGGCCGATATGGACCGGCAACGCACCCTCAGCGAAGCAGATGCTATCAGCAAAAAACGATATCAACAGGTGCTCAATGAATATAAAACCGCACAGGTAACGCTGAAGTCTGTCGGAGAAAAGCTGCGTATCATCAACATCAACCCGGACAAACTCACGGTAGGCAATATCTCCCGTACGGTGCCGCTCTTCTCTCCCATCAACGGTTACGTTACCAAAGTGAATGTCAACATCGGCCGTTATGTAATGCCTTCTGATGTGATGTTTGAACTGGTCAACCCGGAAGATATCCACGCGGCCATCACCGTGTTTGAAAAAGACATCCCCTCCTTCCACAAAGGCCTGAGAGGTAAAGTGACGCTGGTAGACAGACCCGATAAAGTCTACGATATTGAAACCATCCTGGTCACTAAAAACATCAACGACAACCGCAGCGGCCTGATACACTGCCACTTTGAAAACCCGGGACACGACCTGCTGCCGGGCATGTTCCTCAATGCCACCTTTGACATGGACAACCAACAGGCGCTCGCCGTACCGGAAGACGCCGTAGTGCGCTATATGGGCAAAGAATATGTGTTCACCACCAAAGATGGCAACAGCTTCACGCTGGTACCGGTTAATACCGGCCTGAAAGAAAGTAAAATGGTACAGCTGCTGCCCGGCGGTAAAGACCTTACCAATGAGAAGATTGTGACAACAGGCGCCTATTCGCTGTTAGGTAAACTGAAAAATACCGGCGAAGGAGAAGAATAAATTTATTTGATCATTTAGTCATTTGATCATTTATGTATTAAGTAAATGATCAAATGACTAAATGCCTAAATATTACTGCAGCAGTGCATTCAGCGGATAATCTTTACCAGCTTCGGTATTGAGCACCACAATCTGATCGCGGTAACGCACCTGGCAGCCGCCGTTTTTGGTGGCATGCAGCGTAGCCGTCGCCAAACGGCCGTCTTTCCACGACATATTCACCACAAAACCGCCACGGGCACAAAGACCGTTGACAGCCCCGTTTTTCCATTCCGCCGGCAGCGCCGGTAACAACGTCACCATATTTTCATGGCTTTGCAGCAGCATTTCGGCGATACCGGCAGTAGCGCCGAAGTTGCCGTCTATCTGAAATGGCGGATGCAGGTTGAACAGGTTGTTTGCTGACTTATGTGCCAGGATGATATTAAAAGCCTTTAATGCTTCGGGGCCGTTTTTCAGGCGCGCCCACATGTTGGTCACCCAGGCGGCGCTCCAGCCTGTCTGTGCCCCGCCGTGTTGCAGGCGGTATTCAAGCGATTTACGTGCTGCGTTGACATATTGCGGTGTCTGGGCTTCATTGAAGGCAGATCCCGGGTACAAGGCATATAAATGCGACATATGCCGGTGTCCCGGTTCTTTCTCCAGATAAGGTTTAGCCCATTCCATCACCCTGCCGTCTTCACCTATCTGCGGTTGTAGCAGGTTGTTTTTAGCTTCGCGCAGTTTGTCCAGGAATGGGTCCGACTGTTGCAGCACAGTGGCGGCCTGTAATACGTTGGTGAACAGTTCCTGTATCACTTCCTGGTCATGCGATGGGCCCATGCTGATGGTACCGTTGCTGCCGTCCGGCGCTTCGAAAGCGTTTTCGGGTGAAGAGGCCGGACCAGATACCAGTTTGCCGGTCTCCGGATCTTTCACCAGCCAGCCCAGGTAAAAACGGGCGGCTTCGCGCAGTGTGGGATATACCTTACGCAGATAGGCCGTATCGCGGGTGAAAGCAAAGTGTTCCCAAAGATGTTCGCAGATCCATCCGCTGGCGCCGGTGGTAAGGCCCCAGGAAGGCTCTTCCCCCGGTGAGGTGAAACCCCATACGTTAACGATGGGATTGATGCACCAGCCGCTACCACCAAACTGTACGGCGGCTGAACGGGTGGCAGGCTTCTCAATACCCTGGATAAAATTGGTCAGCGACAAATGCAGCTCGCCCAGGTTGGCCACTTCCGCAGGCCAGTAATTCATTTGTACGTTGATGTTAGTATGATAGTCCCCGTTCCACGGAGCCAGTACCTTATTGGCCCATATGCCCTGCAGATTGGCCGGCAGCGTGTTTTTCCGGGCAGAAGAAATGAGCAGGTAACGGCCGTACTGGAAATACAATTCCGTCAGGTGGTTATCGTTGCCCGTTTCTTTTATGCGTTGCAACCGTACATCGGTTGGGATATCGTCTGTGGTATCATCAGACAGTTGTATCGCTACCCTGTTAAACAGGCGCTGGTAGTCTTTTACATGTGCCTGTTTCAACTGCGCGTAAGGCTGCGCCGTGGCGGCTTGCAGCGCTTTGGCCGTCAGGCCGCTGAAATCGCGCCCTTTGTAAGTGGGATAGTTAGGCAGATAATCCGTGGATGCTGCCAGGTACAAAATCACTTCGTCAGCATTCTTGACGGTCAACTGATTGCCCGTATATGTTACCTGTCCGCCTTTGTTGCGCGCTTGCAGGCGCGCCATGTACTTCATGCCATCGCCGCCTTTACCGTTGTTTAAAGCCCCGGTCATTACGAGTTCATGGCCGCTTGCTTTTGTGGTAAACCGTTCGGGGCGGTCCATGGTAGCGGAAAAACTGATGGCTCCTTTTTTGTCGGCCGACAGTTTTACTGCCAGTACATTCGCGGGGGCGCTCACAAAATATTCGCGGGTATAACGCACGCCGTCCTGTTCATAGCTGACACGAACAGTAGCATCGTCCAGTTGCAGGCTGCGTTGGTAGCCGGAAACAGCGCTGCTTTTACCGAAATCCAGCCGCAGGTCGCCCAGCGTCTGATAGGTACCGAAAGGCACGTTGGAGCCGTTGCCATGACCGGAGCCGGCGCCTTTGCAGATCTGTGTTTTATTGGTAAGGGCCGTAGCTTCTTTAAACTTGCCCTCGAAGAGAAGCTTTCTTATTTCGGGGAGATATTTGGCTGCCTCGGGATTATCATTATCATCGTTGCTGCCGTTCCACAACGTCTTTTCGTTTAGCTGTACCCGTTCCTGGTTGACATCGCCGAATACCATGGCGCCAATATTGCCATTGCCCAGTGGCAGGGCCTGTAGCCATGCCGGATCATCTTTCCAGGGAGAAGTGCCGTCTTTCGCGGTAGCGCTGGCAGGGGAAGTGTACCACAGCTTCATCGGACGTTGCTGTGCGAATCCTGTGGCGGTGGTTGTAGCCGCCAGCAGGCAGGTGATCAGGTATTTCATATGCGCTGCAGTTTACATGCTATGGACGAAAGATAATAATATTATCGGCTATCCGTATGCCTGTAACAAGCTGTTAACGCCACTAATCGTATTTTAATGCCGGAGTAACGGTATTTTAACTTTTTCGCGCCAATTCTATGATTTAAATTGACGGACAGAAAAGGTTGGTTATGGCAAACGAGAATAACAAATCACCACACATCCTCAATACCTCCAGCAACCTGCTGGGGTTTTGTCTGATAGTGCTCACCTCCATCAAGGTGGCACATTTTAACCAGGTCACTATTATCGATGATATTACGGGGGTGGCAGCTATTTTGCTGACGGGCAGCTGTATATTGTCTTTTCTGTCGATGCGCTCGAAACAGCGAAGGAGGAGTGAAAAACTGGAGGAAGCTGCGGATTACATCTTCCTCCTGTCTTTGGTATGCATTAGTGTAACGATTATTATCGTTTCATTTAACCTGCTGGCTTAACAGCTTATTTTTTGTCTTTAATACGGTAAGAGTAACCCAGTACCACTACACCTGCACCGGTGTTGTTTTCACCGTTTTTGGTGTCTTTCTGGATTTTCACGAAACCGTAGTTGCCACCACCTTCAATGAAGATAGCGCTTCTGCTGTTGACATGGTACGCCACACCTACCTGACCGGAGATACCAAAGTTGGCTTTCTTCAGGTCATCTTTGATGTTCTGGGTATGGTTGAAATCCACAGCAGGGAAAGGCAATTGTTGTGTGTGCGCTTCGTCCAGGTAAATCGGGCTGCTGCCGCTGGTTTCATTTTTACCGTCCAGCAGGAAGCTCACAAACGGACCGGCAGCTACATACAGGTCCCATTTGGGGCTGAAGCCGAAGTGATATTTAGCCAGTACCGGCACCATCAGGTAGTTGAACTTGGCAACGCTTTTATATGTTCCATACAAATACTGAGGAACAGGTTGGCCCTGCTGTTGAAAGAAACCTGCCATTTCCGGAGTTGGTGTAAAGCCCTGGTTACCGTCTTTTTTACCACCCTGCGCAGAATATCTGATTTCAGGCTGTATAGAAAAACGTTTGGTAAGGTGAAATTCTGCATGTATGCCTGCGTCCAGCCCCAGTCTGGAACTCCAGCCGCTATTAATAGGATTGGAAGAACTGCCGGAAGTCAGATTAGGGATACTTAAACCAGCCTTTGCACCGAGATCAATTTGTGCTTTTGCAATGAACGGAGACAGTGCAGCCACTGCTATTACGGCAACGGCTAAACGTAATTTTTTCATAAGGTTTTGTTTGTAAAAGAATAGTTTCCCGGTAGCATTCCATACCGGTTGATCATATAAAGCTACGACTATAGGATTAATTACAAACAATATTTTTGTTAATCACCCAGACAAGCCAGAATGGCATCTATTACCCTCCGGGTATCTTCAGGGTCTCTTACGGCCACACAGCGAACGCCGGCCTGCAACGCAGGATAATCGTTTCCCCCTTCAAACAGGGCGTCTCCTACAAACAACATCTCTTCAATAGTGACATGCAACGTATCGCGCAGCTTACGGATACCATATGCTTTATCTATACCTTCTTTCGTAATATCAACAGATGTCATGCCGCCAAGATTAACAGCAAAGCCAGGAATCAATTTATCAAGTATCTGTTGTATCTTCTTTCGTTTGGCGAAATCAGGGTCCCATGTTTTTTTGGCATCCACGGGCGCTTCCTGTCCCAGCGCTGACCATGTGATCTGGCTGCCACGGTCTTCTATCTGTTCACCCCAGGTTTTTTCTACGGTATAACCCGCTTCACTGACAGCAGTTTGCAGTGATTGGATAATTTTCGTTTTTTCTTCTTCGGTAAAATTTTCTGCGTACAGCAACTGCCACGACTGCTGGTAATGATAAAACTGCGTGCCACAGGTAGGCAATATGTACAACGCGGTGAGACGCGCTTCCGGCGGCAACAGCCGCAGCACCTGCTTTTCAAACTGCTCCCATTTGCCTCCGGAAATAATGGCCACCTGTGTTATCTGTGTCAACCGCGACAACAGACCGGCCATCGCTTCGTCAACAGGCGACTTGCTCACCGCCAACGTCCCGTCCAGGTCAAACACGATCAACTTTTTCATGCTGCAATAGTTTACGCGATTTTTCCAACACGTTGTCTACGGTAAATCCATAGTGTTTGAACAGTTCTTTTGCCGGCGCACTGGAGCCAAAATGGGAAAGACCGATCATCACGCCTCTTTCACCGGTCCATTGTCCCCATCCTTCCGGTGAACCCGCTTCTATTGCCACACGGGCTTTCACGGCCGGCGGCAGTACCTGGTGCCGGTAATTCTCCGACTGCTCGCTGAACAACTCCCAACTAGGCATACTGACCACCCTGGCGTCAATATTTTCTTCCCACAGCTTTTGCTGGGCATCAAGTGCCAGCTGCACTTCTGAACCGGTGGCGATCAATATCAGCGCGGGCATGTCTCCTTTTTCCTTTGACAGGATATAGGCGCCCTGCTGTAAGCCGCGGGCACTCCCTGTTTTGGTGCGATCGGTAATGGGCAGTTTCTGCCGCGTCAACACCAGCATGGTAGGGCCTTTGGTGCGGGCAATGGCCGTATGCCAGGCCCAGGCGGCTTCATTGGCGTCCGCAGGCCTTATCACACAAAGATGCGGCATGGCGCGCAACGATGCCAGGTGTTCTACAGGCTGGTGCGTGGTGCCGTCTTCCCCCAGTCCGATACTGTCATGCGTCATCACGTAAATCACGGGCAGCTCCATGATACAGGCCAACCGGATAGCGGGCCGCGCATAGTCCGTAAAAATGAAGAAGGTAGCGGCATAAGCCCTGACGCCACCGTGTAACTGCAGCCCGGAGCTGGCGGCGCACATCACATGTTCGCGTATGCCCCAGGCGATATTGCGGTTTTCATAATGTTCTTTGCTAAAATAACCGGATGATTTGATCATCGTCAGCGTGGACGGCTCCAGGTCGCCGCTGCCGCCCATCAGCCAGGGCAGCTTCCCCGCTACGGCGTTCAGGAATGCGGCAGAGATTTCCCGCGTGGCCTTGGGACCGTCTTCCGGTTTGTATACCGGCACATCTCTGTCCCATCCTTCAGGCAGTGCCTGGGCAACATACTGCTGCAACAACGCATATTCGCCGGGATATTTGTTCTGATAATCTTCCTTCAGCTTCTCCCACGATTGTTCGGTATCCTTCCCTTGCTCAATGACCTTTTTCATGTACACTCGCACATCTTCGGGCACATAAAAATCTTCATCCGGCGGCCAGCCGTAAAATTCTTTGGTGAGCTTTATTTCGTCAGCACCCAGCGGAGAGCCGTGCGCTTCAGGCGTATCCTGTTTATTGGGGGACCCATACCCGATATGGGTACGCAGCAGGATCATGGAAGGCATGTCTGTCACCGCCTTGGCGGCCTCGAAAGCAGCTGATATGGCTTCCAGGTCATTCCCCCTGTCGCCCAGGTCCTGCACATGCCAGTGGTATGCCTCAAACCGTTTGGCCACATCATCGGAATAGGCCAGCGATGTATTACCTTCTATCGTGATATGATTATTATCATACAAACATATGAGTTTACCTAAGCCCAGGTGGCCCGCCACCGAAGCGGCTTCATGAGAAGCACCCTCCATCAGGTCGCCATCACTACAGAAAACATAAGTATGATGGTCAACGATCTTTATATCGTCTTTATTAAAAACAGCAGCCAGGTGCGCTTCGGCCATGGCCATCCCCACAGCGGTCATAATACCCTGTCCCAGCGGACCGGTAGTAGTCTCTATGCCCGGCGTAAGGCCATATTCGGGATGTCCCGGCGTATTACTGCCCCACTGCCGGAAAGCCTTGATATCATCCAGAGAAATATCATAGCCGGTGAGATGTAATACCGCATATTGTAGCATCGAAGCGTGGCCATTGGACAACACAAAACGGTCGCGGTTAAACCAGTCCGGCTTCCGGGGATTATAACGCAGATGCTTCGTCCACAATACAAATGCCGCCGGCGCCAGTGCCATCGGCGTACCCGGATGCCCTGAATTCGCTTTCTGTACCGCATCCATTGCCAGGCAACGAATGGTGTCAATACACTTTTCTTCGATGGTCATAGCTTTCATGTTTTGCTTTTTAGTGGAGAGGGTAGGTAGGCAAAGCCACAAATAAAGTACCAACTGACGTAAATCATCCGCCGGCTGACTGGTATCATTTACCACCCCTACAGACCGGGGTACTTTTGTGTTGTCAAAACAATGATCCTGACCACTAAAAATATTCAGCCATGAAACAGACATTCAGAAAAGAACACGACTTCCTCGGAGAAAGAAAAATAGATGACACCGTATTTTATGGTATCCAGACATTAAGGGCCATCGAAAACTTCCACATCACCGGCGTGCCCGTTTCCCGCGAACCGGTGTTCATCAAAGCCCTGGGTTATGTGAAGAAAGCAGCGGCCATGGCCAATATGGAACTGGGCGTGCTGCCCCGCGAAATAGGCGAGGCTATTATGAAAGCCAGCGACCGGCTCATCGCCGGTGAACTGACAGACCAGTTCCCCACCGATATGATACAGGGCGGCGCCGGCACTTCTGTCAACATGAACGCCAATGAGGTCATCGCCAACGCGGGACTGGAATACATGGGCCATCCCAAAGGAGCATACGAATACCTGCATCCCAACAATCATGTCAACTGCTCCCAGAGCACCAATGACGCCTACCCTACCGCCATGCGCATTGCCTTGTACCTGAAAGTCAATGACCTGCTGACTTCCATCGATCTGCTGCAAAAGTCTTTCGGCAAAAAGGGAGTGGAATTTGCCAACGTGCTCAAAATGGGACGCACACAGTTGCAGGACGCCGTGCCGATGAGCCTCGGCGCTGAATTCAACGCTTTCGCCACCACGCTGCGGGAAGACATACAACGCCTGCGCGAAATACAGGCGCTGCTGACAGAAGTCAATATGGGCGCTACCGCCATCGGTACCACTATCAATGCGCCGGCCGGCTACCCAGAACTGGTGACCCAATACCTGGGCGAAATCACCGGATTGCCGATCGTGCTGGCTACCGACCTCGTGGAAGCCACTTCCGATACCGGCGCGTTTGTACTGCTGTCCGGCATGCTGAAACGTACCGCCGTAAAAGTGTCCAAGATATGTAATGACCTGAGGCTGCTGTCTTCCGGACCACGGGTAGGGCTAAACGAAATCAACCTGCCACAGCTGCAGCCCGGTTCTTCCATTATGCCAGGCAAGGTAAACCCGGTCATTCCGGAAGTAGTGAACCAGACAGCCTACTACGTTATCGGCAGCGACCTGACCATCACCATGGCCGCAGAAGCAGGCCAGCTGCAGCTCAACGTGATGGAGCCGGTGATCGCTTTCAGCCTGTTCAATATGATCACCTATCTGCAGCATGCTTTTGATACGCTCCGCCTCAAATGTGTGGACGGTATCACCGCCAACGCAGACGTTTCCAAAGCAATGGTGATGAACAGCATCGGCATCGTTACAGCACTGAACCCGTTGCTGGGCTATGAAACCTGCGCTGCCATTGCGAAAGAAGCTTTAAAAACAGGCAAAACCATCCATCAGATAGTAGTAGAAGAGAAAGGATATATCACAGAAGAACAGTGGAATGACATCTATTCATTCGAGAACATGATCCATCCGCACGGCATTTACACAAAGGCATAACTAAAAATGGAAAAGCCCGGGAACAGTAACGTTCCCGGGCTTTCCATTTTTATTGTCAGCTCTTATTTGATCTCTTTCAGCATTTCTTTCACAGCAGTTTCCAGCTGATCATCTTTGCCGGCCAGGAAGTCCTCATAGCGCAGCGGCACACAGATATCCGGTTCCACTTGCAGGTTTTCCGTAGGACGGCCTTCTTTACCGATAGTAGCGATCATCGGAATACCGAATACCAGCGTAGGATCTATTTGTGTTTCCCACCATACGGCAGTACCGGTGCCCGGAACAGGCATACCAATGAGTTTGCCCAGTTTACCCTGTTTGTAAACATATGGGAAGATAAACGCATCACTGTAGTTGCCTTCGCTCATGAGCACGCAGCTGGGGCCCTGCCACTGGCCTTGTGGCTCACCGCCCTTCACCAGGTTGCCCTGGGGCGCAAACTCCAGGTATTTCTTGCCGCTGAGGAAGTTGTACAGATCATCGTGCAGCCATCCGCCGCCATTGAAGCGGGTATCCACGATCAATGCCTGTTTACCTCTGTTTTTGCCCATCACTTCGTCGTATACGGAACGGAAGCTGGCGTCGTTCATGCCTTGTACATGTACATAGCCTACTTTGCCGCCACTGAGTTTGTCTACCAGCTTACGCATGTTGTTCACCCAGCGTTTGTACATCAGGCCACTTTCTCCGCCGCGGCTGATAGGTTTCACGGTTTCTTCGTAGTGTTTGCCGTCTGCATCGGTGAAGCTGATCAGGACATTACGTCCTGCTTTGCGGTTGAGCTGTTCTGCCCAGTCTCTTTTGGCAGTAACGGCTTCTCCGTCAATTTTATCGATCACGGCGCCGGCTTTCATTTTGCTGCCAGCTCTGTCAAATGGTCCACCGGCAATAATTTCGTCTACTTTCAGGCCGTCTTTGGTGAAACGTTCATCAAACAGCAGGCCGAGGGAAGCGGTCGCGTCACCATCGGGGCGCACAGGAGAATAACGGCCACCGGTGTGGGAACCGTTCAGCTCACCCAGCATTTCGCTGAGCAGCTCCTGGAAGTCGTAGTTATTGCTGATATGCGGGAGGAAACGGGCATAAGTGTCGTGGTACATTTTCCAGTCCATGTTGCGGATGGTAGGATCATAGAATTTCTCTTTCACCTGTTTCCATGCATGGTCCAGGATGTATGCACGTTCGCCGGCCTGGTCCAGCAGCATCTCAGAACTGATGCTGATAGGCGTGATTTTGCCGGAAGCGGCATCCACTTTCACTACGCTGCCTCTGTTGCTCACAAAGAGGGAGTTGCCGTCTTTGCTCAGTTCAATGCTGCCGGGTGAGCCACCCAGTTTGGCGAGGATCTTGGTATCGCCGGTGCGGGGCTCTGTTACCCAGAGGTCGTAGCCTTTTTCAAAAGAAGCGGTATAATACAGCTTGCTGTTGTCTTTGCTCATCACATAGTCGCTGATGGAAGCGCTGTTGATGGTAAGGCGCTGCTGGCGGTTTTCCAGGTTATTGAAATCCGGGCGGAAATCTTTTTTAGCGGCGGCAGTATCTTTTTTCGTGGCCGTGTCTTTACCGCCTTTCTTCGCGTTGTCTTCCTGGTCTTTCAGGAGGTTAAATTCATCTTTGGACAGTTTGTATTTGTCGTAAGTTTCCTGGTCAAAGAACACCGCGTAGATATCTGTTTCGCGGCTACCCTGGCGTGCCAGTGATTTACGGCCTTCACGGCTGCTTTCCCATGTCATCATTTTGCCATCGGCGCTCCATTTCACGTTGCCTTCACCAAAACCGCTGCTGATAGGTCTGATAGGTTCACCTTTTCCGTCAACCGGGATGATGGAGGCATTGCTGGTGAAAGCATACCCGCCCTGGTCTTCCACCACGATCCATTTGCTGTCGGGGCTCCAGGAGAAGGTCCAGTCGCCATCGGAATAGGAGTGGTTATGGCCTTTAGGCAGCAGTACGCGGCTTTTGCCGGAAGCAATGTTGAATACTTTGAGGATGTTACGGTCTTCCACATACGCTATTTCTTTTCCGTCAGGAGAGAACAGCGGCTGGAATTCTTCCGCGGCGGTAGCGATGAGCGGTTCTTCCTTCAGCACGGTAGCAGCGAAGAAATAAGGCTCTTCCTTACGTTCGATGGTGCTTTGGTAGATGTCCCAGTTGCCGTTACGTTCAGCGGCATAAACGAGGCGTTTGCCATCAGGGGACCATTGCACCATTCTTTCCTGTTGTGGTGTATTGGTCACTCTTTTGGTCATGTTGCCTTCCACGCTGGTCACAAATACTTCACCGCGGGCTACGAAAGCCATTTGTTTGCCATCGGGGCTCATCGCGAACTCAGTTACGTTACCGTTTACCGGCAGTGGCTTCTGTATGCCGTTACGGCCATCATTGAAGATGCGCACGTTTATTTTCTGCGGTTGGGCGCCTTCTTTCAGCGTATATATTTCACCGTTATAGGTAAAGCAGAAAGTGTTGTTAGCGGAGCGGGACAGGTGACGTACCGGATGTTTGTCAAAACGGGTCAACTGTTCCATTTTACTTTTATCTGTCAGCGATGATTTAAAGAGGTTCTGGGAGACACCGTCTTTTTCGCTCAGGTAGTAAACGTTGTTATCACTGCCAAACAGCGGCTCACGGTCTTCCCCTTCAAAAGTGGACACCTGCTGATAGCTGTTTTTGTTGATGTCATACACCCAGATATCGCGGGTAACAGAAGACACATGATGTTTACGCCATGGGTCTTCATAACCTTTGCGGTCCTGGAAGATGATCTGATCGCCTTTGCTGTTGTAGCGGGCAAATTCAGCACCGGCAGCGCTGACCAGCATAGGACGGCCGCCTGATACCGGAACGGTGTACAGGTTGTCGAACAGGCGGTAGCTGAAGCGGATGCTCTGGGCGGGGGCGTTACGCGCCGAGCCGAAAAGCACCTGTTTGTTGTCCGGTGTAAAATCGTAAGGATAATCCGCGCTGCTGTTGCTTGTGAGCCTTACGGGCGTACCGCCTTCTGCCGGCATCACAAAAACATCGAAGTTACCGTAACGGTCACTCGCAAAAGCGATGTATTTACCGTCATGGCTCCAGACAGGCATCATGTCCTGTGCCTCATGAATGGTAAGGGGAACAGCAACGCCGCCGTTGGCGTCTACGCGGTAGATATCTCCTTTATACCCGAAGGCGATGGTCTTCCCATCCGGGGAGATGGCAGGATAACGCAGCCAAAGCGCGTTCTCCTGGGCATAGGTGGCAGTGGCCATCAGCCAGGCTGCACAGGTGAAAAGCAATTTCTTCATAAGCTTTAAAAGCGATTTGTTGTTTGGTCAGTAAAGCAAAATAAAAAAAAGCGGGGGGAGTTCTTCCTAATTAATGATAAATGGCACATTCAGGTGATGGTCAGTGGTAGGCGATTTCCTCCAGCCTGCCGGGCTGCTGCAAGGTAATGCTGCTGCCTTTGATGGCAATCAGCTTTTCACTACGGAATTCACTCAGGGTGCGTATCAGCGATTCGGTGGCGGTACCGGCCAGCGCGGCCAGCTCATCACGTGCTATATCAATGGTATAGTTGGCGGAACGGTCTGCCTGGTATTTGTTGCGCAGGTGTATCAGGGCGCTGGCCACTTTCTTGCGCAAGGTGTTGTAGGCGATGCCCAGCAGGCGCTCCTCTTTTTCGGTGACGTTGCGCGCCAGCAAACGGACGAAACGCTGTATGATCAACGGGCTGTGATCGAACAACGCGATGGCGTCGTCTTTAGGTATCAGGGCTATCTCGGCATCTTCCATTACTACGGCGGTGGCTTTGTAGGTCTCTTCTTCCAGCAAGGCGATGTAACCGAAAAAATCACCTGTATTGTACAAACCGATCACCAGGTCTTTCCCGTCTTCATGGGTCTTGACGGTCTTCACTTTTCCCGACATGATGTAATACAGGTACCGCGGCGTACCGCCTTCCCGGTATATCTCTTCATGCGCGGCGGCCCGGATGGTATTACGGTCTTCCAGGAAACGGGTTATCACCGACTTAAAATCATTTTCCGTTTCCGGCTGATGTGCATATAACAGCTCTTTTTTCTTTAGCCGGTTCACGATGGTCTGCACCAGGTCGTGGCTGGTATAGGGTTTCACCAGGTAATCGTCGGCGCCCTGGTTCATCACTGTGCGGAAAGCGTGTGGTTCATACTTGTCTGCCAGCATGATAAAAGGCACCGGCAGAAAACGGGTGTCTTGCCTTAGGATGTCCAGGACCGCCGGCCCGTCGGTACCTTCCATGGCCATTTCACAGAGTATCAGGTCCGGCAGGTGCAGCCGGGCTGTTTCAATGCCGGTTATACCAGTGGAGGCCGACAGTACTTCGTAGCCCTGTAACACCAGCATATCGCGTATAGCTGTGGCCGCAGCTTTTTTGGTCGAGATCAGTAAAATGGTATGCATACAGTTTGATTAACAACTGATGCCCGGCATTGTTATGCCTCCCCAAAAATTGTGGGCGACCTTGTCCAAATTGCAGGCAGCCTGTTCGTCACTGCATTAAAATACACTGATGAAAAAAGACAAATTCATTTATTGGGCCTCAACTGTTGCTATTGCATTGATTTCCGCCGGTGGCGGCCTCGGACTGCTCACCTCCTCTTTTATGATCCGGACTGTTGACCTTATGGGCTATCCTGCGTATTTCAGGGTGGAACTGGCCATTTTTAAAATCATGGGCGGCATTGTATTACTGCTGCCGGTAGCACGGCGTGTCAGGGAATGGGCGTACGCCGGCCTGGGCATCAATGTGCTCTCCGCTTTCGTGGCTTTTGCAGCTATCCATGGAACGCCCGGCCAGTATATATTTCCGGTGGTGGCGCTGGTGCTGTTGATTATTTCTTATTGCTACTTTAATAAAATTAATACGCCGGCAGGCGTTATCGCCTAATACTTCCCCGCCAATATTCGCTGAATAAGCAGGCCACAAGCGGACCATTTCCAGTCATGTCCCCGGGTTATAAAGCCCGGGGTTAATTTGTTTGCCCCTTTCTCTATTTTATTCGTTTAAACACCTATTAATTTTATTAAACTTTAAATCAATTTTATTAAAAATTGATTTAACTTTGTTAAACAATGAAACAGATAAAAAAATCTTTACCTCTTTCCTGCCCCAGTTGTGCCTCGCCGCTCAAGGTTACGTCCCTGGCCTGCGAGGCCTGCGACACCACGGTATCCGGCAGCTTTGAGCTACCGTTACTGGCGCGCCTGTCAGCAGATGACTTACAGTTTGTGATTGATTTTGTAAAAACCAGCGGCAGCCTGAAACTCATGGCGCAGCAGCTGGGACTGAGTTACCCGACAGTACGCAACCGGCTCGATGACATTATCGCCAACATAGAAAAGATTGAAAAAAATATAAAAATACCCTGATGAACACCTGGTTATTACGTCCGTTTACCTACATCGCCGGTGGCAAAGCGCTGCTGGCAGGATGGGTCATCATGCTGATCACCTCCGTGGTGGCTTATTTCAGCAAAACCCATTTCGATGGCGCCATTGATGCGCATATCGGTTCCACTGTTACGCCTTATTATATTTATCTACTGGAGACGTTGATAGCCTGGGGATGTATGGTGCTGGCCTGTTATGCAGCGGCCGCCCTCTTTGCGCGTACCTCCTTCCGCCTCATTGATATTGCCGGCACCCTGGCCCTCGCCAGGGCCCCGCTGCTGCTCGCCGCGCTGATCAACTTTGCCATGCCGGCCAGAGTAGACCCTACTGCTATCGACCCGATGGTGATAGTATTTGCACTGATTTGCCTGCCCGTCTTTGTCTGGATATTGGTACTGATGTACCAGGCGTTCAGTATCTCCGCCAACCTGAAAGGCAACAAAGCGGTGATCATATTTATCGTCACGCTGCTGGTAGCGGAGGTAGTCTCCAAGTTATTGATGCAATTCACCCTTCCGCTCATGTTATCCTGATTTTAAAAAAAACGGTATGAAAAGAATTTGTTTACTGACAACCCTGCTGCTGTCTTTTTCTCTGGAGATAGCAGCGCAGGCTGATTACCCCACTGCTGCCGCAAAAATCCAACGCTACTACAACCGGCAGCTGGCCGACAGCCTCTATGGCATGTTTGGCAATTCCATCAAATCTGCATTGCCACCGGACCAGACCAGGGCCATGCTCTCTCAGTTACAAAATCAACTGGGCGATATGATGCGCCTCACCCCTACCGGCGGCGATGCCAGTTACCACACCTGGAAAGCGGATTTCGCCAAAGGCACCCTGACAATGATCCTCGCGCTGAACGCCGGCAATCAGCTGGAAGGATTTCGCTTCGTGCCTTACCAGGAGAAAAAAACAACAGAAAACGAAGTGGACAACTATAACCTGACGACTACCGACGCCACTATCCGCGGCACGCTCACCCTGCCAGTAAGTAACGGCCCTGTACCGGTAGTATTGATTATTGCCGGCTCCGGTCCCACTGACCGCGACGGCAATAACAACATGGGACTTAAAACCAATGCCTATAAGATGCTGGCAGAAACCCTTCAGGCTGATGGCATCGCCTGCGTGCGTTACGACAAAAGAGGCGTAGGCGCCAGTGCCACCGGAAAACTGGAAACAGACATTTCGTTTGAAGGCACCATCAACGATGCCGCAGGTTTTATCAAAATGCTGAAAGCTGACAAACGTTTTTCCAGCGTTATCGTGGCAGGCCACAGTGAAGGTTCCATGATCGGTATGCTGGCCATACAGCGCAGCCCCGCCGATAAGTTCATTTCCATCGCCGGCGCAGGTGAACCAATCGATATCATACTCCAGCGGCAACTGGCCGCACAATCACCACCGTTGGCGGCCAAGGCGAAAAGCATGCTGGACAGCCTCAAACAGGGACATAGCGTGGTGAATACAGAACCGGCATTACAAAACTTGTTTTACCCGGCCGTACAACCTTACATGATGTCATGGGTAAAATATGATCCTGAGAAGGAAATCGGTCAGTTAAAAATCCCTGTACTGATCATACAGGGCAATACAGATGCACAGGTGAGCGTGAAAGACGCGAAACACCTGAAACAGGGCGCTCCCACCGCTCAACTGGAGATCATTGACCAGATGAACCATGTGCTGAAAGACGCTCCGGCCAGTGGTGGCATCAACGATATTACCTATGCTGATCCTACTAAACCGTTGAACACACAGTTTGTAAAAGATGTAAAAAACTTTATCAAAAGCAGGTAAAATTATTTTTCCCGTGAACTGTGTTTACGCATCTCCTCAAAAAAAGGCGTCCTGCGTTCTTCCACGCATCTCAGCGCATACAGGTACAGCGCCGCTGACCAGGATTGCCAGTTCTGTCCTTTAGGCAAGCCATTCTGCGCGCGCAGCCATTCGTTGAATCCATATTCCAGTGGCTGCGCGTGCGACGGTTTTACTGCATGCGCCAACGCTATAAGTTTTTTCTCCGCCAGCTGGTACTTGCCTGCTGCCACTAACGCCGCTATATACACGCCGCAGACAAAAGGCCATATGCCACCGTTATGATAATCGCCGGGCATATTAAATTGTTCGTCCCGCTTCCGCCAGTCAGGATCACCAGGCTGTACAAAAGGGAAAAAATTGGGCGGCAGCTCAGAAGCCAGGTCTCCTTTTTCCCGCATCACCGCACATTCTTCTTCAATCCACGCAATCATCCGTTCCGCCCTCGACGGTGAGGCGATGCCTGTCAGGATAGCGAGGCTGTTGCCCAGCAGGTCAAACCGTTCGCTGCTATAAATTTTATAAGACCAGCAGGCATAGTAAGGTTTGTTTTTCACGGTGAGACCTTCGTGCACATGCTTGTGCATAAAGTTGCAGGTAATGGTAAAATGCCTCATCTCCTGCAAAAACGCGTCGGCACGCTGATGCCGGTCAAACATGCGCAAACCGGCATACACCAGTGTATTGACGTATAGTCCATACCCCAGCACCCACTGTTCGTCGCGCCAGTCACTGGTAGGTAATTGAGCCACCAGCAGCCGGTCAGACGGACTTTGGTAATACAGCCAGAGGAGCGCTTTCTCCGCTGCCTCCTGCAAATAATCTGTTTCACCTGTAAGCTGCCGGTAGATGCTGATCCCTACGAGGAACAGCGGCGTAGTATCGCTGGCGCCGAGGTTTTCAGCGTCATGCGCCAGTGAAGGGATATGCCCGTGTTCCGTCTGGTTGTGCGCCAGCACGTCCAACACCTTCCGCATACTGATGATCAGCTGCTCATCGCCGGAGACAGCAATGCCAAAGAAGGTAAACACCATATCGCGGGTATAGGGCTCCGGATAAGCCCAGCCGGCAGTGCGCGGCAAACCGCCAAAAGGCCCGCGGCGGTTATGATGCAATACCTCCAATGCCGCTTTCCTCGCCTGCTCCACTTCTTCGGTAACGGTATACTTTTTCATACGATACCCAGTTTTTCATGTACTATCTGTAAAAAACGACGGGCCACCACCCGATAGTCAAAACGCTGTTTCACCCGCTCTCTGCCGGCGGTGCCCATCTGTATCCTTAAGTCCTTGCTGAGCAGCAACTCACGCAGGTGCCCGGCAATATCCGCTGCATTGGCGCGGTAATCCACCGTGCGTGGCTTATCAAATACCACGATGCGCCGCTTGTCAAAACCTGATTCGGTGCCTACTTCCACTTCCTTCAGCACTACTTCACGCTCAACGCCGGCCAGCAATGCTGTTTCCCCGTGTACGAGCGTATCCAGCATGCCCATCGCCCGGAGGCTCACCACCGGTTTGCCACAGGCGCCGGCTTCTACCTGTGTCATGCCAAAACCTTCCAGCCGGGAAGGCGCGGCATAGATATCACAGGCGCTTATCAGGTAAGGCATGAAGTTGCGTGATATTTTATACTGTGTGTAAATCACCCGCTGATCTATGCCCAACTGTTTTGCCAGCTGCATGTCCGCCTCATTCTGGCAATTGGTGCGTTCCTGCGGCCATACCTTGCACACGTATTTCCAGGGCGGCATCTGTCCGTTGAGCTGCGCCAGCGCATGCATCACTTCCTGCGCGCCTTTAGAGGCGGCATCACCGCCAATGGTCAGTATCATCAGCTCATCATCCCGGATGCCCAGCGATTCCCGTACGGCGGCCACTTTAGGATCTGAAGCGCTGAAAGGACGGAAACTGTCCGTATCACAGCCAACAGGCAGCACTTCAATATCACGGCCGCTGATGCCGTCACGGACGTACATTTCCTTTACCCAGTTGGAGGTGACCAGTATCAGCGGCAGCGTGTTGAGCACGTTCTGGTAATTGGCGATAAAACCATCGGCCACCAGCCAGGGCACAGCGGTACAGCCAAAATGCTGCGGATGCAGCACCAGGTGCGGGATATATCCCCAATAGCCAACACCTGTGACCACGTCCGGCTTAAACCACCGGTAATACCATTCCTTTTCCTGGTTGGATTCGTAATGGACAGCGTGAACATCCACGCCCAGTTCTTTCAGGCCTCTGTATAGCAGGTCTCCCTGTGTGGCCAGGCCGCCGGGGCCGGCCGGATAATCGTATAACACAAGTACTTTCATGGCAGGATACGGTTTCTGTTCAGCCATTGTGCCGCCTCCGCTACCGTGCTGAACGTCCGGAACGCTTCTGCGGAAGGGGTGATCTTCGCTTCCCAGCTATCGTGACTAAATCCATATATATCGGTGATGATTGTTTTTTTCTGTTGATAGATGTCCGCCGGCAACGGCAGATAGATGTCCGCCGTGGGGTCTGCCAGCGGAAAACGGCTGCGGCCGGCGTCATCGTAGGCAAAGAACCACAGCTCAGGTGATGACAAACGCTGCTGCTCCCACAGTTGAAATACCGCTTCGCTGACTTCCTCATGGCGGCGGTGCCTGGTATATTCCCCGGAGATATTGTGGGTAATGATCAGGTCAAACTGTGTATATGGCAACAGTTGCAGTAACTGTTCCGCCACGGCCGGAATGGGCAATGGGTTTTGTTCCGGTCCGTCGTCCATGTCAGCCATGTTTCCCGTGGCGCCCAGCGCCTGTAATACGGCGGCGAAGCGGGGCGCCCTGTCTGCGTCGCCGGCCCGACAGATACAGGCCACAAAACATTCCCACTCAGGATGGCCCAGCAGTGTGCCGCCTGCCCACAACGTTTCATCGTCCGGATGCGCCACGATGACGGCCACCTTTTTGTGTCTGGAGAATTGCATGGTTTGTCCTGATGTGGTATACAGCTGAGCAAGGCATCAAGAAACGTACCTGAACGCAACAGGCTCGCCTCATTTTTCGGTGATAATACAACTATCATGTTAACACTCATGTCTACCGGGGCTTTCCCCGATAACATTTGATTAACCACAAATTAATCATATTGATTTTAAATTTGTCCGGATTTTTTTTGGTTAGGATATCTACCATAAAAAAAATCAACCAAACCGGTGGCTTAACCCATCTGCTGTATGACCCAAAACCAACCATTTTCCGCTGATACCGGAAAACTACAACGTTATGCAAGCATAGCTGCATCTCTCGATGAACAGCTCGACAGTATGCTCCGACGGGGAGATCTGACTACCTTCTCCCTCGACAAACTGACGATAGTGCCACTGAGAGAAGTCAGCCAATGTTATCCGCAGGCAACAACGCCAGTCAGCCTGACATGCGACTCCTCTGCAACAGCGGCCCAGAACGACGGAATATCCTGTCAGTCTGTGGAAGAGCCATCCTTGTCCAGGAACTGTTTACCTCCGTCCGCGGCGCATAACAAGCCTTCTGCCTCTCCCTCCCGGGACCCAATGCTTCGCTGGCTTTCATTGGTATGTGAGCAGTTGCTGTCTTTACATACCGTCGTTCCACTGGTGCAGAAAATCAGGCAGGGCGCAGTCACCTGGTATATCAGGGACAATATGGCCAACAGCATACAGATAAGTATGTCTGCCCCTCGGCAGTCCATCGGTTTCCTTAACAATAAGGCCCGCCAGCTGACCTATCGCCGTAACAGGGTAGTCAACCTGCCGGTCTTACGTAACATTGTGTTACCTATACGCATTATATTTCGTACCTTGAAACTACACCCCGACGACGGTAAGGATGGTGGTGACGTGGACCTTATTCCAGTGACAGGAATTATTTCACTAACCACTAAACCGCTAATCATGCAGTTACGAGAAAAAATCATAAAACTGGCAAACGACGCCATCGCCCGGATGGAAGCGTGTCCCGACAGAAGTGAGGAAGACAACGATAAATTAGAGTTGCTGATGATACTCCGGGACGGAGTAACAGAAGTGAGTTCTGAAGAGGCGCTCGACCAATGGCTTGATTTTATGTGGAAAGTGCTGACTGATCTGGGATTTTCATATTGAAACAACGACTATGAACTTTGGAAAAGTCATTAAAACGCTGAGAGAGCAAAAACAACAGAACCAGCGCGATTTCGCTGATTACATTGGCATTAGCCAAACCAGTCTCTCTTTAATTGAAAGCGGGAAAACAACACCTACTGATGCGACCCTCGACAGGATCGCCGCCCGGTTTAATACCCGGAAAGCCTTACTGGTAATGGCCGCTATTGAAACAGACAAGGATCTGCCACCCAAAACAAGAAAGCGGTTTAATGACCTGTTTCCCTCTTTTGAGGAAGACATATGGTCGTTGATACTTACTAAATAAACGTAAAAGGAGTAGCAGGGGCGCTACTCCTTTTTACATTATATCTTCAGGCAGACCACCTCCCGGTACGCACCATGGTGACTGACCGACGCCGGAGAGACGCCTCCGATACCACTGATAAAAGGCACGCCGTCGTCGTCTTTCTGCAACGTTTCCGCCGGCTGCAACCGGTACACCACCCGCGGCCACCAGCTTCCCGATGCCACCGCCACCGTATGCAGGCAACTATCGCTGACCACCGTACGAAAAGGAAATACCCTGTCAGCATATTGAATGAAGCCTGTATCTGCTCCGGAAAGTCGTACTTCATATTTCAGCGGTGCATACGTCCGCTCCCGGGTATCCCGGTGAATGATCTTATATGCCGCTTCCTTGGCGCTCCACAACAGCCATACCATGCGATGCTGATCAACAGCCTGCGCTATTAGTTGTTGTTCTGCCGGGGAGAACAGTTTATCCAGATAGCCCCGTCTCCGCCAGTTGCTTTCCACAGCCGCCAGCTGCAGGTCTATCACATCATTGCCAATCATGGCGTGGCCAGCTTGTTTTCCACCACTTCCATGGCAGCACGCACATTGATCATCTTTTCCATGGAATCGTTATCGATCACGATATTAAATTTCTCTTCGACGTCCAGCACCACGTCCACCAGGTTGGCCGAGTTGATTTTGAGGTCACGGATAAAGTCCGTGTCTTCATTCAGCGTAGCCAGCGCTTCGGGATTTTTGGTATAAGGCGCCACCACTTCTTTGATAGTGGCCATTAAAGCTGTTTTATCCATGATATCAGTATTTGTATTTTTTTAAAATGATACAGGCATTTACATCGCCGAATCCGAAGCTGGCTTTGGCGATTACCTGAAGGTCTTTATGTATCAATTGCTGTGGTATTTTCTCCCGGGGCACGATCGCGGCAATCTCCGGGTGCAGGTCTTCGCTGTTGATATTGGGAAACAGAAATCCCTCTTGCAGTTGCAGCACCGCTGCCACCAGCTCAATACTCCCGGATGCGCTCAGACAATGCCCTACCATACATTTCAGCGCATTCAGGTAGGGGAACTGTTCCCCGCTCCTGTTCAGCGCCAGGCTCCAGTTCGTTACCTCTGCGGCATCTTTGCTGGTAGCTGTCAGGTGCCCGTTGATCGCATCAATGTCATCCGGATGAATACCGGCGTCCCGCACGGCTTCCCGGATACAGCGTTGTACCGCTTCACTGTTGGGGGCCGTCATGCTGCCTTCATTGCGCTGACCGCCTGAGTTCACATGGCCGCCGGCGATCTCCGCGTAGATGTGCGCGTTCCTTTCCAGGGCGCTCTCCAGCGATTCCACGACCAATGCGCCGGCACCTGCGCCGGGCACAAATCCTGTAGCGCTGGCGCTCATAGGCCTTGAACCTGCCGCCGGCCGGTCGTTGTTTTTGAAGGTGCAGACTTTCATGGCATCGAAACCGCCCCATACATAAGGGCCGCCATCTGTTGTACTACCCGCCAGTATCCGACGGGCTTTGCCGGCGCGGATACGGTCATAGGCCATCAGCACGCTTTCCGCGCCGGTGGTACAAGCCGATGAATTGGTGGTCACCTGATTGCCCAATGCCAGTTTACCTCCCAGCCACGCACTGATGCCGCTGGCCATGGTCTGCGCCACTACGGTACTGCCTAAACGCCGTACCTGCAACTCGTCCATACGGTAAATAGCTTCCCGCATTTTATCGATGCCGGAAGAACCGGTACCAAATATAGCGCCGCTGTCCCAGTCCGGATACTGTATGTCGTTACCCGCGGGCAAACCGGCGTCATGCCATGCTTCCATACCGGCCATCACGCCGTACAGCACCGCTCCGCTGTTGAAGCCTTTCAGCTCCAGCGGCTCAAAATACCGCAGCTTCATTTCTTCTGTCACTTCGGGCGTGCCGGCTATGCGGCAGGAAAAATCCAGTGCCTCCAGCTGTGGATCGTAACGGATACCCGATACTCCCTGCCGCACCGCTTCGGTAAAAGCAGGGACACCTGTTCCGTTGGGAGCTACCACGCCCAGCCCTGTTATCACTACTCTGGTCATCATTTACAAATTATGATCAGCAGGGTTGATGATCATGCCCGCTATCTCTCCACTACTCACTTCTTCTCCTTGCGCATTGGTCATCGTTACCCGGCATTTCAGTTTACCAAAACGGAAATATAGTTTTTCGCCGGTCACCGTCACCTTTTCTCCCGGTAACACCGGCCGCATAAACTCAACATTAGTGGAGGTAAGCCCGAAAGTCATGCCCTCCGGGCCTCCTGTGAGATAGATACCCAGGCATACCAGTCCTATCTGCGCCATCACTTCTGTCAGCAATACGCCGGGGGTGACCGGATATCCTTTAAAATGTCCTTTGTAACAATCCATCTCCGGCCGGAAGGTAAAACTTCCTGTCACCTTCTGTTCATCAATATATTCCAGTGTATCAACAAACAAAAAAGGTTCCCCGTAGGGTAATTTCTCCATTATTGTCGTTATCGTCATAAATCCGTTTACTGTATATGTGCGCCTCCGTCTACGGGGATAACGGCCCCATTCACCCAGGCGGCTTCGTCTTTACATAAAAGGTAAACTACGTCCGCCACATCGTCCGCTGTGGTCAGCCGTCCAAACGGACTGCGGGCAATGCTGTGCTCCAGCAGCTGCTCATGGCCGGGTATCATCCGCAACGAACGGGTGTCTGTCACGCCCGCCTGTATACAATTGGCCCGGATGCCGTATGGCGCAAACTCCAGTGCTATGCTACGGCTCATCGCCTCCAGGGCCGCTTTGGCGGCTGATACGGCCGCATAATGTTTCCAGGCGCGATGGCTGCCTTCGCTGGTGAACGCCAGCACGCGCGCGTCCGCGGCAAAAAGCTGCTGCTCCCATATGGCACGTGTCCAGTCGTACAAACTCACCGCCATATGTTCCAGCGTGATCATCAGGTCGTCCGTTTGCAACGCCGGCGCAGTTGTCATCCCTTTCAACGTGCCTTTGGCCACACTGTGCAAAAGACAACGGACACGCCCCTCCGGGCCCATCTTTTTCCGCAGTTCTTCCAATACCAGCGTGCGCCGCTCTGCCTGTGCCGCATTGATGTTAAATGCCAGCACCTGCACACCGGTGGCACGCAGCGCTTCAAAAGCAGTATTGACGGCGTCCATCTCTACGCCAGCATTACGATGCACAATACACAGGTGCATGCCATGCGACGCCAGCCTGTACGCAGACGCCAGGCCCAACCCGCTGCTGCCGCCCAGCACCAGTGCCCAGTATTGTTTGGAGGCAAATTCTTTTACCATTGCAATAATATTCTTTGTGCGGAAAATCCCGGCCCGAAACTCAGCATCAGCCCCTTATCGCCCGCCGGCACACCCCTGTCGAGGATACGCTCCAGCACATATAACACGGTGGCGCTCGACATGTTGCCGTATAACCGCAATACTTCTTTGGTATCGTCAATATTTTTTCCTGAGCCGGCAAACAGCTCTTCCACTGTCTGAATAATTTTTCTTCCTCCCGGATGGAAGATCAGCTGGTTCACTTCTTCAATGGAAGTGCCGTGACGCGCCAGGAAAGGATGAACAATATCCCCGAAATGCGACGCTATCTCTTCCGGCACCGCGATGTCCAGCACCATCTGTAAACCGGAGTTGGACAGATGAAAACCCATCAGGTGTGTGGCATCATAAAAATGGTACATCTCCGTTCCCACAATGGCCGGCCCGGGGTCTTCCTCATGTGACGACAATATCACGCAGGCGGCGCCATCACCGAAGATGGCCGCACTGACAATATTGGCCATGGAAAAATCCTGGTGCTGGAAAGTGGCCGTTGGCGACTCCACCGCCACCACTGCCGCCCGTTTCCCCGGATTGGCCTTCAGGAATTGGTAAGCGTAGATCATCCCGGAAACACCCGCAGCGCAACCCATCTCCGTCACAGGCAGGCGCACAATGTCCTGCTTCATCTGCAATGTATTGATCAGATAGGCGTCCATAGACGGGATCATAAAGCCGGTGCAGCTGACAGTGATGATAAAATCGATATCGCCGCCCTGTAAACCGGCTTTGTCCAGCGCGCCCTGCAGGCAACGCCGGCCCAGTTCTGTGCCCTCGCGGATATACAAATTGTTTTTTTCTTCGAAGGAAGTGGCGTTGAACACTTCTTCCGCATTCATGATAGAATACCGTTGGTCAACCGCCGCGTTCTCAAAAATTTTTTTAACCTTTCTGATAAACCGCTCGTCTTGTCCAGCCAGCCATAGGTCCAGGTACGGCATAATTTCACTGGTAGGCCTGGTATATGGCGGCAATGCCTTGGCTACTGATTGAATTTTTACACTCATAAATTAGATATGACCCATTGGTAACGGAAAGCCCATTGCCAACGGAGGCTTTGATGCCTGATATTTAGTTTTTTTGACAGTTGTACCAGCTCCGAACGTTTGAACCCGCGCATGATGGAGGTAAGGCCGTCATAACGGGTCATTTCTTCCAGGCGCAGCGTATAACATAACAGCTGAAAAAGCCGGTAGGCGATGCCACTGCGGTGCAGGTCGTTGACCACAATGCCGGCAGTGGCACTGCGGCGGAAACGTTGCATCAGCGCCAGTATTTCCTGGTCTGTGAAATGATGCAGCGTGAGTGTCAGCAGCAGGATGTCTCCTTCCATTTCGGGAAACGGCCCCTGCGTCACATCGAAGCAGTGGTAACTGATTTCCGGATATGCGGCCGATAACTCTCCTGCCAGCCGGATGGTGAACGGATTGGCGTCGATGCCTGCCAGCTGCAGGTTCCAGTTTTTTTTGCGGCCATGTGCGGCCAGTGCCCGCAGCATATCACCGTTGCCGCAACCGATGTCCACGATGCGCACCGTTTTGCCTGCCGGCAGCTGACGCATCAGCATATCTACGCCTTTTACCGTAATACGGTTGCCTCCCAGGCGCCGGTTGATCTGAGCGATTTTTTCCAGCGCCCGCTGCAGTTGTTCCCCTTCCATGGCAAAATCGTCCATGATCTCTGGTGCCAGTATACGTTGTCTGGTATCGGGCATAAATTCATTTTAATATTCTGTTATTTGATCATTTAACTGTTCTAATGGCTGTATGTGTCACGACCGAACCGTTAAATGGCAAAATCTTTTGGTCGTCCGTGTGTTTGCCTGATGATAAATGGCAGCACTGCCGGCAGTGAAGCCATTTGTTGCACCAGCCAGGTGGACAACCTGTCTTTCAGGAAGAGGTTATTCAGCAATCTTCCCATTTTCATACGGCGGTTAAATGCTTTGTCCCATTCCCTTGCATAGTCGGCTTCCATACGGCTACGGTCATACGATGCATCGTTACAGAAGCGCAGTACCGTCGTGGCCGCCAGGCGGGCGCTGTGGATGGCCATGGCCATCCCGTTGCCGCACAGTGGATGGATAAGGCCGGCAGTATCTCCCGTCAACAGCATATGTTGTTCCACTTTTGTCTTCTGTTCAAAAGAAATCTGGCTGATAGCCAGTGGCTGATCAAACAAGGGACGGCTATTATTAAAAATAGTTTTCAGGTGATGGTTTTTGAACAACACGGCTTCCCGGTGCTGGTCGATATCGCGGTAATGGCGGAAGCTGTCCATCTGTACGAGGTAGCAGATATTGAGCGCGCCTGTTTCAGTTTTGGAGACGCCGCAATAGCCGCCGGGGAAGTTATGCAAAGCCACCTGTCCGTCGGGGAACGGCCCTTCGTAGTGCCCTTTTACCGCCAGCCATGGTGCAGGCTTGCGGAGGAAAGAACGGGACAGCCGCTGGTCGAGGGTGGAGCGTTTGCCAAAAGCGCCCAGCACGACCGTGCCGGCCAGTGGCGCATGTGATTTTGTATAAACCATACAGTGGTCGCCCTCGTATTGCACGTCCGTCACCGTATCGGTGATCAGTTGTGTGCCGGCGGCCAGTGCTTTGCGTAACAGGAAATGGTCCAGTGTGTACCGGCTGACGCCGAAGCCGCCGAGCGGCAGCGGGGCCGTAATGGTTTTCCCGTTGGCCGCCGATAACAGCAGGCTGGAAATGTCCGCCGGCGCCAGTTCAGCAGGATCGGCGTGTAGCCATTGCAGGTATGGCAGCACTTCATTGGAAATATATTCTCCGCAGACTTTATGTCTGGGGTAGGTATTTTTTTCGATCAGGGACACCCGCAGTCCGGCCCTGGAGAGGTGGATAGCGCTGGTAAGGCCTGCCAGGCCGCCGCCGATAATGATAATATGATGCTCTAAGCCCATGTACATTAGCAATATACGACATATTTAACAGTGCAGTTGCCGTTTTGCCGCAGTGGGCCGAAGCAGGAGGTCAGGGAGAGCGGGAAGCGTTACGGGAAAGGACGTCCGTTACCGGTGCTGTGGGCGAAGTATTTTTAGTGCTGATAATGATCACTTTACCGGATATCTCCCAGGAGCAGTGGAGCGGCTGGAGGATTTCATCGAGCAGGTTGCGGAGTTCCGTGCCGCTTTGCTGAAGGGATACTTTGGCATCGTAAGGGGTGGTGTTGCTGCCAAAGAAGCGGAGGCCTGTTTGCTGGCTGATTTGCCGGAAGACTTCCCGGAGCGGGGCGTTACGGACGTTGAGGTTGACTTTTATTTTCTCCGCCTGGTTAGACGAGCTATGGGGTGAGAGCGAGAAAAGCCAGAGGATAAGCAAGTGTGTCTTCATATATATTAAAGAGGGAAATTTGGAATGGTGAATAGCTAAAGGGGTAATACCGGGCAAGGGTTTCAGAGAGGTCTTTCATCAAGTCAAAAAAACAATTCATAATCTAAACGCGGTGAACGACAAAAAGTACCATCGGCCACTATAAACTGCGCCCTGTTGTTAACAAGTCACCGGTAATAAATTCATGCTTTACAAATGCTTAACAATCTGTGATGGTTGCGGTTGTTTCGCCGATAACAGAATATCTTAATTTGGTAACAATATATTAACCTGGAGTTAATATTACACTTGTAACTGTTCTGAAGACCCCTTTTCATTTTCATTCCCGGACATAACCATTGGCAGATACAGGAGAATATTATTTATTGACAGGTAAGCTATGTTAAACTCATTATTCAACAGGGGGAAAGTACGATGGAACCTTACACTGATGCACAATTGGTAGCAGACCTGAAGGTCGGCAGCGAGTGGGCATTCACCCAGCTTTACAATCGTTATTACAAACGGCTGCACATAGAGGCCAACTACATCCTGAAGGATGCAGAGGAAGCGGCTGACGTGGTACATGACGTTTTGATCGTGATCTGGAACCGGCGCGACAAGCTGGTGGACAATCTCCATCTGAAAAGTTACCTGGCCACCTGTGTGCGCAACAAGTGTATGGACCGTATCCGGCGCAGTGTGGTAAAAGAGCGTAATGTACATCAATATATGAGCCTGAAGGAGCTGACCGTTTGTGTTAATCCCATGGAACGAAAGGAACTGTCGCTTCAGCTGGCCACCGCCATTAATGCGCTGCCCCTGGCCCAAAGGGCCGTTTTTGAAATGTCATACATGGAAGATAAAACGCAACGGGAAATTGTTGCGGAAAAAAACCTCTCTCTCCAAACGGTGAAAAATCAAATGAGCACTACCCTCCGTATTCTCAGAAAAAAACTAAAATCTTCCCGTGACCTATAGTACTTTTTGTCGTGAACACCGTTAATAGGATAACATCCCATTCAAATGGATTATGAAAAAATCAGAGACCTTTCTTTGGATGAGCTGCTGGGAATGATCAGCGAGGAAGACAAAACCTTTCTGCAAAGCGCCATCAGGGAAGATCTCCAGGCACGCAATATCTGGGAGGGCATCCAACGTGAACGTTCCCGGCTACTGGCTGATGCAAGCGAAAGCCATGATCAGCATCCCGTTGAAGAGGTACTGGCAGACCTCAACAAAGGGAACAGGCTTCGTTTTGTCAAAAAAGCCGGCAGCATTGCCGCAGCCTGCCTGATGGCCCTCACGGGAAGCTGGTACCTGTTCAAACATGCGGCCAGGCAGCCACTGGCAGCATTACAGGACAGTTCCGTCCACACCATCCGCCTGGTAACAGCTGAAGGCAAAACCATTGACCTCAGCAACGACTCGGCAGGCATCCGCGTGGGCAACACCGTATTAAACAACACACAACATACACTCAGCTTCGATGCCAGCCACCAAAGCGGTACCGGGATTAACACCCTCACCGTGCCGGCAGGCAAGGACTACCACCTTTTACTGGCAGACGGCACACAGATTCAACTGAATGCCGCCACCACCATCAACTTCCCGTTCACTTTCCCGGGCAAAACCCGCGAAATAACCATCGACGGGGAAGCCTACCTCCAGATTGCCGCCAAAGCAGACCAGCCCTTTATTGTGCACCTGCCCGGCAATACTGTCAACGTACTGGGCACCGCCTTTAATATCAATACCTATGATGCAGGCCTCGTGAAAGTAGCCCTCGTGGAAGGCGCAGTGAAAATAGCCACCGGCAGGGAAAACGTTCTCCTTAAACCCGGCTACGAAATCACCAGCAGCCACAACGGCGTCACCAAAGAAGCATTCGACGAAGACAAAGTGCTGGGCTGGCGCACAGGGGTGTATACCTTCGAAAACGCCTCCCTGCAGGAACTGGCCCCCGTCATACTCCGCTGGTTCGGCGTGACCATCGCCCTGGACAACCAAAGAGTCAGCAGCAGACGCTTCTTCGGCATTATAGACCGGAACCAGCCCCTGCAGGCTTTCCTCCATAACCTGGAACGTGCAGACGGCATCAAATCCAGGTATGACCAGCAAGGCGTCCTCCATTTTGAATAGGCCCGTGAACCGGCACTATCCCCCAAAACCAACCAAAATACACGGCTGCGGCCTGTAAGCACCCGCATAACGTATATTATAGACATCGATTATCTAGTTATTATTAACCGACCTGAACATGTTACGACAAATCAGCGTTGCATTCCTCGTTTTGGGATGCACCACCCTCAGTATCCTCGCATCCGGCCAGACGGCGGTATCCTGGAAAATGAAACCGTCCCCTCTCCAGACAAGATGGGCCAAAGAAGTCAGTCCCTCCAACGCCCTGCCCGAATACCCCCGGCCACAAATGGTACGGCCCAACTGGGAAAACCTCAACGGCATCTGGCAATATGCCATCACCAGCGCCGGTGACCAGACACCCCCCCCTTCGTTCAACGGCGAGATACTCGTTCCATTCCCACTCGAATCAGCCCTCTCCGGCGTACAGAAAACCTTACAGCCAGACCAACGCTTATGGTATAAAAGAACTTTCAATAAACCCGCCGCTAAAGGAAAAGACAGAGTACTGCTGCACTTCGGCGCAGTCGATTTCGACGCGGCCGTTTTCCTCAACGGTAAAAAAATCGGCACCCACACCGGCGGCTACACCGGCTTCCAGTTCGATATCACCGACCAGCTGAAAGACAAAGGCAATGAACTGGTCGTGTCTGTACTGGACCCAACCGACGCAGGCGACAACCCGCACGGTAAACAGGTGCTGCAGCCCCGCAATATCCTCTACACCGGCAGCAGCGGCATCTGGCAGACCGTCTGGCTCGAAACAGTGCCGGCGGTGTATATCGACGGACTGAAAATGGTGCCGCAGGTAGACCAGCAACACCTCGACCTGCGCGTAAACACGCCCGGTAACGCTGCCGGTTATACCGTGGAAGCCGTGGCATCCTCCAACGGCGCCGTGATAGGCACCATCAAAGGCAAACCCAACACAGATCTGCAACTGCCCGTTCCAAACGCCCGCCTCTGGTCGCCCAACGAACCGTTCCTCTACAACCTCACCGTAAAGCTGCTGTATAACAACAAAGTAGTCGACACCGTTGGCTCTTACTTCGGCATGCGTAAAATAGAAATCAAAAAAGACGAAAACGGACAGGAACGTATCTTCCTCAACGGAAAATACACCTATAACCTCGGCGTGCTGGACCAGGGATTCTGGCCCGACGGACTGTATACCGCTCCTACCGACGACGCGCTGAAATTTGATGTCCTCGCCATCAAATCCATGGGCTTTAATACCATCCGCAAACACGTAAAAGTGGAACCCGCCCGCTGGTATTATCATTGCGACAAAGAAGGCATCCTGGTATGGCAGGACATGGTTACCTGTCCTAACAACAGCGCGGACGCCCGTAAGAATTTCGAAAAAGAAAACGCGGCTACCGTGGCCCAATGTTTTAACTCCCCCTCCATCGTTTGCTGGGTACTGTTCAACGAAGGCTGGGCGCGCTATGACCAGCAACGCCTTACAGAAACCATGAAACAGATGGACCCTTCCCGTATCATCAACGGCCACACCGGCGAAAACTATGACCGGGAATCACCCAAAGACCCCAACGAAAAATGGAAAAGCAGCGACCTGACAGACATACATGATTACCCCGGTCCCGGTATTGCCCCTGCCCTCCCCGGCAAAGCAAGAGTACTCGGCGAATGGGGTGGCGTGCAGGTAAAAACACCTAACCATCAGTGGAATGAAGCCGACGGATGGGGCTATATCTCCATCCCTGCCGCTGCCTTCGCACGCAAATACGGCTTCATGAACAAACACCTGAAAATATTCGAAGAAGAAGGCCTCAGCGGCTCTATCTATACAGAACCATTTGACGTGGAAACAGAAGAAAACGGCCTGATCTCCTATGACCGTGAAGTGATCAAAGTACCGGTGGCCGAGTTGCGCCAGATACACAGCGCCTTCATTCCGCCCACCAGCGATGTGGCCGCCGCATTTATCGTTAAAGACATCGACACCACCAATCCGGACAACCAGTATGCTACCATGCTCGATGCCTACAACAAAGGCAAAAAAGATGGCCCGTTCCTGCAGCAACTGGCACAAATGGCCCTCCGTGTAAATGACAAGCCCAACGCAACTAAAATATCCAATGACTATATCGGGCAGATGAAAGCACCACTGACACGCAGCCAGATGGCATTCATCAATAAATTCACAACCAGCAGCCGCGACAAAGGTTTTGCACTACTGATGGACAACCGCGACCAGATCAATAAAACCCTTGGTCAACGCCAGGCCGACGCAAGACTGATGACCATCATCTACAGCGAAGAAATCAAACCTTATGTACAAGACGCTGCCGCCCGCCCCGACTGGAATAAAATAGAAGCGAAAACCAAACAATATGGCGCCCCCGGAGAAGAAATATTCCTGCGCGCCAAAACAATCCACCTCCTGAACCAGAAGGACTGGGACAACTTTGCCGCCACTGCTGACCAATATGTAGGCAAATGCGCCGCGTACATCGCGCCGAATGAACTGAACACCTACGCATGGACCGTCTTTGAAAATATCTCTGATCCCACGCATCTCAACAATGCGGCCAATTGGTGCCAGCACCTGCTGAAAGCAGACAACAACCCGGCCTATATAGACACCTACGCTAATGTGCTGTATAAAGCCGGCAAAAAAGACGACGCCATCGCCAATGAAGAAAAGGCGGTGGAACTAGCCCCCTCCAGTGATAAAAAAACATATCAGGATATCCTGGATAAAATGAAAAAAGGTGAAAAAACATGGAAATAAAATGAAGCCAGCAGCGGCATATTATGAAATGTCATTGCTCGCCGCTGCTCATTTTAATGTCCAACCTTTCCTGGCAGACTATGTAATGGTGCATACCCTTTTTCCGTTATGCCAGGAAACAGCAGCCGGTTATATGGCACAAGGCGCCCTCAGAAGGTTACTGCTTAACACCCTCGGACGTTTTCAGGTGAAACAGGAAAAACACCAGCTGCTGCTGACATTTGAAAACGGCTATACGCTCGCCCACTATAACAGCGATATCACCTGGACCGATTTTTTCGCAGGTGGATGTATACCGTTTGAAGGCCCTGTTCTCAATAAGATAAGGGCACAATACAAGGACTGGGGGATGACTGAAAACTGACCAACGTTACTCATTTTGGCGACCATGATCATAACAGAAGCCTGCATTGTGTATACAATGCGGGCTTCTTCTTTTTTATAACCGGCCATTTTTTTATTGTAGTTTTAATTCGTTAATTCCGTTTGCCCATTAATCAGACGCCATGAATACCACTTTATGCAACGCCACGCCCACGCAACTTGAAACTGCCATCGCGCAAAATCATTGTGAATTATTCCTCCTCGACGCCCGTATCAAAAACGGCATCATACACCAGGAAGCAGGCCTTTCCTGGACTTACATTGAAGCAGAAGGCAGCGGCACAGTTCTCTTTCCTGCACTGTCCGCCGATACCGCAAAGCTGAACGATATGATGGCCTTCTATCAGGCCCATCCCAGCCGTAATCTGGGCTGCTGGTCACTCAACCCGCCGGCGACACCGCAGCTGGACGTACTGCTGCTGGCCCGTGGATTTCAGCCGGGATGGCAACCCTGCTGGATGGCGCTGGACCTTCAAAACATCAACGCCACCTACGCATCACCGGAAGGGCTGCATATTGCAGCAGACAACACCACGCCGCTGCATTCCATTAAAGAACTCCCCTATGCAGCAAACAACAATAAAGGAACGACCGGCCTGCAACAGGAAAGCCCGGAGCTGGTGCAACGTTTTGTCGCCACGTTAAATGGCCGCATTGTAGCACAGACACTGTTGCTATTTGGAGGTGGCGTAGCAGGCATTTACAACGTAGGTGTGGTACCGGAGGCGAGGGGCCGCGGCATTGGCAAGGCTATCGTGAACGCCGCCTGTATACATGCCCGCGAAAAAGGATATCATTACGCTACGCTGAATGCCAACCCTATGGGCAGGCCCATATACGAGCAATTAGGCTTTCAATGGATCAACGACGGACTTACCTGGTGGATCACAGACGACCGCCTGCAAACCCGTCCGCCTGGCGCTGAAGAGATAGCGCTGGCAGAGGCAATTGGCAAAGGCGATATTACGGCCTTAGAGGTCTTCGCAGGCGCCGACCTGAAGGCGCCCCTCTGCAATGGCATGCACCTCATGGAACTGGCCGTGCATTGCCAACAGCCGGCTGCAGCTGAATGGCTGATAGCGCACGGTGTTGCCTGTGGCGCACTGGACGCCTGGAAACTGGGCTGGAAAGACCGTACCGCGGCGCTGTTGGCGCAAAGCCCGGATGAAGTGAACCGCCTGTACGGGGATTTTCAGTATACACTATTACACGCGGCAGCTGAGAAAAACGATATCGCACTGGCGCAACTGGCCATCGCTGCACAACCCGACCTGGAAATCAAAGACGCCATACATAAAGCCAATGCGCTGGACTGGGCCGAATATTTCGGCAGAAAAGAAATCGGGGATATGATCAAAGCATATAAGTCAGCATAAATCGCCTGTTATTCCGCGCTGATGCTGTCTTCCAGGTTATTCACATTAACGGGAACGGTACCACGATAAGTGATGCCGATACCATATGGATCACAGATCCGGAACCGGCCCTGGGCAAACCGCATAAACCATTCCTCAGCTTCATAAAATGTAATTTCCGGAAATTCCAGCGGAAACTCGCTGATGTCTACATCCAGCCAGGCACGCTCTTCCGGGGTGATCCCGTACGCTTCAGGGTCATTGGCCAGCGTCTGTTGGATAAATGTCAATGACTTTTCAATGTACGCTCCCACGTTGGCAACGATCTGTTCTGTAAAGCCGAGCATGTCGGGCGACAGTTGTGCTTCTTTTGTGATGAGATAAACAGGCACTGTTCCGGTGAACAGCGGATGCTGCAGCGTAATATCGCCTTTCCAAAAGAACTGATCGTCCGGGGCGGCTTCTGCCTGAAGTAGCCCGAAGGCGGATTGATACGTTGGAAGGGGGTTAGTCATGGCTCAAATATAAAACATCAGGCCCAAAACAACGACAGGGAAAAGGTACGTTGTCATCTTCCCAAATCAGGCGGACCAGTAAAAATCATGGCCGTCACAATCATAGCCAGTCTTCCGGCACATCTGCCAGTTCCTGTACCACGTTGAGCGTAGGCAGAAAAGTAAACCGCAATTGTAGTTTATTGATGGCTGTCAGCAGGCGGCGAAGCCAATGGGCAGAGCCGGCATCCACAAAATCGAAAAGTTCGGGATAAAAACGTTGCATGCCCAGCAGATAAAAGCCGCCATGTTGCGCGGGGCCGATGACCACCTGGTTATGTTTCAATGCGGCAAAAGCCTCTTCCAGCAATTCAGGAGACAGGTGCGGGCAGTCCATGCCCACCATCACCACTTCCTGGTAACCAGTGGCAAATACCAGGTTAAAAGCCAGTGACATCGATTCACCGGCATCGTTGCCCAGTTTAGGGAAAATAATGTATTCCTCCCACAAGCCGTAATCAGCCATTTCTTCCAGCACCACATACTTGTCCATATTGATGTAAGAGGCTGTTTCCTGCGTATGGTTCAGCAGCTGGTGGAGTATTTCACGGGTTTTAAAGTCTCCGACAGAGTCTTTGAGACGGGTGTGAGCAATGGTAACTTCCTTATCTCTCGCAAGGACGATCAGTGCCTGATTAAACGCTATCATAAAATCCAGGGTTTAAGGATTTAGCACTAACAATTTACGGCATTTCAGGGGGAAAGGTTGTCCCAAGATTGTTAATAAGAACATTTACCCCTTGTAATAATTGTTAATCTTCTCATAATAACCCGCGATTAATGTATCCCGCCAGCCTATTAAAATCCGGCAAAAACAGTAAATTGTCCGATATTTGTTACCCTATTTCAACTTTTTATGAAAGTTTGCATTGCAGAAAAACCAAGTGTGGCCAGGGACATAGCAGAAGTAATCGGTGCGAAGCAACGTAAAGACGGCTACTACGAAGGCAATGGCTACCAGGTGACCTGGACTTTCGGCCATTTTTGTACACTGAAAGAACCACATGATTATTACGAACAATGGAAATTCTGGCGGCTGGAAGACCTCCCCATGATACCTCCCAGTTTTGGTATCAAACTGATAGAAAATAACGGCGTACAAAAGCAGTTTAAAGTTATCGAGCAGTTGGTACAACAATGTGATGAAGTGATCAACTGCGGTGATGCCGGCCAGGAAGGTGAACTGATACAACGATGGGTGCTGCTCAAAGCGAAATGCACTGCTCCCGTCAAAAGACTCTGGATTTCCTCTCTCACGGAAGAGGCTATACGTAATGGCTTCCAGCAGCTCAGGGATGCCGGTCAGTACGACAATCTCTATGCCGCCGGCAGCGCCCGCGCTATCGGCGACTGGCTGTTGGGCATGAACGCCACCCGTCTCTTTACCAAAAAATTTGCCGTGGGTAAAACGGTACTGTCCATAGGGCGGGTGCAAACCCCTACCCTGGCCATGATCGTTGCCCGGCAGAAAGAGATCAATGCCTTCGTGTCGGAAGATTACTGGGAACTGAAAACGGTGTACCGCGACACGGAATTTACCGCCGCCATTGACCGCCTCGGCAGTGTGGAAAAAGCGCAGAAAGGGCTGGCCTACTTACAGGAACATCCGTTTGAAGTGACATCCTTCGAGAAAAAAGACGGCAAAGAAGGTAATCCCCGCCTGTTTGACCTCACCTCACTGCAGGTGGCCGCCAACAAAAAATATGCATACTCCGCAGACGACACCCTCAAATACGTGCAGAACCTCTACGAGAAAAAACTGGTCACCTACCCGCGCGTAGATACCACCTACCTCTCGGAAGACCTGCATCCCAAAGTAGCCGGCATACTGCAGGACATGACACCCTACGCGGCGCTCACCGCCCCGGTGCTGGCCAATCCCATCCCTAAACTGAAAACCGTTTTTGACGATAAGAAAGTAACGGACCACCATGCCATCATCCCCACAGGCGTGCATCCCGGCGGCGGACTGCCACCGGAAGAAAAAAGGATTTACGACCTGATCGCACGCCGCTTCATTGCTGCGTTCTATCCGGAGTGTAAAATATCCAACACCACCGTACTGGGAAAAGTAGGCCAGGTACCGTTTAAAGTCACTGGTAAACAAATCATTGAGCCGGGCTGGAAAGAAGTATACGCCAACGATACCAGCATCAAAAAAGAAGGCGAGGAAGAAGAGAAATTTATTCCGGACTTTGTGGTAGGAGAAAGCGGTCCGCATACGCCCCGTATCCATCAGGGCAAAACATCCCCGCCCAAAGCCTTTACGGAAGCCAGCCTGCTCCGCGCAATGGAAACAGCAGGCAAACAGGTGGATGATGAAGAAATGCGCGAACTGCTGAAAGACAACGGCATCGGCCGTCCTTCCACCCGCGCCAATATCATCGAAACGCTGTTCCGCCGCAAATACATCGACAAAAGAAAAAAGAACATTTTCGCTACACAAACCGGTATCGACCTGATTGACACCATCCAGACGGAGCTGCTGAAAAGCGCCGAACTGACCGGCCAGTGGGAACGCAAACTGCGCCTGATCGAAAAAGGGGAATATGCCATGGACACGTTCAAAGATGAACTGATCACCATGGTGGCCGATCTTACCAAAGAAGTGAAAACGGCGAGCTATAAAACCATTACCATCGCACCGGATGCGCCGCCGCCATCAGCAGATAAAGAAGAGAAACCGAAAAAAGAGCGTAAGCCCAGAGAGAAAAAACCGGTAGACCTGGCGGTGCTCAACTGTCCCAAATGCAAGGAACACCAGCTGATAAAAGGCAACAGCGCCTACGGCTGCGCCAACTTCAAAGTATGTGGCTTTAAAATTCCGTTTGAGGTAAAAGGGAAAAAACTGACCGATAAACAGATACAGGACCTTGTGACGAAGGGAAAAGCCGGCAAACTCTCCCTGACAGCCACTTTCGAGATACAGTAATATGATAGCCCCGGGACTTCGGCCCGTGGCCCGGGGCTATCATATGAATTAAAAACCGGTATTTACGGTTGTTGCTTTCCACGCTTCCACTTCTTCTTTAATTGCATCGATTTTAGTATACACCATGTTATACGCATCTTCACCCAGGAAGAGATGTACCGGCGGATTTTCCGCTTCGCTCACCTCGATAAAGGCCGCTGCGGCTTTTTCCGGATCACCAGGCTGATTGTGGTTGATTTCATTCTGGTGACGGGCAAGTTGTTCCCTTACCTGCGTGTAGTCTGCAATAGGCGTTGCAGGTACGCCGAGCGAACTACCGGCGAGGAAGTCAGTCCGGAAATACCCGGGAGAAACGATGGTCACGTGTATGCCGAATGGTTTTACTTCTGTGGCAAGAGACTCGGAAAGACCATCCACTGCGAATTTGGTAGCGCAGTAAATACCAAAGCCGGGGAAACTTCCGATAAAGCCGGCAATGGAAGACACGTTGAAGATATGCCCGGATTTTTGCGCGCGGAAATAAGGCAACACTTTACGGATGACATTGAGTGTACCGAAAACGTTGATATCAAAATTACCGCGTGCTTCGCTGTCAGACAGTTCTTCGATGCTGCCTGCCAGTCCGTAGCCGGCGTTATTCACCACCACGTCTACGCGTCCAAAGCGCACGACGGTATCTGCCAGGGCTTTCGCTACGCTGGCTTCGTCAGTCACCTGCATGGAGAGGGGCAGGAAATTATCGTCTGTAGCTATTTTGCTCAGCTCATCGAGATTGCGGGAAGTGGCTGCCACACGGTAACCGCCGGCCAACAGTTTTTTCACGAGGTCGCGACCCAATCCTTTGGAGGCGCCGGTCACAAACCATACTTTTTTGTTGCTCATAAGATGTTTAACTTTTTATGACAACAAAATTAGTGGCGGCGGAGATGCCGGTTGTTACGCCAAACAAACGAATGATTGCAAAAATCAAACAATTCGAAATCCGGTCGGCGTCATCCGGGTATGTTTACGGAAGAAGTTATTGAAGTGGGACGGCTCTTCAAACCCAAGACTGTAGCTGATTTCGGACACGTTCAGGTCAGTATGGCGGAGCAATGCTTTTGCCTCCGTCACGATTCTTTCCGCTATATGGGTGGTGGTGGTTTTACCCGTAGTTTCCTTTACGGCCCGGTTGAGGTGGTTGACATGCACTGACAGTTCTGCGGCGAAGTCGCTGGCAGAGCGCAGCCGGAACAGCTGTCCCGGCGTCTCAATAGGAAACTGCCGTTCCAGCAGTTCTATGAACACGGCAGTAATTCGTTCGTTGGCATTACGGTGCTGGTAAAGCTTCTCCGAAGGCTCCATTTTCATGACCAGGTGTAACATCTCCATGAGATAATTACGGATCAGGTCATATTTCCCCCGGTAATCACTGTTGATTTCATTCAGCATTTTAATGAACAGCCGCTCCACTTCTTTTTCCAGTTCCGTAGTAAGCCGGTAAGAAGGCTTTCCCTGCGGGTGGAACATGGGCAGGTCCCTCAGCGTATGCCGGCCCATCTCTGTCAGAAAAGATTCGCGGAAGATACAGAAGTAACCGCTTGCCTTTTCCTTGGACAACTGTTCCCACGCATAGGGCACCTGCGGATTAAAGAACAGCAGGTTTCCGTCTTCTGTCAGTATGCTTCTGTCGGCATAATGGTAAATGAACTTTCCCCGCAACAGGCTTATCTTATAAAAATCCCGGCGGTTGTATGACATGCTGGGACTTGCAGGCTGACAATCTTCCATCCGGAAAACATTAAAATGCCCGATGTCCTGCTGAAGATTGTCAGGAATACAGTGAATTTTCTCGTGATAGAATTCTGTGATGGTTTGTGCTTTTGCCATAACGCTAAGTTACGAAAATCAAACATCAAATCTGCTACCGTCGTATTCCGGGTTGGCACCTTCGCAGGTGGTAACGAACCCGCTCACTTCCACGGCCAGGTCCAGCGCCGCCGGTACCGGGCGTCCTTTCAATATTTGGGACAGGAATGCCGCCAGGAAGGAATCGCCGCTGCCTACGGTGTCTTTTACCGTCACCTGCTTGGCCGGACGCCCGAATTGCCCATGCCCGTCCACATACACGGCCCCTTTGCTGCCGCGGGTGATGATCAGCTGCGGTACGCCGTAACGTTGCATCACGATACGGGCGCCCTCTTCCGGCGTGTCAAAAGTATCTCCTGTTGCATGCAGCACCAGTTGTAGTTCTTCTTCGTTCATCTTCACCAGGTCGACGCGGCGCAGCAGTTCACGGATAGTGTTCATATCGCTGTGAGGCGGACGGATATTGATGTCCAGCACCTTGTAGGGAGCTACGTCCAGCAGTTTCCATAAAGTCTGGCGGGACACTTCGCTGCGGATGGCGAGGCTGCCAAACACAAAAGCGCCGGAGCGGCGTACCAGTGCCTCCTGCTCCGGTTGCCAGGCAATAAAGTCCCACGCCACCGGTTTCAGGATATCGTAATGCATTTCATGATTGGCGCCCTGCGTGGCCTGTACGGTGCCGGTAGGCTGCTGCGTGTCCAGCTGTAACATGTCTTCCGGCACCTGCCACTGCCGCAGGATTTTCCGCAGCGCTTCTCCGGCTTCATCGGCGCCGGTGCGACTGATAATATGGCTGTCCATCCCGAGGCGGGAAAGGTGATAGGCTACATTGAAAGGGGCGCCGCCGGGCTTGCGGACGCCGTTGGGAAACACATCCCAGAGTATTTCTCCAAAGCATACGGTAACAGGCTTCATGCAAATTATTTTAGAAACAGTGACCGGGAAGATACTACTTTCTGTTATTCGCGGAACAGTTTTTCCAGTCCTGCCAGCGCCGCTTTCATGTTGATACCCTTACCCAGCACAGGTTTGAAGATATCGCCCTGTTCCCGTACACGTGCTACGGCGTTATAGATAGTAAAATCTTTCATGGTCAGCCCTTTTTTCACTTCTTCCCAATGCAGCGGCATAGACACTGTGGCGCCGGGTTTGGGCCTCAGCGAATATGGCGCCGCTACCGTGGCCTGTGGCCTGTTCTGTAAAAAATCGATGTACATTTTCCGCTTGCGCCGGTTGGTAGCGCGTTCTATGCTGGTCGTTTCCGGCAGGCGGCCATGCACCAGCCGCGCGATGATACGGCCGAACTCCTTGGATTGTTCATAGGTATACTTCGCGCCCAGCGGGATATAGATATGCAGCCCTGTAGAACCTGAAGTTTTACAGTAACCGGGAATACCGGCGGCATCCAGGATTTCATGCGTTACCTGCGCCGCTTCTATCACCTGGTCAAAGGTGGTCTTGTCAGGGTCGAGGTCAATGATGCACCAGTCAGGGTTTTCCGGCTTGCGCAGGCGGCTGCTCCAGGGGTTGATTTCAATACATCCCAACGATGCCATGTACAACAATGTGGCCTCATTTTCGCCTACGAGATATTCTTTTTCGCGGGGCTCGTCACTGCTGTGATAAGGAAAAGTAGGCACCCAGTCGGGCGCCTTGCCGGAAACATCTTTCTGGTAGAAACTCTCTCCGTTGATGCCGTTGGGGAAGCGGTTGAGCGACTGTGGCCGGTCTTTGATATAGGGCACTATAAAAGGCGCCATCTGATAGTAGTAGTTGATCATATCCCGTTTGGTGATCTTTTCACCCGGCCAGTAAATTTTACTGAGATTGGTGAATTTAAGCGCATGGCCGTTGATGGTGCGCACCTGTGTTTCTTCACCGGGATTGAGCAATGTCTGCCGGACCTTGGCTGCTGCCGGTTTCAGCGCTTTTTTAAGGGTGGTGCTTTTTGCAGCTGCCTTTTTCGTTGGTGCTTTGGCGTTAGTCGTTTTTATTTTGACCGGTTTTTCGGTTGTTACCTGTGTGGGGGTTTTATCTTCCCGCATGCCTTCGAAAGAAGGGTGGCGCATCACGCCATCGCTGGTCATTTCGCGGAAACTTACCTCACAGATGAGCTTTGGTTTTAGCCATACGGCGGCAGCCTGTGGCGGATTGGGCCTGAAGCGGGAGGGTTTGTTCACATCGGGGATAACGGCGAACGGGGATTTTTTTGTTTCCAGCGATGTAAACTGCTTCATCATCTCCTGCTGTTGGGCAAGGGAAAAGCCGGTGCCGATCTTTCCGGTATATTGCAGTTTGCCGTTTTCGTATACCCCTACCAGTAAGGAGCTGAATGGTTTGGAGGAGCCTTCATTTTTCGTATAGCCACCGATGACCACCTCCTGGCGGTTGCTGGTTTTTATTTTGAGCCATTCACGGGTACGGACGCCGGGATGATAATGACTGTCCGTCTTTTTAGCCATGATGCCTTCCAGTTTGAGTTTTTTGGCCTGTTCGAAGAAATCGGTACCATCTGTCACGAACCCTTCGCTGAAGCGAAGGATGTTGTTGTTGACCGGCATCAGTTGCTGCAATAGCTTTTTCCGTTGCATTAGCGGCAGGGAGGTAAGGTCTTTCCCATTGAGCCAGAGGATATCGAAGAGATAGTACACCAGCTGGCCGTCAGCCTCGCTGCGCCAGTCCTGTAGCTGGCTGAATATCGTGTAGCCTTCCTCGTTGATCACCACTATTTCGCCATCTACTACCGCATTAACTTTCCATTGTTGCAACGCCTGATGAACCGGATAATATTTCTCATTGAAGGACTTGTTATTACGCGATCTTAGTTCCACCTGGCCTTTCTCCAGGAAAGCCAGGGCGCGGTAACCATCCCATTTTATTTCGTATAGCCATCCGGGTTCGTCCGTAGCGGTGGCTGCGAGGGTGGCCAGCATGGGCGTGGTATTGCCGGGTTTGGGCATTGTTTGTTTACCGGAGGTTTTCTGAGCGCACATATGCAGCTGGGTTTATGATTTTCGCCGGTTGTACAACAGGGCGCCGGTAGCCACCAGTGTGATCACGCCGGCCAGTATGAGCCATTTGGGAGCGCGGGCCGCCGGCACATATTCCACGCCGTTGACCCCTGCTACGGCAGATTCTTTCACGTACCTTCCGCAGCGGGGCTTCGCCTCCGATTTGAAGTGATCGGCGATCCATTGCAGGCGTTGCTGCATAGCGGCGCCATACAGCGGGCGGCCATGGCCGGTGGCGGCTATTTCCGGCTGCAGTTCTGCCAGTTTCTTCACGCTGGTTTCAGCGGATACCCAGTCGGAGGTGAAATATTTCGGCGGACCGGAAACATGTTTTGTCTGCATCATGGTGCTGCTGAGGGCTTCTGCGCGGGTGGTAACGAAAGCGTCGCCGGCGAGCAGCAGTTTATCCTCTTCCCGGAAAAGACTGATATGACCGGGCGTATGACCCGGTGTTTCGATATAGCGCCAGCCATCCAGACCGGGAATGGTTTTATCTTCCGGCAATAACAGCAGGTGACCGTTGAGGTCAATGGGGTCTGTAGGAAAAGTCCAGGACATCATGGTCATTATGCCGCCGCCGGCGCAGGGGTCTGGCGGCGGATAGGCCGACCGGCCGGTGAGGTAAGGCGCTTCCAGGTAATGTGCATATACCGGCACTTCCCATTCCCGCAACAGTGAGGGCAATGCGCCTACGTGGTCAAAGTGCCCATGCGTAAGCACAATCGCAGAAGGTGCAAAGTGCGGCGCAAACAATTGCCGGGCGGCCCTTTTGATTTTGTAGGCCGATGTACGAAGTCCCGCGTCTACCAATACCCAGGAGCGGGTACGTGCATTCTGCACCAGGTACATGTTCACAAAAAGATCGCGGATACCCCATACGCCCGGCGCTACCTGGAACCATGCTCTGTCTGCCAGCTCTTCGATGTTGGTAATGTTTTCCATAATATGCGCTTTTGGAGGTAATTACCACAATTCCCGTTCCTGCAATAAAGCATGAGCTTGCCAGGTATTAACAAGCCAGTACAAACGGACCTGCATCATCCCGGAACTTTCTTTCGCTGCTATGTACGGGCACATCATTGATAGCCGCAAACCGGCGCTGCATGAGGCCGTAGGCATCGAATTCCCATAATTCGTTGCCATAGGAACGGAACCAGTTGCCTGCTTTATCATGCCATTCGTATTCAAATTTCACCGCGATTTTATTGTCGGTAAAACTCCACAGTTCTTTCTTCAGGCGGTAGTCCAGCTCTTTTTCCCACTTTTTGGTCAAAAAAGCGACCACTTCTTCCCGGCCGTTGATAAACTGGTCACGGTTGCGCCATTCCGTGTCAATAGTGTATGCTTTGGACACTTTCTCCGGATTACGGCTGTTCCAGGCATCTTCAGCCATCTGTACTTTCTGCAGGGCTGTTTCGTGTGTAAAGGGAGGAAAAGGAGGTCTCTGTTCCATGGTTTTTGTTTTTTGATTTAAAATTACAGACAGACCAATCTGTCTATTTTTAGTAAAGGTAGAATTTATTGTGAATTGACAAAGGAATTTTTTTGGGAAGGATAGAAAGGGCAATAGATAATCAGGGAGAAATTATTGAATCGTCGGAAACGGATTTTAGGGCGTTAAAGAAAAACTAATGAATCAACGGCAATAGACTTTAGGGTATTATTAAATCATTGGAAAGATGATTTTTAATCCCTAAAAAAGCAACCATGGAAAATTGGAGAAATCATCTTTAAAAATATTAAAGAAAAATCATCATACAAAAATCAAAAGAAACCAAGTAGAAACAACTACATGTATACCTGGGGAAACGACCGTCGAATGTACTGAATATAGCCACGGTCAACCATTATAGCGATTGCTCCTGTTACAACCCGCAGACAGTTTTAACAACTCTTTATCTCCTCTTCAGCTTGCTATATCTAAAAATTCGACTAATTTAAATTTTGATTTGACAGACCTGAGCCACACATTTTTTCATCCACCGTTTTGATAATACGCCAAATATGCAATTAGAAAACGTCTATATCACCGCCGCCGGTAAATATCTCCCCGGTGAGCCTGTCCACAATGATAAAATAGAAGAATACCTGGGAATGATTGACGGCAAGCCCTCCCGCAGCAAAACAAAAATGCTGTCACAGAATGGCATCCAGTCCAGGTACTACGCACTGGACCAGCAACAGCGTACAACCCACACCGTTAGCGGCATGACCGCAAAAGCCATCGAAGACTGCCTGGGCCGTAACGGTACCGGTAAAGAAGACATTCACTTTATATCGGCCGCCACTACGCAATCAGACCTGCCAGTACCGGGATTTGCCAGTATGGTACATGCCGATCTGGGCAATCCGGCCTGCGAGATTGCCAGCCACCAGAGCGTTTGCGCTGCCGGCCTGATGGCTATCAAAAACGCCTATACGAATATTCAGACCGGCGCGGCACAAACAGCCGTGGCCTGTGCAGGAGAACTGGCCAGCAGGCTGTTCAAAGGCAAACGGTTTGAACACCAGCAGCGTATCCTGGACGGGCACGGACTGGAGCTTGAAACAGATTTCCTCCGCTGGATGCTGTCTGACGGAGCAGGCGCACTACTGCTACAAAACAAACCCGCCGCGCAACACATCAGTTTACAAATAGACTGGATAGACCTCCGCTCCTATGCACACCTGTACGAAGTGTGCATGTATGCAGGCAGGAACAAAGGCACCAACGGCCACCAGCCACAGTCGTGGATGGACTATGACAGTTTCACCGAGGCTGACCGCGACGGTGCGCTCAACCTGAAACAGGACCTTCGCCTCGTGGACAACATGGTGAAACTGGGCGTACAACGTTTCTTTGAACTGATCGACGACGGGAAGTTCGACGCCGCGGGCTTCGACTGGTTCGTATGCCACTACTCTTCCCATCACTTCAAAGAAAAAATTATACAACTGCTGGCAAAGGGCGGCGTGAGCATTCCCGAAGAGAAATGGTTCAGCAACCTGTATAGTGTTGGCAACGTGGGCACGGCCTCTATCTTTGTATTGCTGGAAGAGCTGTTGCGCACCAAACCACTGAAGGCCGGCGATAAAATACTGTGCATGGTGCCGGAAAGCGGCCGCTTTATCACTGGCTTCATGATGCTGACAGTTGTTCCGCCTACGGCCACAAAAACATTTGATCCCGCTTCACTCCTCACCGAAATCAAAGCTCCCGAGATCAGGATACAGCAGGACAATCCCACCCTCGAATGGCTGATACGCCAACTCACCACCGTGTGGATTGACTTTGAAAGTTCCCTTCGACAGGTGCCTGTCGTGAAGAAAATATTCTCCGGCACGCTCACACTGGAAGAGTACAAAGCATTGCTGTTTAATCTTCGCCAGCAAGTGATAGACGGTTCCCAGTGGATTGCCCGTGCAGCCTCCAACGTGAGCATCGAACACTTTGATATCCGCTCCTCTTTTATCTCCCACTCCCGCGACGAACACCGGGACTACCAGATACTGGAAAAGAACTATATTCAGTGCGGCGGCACCCTGGAGGAGTTGCAAAAAGGCGAGAAAAACATCGGTAGTGAAGCATTGAGCGCCTACATGTTCCAGCGGGCAAGTCAACCGGACCCGTTTGACCTGTTGGGCGGCATGTTCATCATTGAAGGCCTTGGCAACCGGGTGTCCGGCAATTGGGGCCGCGCCATTCAGCAACAGTTACAGCTGTGTGACGACCAGGTTTCCTTTTTCACCTATCATGAAACCAGCGACTCCAATGAAAATCATTTCGAGCGGTTTGAAAACGCCATTCAGTCGGGCCTCCTGACCACCGCGCTTGCAGAAAGAATTGTAAAAACAGCGAAGGTGGTCGGTCGTTTGTACCGCCTGCAACTGGAACAAATTGGAAATTACTGAACCGAACCCGTCATCTCTGTATGAAAGACAGTACTTATTTTGAGAAACTGGAGAACAACCCGAGAGATCCGAGCCATTGGCATGCGTTGTTTCTCGACAACAGTATCCCGTTCAACCCTGACGCCAAGGCAGCATTTCTGTATGATGCCAGTCGCAGGACCAAACAGTTCCTGTATCCTTTTGTAAAAGTGTTTGCCCGTTTGGGTATTATTCTGTTGCAGATCTTTAAGGCCATTGCGCCCAATGTGATCAACGCTCCGCAGCGGCTGCACCGCTGGCTGTACAGGGGCATGAAATACTGCATCACGCCGGAGGCCAATTTCCTTATCCTGCGCCATTTTTACCTGGGGTCGGAGGTATTGCGTTTTATCAAAGACAATGTGAAAGATATTGACGACATCCCAATGAACCCGTTGAAACCGGTGTCTGTCAATGCGGTGAAGGATGATCTTTTTTTAAATCATGATCTCAATCTCTACAACTTTATCATCAACCTGAACAATGCGCTTAAAGCAAAAGGCAAAGCCATCACGAAAGTGGAACAGCCGGATTTCAGCGCTATCAGCACCGGACCGCTGCCTTTTGAGCCTTTCCGTGACAAGTGGAGCAATTGCATTGATTTATCTACCGCTATTGAGATATTCACGCCGGTGTACCAGTTTTTTCTGACCGACAGTGATTTTTGGAGGGCTTCCAATTCGTTGCAGCTGGATGAAGTGATCGGGTTGTATGCCGCTACTATCATGGACTGCCCGGAGCGGCTGGTAGCGTTGAACAACAAACATCCCATGATTCCGTTGCCCACATATGGCGCAGCTTTCCGGCTTACGCTGCATGGCCTTTCCACAGAAGTGTTGCATGCATTGCTGGTAGAACAAAAACTGAAACAGGCCGCGGCCGGCAATTAAAGCAGTTCGGCCACCATCCTTCTGGCCTCCTGTACCGGCCATTGATTGGCATACAGCTGACTTTCCACCATGGCCGATTCAAACAGCAGGTACACATGGTCCTGCACCAGCTGTTTTTCTTTGTTGAGGATACCCGCAAAATAGGCGCGCAGGTCTTTTTTATGATCGCGGATGATGCGGAGGGCTTCCCCGTCCTGTTCTGTTATTTCGGAGAGAATGTTCAGGAAGGCACATCCCCGGTAATTTTCTTTTTCGTTGATGTCCAGCAGGAAGTCGAATGCCGCGAGGATTTTCTCACGGGGTTTGGAAGGCTTTTCCGTAAAGGCTTTCAGTGCCTCGAACCAGTAATTGTGGCGGTATTCCAGGAACGCTTCCAGGAGCGCTTCTTTAGAAGCAAAATGCAGGTACAGGCTGGCGCGGGCCACGCCTGCTTCCTGCAGCACCTGGTTGATGCCGGTAGCGTGGTAACCTTGCCGGTAAAAAAGATCGGTAGCGGTATCAAGCAACCGCTGGCGGGGATCACTGCTTTTCTGCTTCATTACACAAAGATAAGACAGACTGATCTATCTTTCCGGAAATACAATCGTCACCCCGTTTTTGCCGGCGATGATGGCTTCATGGGCCATGTGATAAAAGAGGGATGTTTCCAGTATTCCGGGTACGGCTTTTAACTGTGGATTAATTTCTGCAACCGGGGGAAATGCCGTGAACCAGATGTCTATCAGCAGATTGCCGCGTTCTGTAATGACTGCGCCGTCTTTTTTGTTGCTAAGCCGCAATTGCGGGCGTGCATCGGGGTAAAGGCGCAGCAATGCCTGTTGCACAAAAGATAGTGCGTCCGGGATGAGTTCTATTACGACCGGCACGGTAGGCAGCAGCTTTTCCACGTATTTGGCGCCGTCGCCTATCAGTATAAACCGTTGCGCCATGGCAGCCAGCAGCTTTTCGGGGGTATGTACGCCGCCGCCGCTTTTCAGGGCGTTGAGGCTACGGTCGAACTGATCGCAGCCATCGAAGTGGATGTCCAGTCGTGCCAAAGATGCCACGTCCCTGACAGTAAAGCCGTGTTCCTGCAACAACAGCCGGGTGTTGAAAGAGGCCGTTGCCACGGAGATGCTTTTCAATAGTGCAGGTACCGCCGCCAGTTCCTTTACCAGGTGGGCGATGGTGCTACCGGCACCCAATCCTATGGTATACCCCTCACGCACATACGTCATCGCCTTTTTGGCCGCTTCCAGTTTGTAGTCAATCGTTTCCATGCTGTATAACTTCACCTAAATGTACCTAAATACTTCAGCAGTAATCACTTAAAAAACAGTTTTTTTTATTCAGAGTTTTTTTCTTTTCTTGCAATGCAAACGATTGCATAAATGAAGACCGTTAGTTATCCTGAAAGACCTTTAGACCGGCTTTACACAACCCATTCACTCCCTGCAACCATACTTTAAACATTCCACATGAGAAAAAAGCTACTCCCTCTGCTTGTACTGTGCTGGCTGACAGTCGTACAAGCCACCGCCCAAACAACGGTAACGTCCCTGTCTGCATTGCAGACCGCCATCAACAACGCCAATCCCGGAGATGTGATCATCGTGGCCAACGGCACCTACACCGCTTCGGCTGATATCTCCATCACCAAACAGGGAACGGCGGCCCAGCCCATCACCATCAAAGCGCAATCAGTGGCAGGTGTGACCATCGCCGGTACCGGTGGCTTCAACATCGCCAGTCCCGCCCAGTACATCATCGTCCAGGGGTTTAAATTCACCCACAGCGCCAGCAAAGCCAAAACAGGCAGCGGCACGTCCTTCTGCCGCTTCACCCGCAACATCTTCGAAACACCGGGAGACGGGGAAAACCTGACCATCGCCGGTAACAATCACGAAGTGGACTACAACACCTTCCAGCATAAAAACGCGATGGGCCGCTTCCTGGCCATCCGCGGCTCCGGCAGCCAGATCGCCGAAAGCCTGTGGATACACCACAACTACTTCCTCGACCAGCAGCCACAGACAGGCAACGGCGCAGAAACATTCCAGTTTGGGCTGAGCGGCTACAGCATGTCTTCCAGCAACAGCATCGTGGAATACAACCTCTTTGAACAATGCGCCGGCGAAAATGAAATGATCTCCGTGAAATCATCAGCCGTAACAATACGGTACAATACCATCCGCAACTGCGCCGCCCAGTTCACCTTAAGGCATGGCAACAAATGCAAGGTGTATGGCAACTACTTCGTCAATACCCCAGGCATCCGCATCTTCGGTGACGACCACGTCATCTACAGCAATCATTTTGAGACCTGCAATCCAGCGATCAACATCGGCAATGGCGATGGTGAAGTGGCCGACGGCTCGCCGCTCACCTGCCACGACCGCCCCGACCGCGTACTGATAGCCTTCAATACACTGGTCAATAATACCAGCAACATCACCCAGTCAGGCCGCACCGGCGGTCTGGGTGCCACCTACACCAACGTGGCCTACAATATCATCCAGGGAGGCAGCACGGCCGCCACTATCGCCGGGCCATATACCAATCCCACCTGGAAAGGCAACATCATCTACAACACCAGTGCCGGCGCCATCCCCAGCGGTGGTTACGTAACCGCCAACCCGCTCGTGGCACGCGACACTACCGGCACCTTCCACCTGCAGCCCGGCAGCCCTGCTATCGGCGCAGCCACCACCGCTTACCCGGACGTGAAATTTGATATGGACGGCCAACCCCGCACCTCCCCTCTGGATGCCGGCGCCGACCAGGTGTCTACCGCCCCCGTGACAGCCGTTATCCTTCAGCCTTCCATGGTAGGCTACAACGCCAATTCCACCCCGCCGGTTACACAGCTGGTAGACATCACCGACAACGGCGGTGTCATCACCGGCCAATATCCCAACACCACCAAACCGTCGGAAGACATCCCCAGCCTGATAGATAACGACATCGCCACCAAATATTTCCGCAGCGGCAGAACAGCCTTGTGGATTCAATACAAATCCACCGCACCGGCCAAAGTCACCAAATACACGCTGACTTCCGCCAACGACGTACCAGCCCGCGATCCTAAAAACTGGACGCTGCAAGGCTCCAATGACACCATCACCTGGACCACCATCGACAGCCGTTCCAACGAAACCTTCGCCACACGCGGACTGACAAAAGCCTACACCTCTACCAACACCACCGCCTACCGCTATTACCGCCTGAACATCACCTCCAATAACGGTGACACAGGTACGCAGCTGGCAGAATGGGAGCTGTTTGAACAACAAACCAGCCTGATGGCCGCCACCGCGAAGGAAGTGCCGGTCAACGTATATCCCAATCCCACTACCGGGACTTTCAAAGTGAAACTGACAGACAAAAAGAATAAATCATACCGCCTGATCGTGCTCGACGCCAGAGGTCACCAGGTAGCAGCCACCGTGCTGCCCGCCGACGCCACTACGCTCGAAGCGAACTTTAATCTTACCGCTTTGCCGGGAGGCATGTATTTCGTCCAGGTGAGCGACGGGGTGTTTCAAACTACCCGGAGCGTGCTTAAATATTGATATCCCGGATGATGGAATTCGGAATTGATGACCCGCATTCCATCATCCCGAAATCCAGGGCGTGAGCCCTGGATTTCGGTTTTCGGAGGCAAGGGGTTACGTAATAAACGTCAATGATTCCCTATATAACAGACCTTATTATAAACGCTTCATTATCTCCATACACGCCCGTGCATTATGGTACGGGCATTTCCACAATCCAGCCTTATCTTCTTCCATAACAGCACCATCTTCCCTGATGCCCCAATACCATTCGCCGTTCGTTTTGTCCAGCAGGTGTTTTTCGGTGAACTTCCAGCAGTCATAGGCCCTTTGCAGGAAGCGGCCGGAAGGCTGCAGCTGCCAGGCATTTACAAATCCTACGATAGCTTCCGCCTGTGGCCACCAGTGTTTCTCTGTGACCGTGTGTTGCGTGGACGGTTCATATTCATACCATAACCCGCCATCACGGGCAAGTCCTTCTTCCGTTGCCAGGGTCATTTTCAGCGCCAGGGCTTTAAAGGCCGTCACCAGTTCCGGATCATCAATGGTATGCGCAGCTTCCAGTAGTAACCAGCTGGCTTCTATGTCGTGACCATAAGACACCAGTTGCCCTTTTACCTTCCATTGTTCGTTAAAAAATAAATGCAGATGCCCGCTTTTACGATCGATGATGCGGTCCAGGAACAGCCGCAGTATGTCCTGGATGTTCTTTCGCAGTGTGCTTTCCGGCCATACCGTATATAGGTTGGCGTAAGCCTCCAACACGTGCAGGTGAGTGTTTGTCGTCTTTTTTTCGTTGGCGTCTTTTTCGCTGAGGCGCTGGTCTGACAAAGGTTTCCAGTCACGCGTGAAAGCTTCGAGGTAACCGCCGTATTGGGGATCGTAGCTAAACCGCTGCAGATGATTATACAGGCGGATGGCGACTGTCAGCACCGCCTGTTGTTTCGTGGCCCGGAAGTATTCGCTGTAGGCATAGATTGCAAAGGCGATGGCATATGTTTGTTTTTTTGTTTCCAGCGGACGGCCTTCGTGATCAACGGTCCAGAATACGCCGCCATGCTCAGTATCCAGCAGGTGCGCACTGAACCATTTTTCCGCGCGGTGCGCCATCTCCAACAGGGATGGATCACGGGTAAGGTTATACGCTGCGGAGAAAGCCCACAGGATACGGGCGTTCAGCACGGCCCCTTTAGGAGCCTGTACCTCAACGTTGTTTTGGTTGTCTACCTTTCCATAAAATCCGCCATGCTGTTCGTCGGGCAGAAACCTCATCCAATAGTGCAGAATACGGCGTAGTTCGGTTTGTAATTCCTGTTTTAATGTTTGCTGTATCATCAGTTGAGTTGTTGTTTACGGATAGCCAGATCTTTGCTGATAAGGGCGGTACGGTCTTCCGACAAAGGATATAAAATGATAAAAAGAATAGAGAGTAATGAACCGGCAGCCGGCAGCCAGCTTAACATCAGTACGATACCCTGTTGGGTGGCATGTTGCTGCACACTGTTGGCCTGAAAGCCGAAGCTGCCCAGCAGCCAGCCGGTGAGCGCTCCACCGAGCGTCCAGCCAAACTTCTGCGACATCGAAGAAGAGGAAAAGATAAGGCCCGTGGCCCTGCGGCCATTGCGCCATTCGGAGTAGTCAGCGATATCGGCGCACATCGACCATAACAATGGGAAAATGATGCCTGCGCATACACTGATGATCAACTGCAATACATAGATAAGCACCAGCTGCTCTTTTTGCAGCCAGTAAAACCCGATACTGCCTGCAGAAGCGATCACCATCGCCAGGAGATAGGTGTTCTTTTTCCCGATACGGTTACCTACCGGTGACGCCAGTACGACACCTAGTATATTGGCACCCTGGCCTATCAACAGGTATAGCGTGGACCAGGTCACTTTGGTATTGCCCACCTGGAAAGCAGCGTCCTGCTGAATGAAATACTTAAAGTAATACAAGGTGGCGCCATCGCGGATAGAGTTGAAAATGAGCGCCGCTACACCGGCGCCGAGCAATATCCACCAGGGCCGGTTTTGCCAGAGATCGCGGAGATCATCTTTGAGCGAAGCAGATTGCACAAAGGCAGGCCGCACCCGTTCTTTTACCCATGCAAAACATAACAGGAACAACTGTACGCAGATCAGCGCAATCACTGCTACGCCCAGCTGCCAGCCACGCTGCGGGCTATCGTTTTCGCTGAAGATGCCCACCAGCGGTTCTATCAGCGCTACCGCCAGCAGGCTGCCGCCGAACGCAAACGCCATGCGGAAAGAAGCCAGCCTATTCCGTTCCCGCCCATCCGGTGTCATCACGCCCAGCAATGACGCATAAGGCACATTGATCAGAGAATAGATCATCATCATGGCGGAATAGGTGATATAAGTGTAGATAAGTTTCCCGGAAGGGCCATATGCCGGTGTGGTGAAGGTGAGCACTCCTATAATGCCAAACGGTATTGCCATGTACAGAAGGTAAGGACGGAACTTGCCCCAGCGGGAACTGGTACGGTCGGCCAGGATACCGACCACGGGATCAAAAAGCGTGTCCCAGATACGGCTGATCAGGAACATGGTACCCGCAGCGGCGGCCGTGATCCCCATCACATCGGTATAAAAAAATAACAGGTACATGCCAAACAGCTTCCAGAACATAGAAGAAGCCATATCGCCAAAACCATATCCGATTTTTTCCCGGAGGGTAATTTGGTTGTCCATAACGTGGGTATAAAAGCTGGCTGTTATTACCAGTCAAAACTATTCCCACAAAATACATTTTTCTGTAATACTTATTTATCTGTTTATGGTAATTTCTTATCCGGGTTAAAGAGATGGTCTGTCTTCCGCTGTTTTCAGTTCATAGTGCGCTGCATGTTGCGCAGTACGGATAGGCATGCCGATATGGGTGGACCAGGCGTCTGTAAAAGCAGCCCCGAAGTAGAAGATAATGGAAGAATAAAACATAAACAGCAGCAGCAGCACGGTAGACGCGGATGCGCCATACAAGGTATTAATACTGCTGTAGGTGAGCAGTACTTTTAATACGATTTTCCCGATACTGAAGAGGATACCGGTCACCAGTGCGCCTACCAGCCCGGGTTTCAGACGTGGCCGCCCGTCGGGGATAAAATAAAAAACGAGATAAAACCAGATGGTGACGATCAGTACCGACAATACATAGTTGAGGGTGCTGTTATAATAAGAGGCCAGTGCGGGCAGATAAATGCTGATGTATTTTCCCAGGAACGCCTGGGCCGCTTCCGCGATCACATCTATGAGGAACAGCAGTCCCGCAAAAAAAATCACCAGCACCCCTCTCAGGCGTGACAGCATAATCTGCCCGAAATTCGCGCGGTGAACAGCTTTTATCTTCCACAGTTCGTTAATAGAACCTTTGATGATCTTAAACAGGGTGGTGGCCACAAACAGCAGGAAAAGAAATCCCGCGATGCCGATCAGCCAGTTTTGTGCGATGCTCCTGAAAGCCCGCAATGTTTGCACGATGGCTTCGGCCGTTTCAATGCCGAACAGCGCCTCCAGCTGCTGTGACAACCGGCGGCCCGGATGCTCCATCCGGAAAATAAGCCGCAGCAACTGAATCAATATCACCAGGATGGCCGGCAGCGCAAACGTGGTGAAAAAAGCAGTGGCCCCCGCCAGCCGCAACGGATCATTGGCCTGCAAAGACTGATAGGCATCTTTAAAGGACAGTAGCAGCAGGCGCCAGTAGGGCGGCTTTTTTGTTGTTGTAATATCACCCATGTTTGAAAATTCGGCCGGTAATGCTAAATTTACCGTATAACCGCAAATATAAAGTATCCCCTAAACTTAATGGCCGTGTATAAAATCCTTGTCCTGTTCCTGAGCTGCCTGCTGTGGCAAACGAGCCACGCTGATACCTTCTACCCTGCTGACAACGGCTATTTCCAATATGTGGGACGCATCGATTTCTCTACGCCTGCCACGCCCCGCTTCTGGGCTTCCGGCGTATATGTAACGGCCCGCTTCAAAGGCCCGCGCTGTGAGATTGTGCTGAATGATGAAATGTTATACGGCACCAACCATAACTACGTGTCGATTATCATCGACAATAAAGCGCCTGTCCGCCAGCAGTTGCTGGGCAAAAGCGATACCATCCGCCTGCACCAGGGACTGGGCGAAGGTCCGCATACCATCGTTATCTGCAAAAATACGGAGGCTGGTATCGGTTACATGGAATTTGCAGGCCTGCGCTGCCAGGAACTGCTGCCACTACCGGTATCGCCTGTACGAAAAATTGAATTCATCGGCAACTCCATCACCTGCGGGTCTGGCAGCGATCAGGCTTCCGTGCCCTGTGGCCAGGGACAATGGTACGATCAGCATAACGCCTGGAAAAGTTATGGCCCGCTGACGGCCCGTCAGCTGAATGCTCAATGGCAGCTCAGCTCCGTTTCCGGTATCGGGCTGGTACAAAGCTGCTGTGGTATGCCGCATACCATGCCGAAGGTATTTGATAAAGTCAATATGTACCGTGACTCCATTCCATGGGACTTCGCCAACTACCAACCCGATGTGGTGGCTGTCACCCTGGGTGAGAATGACGGTCCACAGGACTCTGCCCGCTTCTGCCAGGCTTATGTGACTTTCCTGAAAAGGCTGAGGACGTACTACCCCGCGGCCACTATCGTATGTATCGACAGCCCTATGGCAGATCCGGCTTTTTCACCGATATTGCAGCGGTACATCACCGCTGTAGTAGCTGCCATGCAGGACAAAAAGGTGAGCAAATATTTTTACAGCAGAAAATATCAAAGCGGTTGCGGCGGTCATCCCGATCTGGCCCAACATCAGCTGATGGCCAATGAGCTGACCGCCTACATCAAAAAAATAAAACACTGGTGACAAATGCAACGGTACAGAAGCCCTGTGCAGAACTGAAAGAGGCGATTGATTACTACTATCATGCTCGTAGCATTAGGCAAAGGCAGACCGCTGTTTTCAGGATAGCATTTGAAAAGCAGTTCACAGTAGGGCGGACGAAAGTGTATGCCAGCGGTGTTATTGAAGCAGTAATAAGCATGATGACTGCTGTCAATTAAACGTTTGCCTGTATTCCAGCGGAGATAGTCTGGTTTTGCTTTTAAAGAATTTATTAAAAGATTGTGGGTGCCCAAACCCAATATTGTAGGCTATCTCCGCAACCGACAACTTACTGGTGGATAACATCTCTTTAGCTTTGTCCACTACTTTACGGTGAATATGCTGTTGCGCGCTTTGTCCTGTGAGTGACCGGAGCATGTCACTTAAATAATGGGAAGAGACATGCAGTTGCCCTGCCAGGTATTGTACGGTGGGCAGTCCCTGCATCAGTGCTGTTTCGTTGTTGAAATAATCGTCCAGTAATTTTTCGAGTGCTGTCAACAGATCATGGTGGATGATTTTACGCGTAACGAACTGCCGCTTGTAAAACCGGTTGCTGTATTGAAGCAACAGGTCTGTCTGCGCCAAAATCACGTCCTGCGTCGTATCGTCAATCCGTTCATTTAGTTCGTCTTCAATGATACCAAAAACCGACAGCACGGTCTTCTTCTCTTTATCTGACAAGTGCAGCGCTTCGTTGGTGGCATAAGTAAAAAAATGGTACTTTTTTATAGTACCAGCCAGGGGGTGTCCCTGGAGGAAATCAGGATGTATGAACAGGTTGAACCCTTCATATTCATCAGCATCCGTTGGCGCAGTGAGCAGTTGCCCCGGAGCCACAAATACCATTCCTCCCTCATCAAAATCATAATAGCTTTGTCCGTACTTTACTTTTCCATGGAGGTTTTCCATATAGGAGATCTTATAAAAGTTCAGGAAAAGCGATTGCGGAAATTCTTCCCGGAGGATATGCACATCGCAGTTACGGACCAGGCTCACCATAGGGTGTAATGGTTTGGGCAGGCCCAGCAGCCGGTGCAATTCCGAAATGGTGTTTATCTGGTGAGGAGCGGATTCCATATGCGTCATGTTTAAAGTTACAATATTTGCAGGTCTCCTGCCTGATCAGGAGACCTGCAGGGCAGCATTACAGTTTTGTGTTAAAAAAGTGTTCCAGTTCATCAACAGCCGGGATGACAGCTTCCTCCTGATGGTAAAGGTCTGTATGGGAAGCGCCTTCCACGATAAAAAGCGCTTTAGGCTCTTTCGCAAGAGAGAATGCCTCCTGCGCCATCCATAAGGTGTCTGCCTCAGATCCCGCAATGATCAATAGCGGCCGTGGCGCGATCATATCCACAAAACGAAAGGCATCAAAACCCGCGATGTGTTCCACGCTGCTCCAGGTAAAGGTTTTGGCTGAACGTGGATGTTGGCCCTGGCTGGTGCAATAGTATTTCCATCCCTCATACGCGTACCGTCCCTGTGCTTTCGCCTGTTCTTCCGTTTCAGGGAAAAGCGGGAAAGAGCCTTCCTCTTTGCCGGCAGCTACAGCACGCCTGTCCTGCGCCGCAAGGTCCAGCATTTGTTGTATCACATCGGGGCTTTGTTTGCCATCAGCGCCGTTTCTGAACATCCGTCCTACATCCACGCCACTCACGGTGGCCACCGCTTTGATCCGGTGATCGGTGGCTGCCGCCATGATACCATAACCTCCCGATGCACAGATACCCAACACGCCCGTTTTGCCGGCATCTACTTCAGGCAGGGTGCTGAGAAAAGAAACAGCTGATTTAATATCCTCCACTCTTTGAGAAGGATTTTCAAGGCCACGGGGAAACCCTTCACTTTCGCCCTGGTAAGCTGCATCAAAGGCCAGGGTGATAAATCCCCGCTCTGCCAGCAGCCTGGCGTACAGGCCAGCCGTCTGCTCTTTGACGCCTGTGCCGGGGTGGCTTACCACGAGGGCAGGGCGGGGAGCTGCGTCCATCATGGCCGGGAGGTACAGGTTGCCCGCTATCTTAATACCATCTGATGTAAAGGAAACTTTCCTTGTCGCTATACTGTTAGAAGAGAAAGTGTGATTGATTGTGTTCATATGATCTCATTTTGTTTGATGAGTCAAAATTCGGCTGCTGCGCTCTTCAGGATGTAGCCCTAATACCGGATATTGTAGCCAAAATGAAGCAGCTGTCCCAAAAAAGGGAAATTATTACAACACACCGGGCAATACGCTCATAAACGCGGCCCGTTTTCCATCGCACCTTTGTATTGTTAACAAGAAACAAAAAAGCAAAAACTCCGATAACATGAAAAATCAAGCAAACCTCCCCGCAGTAAAAAACATCGTTTTGGTACATGGCGCATTCGCTGACGGCTCCGGCTACAAAGGCGTGTACGAAGCACTTACCCGACAAGGTTACCAGGTGACCGTTGTGCAGAACCCTCTGACTTCTTTAAAAGACGATGTCACTGCTACCCACCTGGCGCTGGACGCACAGGATGGTCCGGCCATCCTCGCCGGCCACTCATGGGGAGGCGCCGTTATCACCGAGGCAGGTAATCATCCCAAGGTAGCCGGACTGGTTTACATTGCAGCCTTCCAGCCAGACAACAATGAAACAGCGCTGCAGTGGTTCCAGACAGCGCCACCCGCACCGGAAAACGGCGTACTGCCGCCGGATGAAAAAGGCATCGTGTATTATGACAAAGCTAAATACCACGCCGGCTTCTGTGCAGACCTCAGCCAGGAAGAAGCAGCTTTCATGTATGCCTCACAGGGCGCATTTTACGGCCAATGTTTCCTTTCTCCCATCACTGCTGCCGCCTGGAGAAACAAACCCGCTTTTGGCATCGTGGCCACTGATGACAAAAGCATCCACCCCGATATCCAACGTAATATGTACCGCCGCTCCAATACCAAAGTCACGGAAATAAAAGGCAGTCACGCTCTTTATGTGTCCCAGCCGGAGAAAGTGGCCGCTGTTATTGCAGCAGCGGCACAGGAAGTATCCGGCAACTGATATATGCCTGCATGCTATCATCAGCCCCGTTTGCCATGGCAAACGGGGCTTTTCTGTAAATGCTTTTTTCGCTTTTTCATAATTCTACGAAATACCGTAAAGCCCCGATTCCCACGAAAACACATAACTAATTACATATCAATAATTTACAAACAGGCATCTGAATTGTCTTGCTGGCGCAAACTATTTTAAAAATGAAACCATCATCCAACTTATTGTCTCCCGACAATCATGCGCTGGTACTGATCGACTTTGAAGGTCAAATGGGCTTTGCCACCAAAAGCATTGCACTGAGCGAGCTGAGGACCAACACCGCTATCGTTGCAGGTGCATCCAAAATCTTCAACGTGCCAACTGTAGTAACGACTGTAGCAGAACAATCCTTTTCCGGCCCTGTGTTTCCCGAGATCGAAGAGTTTTATCCGCAGGCCACCTCCGGTTATATCGACCGTACTTCCATGAATACATGGGAAGATGAAGCGGCCTATAAAGCCATTGTAGGCAAAGGAAAAAAGAAACTGGTGCTGGCCGGACTGTGGACAGGCGTATGCATCGTAGGACCGGCGCTGTCCGCACTGGAAGAAGGCTATGACGTGTTCGTGATCACCGACGCCTGCGGCGATGTAAGCGCAGAAGCGCATGAACGCTCCGTACAAAGAATGATACATGCCGGTGTAAAACCCATGACATCCATTCAGTACCTGCTGGAGCTGCAACGCGACTGGGCCCGTCAGGACACGTATAAGGCTGTCACCGATCTGATGAAGAAATACGGCGGTGCCTATGGCATAGGCATCCACTATGCCCACCACATGCTGCAACACTAATTCATTCGCTAAAACCTGTTCCAATTGCCTTTAAAACGCCTTCCCCGTCTTTTTCGTTTAACCATATCCGTTATTATATTTCTTTCATCCGTTTCCCGGACAACAGGGCAAAGCTTTAAGCTGATGCGCTTTGACGAAGACTATTCGGGCCTGAAAGATTCTGCCCGTACCTTCTACCGGAAAATAAAATACACCGGCTTGTCCAATAACGGGAACGCCTATATTTCATTCGGCGGTGCGGCCAGAATGGAATATGTCGATTTTAACAACGAAGACTGGGGAAGGCTGGGCATTGGGCACAACGCGTTTCTGTTGCAGCGTTATGACGTGCATGCAGACCTGCACCTGCACGAACGGTTCAGGATTTTCGCACAAATCAGAAGCGCCTGGGAAACCGGCAGAAGCAATGGTCCGCGCCCCATCGATGAAGACCACCTGAATATACAGAACCTCTTCATCGATGCAGCCATCATCAACAGAAAAGACCAGCAGCTGATACTTCGCGCCGGCAGGCAGGAACTGGATTATGGCAGCGGCAGGCTTATCTCTGTCAGGGAAGGCCCTAACCTCAGGTTATATTTCGACGGCGCCAAACTGATGTATTCCACCTCACGATGGAGCATCGACGGATTTGCCATGATGGCCGACACCACCTACACCGGCGCTTTTGACAACAAACGCGGCAAACAGTTGAACCTGTGGGGATTGTACAGCAAAATCATCATTCCCGCTTTTCCCAATATCGATTTGTACTACATCGGTATTAAACGCGACCGCTCATCTTTCGAAGAAGGTATCAACAAGGAACTACGGCATACCGCAGGCACGCGGATATGGCGGTACGGCGGCGGTTTCATTTACAACCTGGAAGCCGCCTGGCAGTTCGGCACCTTTGGCAGCGGCCGTATCAATGCATGGACCGCCTCCGTGGAAGCGGGCTACCTGTTTGAAGACCTTCCCGGTAAACCGGCCATCAGCCTGCGAAACGACTATATCTCCGGCGACAGGAAAAAAGGAGATGGCGACCTTCAGTCTTTTAATCCCCTTTATCCTAAAGGCGGATACTTTGGATTCAGTCCGCAGATAGGCCCTGTAAACCTGATAGACTTACACCCCTATGCCACTATCAATATCGGTAAGAAGATACTGGCACAGGCGGATGTTGTGCTCAACTGGCGATACTCGCTACAGGACGGCATTTACAGGCCCAGCGGCGGATTCAACCTGGCCGGTTCTTCTTCCCCGGAAAGACATATCGGCACCGCTTATCTCGCCAGCTTCGTGTACAGCATGAACAAATTCCTATCGCTGAACTGCGGTTTTCAATATTTCAAAACAGGCGCCTTTATACGCGACATGACACCTACGCCCAAAGACGGCCTGTTTTTCAACACCAGGGTCAGCTTCAAATTCTAACATGTAAAAAACGATAAACCATGAATAAAACATTTATTACCCGTTGCAGAGCACTCATTATTTCCATGAGTGTTTCTTTTCTTTTGCTGCATACCATTACCCTTGTGGCACAACATGCCGACGTTAAAACCACGCCCATCGGCACGGCTAAGGTATGGGGCAAAGTAGATGGCATCTCCATCGTAGGACTGGTGCAAGGCCCTTCTGCTGCTGTAGCGCCTTTGCAGGTTGCCTGCGTATTTGAATACACCGAAGGCGACATCTTCAATCCCCCTGCATTGCCTGCTGCACTCAACGGCATGGTACATCTCGACGACGCGCTCAAAGGACAGATCACCGAATTAAGAAAAAGTGGAAAATTCGAAGGGCATTATCTCGAAACGCTGCTGATCACCCCGCCCAAAGGCGCCATGAAAGCACCTAAGCTGCTGCTGATCGGCCTGGGGGACCGGAACCATTTTAATGCGGACATGATGGTTAGCGTAGGCGTCATCGCCCTCCGGGAAGCCACGCGTATCGGTGTGCCCGGCTTTGCCTTCGCCAGCGATATCAAAGATGCCGGCATCGATTCACCAACAGCATTGGTGGCTGCCAACGTCACCAAAGGGATTATTCAGGCCTGGCGCACCCAACGCTACCTGCAGCAGCAGCACCTCTCTCCCGTGAAACCGATGACCAAAGCCATATTGCTGGCCGGTCCCGCGTTTTTTGAAACCGCCGGAGAAGGTATCAAAGAAGCCATTGCATCCTTTAACAACTAAATGCTTCCTTATGAATAAAAAAGCTGATCTCATTTTATACAACGGGAAGATACATACGGTAGATCCCTCCAATTCAAAAGCCACGGCCGTCGCCATCAGCGATGGCCGGTTCCTGGCAGCAGGCGATGACAATACCATCCTTCAGCAATACGCCGCAGCAGCAACGGTGCAGATAGACCTCAAAGGAAAACGTGTCATCCCGGGGCTCAACGATTCCCATATCCACCTTATTCGCGGAGGCCTTAACTATAACCTTGAATTGAGATGGGACGGCGTGCCATCTCTCTCCGATGCTTTGGCCATGCTGAAAAAGCAGGTAGCTGTCACGCCATCTCCCCAGTGGGTAAGAGTGGTGGGCGGATGGACGGAACATCAGTTTGCCGAAAAAAGAATGCCTACGCTGGATGAAATCAATGCCATCGCACCGGACACGCCTGTCTTCATTATGCACCTGTACGACCGGGCTTTGCTGAACCGCGCCGCGCTTCGTGCCGTGGGCTTCACCAAAGACACGCCCGCTCCTCCCGGCGGCGTCATCGAAAAGAACAGCAAAGGGGAACCCACAGGACTGATCCTTGCCAGTCCCAACGCCATGATCCTGTATTCCACCCTGGCCAAAGGACCGAAGTTGTCCTACGAGCATCAGGTCAACTCCACCCGCCATTTTATGAAGGAGTTGAACAGGTTTGGCATTACCAGCGTCATCGACGCCGGTGGCGGGTTTCAGAACTTTCCTGACGACTACCGGGTGATCAGCGAACTTCACCAAAAACAACAACTGACGGTCAGGATCGCCTACAATCTCTTTACACAAAGGCCCAAACAGGAGCTGGAAGATTTTAAAAACTGGACCAGCACGGTGAAACTTCACCAGGGAGATGAGATGTACCGGCACAACGGCGCCGGTGAAATGCTGGTGTTCTCCGCAGCAGACTTTGAAGATTTCCTGCAGCCACGGCCCGATCTGCCGGAAACGATGGAAGCCGAACTGGAAAAAGTGGTGCGCCACCTCGTGGAAAACCGCTGGCCTTTCCGGTTGCACGCCACCTATAACGAAAGCATCACCCGCTTTCTCGACGTCTTCGAGAAAGTGAACAGGGACATTCCTTTCAACGGGCTGCACTGGATATTTGATCATGCGGAAACTATCGATGAACGGAACATCGACCGGGTAAAGGCCCTGGGCGGCGGTATCGCCGTACAGAGCAGGATGGCCTTCCAGGGAGAATACTTCACTGACCGCTATGGTAAAACAGCAGCAGCACACACACCGCCGGTAAAACGGATGTTGCAGGCAGGCGTACCGGTAGGCGCCGGCACAGACGCCACCCGCGTCAGCAGCTACAACCCATGGGTAGCACTTTACTGGCTTTCTGCCGGCAAAACTGTGGGCGGTCACCAGCTGTATGATGATGCCACCAAAATAAGCCGGGAAACAGCGCTCGAATTATATACCAAAGGAAGTGCGTGGTTCTCCGGCGAACAGGATAACAAAGGCAGCATCAAAACCGGTCAGCTGGCCGATCTGGCCGTACTGGGCGCCGACTATTTTGAAGTACGGGAGGAAGCCATCAAACATATTGAATCCGTCCTGACGGTCGTAGGCGGCAAAATTGTATATGCCCGCGATGAGTTCTCTCATTTTTCACCTGCTCCCATCGCTGTGCTGCCGGACTGGTCGCCTGTCAACCAGTTTGGCGGTTATTATTCCGCGGCCGGGAATAAGGTGGCAGCACCTGCCGCCGCCGTGGCCAGCCAGGTGCATTGCTGTGCCGGCAGCTGCGATGTGCATGGCCATGATCATAATGCTGCCCGGTTAAGTAATATCCCGGTCAATAACTACACCGCTTTCTGGGGTGTCTTCGGATGCTCCTGTTTTGCTTTCTAAATATTTTTTATGAAAGATATCATCCAACATATCCTGTATTCGGATGCCGGCAGTATGCTCAACAACTATGCGTTGCTGGCTTTCCGCCTGCTGCTTGCGCTGGAGCTGTTCCGCGTACACGGCATGAAAAAATTCCGGCTGGAAAACGGTCAGAAGGAACACGTTCCCAATCCGTTACATCTGCCGGAAAAGCTGAACGGATGGGTGGCCACCTTCTCCGATACAGTCGTGCCGTTCCTGATGGCACTGGGGCTGTGTACACGGTTGGCTGTCCTGCCTACTATCGGCGTGACCGCCATCGGCTATTTTGTGGTACACCGTAAGGACAGCGCCGAGGTGCGGGACGTTCCCTATATGTACACCTTATGCCTGTTATTATTGCTGGTACTGGGGCCGGGACGTTATTCCATCGACGTACAATACCTATCTCACTTATTTTAAATCTTTAACACATGCAAACCAATATCGGTATCAAACAAGAACACCTGGCCGCCGTGGCCCATTCACTGGGTAAAATGCTGGCAGATGAATTCATCCTGTACACTAAAACACGGAAAGCCCACTGGTGCGTAACAGGGCCCGATTTTCACAGTAAGCACCTGTTCTTTGAAAGCCAATACCAGCAACTGGATGAGATCATCGACGGCATGGCAGAACGTATCCGTACGCTGGGACATTTTCCTCCCGCCACGCTGAAAGAATTCCTCGCCCTTACCCATCTCACAGAAATGACAAGAGAGAAAAATGACAGCACAGGGTTCATCAAAGACCTGCTGCATGATCATGAAAGCATTCTTATCCATCTCCGGGAAAACATCAATGGCTATGCCACCGCCCTGCATGATGCGGGCAGCAGCGACTATATCACGGGGCTGATGGAAACACATGAAAAAATGGCCTGGATGCTCAGAGCACACCTGGAATAAATTATAACCGGTATGACAGAACAACAACATAGTATTAACTGGGTGACCTTCCTGCTGGCATGGGTGGCAGGATATTGCGATACCGCCACTTTTGTGTCCGGCGATTCCATTTTCTCCGCGCATGTTACCGGTAACTTCATCGTGTTTGCCGCACAGGTATCTTCCGGAAGCACCAGCGCCGCCGCGTGGATCAAGCTGCTCACTTTTCCTGTATTTGTGATAGCTGTCATGGCCGGCGGATGGCTGGCAGAAAAATCAGCAAAAAAATACCGCATTTTACTGGCAGAAGGCCTAATTTTGACGGCTTGCGGAATAGCTGCTTTTTTCCTGCCGATATTAACATCTCTGGAAGAAAAACCGGTAACCTATCTTATCGTCATGGTCACTGTATTGGGTATGGGCTTGCAGAACGCCTTCGGGAAGCTCTTTGCCAAAGAGACCCATGGCCCTACTACCATGATGACGGGAAATGTCACACAAGCCGCGCTGGACCTGGGTAATCTTATCAGGAAAGGTACGCCGGGCAATGAAATTTCGGTGTCCAGCCTTAAAAAGCAAACTGTCACCATCGGCGGGTTCCTGGCTGGCTGTCTCATCGGCGCCCTGATGGCCCGGTGGGTGGGGCTGGGCGCTATCGTCGTTCCCGGCGTGGCCATCGTGATTTGTTACCTGCAGGGAGAAATGTCCGCGCCAAAAGAAGGGTAACCTATGCTTTCATTCATCATCAATTCCCGGCGGAAGGTACTGCTGCTCCTGTACCTGCTGATACCGGCATCTATACTGGCACAGTCAGATACCGACACAGGCAAAGCCCGTGAGCTGCTCCGGCATGGCAAGGCCGATACGGCCACTATTGCCCGCATGCTGCGCGTGGGCGAAGCCTTCCTCGACAAACCTGAGTCATGGGAAGAAGATATGAACATGGCCTTCCGGATGGCAGACCAGATGGAAGCCCTGAGCCGGCAAATCAATTACCCCAGAGGCCTTGGTCTGAGCAAACTGCTGCGGACCAAGGCCTTCCGTGAATCCGGGCATGCTGGCCAGGGAAGGGGCAGCAGCGAAGAAGCCCTGCAGCTGCTTACCCAATATGGCACTATCAACGAGAAAGCACAGGCCATCATTGAATTGGGGGGCACCTACTCCAACGAACCGCAAGACCTTCCCCGCAAAATCGCGTTATATCAACAAGGGACAGACATCTACCTGAAAAACGGGCAAAAACAATCCGCAGCACAGCTGAAAGAGTTCATCGGTGACCTCATGCAGGTAAACAAAGACTATGACGGCGCCCTGCGCGTACTGTTGGAAGCACTGGCCATCTACAAGGAAACCGGCTACCAGCGGCTACAGGGCCTGTACTCTGTGATCGGCGGCGCTTACCACGGTGCCAATAACTTTGTACAGTCGCTCCGTTACAACCTGCTGGCAGTGGAAACAGCTGAACAGCTCAGAGAACAGGGACCGCTGATGACCACCATCTACAACCGCGTTGGCCTTAACTATTTCAGCGTACAATACTATGACCAGGCGCTTGACTATTTTGATAAAGCGCTGGCACATGCAAGAACACTCCGCGATACCAGCACCATCAAAGCATTATTGCTTAACATCTCTGACGCCCTGCGGAACCAGGGAGCATATACCAGCAGCCTGGACACCCTGCATGTAGTGGAAAAACTGCCTACGGCCCTGGAGAAACACGAAATAATACAGATTGAAATCGGTTACCTGAGAGATTATATCGCACTACATGCCTTGTCTAAGGCCGCTCCGCACTACGAGAAACTGAAAAAAATACTGGAGAACGAAGAGGAAATACCAGTCTTCACACAGGTGGTCAGACTGGCACTGATCTTCTATCTGCAGCAAACAGGCCGCTTCAACGATGCTGCACCGTATCTCAACGCTTACCAGCAACACGCCAGGGAATTCCCCGGCGGACTGGTGCGACAGGCAGAAGCCGCACTGCTGGCTTTCCGCTCCGACTCCGCACTGGGCAATCTTCCCGGCGCCATCACGCACTTTCAGCATTATAAACAGCTGTCGGATTCAGTGACCAGCACTACGCAAAGCAAACAACTCGATGTGCTCCGGCTACAATTCGAAACAGAAAGAAAAGATAAAGACATTGAGCTGCTGACGCAGAAAAGCAAGCTACAGGAAATCTCCCTCCAGAAAGGAAGAGTGTTCCGCAATGTGATCACCGGCAGCATCTGTGCACTGCTGCTCATACTGGCATTATTGTACAACAGGTACCGGCTGAAGAAAAAGAACGCTGTACGACTGGAAAAACAACAGGAAGCCATCCATGCACAGAATGAACTGCTGAAAAAACTCGTGGATGAAAAAGAATGGCTGCTGAAAGAAATACATCACCGGGTGAAAAACAATCTCCAGATCATCATCAGCCTGCTGAACACACAATCGCGCTACCTCGATAATGCCGACGCCATTGCGGCCATCAAAAACAGCCAGCACCGCATGTATGCCATGTCGCTGATCCATCAGCGGCTATACCATACAGACAATCTCGGCGCCATCGATATGCACTGGTATATCAGGGAACTGACAGGATTTATGGAGGAAAGCTTTGATACCGGCGCTAAAATCACTTTCTGCATCGATAGTGAAGTCATCCTGCTGGACGTAGTACAGGCCGTTCCACTGGGACTGGTCCTCAATGAAGCCGTAAGCAACGCCATCAAGTACGCTTTTCCGGGCGACCGTCATGGCACCGTGGCGATCACCCTGAAAAAAGATGGCGCGCAATATTGCCGGCTGGCCATTACTGACGATGGCGCAGGGCTGCGCCACGACTTCGTTCCGGAAGAGTCCCCGTCACTGGGCATGAGCCTCATGAAAGGGCTGGCCGAACAGCTGGAAGGCTCCTTTCAGATAAAAAGCAGTGAGGAAGGTGTTTCCATACAGGTGCTTTTTTTAATAAGATCGATCAACCAGGCAAACTGATATTATGGCTGACAAAGAAAAAATACTGATCGTAGAAGACGAGTTCATTGTGGGCAACGACCTGAAAATGATGCTCGTCAAAGGCGGTTACGATGTGTGCGGCATTGCCGCCTCTGTGGAGCAGGCCAGAACGCTGATTGCACAAAAACAGCCGGATTGGGTACTGCTGGACATCATCCTGAAAACGCCCACCAGCGGTATTGAACTGGCCAAAGAGCTATTGCAGCTCCGGATACCGTTCCTGTATATTTCCGCCAACACCAACCAACAAACCCTCGAAGCTGCCAAGGCCACCCAGCCATATGGCTTCCTCGTAAAACCGTTCCGGGAGCGTGACCTGTTTGTCATGCTCGATATCGCCCGTTACCGCCACGGCGTGGAAACCGGTATGATAAGAGAGGAGACGGCCGCCATGCCTGTGGAAACAACGCTCGATCCGGATATCATCGGCAGCAGTACCGCCATGAAAAAAGCACAGGAGCAGGCCGGCATAGTGGCGCCCACCAATACTTCCGTATTGTTGCTGGGCGAAAGCGGCACCGGCAAAGAACGTTTTGCCCGTGCCATTCACAAAAATTCATTACGGAAAAATAAACCCTTCATCACCGTCAACTGCGCGGCCCTGCCCGTTTCCCTGCTGGAATCAGAGTTGTTCGGCCACGAACGCGGCGCCTTCACCGGCGCGGTACAAAAGCGTATTGGCAAATTTGAACAGGCGCATGGCGGCACCCTCTTTCTCGACGAGATCGGGGAACTGCCGCTGGAAGCGCAGGTGAAGCTGCTACGTACCCTGCAGGAAAAAGAAATCGAAAAACTCGGCGGCGGCCAGCTCACCAAAGTGGACGTGCGCGTGATTGCCGCTACCAACAGAAACCTGGAGAAAGAAGTGGCCGAAGGCCGGTTCCGGCTCGACCTCTACTACCGGCTCAACGTATTTCCCATTGCACTGCCGCCGCTGCGCGAACACAAAGAAGATATCCGTCCGCTGGCCCTTTATTTCCTGCAAAAACTTTCCGGCAACACCGGCAAAAAAGTATCCGGCATAAGTGAAACAGTCCTGCAAACGCTTGAACAGCACAACTGGCCGGGCAATATCCGGGAACTGGAACACCTGATAGAAAGACAGTTCATCCTGACCGACGGGGAACAAATCAGTGCTATAGAAGTACCGGCGTCCCGCATGCCGCAGATCGCTGCAGCGGAAAAACTGGAAACGATGGAAGAGATGGAAAGGGCGCACATCCTGAAAGTGCTGAAAGCCTGCAACGGCCGCGTATCCGGCGAAATGGGCGCAGCGGAAGTACTTAAAGTGTCTGCGCAAACGCTGTATTCAAAGATGAAAAAACTCGGTATAAAAACCACCTATAAATAAACTGCCTGATGGAAAAAGAAACGGCAAGAATAGAAGGCTTCAGCGATGGCGTGTTTGCGATTGCGATCACATTGCTGGTACTGGAACTACGTATACCCGATGCCGATAGTAACGACAACGCCCGCACGCTTGCCAGCAGCCTGTTGGCACAATGGCCGTCCTTCCTGGCTTTCAGCCTGTCTTTTTTCAGCATCTTCATTATGTGGGTCAACCATCACAAGATGTTCAAGCAGATCTACCGGCGTAACAGCACGCTGATGTTTGCGAACGGACTGGTACTGTTTTTAGCTACCTGTATCTCCTATCCGACCGCCCTGCTGGCACGCTACTATGGCACACCTTCCCTGACCGTGGCCGTGGCGGTGTATACCGGGCTGTTTGTATTGATCAACCTTGCTTTTAATTTATTATGGAGCATTGCCAGCCGGAACAGGGAACTGCTGCGGCCGGAAATCAGCAATGCCGCCATCAGGAAAATAAAACGAAACTATCAGTATGGCATTCCGGTGCATGTGTCGGCATTCCTGCTTTCCTTTTGCTGGCCCGGCGGCGCTTTGATACTGTGCGCCATACTCTGGACCTATTGGGCCTTTACTTCAGGCAGGCTGGATTTATCAACCGGCAAGGCTTAATCAGATTCTTTCCCGGTATCAATAAAATGTTCCTTGCGGATACCCAGCTTCTGCATTTTCGAGATCAGCGTGGTGGAAGGCAGTTGTAACTTGGCCGCTGCGCCATGAGGCCCGGATATCCTGCCTTTTGACAGTTTCACCATTTTGAGGATGTGTTCCCGTTCCACGTCTGCGAGTGAACGCACTGGTGTTTCAGCCCCCGGCTGAGCGAACAACATCTTACTCCTGGCCGGCAGGCTCACTTCTGTAATAACGTTAGTGGAGGTAAGCAGCACCGTTCTTTCTATCAGGTGTTCCAGTTCCCGGATATTGCCCGGCCAGGCATATGTCTTTAATTTCTCCAGTGCTTTAGGCGCGATGCCGTCTATCTTTCTGCCACTGCTGGCGGCATATTTCTCCATAAAAAAAGAAACCAGCTCCGGTATGTCCTCTCTGCGTTCGCGTAACGGTGGCAGCATAATGGGAAACACGCAGAGGCGGTAGTACAGGTCGCTGCGGAAACGGCCCGCAATAATTTCCGCTTCCAGGTTTTTGTTGGTGGCGGCGATGATGCGCACATTTACTTTTATTACCGATTTTCCGCCGATCCGTTCAATTTCCTTTTCCTGCAAAGCCCGCAGTAATTTGGCCTGCATTTCCGGCGGCAGCTCTCCTATTTCGTCCAGGAAAAGCGTGCTGTTATCGGCCAGTTCAAACTTGCCAATTCTCCTTTCCAGGGCTCCGGTGAAACTGCCTTTTTCGTGGCCGAACAATTCACTTTCCAGCAGGCTGGCCGGGATGGCGGCGCAGTTCACCTTGATCATCAGTTTGTCGCGCCGCGGCGAAGCGTCATGTACCTGGTGCGCAATCAGTTCTTTGCCCGTACCGGTTTCTCCGAGGATTAATACCGTAGCATCGGATGACGCTACTTTTGACACAAGGTCATATACTTTCCGGATAGCCGGGGAATCGCCGACCGCTTTTCCGGTAAGATGTTTTTCTTTTTTCCGTTCTTCCTTCAGATAACTGTTCTCCTGCTCCAGCTGTATTTTATATTTCCGGATTTCTTCCAGCTGCAATTCTATTTTTTCATTCGCGAGGATATTGGAGACGCCCGTTCCCAGTTGGTCTGCGATGCTTTTGAAAAAACTGAACCGGCGCTTTGAAAAAACGCCCTGTTTCATGGCATAGAGATACAAGACCCCTTTGGGCTCTTTACCGTTGCAAACCCTTACCAGCATCATTTCCTTCACACCGGAATTATACCAGTGAATGACATAGGCTGGAATGTTCCGCTGGCGTATCAGGCTTCGCAGCTCAAACACCACCGGTTCTTCCGTCTCAACAGCCTTGTTGAAGACGCCATCATCAACAGGATGCTGCAGATGGATGACCGGGCTTTCTCCGGTGACGGTTTTTATTTTCTTTTCCTGGCTGTACAGAAAGGGCGAGTGGGTACGAGTATCTTCATGGATGAGGCAAAGCGTGTAATAACTCGCGCCGATGTTTTCCAGCAGTTGTTCATTGACGATCTCCCACAGATCAGCGCGGTGCCGGGCTGCCGCTATGGCTTTCGAAAAACAAAGCAGCGTTTCAAATTCATCGTTTTTACCGGAAATCTGTGTGTTCATCATACAATATTACAAAAGCGCTTATAAATTTACGATATATCGTAAGACCATATTTTATTGTAAAAATATTACAAATTGATAATCAGCAACATACGATCCGGTATATGGTTTGGCTGTACGGGTAACTTCCATTATAAAAAGCTGGAAGCGGCACAACATCTAATAACCTATCTTTAGTAGACTATGTTTGAACAGATTGATCAATTCGTGGACCGTATCATCTCCCTGACGCCGGAAGAGCGCCAGTTATTTCATTCCCTGCTTAAATTCAGGCGGGTAAGGAAACGTACTTACCTGTTGCAGGAAGGTGAAATTTGTGACTTTGAAGCATATATCGTTAAAGGTTGTATCCGCACCTATTACCTGAGCGATGACGGCACAGAAACCATTTTGTCCTTTGCCATAGAAGACTGGTGGGTGAGCGACACTTACAGTTTTACGGAGCAGAAACCCTCCAATATGTTTATCGAATCACTGGAGGACTGTGAGCTGCTGATCATAGACCGTAAAAGCAAAGCTGCCCTGTATGAAAAAATACCGAAGTTCGAGACTTTGTTCCGGTTACTGATCCAACGCTCGCTCTTTGCGCTGCAACGGCGTTTTCACAGTCTTGTATCACAAACTGCCGAGCAGCGGTATCTTGCTTTTCTCGAAAAATACCCCCAGGTAGTGCAACGCGTGCCACAGAACCAGATAGCCCGTTACCTGGGAGTATCGCCCGAATTTTTAAGCAAAGTGAGAAGCACCATACAGAAAAAGAAATAGCGGTCAACTAAATACCAGTTCGCTGGCCAGCCTGATCTCATCTTCGATGATGGTATGTCCCATATTGTCGTATATCTTTTCCGTTACGCCCGCTCCCATCTTTTGTAAGATGGCAGCAGATTCATGTACCCGTTGCACGGGTACATGGAAATCGGGATTGGAGCTGCCGATGAAGACAGGCATTCCATCAAAAGTACCGTTATAATTTTCCTGATATATTTTATCGCCGATCAATCCACCGGTGAAAGCCACGGCGCCACCATACTTCGCAGCATTCCTGGCAACGAATTCCAGTGTCAGGCAGGCGCCCTGGGAAAAGCCCAGAAAATAAATATGCTCCCGCGCAATGCCCTGCTGCTGCAAATCGTCCGTCATTTTTTTCAGTAAGTCCAACGCGGAAGAAAGCCACGGTTCGTTCTGCGCCGGCGGCGCCAGGAAAGACTGCGGATACCAGGTATGATTGGTGGCCTGCGGCGCCAGCAATGCATAATCGCTCACCGGCAACCACCTGGCCAGCGACAGGATATCTTCTGCCGAAGCGCCCCTGCCATGCACCATGATCAACGCCTTCGACGCCGTGGCTATTGGTTTCCCTGCTGTAACAATATTCTCTTTATGCATTTGAAAACTATTTTAATACCGGCAATACTTTTTCAATCTCACCTCTGACCGGTTCATACTGTTTCGGAAGTTTAAGACCGGTGCCCAGTTGTTCCAGCGGTTCGTCCACGGTGAAACCGGGATTATCAGTTGCAATTTCGAACAGTACGCCACCCGGCTCCCTGAAATAAAGAGAGAAGAAATAATCCCTGTCAATTTTAGGAGTGATCTCCAATCCTTTACTGAGTATCTTTTCCCGGTATTCCATCTGAATCGCATCGTTCGCCACCCGGAAGGCCACGTGGTGATTGGTGCCTGCGCCGGTATGTCCTCTCTGGCCATCAGGCAGCGCCAGCAGATCGATGACGCCTGCATTGGCCACAGCGTCCGTGATGAAGCGGTAGCGGTTCCCTTCCTGTGCCAGCAGGCGGTAACCGAAGATGTCTGTCAGTACGCCGGCGGTAGCGTCTATTTCTTTCAGTGACAAAGTAGCGCTGTGAAAACCCCTGGTAGCGATATCCGCTTTTACCTCAGCTGTCTGCCATGGCGTGCGGGTATCGGGAGTTTTCGGCACCATCAGGTTGATTTGAAGCCCGTCAGGATCAGTGAAAGAAAGATAAGGTTCGCCGAAGTGTTCTGTTATTTCGGAGAAAGAAACATTAAAACGGGACAAACGTTCTTTCCATGCCTCCAGACTGCCTTCGGGCACCGCGTAGGTAATTTCCGTGGCCATGCCCGTGCCGGTGCGGCCGGGCATAATATTTTCCCAGGGGAAGAAAGTCAGGATAGTACCTGGTGTACCATGCTCATCACCGTAGTAGAAATGGTACGTGCCGGGATCGTCAAAATTAACGGTCTTTTTGACCATTCTCTGTCCGAGTACTTTTGTATAAAAATCGTAGTTGCGTTGGGCATCGGCCGCAATGGCGGTAATATGATGAAGTCCCAGTATTTTATTTTCCATAGTGTTAGTTTTTATTGTGATCAAGTGCGGCGCGCAGCTCATTTTCGAGCAGCCCGCTGCCGCCTCCGTAATGTCTGATAACGATAGTGGATGGATGATGCATGCGGACAGCCTCGCGGAATGTTTCTTCATCCGCCGCGCTTACGCCTACACACAGCAGTATTGCATGGTAGTTGCCGGCCCTTATTTTCTCCAGGCCATCTTCTTTGGTGAGGGCAACAATACCTTCCCACCCTGCATGACTGTTCAGCAGCCGCTCTACCACCTGCATAATGGCAGGATCATATCCGATGGCGAGCAGTTTTAACGACATATTGTTGTTCATGTTGATAGTTATTACTGATGAATCACCATAGGCACTTCCATAAGCAATAGACGCGCGTCATCGCTCAGTGCTTTTATTTCAATTGCTGAAGTCCCTGATATGCCCAGCCCGTCTCTTGCGGACAGCTCTTTTCCATCAACGGAAAAGCGGCCGTCTATCACAAACGCATACACGCCGTTGTCCGACAGGTGAAGCGGATAGGTAAAGGCAGTGCCATGATCAAAATGGCCGGTGCTGAACCATACGTCTTTACGGACATAGCTCCCCTCCGGGCTGTCAGGCGTGATGAATGCATGCAAACGGTTCCTGGTGGCGTCCTGTTGCAGCTGTCCCAGCGTGTACCGTGGCGCTGTGTTCAGCTCTTCAGGATACACCCAGATCTGCAGGAACTCGGCCACTTCGTCCTGGCTGTTGTTGTATTCGCTGTGAAACAGGCCGCTGCCGGCATGCATCACCTGAATGGTCCCCGCGGCGGCGACGGCCTTGTTACCGGCTGAATCTTCATGTTTCAGGCTGCCTTTCAGCGGGATACTGATGATCTCCATATTATCATGCGGATGAAGGCCAAATCCTTTACCAGCCGGCAGGGTATCGTCATTCAATACCCGCAGGGCGCCAAAACCCATTCTCCGGGGATTGTAATAGTCGCCAAAACTGAATGTCTTGCGGCTGTCCAGCCAGTCATGGTGGTCATGTCCCCGGCTGTCTGCTTTATGAAAAATGTACTGTACCATTGCCTTTATGTTTATACTACAAAGTTCCGTTATACCGGCAGGCCGGCCTATGAACCAGGTTAAGAAAACGGATTAATCTAGATTAAGAATTTCAGGGGCAGGGCAACAGGAAAGCAGCCCGGGCGGTCCCGGGCTGCACTCATAAGCAACTTCCAGTTATTTTACGCTTTGATGAAAGCCAGCAGGTCCGCATTGATGGTAGCAGCCTCCGTAGTAGGCATGCCGTGCGGGAAACCAGGATAGGAAATCAGTTTACCGTTCTTCAGCAGCTGGGCAGCTTTTACGCCGGTAGTAGCAATCGGAACGATCTGGTCATCTTCGCCGTGCATCACCAGCACAGGCACATCCACGCTCTTCAGGTCTTCGGTGAAATCCGTTTCTGAAAACGCTTTGATACAATCATAATGAGCTTTGATAGCGCCCATCATTCCCTGGCGCCACCAGTTGTCCATGATGCCCTGGGACTTTTTAGCGCCTTCCCGGTTGTAACCATAGAAAGGAATGGTGAAGTCCTGGAAAAACTGTTGCCTGTTAGTGGCAGTATTGACGCGTATTTCGTCGAATACAGACATCGGAACGCCGTCAGGGTTGTTGTCATTCTTCACCATAATAGGCGTTACAGCACTTACCAGCACCGCTTTGGCCACGCGTCCCTGTCCGTATTTAGCGACATAGCGGATCACTTCCCCACCACCGGTAGAGTGACCGATATGCACCGCATTTTTTAGGTCCAGCGCTTTCGCCAGTTCCGCTACGTCAGATGCGTAGGTGTCCATATCATGTCCAATGGCTGTCTGGCTGGAGCGTCCATGGCCTCTGCGGTCAAAAGCGATCACCCGGAACCCCTGGTTCAGGAAAAAAATCATCTGGGCATCCCAGTCGTCACTTGACAGCGGCCAGCCGTGATGGAATACCAGCGGTTGACCAGTTCCCCAATCTTTGTAGTAAATCTCAGTGCCGTCTTTTACTGTAATCTTGTTCATGTCTGCAGGTTTTGAAGGTTTGTGAATTGATATGTTTGAAAAGCAGGAAATAAATCATTATTGCACCACAAAAATCGTTCATCAAATACCCAACACCCAATAACCTATCTTAAGAATCAGCCTTAATCTAGATTAATATTCGACAGACAATAAAAATCATACCTATATTATAGATAGATGTAATTTTATCTCCAAATATCCTAAATGAAACTCAAACTAAAAGAGGACAATACCGGCGGTGAATTACTGCTGTTTAAAGATGAGCCTGGCCTGGACAGACAGGTATTCACCAAAGACCGGTTCAATAAGTATTTCACTATCGCCTGGAATCCCGGCAAAAGCCAGACTGTCACCATCGATGGAATGGAATATGAATTCCCTTCCAATAGCTTATTAACATTATTATTCAACCAGTCATTCAGCTTTGAGCAGGCTGAAACTATTGTAGCGTGGCAGTTCAACCGGGAATTCTACTGCATCATCGACCATGATAGCGAAGTTAGCTGTGTAGGCTTTCTGTTCAGCAGTACAGACCACCTTATTGTAAAGCTGAGCGGGCACGCACAGCAAAAGCTGCAGTTACTCTCTGATGTATTTATAGAAGAGTTCAAGACATCAGACCATATCCAGCATGAAATGTTGCTGATGTTATTAAAGCGTCTCATTATCTACGTGACCAGCCTGGCTAAATCCGGATATTTGCCTTCCAAAAAACTCCCGGACGAGCGGTTCCATATTATCCGGAAATTCAATCTGCTGGTCGAAGCCAACTTCAAAACAGAACACTCCGTCAGTTTTTATGCCGGACTATTGTGCAAGTCGCCCAAAACACTATCGAACCTATTTGCGTTATATAATCAGAAAACCCCATCACAGATCATTCAGGACAGAATTGTGGTAGAAGCCCGAAGGTTACTGGTATACACAGACAAATCCATTAAACACATCACCTTTGAATTGGGATTTGAAGACATAGCGTATTTCTCCAATTTCTTCAAAAAGAACACCGGCACATCACCTTCCGACTTCAGAAACAAAGGGGGATTCGAAAAAGGGAAATAATCACAACAAACCGGGTATTATGCTCATCAGACAGGCCTGCTTTTCGTCGCATCTTTGTATCGTTGATTCGAACAAACACTTCAACACTATAGATATGAAAAAGCAAACACTCTTCAACTCCCTGAAAAGCACCATCCTGGCCCTCACGCTCGTTCTTTTCACTTTCACTGCCACCAATGCGCAGACTATTAAAAACATCGTATTGGTACACGGCGCCTTCGCTGACGGTTCCGGCTACAAAGGCGTCTATGAAGCACTTACCAGGCAGGGTTACCATGTCACCGTGGTGCAAAACCCGCTGACCTCCCTCGAAGACGATGTCAGGGCCACCAAACTGGCACTGGATGCGCAAGACGGACCGACCATTCTTGCCGGCCACTCATGGGGAGGTGTCGTTATCACGGAAGCAGGCAATCATCCTAAGGTAGCCGGACTGGTATACATCGCCGCCTTCCAGCCCGACAACAATGAAACAGCTCTCAAATGGGTCCAGACTGCGCCTCCAGCTCCTGAAAACGGCATATTGCCCGCAGACGCCAACGGTATTGTTTACTACGACAAAGCGAAATTCCACGCGGGTTTCTGCGCGGATGTAAGCAAGGAAGATGCTGCCTTCATGTACGCTTCGCAGGGCGCATTCTACGCCAAATGTTTTATTGCGCCAGTCACCGACGCCGCCTGGAGACATAAACCTGCTTTTGGTATCGTGGCTACAGAAGATAAAAGCATCAACCCTGATATCGAACGGAATATGTACAAACGCTCCAACACTAAAATAACTGAGATAAAAGGCAGCCACGCTGTATATATCTCACAACCGCAAAAAGTGGCCAACGTCATTATCGAAGCCGCAAAAACAGTATCCGGCAAATAACCCCTGACGACATTTCATATAAAAAGAAGACCGGAAAAATTCTTCCGGTCTTCTTTTGTTGATCGTCCTCGTTCGCTGTTCCTTTATAACTTTTGTTCGATGACCGGCGAGAAGATCATATCCTCCACCCCTTCTATTTTGACGCCCACCCGGACAAACACCGATGATTGCACCGGATTGACAGCAGGCACATTCACCAGCAACGTAACATTGCCAGGGTCCTGGATATCGCCGCCATTCATGCTTTGTGTGACGATATTATTGATACCGTCCACAAACTGTGTCCTGTTAACATATAGCGTAACACGCTCTACGTTTTTGGCGCGGGTATCCGTGATGATCTTCTCCAGTTTACAATTAGCCGTTACCTGACGGCCGGTGGCACTGACTTTAGCGTTCCTGACCATATAATACGGCAATACCTCTATGTCCATGGTACGGTCCCCTTTCAGCTGCAACAGGGTGGTATCCGTATGGCTGGCCGCATCCGGCAGCGTAAGGTAAGGCCCCTGTCCTTTGGGCAGTACCAGCTGGTAATTACCGTCAAACAGCAGCGAGGAAAAAGAGCCGTCCTGTGCCACTGCCACGTTGATGGGCGTACGTTTTCCCCAGCCGGATTCCCACAGTTCAAAAAACACTTCGCCATGGCTGACATTCACCGCTTCTCCCTGGTAGGTGATACGGCCTTTAAAAGTGGTGCCGGGCGCCGGGTAGTTGTCTTTTTTACAGGAGGCTGCCAGTAATACTATGATGATGATAAATAGATTGTTTCTCATGTGAATGGATTTTACTGGTTAGGATTTTTGATCACCAACGGGTTGTTGTTCCGGATATCATCTCCAATAAAAGAGTAATAGTTGCCCAACCTGAACTGGTGCGCACTCGTAACATTGCTGGGAATTACTTTTTTGAACACCCATTTGCCGTCCTGCGGTGTACCAGGATTGTAGATGCGGTAAGGCAAGAGGCCAAATACGCGGGTACTGGTGGAACGGGCACTTTCCGGGTGGATGGTCAAATCAGTGGAAAGGCCGTCCCACACTATGTGCGCAAGGCGCCAACGTTTCATGTCCCAGAGTTGATGGCCTTCAAAGGCCAGCTCTACTTTTCTTTCATGCACAATCCGGTCGAAGGTAATATCGCCGGGTGCAAGCGGGATAGTCAGCCCTGCACGCGCCCGCACCTGGTTGAGATAACCTGCCGCCGTGTTTTTATCGCCCAGTTCAAAGGCCGCTTCCGCAGCGTTGAGCAGCACTTCCGCATAACGGTAACGCACCCACCATACTTCGCTTTTGGTGCCGATACGACCGGAGCCAACGGCCGGGTCCTGGTATTTACGCACATAAAAACCTGTCTGCGCGCTGAATTCCAGGTTATCGATCGGCCCGTCAAAACCCACTACCTGTATACGATTGCCGCCTACAACGGCTTGTCCGCCAAAGTTGTTGGCCGTTACAATGCTGCCGTCTTTCAGGATATAGCCCGCCCAGATATCTACTTTTTTGCTTTTGAATTCTGTTCCGGGAAGTATAACGGTGCCGGCTAAACGGGCATCCCGGCCGGCAAACATATCTTCCGGTTTATCATAGTAGATGTAATCACCGCCGGGCGTATTGGTGGCATAGGGCGCAAAGGTATTGTCCAGTTTTTCGAAAGACTGCACCAGGTTGAGCGATGGATTCAGCCGGCCGCCCTGCTGCTCTTCCGCGAGGGAACGGGGTTGGTTGGCCAGCGTCCATTCCTGAACTTTGCCGCTTTGCAGTTTAAAATCCTTCACGAAAATAACTTCAGGATTGCCGCCTTTGTCATAAAACAGCGCAGCGAAATTCTCGGACCGATTGTCCGGCTTTTTGTTGTACAGCGCATATTTGCCGCTGTTGATCAACTGCTGCGCTGCTGCCAGCGCCGTTTTATAATAGCCGTCTGCCATAGAAGCAGGAATGCCCACCTCACCACCGGGCAGTGACACCTGCGGCGTAGTAGCCCCGTATTTTGCGATGGACGCGGCATACAGGGCAGCGCGCGCTTTGGTGGCAAGCACCAGCCCTTTAGTGGCGCGGCTCTTAATATTGGCATCATCAGGCAATGCCGGCATAATGGCATCCATCTCCCTGATCACAAAATCATAGATCTCTGATTCTTTCTGACGGGGCCTTTGCAAGGCACCGGGATCTCCTTTATAGTCATAGGTCAGCGGCTCCAGTACCAATGGCACGCCACCCATACGTTTTACCAGTTCGAAATACACATTGGCCCGCAGGAAACGCGCCTCCGCCAGGAAACGGTCCCTGACCTCAGGCTTCAGCAGGTTCGCTTTGCCGCACTTTTCGATGAACAGGTTCAGCTCACGGATGTAACCATAATCCCAGTAGCCCCAGGAGCCATAACTATATTGCTGGTTCTTATGCCGCCCGTACTGCCCTGACTCGGAAGCAAAGGCTTCATCAAAAGCAGCAAATTCCGACCAGTTTTCGATGGTCTGATAATCGGGATAACGGTCGTACAGGTTCGCTATCACGGATAATACCAGCACTTCGTCTTTCCACACCTGCTCATCCAGCAGAATATTGCTGGGCGCACGGTCCAGAAAATTATCATTGCTTTTCACACACCCGAAAAGGGTCAATATCAACAGTATATAAAAACCATACGTTCTCATAAAATAGCTTTTAGAAAGTGAGATTGAAACCAACGTTGATAAACTTGTTCTGCGGATACTGTAGTCCGTTCTCGTCGGCTATTTCCGGTTCAATGCCCAGCTGCTTCACATTATCAATGGAAAACAGATTGTAGGTATTCACGTACAGACGGACTTTCTTCAGCTTGATCCTGTCCAGCCAGGGCTGTGGCAGCGTATATCCCATTTCCATGGTCCGCAGGCGGATATAATGTACGTTGGTCAGCCAGAAGGTAGATGGTTTATTGTAGTTACTGTGACCGCCATCATTGAAACGCAACGCCGGATACTTACCGGGTATCCACTGGCTGTTCACATCAAACGGGTCCTGCCTGTGCCAGCGGTCTTCATAGAATTGTTTCAGCAGGTTGCCGTTGTTCTGATAAGGCCAGCGCATCTCCCAGTTTTGAGAGAAAGAATACAGGGAGCCACCGGAGAAATCGGCAGAAAAATCGATGCCTTTCCAGCGTACACCGATATTAAAGCCAATACCAATGGTAGGGTTGCCGGTGGTCTGATAGCCAATGGGGCGCATGTCCAGATCGTTGATGATCCCGTCGCCATTGGCATCCTTGTAAATCAAATCACCGGGCAACATGGTCTTATTCCCTTTTCCATCAATGTTGACAGGATAATGGTTGATTTCCTCCTGTGATTTAAACTGGCCTACCACTTCATATCCCCAGTAAATACCGCTCCAGCGGTTTTCCTGTGAATTGCGGTAGTGGTCCAGGGAGTTGCCCCACAGCGGCTTATACGACTGCAGAAAACGGCCACGGGAGTACGAAAAATTACCGCCCACCATAAACTGTACCTGTCCTATTTTTCCGTTGTACGCGGCGGATATCTCTCCACCGACCTGCGCGTCGCTGTTCACATTTTCATCGGGCAACGCATAGCCTATTTCGCTGGGCACCAGGATATCATATTTAGGCCCCCGCAATCCGGTACGCTTACGGTAGAAGTAATCCACCGCGCCGGTCACTTTACCGTTCCACAGCGAGTAGTCGATACCGATATCTGTGATGCGGGACACGAACCAGGAAAGTCGGTTATTCGGAACGCCTTTGTCTGCGGAGCCTACCACCACCTGGCCGTCGAGGATCACTTTGGAAGTATTGTAATTATAACCTGACATATAATCATAAGCGCCGATACCGATATCATCATCGCCCAGCTCACCGTAGGAAGCGCGCACCTTCAGGTCTGTGAGGATACTGTTGCGCCCGAGGAGATTGCGGAAAAACCCTTCCTCAGTAATACGCCACCCGGCTGATACGGAAGGAAAGAAACCCCAGCGTCTGTCCGGCGCGAATTTCCAGGAAGCATCACTTCTTCCGGCTACTTCCAGGAAATATTTATCCGCATAGCTGTAGTTGAGGCGGCCGATATAACCGATCCTCGCCTGCGTATCATCGTTATCGTTATAGGTGTCCATATCGGCAAACTGGATCAGTGGCAACACGTTGTTTTTAGGAACGGCATGCAGCCACACGTCCAGTTCCCGGCGAACGATACGTTCTGCCACAAAAGTGGCGCCGATGCTATGTTTACCGAAAGTATTCGCGTAGTTGGCCTGTCCTTGTGTTACCTGTTCCAGTATTTTACGGGTGCCTCTTTCGCGCCAGGGATTGGAGCTGCCGCCGGTGCGGCGGTAAGTGCTGTCCTGCGGATAAAAAGTATAGGTGTCGTAGGTGTACTCGTGGCCATCCATCTGCCGGTCGGCAAAATAGTAGGAGTACATGCCTTTGAGCGTAAGCCCTTTTAAGGGTGTATTGTACTCTGCGTTCAGGTTGGTCTGCAGTACGCGCCAGGTCTCCGTCCAGTAGCCGGAAATGGCTTTGGTCTGCACTGCCCAGTTTTCTGTGTTATGGCCAATATCGTTGGGATAGGCGGGGTTGTCATTGGCGTAAGGCCGCTCTGTGGGACGATTGCGGAACAAAGCGAAACGCGGCGCCCAGTAGTCGTCTCCACCTGGTACGCCGGGATTGTCGCGTTCTTCAATACGGCCATTGATCTGCACGCCCACTTTGAGGCGTTTGGTAATCCGGGCGTCCACGTTGCTCTGGATATTGGTGCGATTAAAATCGAACTCACGGCCCAGCACGGACTTCTGGTCAAGCCGGGTAACCGACAGGTAGTAATTGATGTTCTCAGAGCCACCGGTAGCGTTCACGTTAATAGAGCGTTGTGGTGCGTTTTTTTTGATGATGAAGTCGTACCAATCGAAGCTTTGATAGCCTTTCTCCGTGCCGGCTTTCCATTTTTCCAGCTCGGCCGGCGTGATTTGTGTGCCGGGATTTTCGCGGTTCATTTCTGCCTCGGCTTTGCCCAGCATCCATTCGTAGGCACCAACTGTTTTGGGAAAACGTGACCAGTTCTGCCATCCCGTATAACCGTCTACGTTAATCAGGTTACCGCTGCCCATGCGACCGCGCTTGGTGGTCACCACCACTACCCCGTTAGCGGCACGTACACCGTAAATGGCCGCTGACGCGTCTTTTAGCACGGTAATGCTTTCAATGTCGTTGGGAGAGATGTTATTAAACTGTCCTGCGTCTTTTTGTATTCCGTCGATCACATACAGGGGGTTGCCCATGTTACGGATCTGGATATTGGCAGAAGCACCGGGCCTGCCGTCGGGCATACGGAAGCTCACGCCGGGTATTTTACCTGCCAGCGTAGCGCTGACAGTAGAGCCATGTACCCGCTCTATGTCTTTGGCGGTGATGGCGGATACCGCGCCGGTCACCGACTCTTTGCGCTGCGTGCCGTATCCCACCACGATCACTTCACCCAGCCCCTTGTTGTCTGGTTCCAGCTGTACCAGCATTGGTTTACCGGGGGTAACGGGTAATTCTTTTCGTTGATAACCTACATAACTAAAAACGAGAATGGCTTGTTCGTTGGGCACACTGAGGGAAAAGGCGCCGAGGTCATTGGTGGAGGCGCCTTTGGCGGTGCCTTTCACACTCACACTGACGCCGGGCAGCGGACTGCCTTTATCGTCCGTGACTTTTCCGGCAACAGGAATGTCCGCTGCAATTGCCGGAATGCCTGTCAACAACAGTAACCAAAAGACAATAAGGGGCAGGTTCCGGGCGAAGCCCGGAAATGGTAACGCTGTTTTCATAACGAGTATGTTTTGGGTGATTTTGGTTTCCCACCCCGGGCCTTCCCGACGGGTGGCTGTTAGTTAAGTTTCGGTTTTGTCATCACATGGAAAAAATACTGGTGTCTATATCCTATCTGACTACGGGAAATGCTACGACTCTCACTTTGGTACATCCGTAAGGGACCAGGGTGATCGTTTCTTCTTCAGCTGCGGTTTGCCCTTTATAAGTGCCCTCGCGGGTGGTGACAGGCTGCGGCGCCACATCGTCCACTAATTGCCAGGCTGGTATTCTCTTAGCGGAGGTGGTAATACTGACGGGGGCATGTTCCAGGTTCCAGACGAAATCATTGGTCACAGGCTTGCCCTGGTGAACGGTAAAACTTTGCACAGGCGCTTTCACGGCTTTCTCCAGCAGGCCGTAATTCCACGGGCCTTCCGGGAATATGCTGAAATATTCGCCTTCATGTTCATCCTGCCCTTTTTCCCATCGCTCATTTAACTTCAACGCATATACGAGCGGACCTCTTTCCACGGCGCGGGAGTTACGTCCCCAGGCGGACACTGTTACTTCCATCGGCATTTGCAGCACCAGCTGGTCTTTATCTTTCCACGCTCTTTGCAGTGTAACGACCTGGCCCCCTTTCTCACGGCGCAACGGCTGCCCGTTGAGCGTGATCACCGCCTCATGGCACCATGACGGGATACGCAGCTGCAGCGGGAATTCTACTGTACCGGCAGTCTGGAAAATGAAACTGACCTGCCCATCGAAAGGATAGGCCGTCTCTTCCGTGATAGTGACGGCCTGCTGTTGTTTGCCCACTTTGGCGGTGACTTCATTGGGGCTGTAAGTCAGTGCCGCCAGGCCATGATCAGGCGTGCCATACCAGAGGTGCGAGGCAAACTTCGTCCAGCCCTGGTGCATGTTGGACGTGCAACAGGTATACCCGCTGCGCAGGCCATACACGTTATTCATCCCTCTTTCGAAAGGCAGGGAGAAGTTAAACACGCCTTTTTTCACCTGTACCTGGTTGGCAATCTGGAAATATTGTTTGTTGTTGTAGTCGTCAGTTGTCTGTGTAGGCAGTGCGTTGAACGTCATACGTTCGAGGGCGTCCATATAGCGGATATCACCCGTGATCCCTATCGTTTCTTCCAGGGAAAACATGGACTCCACGATGGCGCATAGTTCGGTGCCCTGCGTAGGGGCGTTGCCGTGAAGGTCTTCATCGGCAGAGAAGATGCCCATGGGTAGGCCATGCAGGGTCATGAGGTCATGGAAGCCGGTCTGGAGTGAATCGAGATATCGCCGGTCGCCGGTACGCTGATAGTTGACTGCCGGGTCTTTCAGGCCCATGGCCACATTAACGCCATGGCGGTGCATCCATTGATGGTCGTCCTGCTGAGTGGCTGCGTCTATCACCCAGTTGCGGTTGCCCAGCCAGGTAGTCCAGGGATAACTCTGCCGCTGTATTAGTGCCGCCAGCTCCAGCAGCGACGGGTCTTTCGTTTGCTGATACAGCCATTGCACCACCAGCGCATTGTCAGCGCCACGGGAAGTGGCCCATTCTGTCCACTGCCCGATGGGGCATTTCTTCAATACCTGCAACTGGTACTGAAAATATTTTTTCATGAAGGGGAGCACGCGGCTGTCGCCGGTGGCGGAATAGTACTGTTGCAGTACTTTCAGCATCACCATTTTGGGCCACCAGTCTTCCCCGGCCTGGGGGTTATTAACGGTGATGGCTATATTTTTTTCGCGCTCGGCCTGAGTGATGGGGCCAAAATAACCAGATGGACGCTGGTGATCCAGCGTCCAGTTAATATAGCGTAGCACTTTTTGTTTGAGCGCGGCATCATCCAGCAGATAGGCCAATGGTACCGCGCCGTCCAGCCAGTAGGGCGTCTCTTCCCAACCATCACCTTTCCCGCCCAGCCAGCCGTTATCGTTTTTTATTTTATTATGGACTTCATCAAGATGGCCGCTGCTGCCATCGCGCATGATCTGCAACTGATGCAGCAGCCAGCCGCGGGGTTTCACAGTACCTAACGGTAACTCCCGGTATGCCGGTACTTTAAAAACAGGAGTAACCGGCGAATGATGAGCATTCGCCGGTGTAAAGCCAACTATAATGGATGTGAGTGCGAACAACGTGGAACGGAAGCGCATATATCAGGGTTTGAGTGTTACCAGGGCTGGATTATAAAGTTTTTGGCTTACCGCTTTCAGTTTCTCTGCGGGTACTTTCTGGACTCTGCGGTCGTAGGTCATCAGACCGTTAATTTCCACTTCCACGTCGGTGGTTTGGGTATACACCGCTGCGGACAGTCCCAGTTTGATCAGCTCCTCCAGCCGGTCAGTGAAAGCGGAGTAACGTTTAAACATATCATCGGCGTTTTTAAAGCTCTGGTATCCCCAGTTATCTTTCTGCTGCCATACATGTCCATCTACCGGCAGTCCCAGTCCGCCGTACTCACCCAGCACGATAGCGCGTTTGTCGCCATATACCGCAGGATCAGGCATGGCCGGCTCAGGATAATTGTGCAGGTCGATGATGGGCCCTATCGGGTAGAAGTTGCCACCGCTGGCGGTATTCACCAGGCGGGACGGGTCTTTCTTCATCGTCCATGCCGCGATGTCCATGGTCTTAAACTGTCCCCATGCTTCGTTGAACGGCGTCCATACGATGATGGAAGGGAAATTATAAAGGGTATTGATGATCGCGTTCCACTCTTTGCGATAGTATGCTTCGGATTCGGGAGAACGTTTTTTATCAGTGGCCCTGTCGATGATGCCCGGGCGCATTTCCCAGCCGTTGCCGAGGTCGCCGCTGGGCATGTCCTGCCATACCAGCATACCGAGTTTATCGCAGTAATAGTACCATCTGGCTGGTTCTACTTTGATATGTTTGCGGATCATGTTGAAGCCCATCGCTTTGGTTTGCGCGATATCGTATTGCAGCGCTTCGTCAGTGGGCGCGGTGTACAATCCGTCAGGCCACCAGCCCTGGTCCAGCGGACCGAACTGGAACACGAAGCGGTTGTTGAGCAGCATGCGCTGAACGCCGTTGTTGTCTTTTCCGATGGAAGATTTACGCATGGCGAAGTAACTCTTTACCTCGTCTATCACCTTGCCTTTACGGGTGATGGTAAAGCGGAGATCATACAGGAACGGTGATTCCGGTGACCATAACTTAGGGGACGCGATCTTCAGTTGCAGCGGTTGTGCTTCCAGGTTGCCGGAAGCGACTTCCGTACCGCCGTCCAACGCTGTCACTTTCACCACGTCGCCAGGCTGGCGGCCGGGGATATCTGCCGTCACGGTCAGTTCCGCGCGATCGATGTCGGGTGTTTGTGTAGTGCCGGCGACGTAGGTGTCGGCCACGCCTTCCACCCATACGGTTTGCCAGATCCCGGTGACCGGCGTATACCAGATACCGTTAGGTTGTTTCACCTGTTTGCCTCTGGGCTGCGGGCCATCATCGGTAGGGTCCCATACGCTGATCGTAATTTCCTGCGCGCCCTTTTTCAGGAAAGGGGTGATATCAAAGGAGAAGGGATCAAAACCGCCTTCATGGCTACCGGCTTCTTTACCGTTAACGTATACGGTCGTACGCCAGTCTACCGCACCAAAATGCAGCAGTACCTTTTTGCCTTTCATGGTAGCAGGCAGCGTGATGCTGGTACGGTACCACAACAGGCTGTCTTTGCCCACCGTGCGGCCTACACCGGACAGTCCTGATTCAATGGCGAACGGCACCAGTATCTTTCCATCCCAGGAAGCGGGCGTGGCGGCGTTTTTCTCCCGTACAGCATACTGCCATAATCCGTTGAGGTTTTTCCAGTTACCGCGCACCAGCTGTGGGCGCGGATATTCAGGCAGTACCGCTGTTGGATTTACTTTTTCACTCCAGGGAGAAGTGATTTTTCCGCCTGCTATTTTCCACTCTTGTTGTTGCGCATAAGCCGTGGATGTTAATCCGAGGGATAAAGCCAGTACTAAAAGGTTGTTTTTTATCATACGTTGTCAATTGTCAAATGATGATTATTCTCCCGCGGGCTTGCGTTGCGGTTCGCCGATCTTCACCGGTTCACCGATCACCGGGAGGCCGCCGGCGTCCCATGTGAGGCGCTGCATGCGGGGATTACGTTGGCCGCCGCAGCCTTGTTTAGCGCGGGAATTGGCGTGGTAGATGATCCAGTCTTCTTTACCGTTGACAGATTTAAAAAAGCCGTTATGTCCCGGGGAGAAAGCCCCGTTTTCCGGTTTGCCTTTGAGAATGGGTTCAGGCATTTTGGTCCAGTTGGCCGCTACCATCGGGTCTGCATTCTTTTTGAGACGCATCAGTCCGAGGGCGTAGTCATCCGTCCAGCAGCCGCAGACAGAGAATACGAGAAATACGTCTTGTTGTTTGTTGACCAGTATTTCCGGGCCTTCGTTGATACCATTTTTCTCCCATGGATACCGGGGCGCGGCTATCTCCACGCGGCCGGAGGCCAGCGTCCACGGGTTTTTCATGCGTGCGATATAAAGCCTTTGCACATTGTCTTTACCATTATGCCCGCTCCAGATAAAATAACGTTGTCCCTTATACGAAAAAACGGTACCGTCGATGGCGAAATCGTTGGCGGCCGTATCGCGGATTTGTCCTTTGTCGGTCCAGGTACCGGTAGTAGGATCTGCTGCTGTATTTTCCAGTACGAAAGTATGTTGCGGATGTATGCTGTCTGATGAGCCGGCAGTGTAATAAAGATACCATTTACCATCGAGGCGGTGTAGCTCCGGCGCCCAGATGTCGCGCGCATTCGGACCTTTGGCCGGTGGCGTCCATACCACTATGGCAGGTGCAGCAGCTAAGGCCGACATGGCTTTTGTTTTGCGAAGTGTGATGTTATGGCCGGTAGTAGCCATGTAATAGTATATGCCCCCTTCCTGTATGACCCAGGGATCGGGACCGCTTTGCAGCAACGGATTAGTGAATGTTGCGGCTGTGTCCGGCTTTAGCTGCTGGCAAAGCCCGGTCATCGACAGTAAAAGATATAAGGGCAACAGGTAAACGCCTTTCATAACATAGATTTTGATTGATTTAAGCGTATAAAAAACGCTTAAACTATTTTCCAAAGAAAAAGAATACCGGATTTGATAGTACGCTTTTTCGTCTCAATCTTTTTACAAATCGTCTCATTTTTTGGTGGCAGACCTTGATTCCTCAATCGGAATGGATATTATTATCTTTATAAAAACCTTTTATTCTTTTGCAGTTGCGTGGTATTGTCATTTTCCTGTTGCTCTTCGCCGGCTTTCCGGCCTTCGGCCAGTCTGTCAACTTTATACATTACCAGGTAGAGAACGGGCTGTCAAATAATGCGGTGATCTGTTCTTTGCAGGACAGGCAAGGGTTCATGTGGTTTGGCACCAAGGACGGCCTCAACCGCTTTGACGGCTATACGTTCCGCGTTTTCCGTCACGACCCGCAGCAGCCAGGCAGTATCGGCGGCAACTATATATCGGTGATATGGGAAGATAATGATGGCCTGTTGTATATCGGCACCGATAAAGGGCTGTACGCCTACAATCCAGCCACAGAACAGTTCACCTTCATCAAAGCCCAGCCGGGTATTATCCTCGCCATCGACAAAGACCTCGATGGCAACATCTGGTTCAGCGACGACCTGAAATTGTACCGTTACAATCCGCATACCGGCGAACTGAAGGCGCCGGCACATTATCCGCAGGCCAGCAACCTGTGCAGGGCCACGGATGGCAACATCTGGCTGACATCGCCCGAAGGGCGGATAGCCATCTACAACAGGCAAACAGACCGGTTTACGGCCTATTCCCTGTTTGACCACTCTCCCCCAACAACCTCCACGTGGACCACCAAAATGACAGGCACCGGTCCGGACACCATTCTCGTTGGCACTACCACGCAGGGGCTTAAACTGTTCAACACCCGGCTACATACGTACGAAGACCTGCTCACCCGCACCGAAGAAGGCACGGGCACGTATGTACGTGATTTCCTGCGCCGCGGACCCGATGAATACTGGATAGCTACGGAAAGCGGCATCTACATCTACCATCCGTCTGATAAAAGTTATATCAACCTCCGAAAAAAATACAACGATCCCTATTCTATCTCCGACAACGCAGTATACACGTTGTACCGCGACCGGGAAAACGGAATATGGGCAGGCACTTATTTCGGTGGTGTTAATTATTTCACAGAATCTTATACCGCTTTTGAAAAATTTTTTCCGCGCACCGGTGAAAACGCCCTCGGCGGCAACGCTGTGCGGGAAATATGCGCCGACCGCTACGGCCGCCTCTGGATAGGCACCGAAGACGGCGGACTAAACAGCATGGACATACGCAGTGGCAACATCACGCGTTTCAGGCCTCTGCCTGGCGGAGGCGGACTGTCACACACCAATCTGCATGGCCTGCTCGTTATCGGAGACACGCTGTGGATAGGCACTTTCGAGCATGGCCTCGATCTGATGGACGTACGCAGCGGGAAATTTATCCGTCACTACGCCGCCGGCAACGGCCCCTACGACATGCGCAGCAACTTTATCTACAGCATTACGCAGGACCATAACGGCGATATTCTGTTCTGCACTTCGAGGGGGCTTTACCGTTATCTCCGTGATCGTGACGGCTTCGCCCTTATTAAAGAACTACCGGATTATCTCTTTTATACCTGCGTATACCAGGACAGCGAAGGCACTTACTGGGCGGGCACCACACGCGACGGCCTCCATCATTTCAATCCGCGTACCGGCAAAAAAGGCGTGTATATCTTCAGCAGTACCGACAGTACCAGTCTGCCTAACAACCGCGTAGACCATATCTTTGAAGACAGCCGTCGCCAGCTCTGGTTCACCACCGAGGGAGGCCTCTGCCGGCTGGACAAATCCACCAATCGTTTCACGAGATATACCACCCGCAACGGGCTACTAAGCAACATGACCTATAACCTTTTGGAAGATGACCAGCACGATTTATGGATCACCACTTCCAAAGGGCTGGCACATCTCCATCCCCGCACCGGTAACATCAAAGTATATACGAAAGCGAATGGTCTGCTAAATGACCAGTTCAATTACAACTCAGCCTACAAAGACAGCTGCGGCACCATGTATTTCGGCAGCGTAAAAGGCATGATACGCTTCAATCCCGCCAGCCTGCCCGCTGACAGCTATGTGCCGCCCGTGTACCTCACCGGTTTCCAGGTGTATAACAAACCACTGTCGCCTGGTAATGCAGCCTTGCCGAAAGCCATCAATTACACCGATACCATTACCCTCGCCTATGACCAGTCGTCTTTCAGCATCGATTTTGCGGCGCTGCGTTTCAGTGCGCCGGAAACAACGCCGTACGCCTACAAAATGGAAGGACTGGATAAAGACTGGACATACCTGGAAACCAATCGCAAGGCCGTCTTCACCAAACTGGCACCCGGCACCTATCGCTTCCTGGTGAAAGCCGCCAACAACAGCGGCCAGTGGACCACCGCGCCGCGGCAACTGACCATTCGCATACTGCCGCCATTCTGGGCCAGCTATCCCGCTTATGCATGTTATCTCATCTGCCTGTGCAGTATTACCTGGTTTATCATCCGGCATTACCGCCAGCGCAGCCGGCAGCAGCAACAGCGCCGTATGGAGTTGCTTGAACATGAAAAAGAAAAAGAACTGTACCAGGCCAAGATTGAATTCTTCACACACATCGCCCATGAAATACGTACACCGCTGACGCTCATCAAAGGCCCTATGGAGAAAGTGATACAACGCTCAGGAGAAGTTCCGCAGGTACAGAAGAACCTTCAGATCATGGAGCGCAATACCAACCGGCTGTTGGACCTTACCAATCAACTGCTCGATTTCCGGCGGACGGAAATCAACGGTTATAAACTGAATTTTGTCAAAGCCACCATTCCGGCGCTGTTGCAGGAGATACACCTACAGTTCCTTTCCGCAGCCGAACAGAAAGAGCTGCAGTTTCGTATATCCCTTCCCGTGCAGGAATTTTTTGCTTATATCGATATAGAAGCGTTCAACAAAATCATCAGCAACCTGGTGAGCAATGCTATTAAATATGCCAGCGGAGAGGTGTTGATAACGCTGTTGCCTGTGTGCCCCGATGCGGCACATTTTACCATACATATTCAAAACGACGGCATCCTTATTCCGGCGGAGATGAAGGAGAAGATATTTGAGCCGTTCTTCCGTGGCAAAGGGGCCGACAACCAGCCTGGCACCGGTCTGGGCCTGTCCATCGCGCGGTCGCTCACGCAGCTGCACCAGGGCACGCTGGAGCTGCAACACACCACCAACCGTCATAATCTGTTCGTACTGACCTTACCTATACATCAGGAAATAGAATTTAATCTCAGCAAATGGAAAAGCATATCATAACCCGGCCACAGCTGCTGCTGGTAGACGATAATCAGGAAATCCTTGATTTCATCGCCGACGACCTGCAGGACAAGTACCACATCGTTACCGCAAAAGACGGTGTTGCCGCCCTGCAGGTGCTACGTGACAGCGCCATTCAGCTGGTCGTCAGTGATGTGATGATGCCTGAAATGGACGGCTTTGAGCTTTGCCGCCAGATCAAATCGGACGTGGAATACAGCCATATCCCCGTGATACTGCTCACCGCCCGCAATACCCTGCAGTCCAAGATCGAAGGCCTTGAACTGGGCGCAGACGCCTATATCGAAAAGCCTTTCTCCCCGGCTCACCTGGAAGCACAAATTGCCAGCCTGCTGAGCAACCGGCAAAAGGTGCGGGACCATTTCGCCGCAGAACCCGCCGTTCCTATCCGCAGCATGGCCATCTCCCACGCCGATGAAGCATTCCTCGACAAGCTGCACGAAATCATCCTCCAGCACCTCACCGATGTAAACCTCGATGTGGAAGTCCTTGCCGACAAAATGAACATGAGCCGCCCTACCCTGTACCGCAAAATAAAAGTCATCTCTGATCTTACCCCGCATGAACTGATCAACCTCACCCGCCTTAAAAAGGCCGCCACACTGCTGGACAGCGGATATTACAAAGTCAATGAAGCCGCAGAAATGACCGGCTTTGCGTCGTTGAATAATTTCAGCCGCAATTTTCAGAAACAGTTTGGCATGCTGCCTTCAGAATATTTGGGAAGGAGGTAAGTTGTCAGATTTTAATGAGATAATCGAATAAATTTCGATTATCTCATTAAAATCTGACATATTTTTGATTTTTTTGCTAATTTTGAGGGAGGTAATCGAATAAAAATCGATTATCTCCTTAAAAATTGACATCAGATGAATGTAACACAAGCCATCATCTCTTTTCAGGGACAACCGCTTACGCATCAGCTGCTTATGTCCCTGCTTAAAGATTACAAACGGCCCAATGACAAAATACACGCCCTATTGAAGGAACAGATGCTGATTCCTGTCAAGAAAGGTCTCTACGTGCCCGGGCCGGCCCTTCAACTAAGGCGACCGGAGTCTTTTTTATTGGCCAATCATGTTTATGGCCCCAGCTATGTATCACTGGATATTGCGTTATCCTATCACGGGCTTATTCCCGAACGGGTATATGAAATATCTTCCATGACAACCAAGGCAGGCCATGAGTTTAATACACCGGTCGGAAGGTTTGTCTATTATCATCTTCCTTTTCCCTATTATGCCTATGGCATACGACAAGCAAAACTGGACGAAAAACAATATGCGCTGATAGCCACTCCGGAAAAAGCTTTATCAGATAAAATAGTTACTACCGCAGGCATCATACTCCGAAGCCAGCGTATGGTGATGGAATACCTCGTGGAAAACCTCCGCATTGACGAGGATATCCTGGCTGCATTGGACACGAATGCTATGCAGGAATGGTTAGGATGCGCGCCTAAGAAAAAAAGTCTTGAAATGGTCATCAAAACAATCAGAAGTCTATGATCAGAGAATGGATCGATTCCTACCAACCCGCTAACAGAGAAGAGGCTTTACTGGCCTTGCGGGAGATCATGCAGGAAACAGCACTTGCCGGACTGCAGCGGGCGGGCTTTTTTGAGAAAGCCGCTTTCTATGGCGGAACAGCTTTACGGATATTTTATGGGCTGGACCGCTTTTCTGAAGATCTCGACTTTTCGCTGTTGGAGAAAAATCCTGATTTTTCATTTGACAAATACCTGGACGCTCTCGTTACAGAATTTGCCTCGCTTGGCATGCAAGTGTCCGTGAGAGAAAAAAGCAAAACACGTCAAACTCATGTTGAATCTGCTTTTCTCAAATCTGAAACCGTCTGGAAAGAACTGATACTGGAAGAGATTATTCCGCAAAAAGGGCTCGATCAGGTAGCTCATTTAAAAATCAAACTGGAAGTAGATACGTTGCCACCATTGGGTTTTGATACCGAAGACAAACTGCTGCTAAGGCCATTTTCCTTTTATGTGAAGTGTTTTACCATCCATGATTTGTTTGCGGGCAAAATGCATGCATTGCTTTTCCGTAAGTGGAAAGAAAATGTAAAAGGGCGGGATTGGTACGATCTTGAGTGGTATATTAAAAAAGGAATAGCCTTAAACCTGCGGCATTTCCTGCTGCGGGCACAGGACAGCGGAGACTGGGAAAAGAACACCATCTCGCCTGCTGCACTCCGGAAACTGTTACAGGAAAAAATCGATATGGTCGATTTCACTAAAGTAAAAGCAGATATTGTTCGGTTTATTAAAAATCCGGCCGTGCTGGAAGTATGGTCGCCAAAATATTTCCATGACCTTGTCACTCATTTAAAGACGATCTCCTAACCATCCTCCATCCTGTATTTTCCCTTTAACATTTACTTGTCAACCCCCTGAAAAAATAATATATTAGCGAAGTTCAGCGATTCGACAATTGGCTTTAAACACATTATGCCGGCACGTTTATACGCGCTGACATAACCGTACATTACGCAATCTATAAATCGATTTTTACTGTATGCATCTACCGAAATTGATTATTGACCTGGCATTGATTCTTGGAGCGGCAGGTATTATTACTTTATTGTTCAGGCGACTGAAACAGCCCATGGTATTGGGTTATATCATCGCAGGCTTCATCGTGGGCCCTAACTTTCAACTTTTCCCTTCCATCAGCGACGGGGAAAGCGTGAAGATATGGTCCGAGATAGGCGTTATCTTTTTATTATTTTCCCTTGGCCTGGAATTCAGCTTTAAAAAGCTGATGCGTGTAGGAGGCACCGCGGCGATTACCGCCTTCACGGAAATAGCTTTTATTACAGTGGCCGGGTATTTCACCGGTCAACTGATGGGCTGGAGCACTATGGACAGCTTGTTCCTCGGCGGTTTGCTCGCCAGTTCGTCCACCACCATTATCATCCGTGCTTTTGAGGAACTGGGCATCAAGAAAAAGCCTTTTACCAAAATTGTTTTTGGCGTACTGGTGATAGAGGATATTGTGGTGATCCTGTTGATGGTATTGCTTTCCACCATGGCGGTGAGCAAGCAGTTTGAAGGTTCACAGATGTTGTTCACCATCGCCAAACTCCTGTTTTTCCTGGCGGTATGGTTCCTCGCAGGCATTTTCCTGCTGCCTACCTTCCTGAAAAAAATGGAGAAATATATGAACAGCGAAACGCTGCTCATCCTCAGTATCGCCCTTTGCCTGGGCATGGTGATACTGGCCACGCAGGTTGGTTTCTCCGCGGAGCTGGGCGCCTTTATCATGGGCTCTATTATCGCGGAAACCACTTCTTCCGAAAAAGTGGAACATCTCATACAACCGGTGAAAGACCTGTTTGGCGCTATTTTCTTTGTATCCGTAGGAATGCTGATCAACCCGGAAATGATCGTGGAATACCGCTGGCCCGTACTGTGGATTACTTTGCTGACTATTTTCGGTAAGTTCATCAGTACAGGCGTAGGCGCGCTCTTGTCCGGCCGCCCGTTGAAAGAGGCCGTGCAGGTAGGTATGAGCATGGCGCAGGTGGGCGAGTTTGCCTTCATCATTGCTACGCTGGGCGTCACCCTCGGGGTCACCAGCGAGTTCCTGTTCCCGGTAGCCGTAGGCGTTTCGGCAGTGACTACGTTCACCACGCCGTATATGATCCGTTTCTCGACGCCCATGTACAACTGGCTGTCGAAGATCATCCCGGAGAAATGGCTGCTGGCGCTTAACCGCTATTCTGCCAGCTCACAAACCCTTCAGGCGGAAAGCGACTGGCGCATTGTGCTCAACGCCTACCTGAAAGTGATCATTCTCAACAGCGTGGTGCTGATCGCCATCATCCTGCTCAACACCTATTACGTAGGACCTTTCATCGCGAAATATATAGAAAACCAGCTGCTCGCCAAACTGATAGCGGTGGTACTGGCCATTGCCATGATGGCGCCGTTTATCTCTGCGCTCACCATCAAAAAAGTACAGGGTATCGCCTATAAAGCACTGTGGCTCGACTCCAAATACAACCGCGGCCCGCTGGTAGTAGTGGAAGTGATCCGCAACGTGATAGCCGTGCTGCTGGTAGGTTTCCTGCTCAATCAGTTCTTTCCCTTCTGGCAGGCATTGCTGGGCACCTCGCTGGTGATGGCTGTGGTACTGCTGGCACTGCGGCAACAGCTACAGAAATATTACAGCCGTATTGAACACCGTTTTCTGTCCAACCTCAATGCGCGTGAAGAAGCAGATGCCGCCGCCAGGAAAACACCGGCCGCCGACCTGCTTCCCTGGGACGCGCAGGTATCGGAAATAGAGATCAACCCATGGTCTTCACTGATCGATATACCGCTGGTGGACCTGCAACTGCGGGAAAAATATGGCATCAACGTAGGCGCCATCAAAAGAGGCAATGTCACCATCTATGCCCCCACCCGCCAGGAGAAACTGTTTCCCAACGACGTGATCGTGGCCATTGGCACCGAAGCCCAGCTGGAAGAATTCAATCGCGTAGTGAATACGCTCGTAGTGGAAAGAAGCGACGATATGGCGGATGATAACGTAGGCCTTACCAGCATCGTGGTAGACGAACACAATGGACTGAAAGGGCAGACCATCCGCAGTTCCGGCATCAGGGAAAAAACCAATGCGCTGGTGGTGGGTATTGCCCGTGGTGCTGAACGTATTCTCAACCCGCCTTCTGATATGGCTTTTGAATGGGAAGATGTAGTGTGGCTGGTAGGAGATCGAAAAAAGATATCAGAACTTACCAAAAAATAAAACCAAAGAGCGAAGACCGGATGGATCTTCGCTCTTTGGTTTTTATTGATGATGATCAGTTAAGCTTTCTTCAAAAACGCTCTCAGCACATATTGCAGGATACCACCGTTTTTGTAGTACTCTATTTCTATAGCGGAATTCAACCGGCATTTAGCCTGGAAAACAACTGCCGGCCCACCTGCAGATGTAGCCGTTACCGTTACTATTTTACCTGGGGTGAGATCTTCCGCTATACCGCTGATGGTATAGGTCTCTGTGCCGAAAAGGCCCAGCGAAGCAGCAGTTTCGCCATTCACATATTCCAGCGGCAGCACGCCCATACCCACCAGGTTGCTGCGGTGGATACGTTCGTAACTCTCGGCGATGACGGCTTTCACACCCAGGAGATTGGCCCCCTTGGCGGCCCAGTCACGGGAAGAACCACTGCCGTACTCTTTACCTGCCAGGATGATCAACGGCACTTTTGCCACAGCATATTGCATGGCAGCATCGTACACCGGCAGCACCATACCTTGCGGCATCAGTGTAGTAAAGCCGCCTTCTTTCGGTGACAGTGCATTTTTAATGCGTACGTTGGCAAACGTCCCCCTGATCATCACTTCATGATTGCCCCTACGGGAACCGTAAGAGTTAAACATCTTGGGATCGATGCCTCTGTCGATCAGGTATTTGCCTGCCGGCGTATCGGCTTTGAAGGAACCCGCGGGCGAAATATGGTCTGTAGTCACGGAATCGCCCAGCATCAGCAGCACCCGCGCGTCATTGATATCTTCTGCGGCAGACGGCGTATCAGGCAGGTTGTAGAAAAACGGCGCTTCTTTGATATAGGTGGAATCATTGCTCCAGTGATAATCCTGCCCGGTAGGCGCCAGTAATCCTTTCCACTGGTCATCACCTTCAAAGATCACGGAATAGGTGTTTCTGAAGTCCTCCTGTTTCACGGCGGCAGCAACGGCCTCGTTGATTTCATCCTGTGTGGGCCATATATCACGCAGGAACACTGGTTCACCGTTAGGGTCATAACCCAGCGGGTCGTTGAGCAGGTCCACGTCTACGCGGCCGGTGATGGCGTAAGCTACTACCAGCAGCGGCGAGGCCAGGAAATTCATCTTCACCTGCGGATGTACGCGGGCTTCAAAGTTGCGGTTGCCGGACAATACAGAGGCTACGATCAGGCTGCCTTTGTCCACAGCTTCGGCGATATGCGGAGGCAAAGGCCCACTGTTACCAATACACGAAGTACAGCCATATCCTACCACATGGAAACGCAAGGCTTCCAGCTCGTACAGTAAACCGGAACGTTTCAGGTATTCAGTCACCACGCGGGAACCGGGCGCCAGGCTGGTTTTCACCCATGGCTTCACATACAGGCCGCGGCTGATCGCTTTCTTGGCTACCAGCCCCGCGCCAATCATCACGCTGGGATTGGAGGTATTGGTGCAACTGGTAATGGCCGCAATGGCAATAGCGCCGTCACTCAGTACATATTCTTCATTTTTTAGTTTGATGCGTACCGACTTCAGATAATCCACTTCTACCGCCACCTCTTCGGTATGTTTCTGGATCTCGTAGTTGAAGGCGGTACCAGACCCACCTTCGTACAGCCATGCGGTATCACGGCGTTTGCCTTCGGGCGTGTACATTCTTTTAAATTCCTTGTTTAGCAGCGTTTCAAACTCTGCATGCAGGTCTTTCACCAGGATGCGGTCCTGCGGCCGTTTAGGGCCGGCTACGGCTGACTGCACCTTCGTCAGGTCCAGCTCTATCACATCGGAATACGTGATATTTTCATTGCCGTGGCGCCACAACATATTTTCCTTGCAATATTCTTCCACACGGGCCACCACCTCTTCCGAACGGTTGGTGCGGCGCATGTACTGCAATGTTTGTTCGTCTATGGGGAAATAAGTAACCGTACAACCAAATTCCGGCGACATGTTGGAAATGGTGGCCCTGTCCGGCACAGAGAGATGATCAAGCCCGTCGCCAAAGACCTCCACAAATTTATCAACCACGCCATATTTGCGCAGTAGCTGTGTGATAGACAGTACCATGTCCGTTGCGGTAACGCCCTCGCTTAATTGTCCGGTCAGTTTCAGGCCGATCACCTGTGGACAGGAGAAATAAATCGGTTGCCCCAGGATGGCCGCTTCCGCTTCAATACCGCCCACGCCCCAGCCGAGTACGCCTATACCATTCACCATCGGGGTATGGGAGTCGGTGCCCACCAGTGAATCCGGGAATACCCAGCCATCGCGGGAAATAACGCCATGCGCCAGGTATTCAAGGTTTACCTGGTGACAGATGCCCATGCCCGGCGGCACTACCGTAAAATTATCAAAAGCCTGTTGCGCCCATTTAAGCAGCTGGTACCGCTCTTTGTTGCGTTCATACTCGTAGGCCACATTTTTGGTGTAAGCGTAGTCCGTTGCAAAAAAATCCACCTGTACGGAGTGGTCCACCACCAGGTCTACCGGGATGGCCGGGTTGATTTTAGTGCCGTCTTTTCCCCTGCGGATGACTTCTGCCCGGATCGAGGCAATGTCCACCACGGCCGCCACGCCCGTAAAATCCTGCATCAGCACACGCGCCGGCTTAAAAGGAATTTCCTTGTCGGGCGGAGTGGGCTGCCAGTTGACCAGCGTTTCCACATGTTCATCGGTGATGGCGAAATTGTCGTGGTTGCGCAATACGTTTTCGAGTAAGATCCTGATGGAGAAAGGTAAACGGGATATCTGCCTGCCTTCCTTTTCCAGTTTGCTGAGAGATGCTATACGTTCCTTCATATGCTATATTGTTGACATTCCTAATGAAACAATGATAATCTGTAATTGTTCTGACTGCATCTGCTATGCGCACGTAAGCCTTATATTCATTAAAAATAACCAATTCTGATGACCAACAGGTTAAAAGTTCCCTCAACAGCAAGGCTCGTGCTGGAGCAGGCTATCAGATTGTATACCAGCCCGCTCGAAAAAGCCTATGTCAACGCGATTGATTTCAGTGAGATCAGCCGGCTCTCGCGCGACCTGACCCGCGCTTATCCGCCGATAGCCGATACCGTTTACTACCGCAAACTGGCCGTCCGCGAAGTGATACGACAAAGCATGGACCAACATCCCGTGCTGCAGGTGCTGATCCTTGGCGCGGGACTGGACCCGCTGTCGCTCTACCTGCTGGAACATTATCCCGGCCGGACCAGCCGTATCGTGGAGGTAGACAACGGGTATATCGAAGAGAAGAAAAAAATCTATGAGGAAATATTACATATAACAGGACCGCTGCATTTCCTTCGGTGCGACCTTACCGATACTGTTTTGCTGGAGGCTATGTTGAAACAGGCAGGGTATGTGCCCGACGAACCCGCCATTATCGTTTTTGAAGGTGTCATTCATTACATCAGCAACGAATCTTTTGTGCAGATGATGCAACTGCTGGTCACGCCCCAACAGCACCATCTGGGCGTACTGGATTTTTCACTGGCACTGGAGGAAGTACCAGACAATTTTCTGGTCTATCACCGCAATACGGTGAAGGTGATAGAAACACATCTCAACAGCATCCCCAATCTCAATACCCGTCAACAGATACGGGACCTGGTGGCCCGTTTTGGCCGGCTGGAGTATTTCGAGCCATTATGCGACACAGAGCGGAAATTCACCGGTACCAACCGGGCTTTTCATCAGCCCGGACACGGCATTGTGGAAATGGCTGTTTTCAGTTTATAGATGCCACCACGGCAGATGTGGATAAGGGAAAAATGACGTGCAGGCGTTGCCGTTAAAAAAAGTACCGTATTTCAGCACATAAAAAACGGGCGCAGGTCATCTCACCAGCAGCCGTTTTCCACGCGCCATCAGGCGCAACAACCGGGTGTTGCCGAAAAAGGCGGAGTGATACCTCGCTGATGCCAGCTGTCTTTCACTGTAGGTATGCATGATAGCAGCCGCAGTCACCATGCCCTTCAGCTGATGGTCTTCTATAACGGCCAACACGCTGAGCTGATATTTCTCCAGCATCTGCGCCACCATGTTTATATCATCATTAGGCAACAGGAACGGCGCCGTACGGGACACCAGATGCGCAATAGCCATATTTTCATCTGCCGCCGCCAACTGCTGACGGTCAAGATAACCTGCAAAACGGCCGTCAGCGTCCGTTACCAGCAGGTGCTGCTGATAGTAGGCGTGGTTGTCCAGCAGGATGTTCACCTGTGCTACGGTAAAGGTGTCTTTCACGGACAGCTCCGGCTGCACCGCTACCATAGCGGCGTTTATCTGCTGCATCACATCGGGAATGTATTCTTCCGGCGCATGGATGCCCCGTCGGCGGATCTTCTCTGTCATAATAGACCCTTTCATCAAAAAGAAAGAAACAAAGTAAGCGGTGGTACATGCACCGATCAAAGGCAGCAGTCCATGCGGTTGCCCGGTTGTTTCCAGCGCAAATACAATAGCCGTCAGCAACGCGCGCGATGCGCCCGCAAACATGGCCGCCATACCAATCAACGCGGCCGTAGCCAGGTTGATGCCACTGCCCGGAAAAAGCTGTAGCACCGCTACGCCCATCATTGCGCCCAGCGCGCCACCAATGGTGAACAACGGCGCCAGCGTACCACCAGAAGTGCCGCTGCCCAAAGAGATCACCCATGACAGATATTTCAACACACAAAGCGATAACATGAGGGCTAAGGTCACCTCACCGGTCAACAGCGTCTTGATATTATCATATCCAACACCCATGGTATGCGGCGCGAAATAACCAATCACACCCACCGCTACGGCGCCAATAGCCGGCCACCACATCCAATGAACAGGCAGGAGCTCAAACATGTCCTCCACCCAATACACAGAACGGGACACCAGCGCTGCCACTACACCGATAGCAGCGCCCATCAGCACATAAGTCACCAGCGCCATGTCAGATACCGCCGGAATAGGCGGCATCGCAAATACCGGGTCATTACCGAACATCAACAGGTGCATGCCTGCACCTGCAATACAGGACAATGCCACCGGAATCACCGAGCGGGGGGAAAATTCAAACAACAACAGTTCTATCGCCAGCAGGATGGCTGCGAGCGGACTGCCGAAGATAGCAGACATGCCCGCACAGGCGCCCGCTGCTAGCAATACTTTCCGCTCTGCGGAAGAAATATGGATCACCTGGCCGGTAAACGACCCTAGTGCGCCACCTGTGGCAATGATAGGGCCTTCCGCACCAAAAGGGCCGCCCGTGCCTATGGAAATGGCGGCAGACAACGGCTTCAGCAGGGTGATCACCGGCGGTATCCGGCTTTCATTCAAAATAATGTTCTCCATCGCTTCGGGGATACCGTGCCCGCGGATCGCTTTGCTGCCAAAACGCGCCATGACACCCACAATAAGGCTACCGATGACAGGCACCAATACCACTACCCAGCCCAGGTGATGACCGGCAGGGCCCCGCTCTTCAAAGGAAAACTGTCCGTAAAAAGACAGGTTGGTGATCAAACTGATCAATAATACCAACCCTTTGGCTATAATGCCTACCAGTATGGCGTTGAGCAAGGCTTGCATACTCAGGTAAAATACTCTTTTCGATACTTTTCCTGCCTTTTCAGGCCTGTTTATATGATCCATGAAATGAAAAAATGATATCTGAAATAAAAGATCAGCACAAAAATATGATTCAAATCATATTAAAAAGCATTTTTTACATAAAAACATCGAAAAAGTATTACTATTGCAACCATGAAGAAAAACAGGGCCTGCGATCTGAAGACATGTTTTTTATGCCAGCATGCCATCCCGGAATGGTTGGCAGCAGTTGCCTCCCACCGGCAGCATCAGCCGTTTAAAAAAGGCGAAATACTGTTCCGTGAAGGCGGTCCGGCCACTGGCATCTATTTTTTATATGACGGGAAAGTGAAAGTGCATAAACAATGGGGACCGGAAAAAGAACTTATCATCCGGCTGGCAAAAAAAGGCGACATCCTCGGCCACCGCGGATTTGGCAGCGAACAGCGCCTCTACCCGGTATCTGCCACGGCCCTGGAAGACGGCACCTTCTGTTATGTGGACAACACATTTTTTGAAGCCTCCCTCAAGGTAAATCCTGCCCTCACCTACCGGCTCATGCAGTTTTATGCCGCGGAATTACAGGAAGCGGAAAAAAAAATGCGCAACCTCGTGCACATGGACGTGAAAAGCAGGCTGGCAGACGCACTGCTGGAAATAAGCCGGGTATATGGGCACAAACAATTTACGATCAACCGGCAAGACCTCGCCTCGCTGGCCGGCACTACCTACGAAACCATCTACCGGATGCTACAGGAATTTATCCAGCAACGGTTAATTGAAGCCGAGGGAAAATCCATCACTATTTTACAGGAGAAAAAATTACAACAGCTGCTGACAGCAACATCCTAGTCACCCCGTTTATCATACCACTCGGCCAGCTCGTCCAGAATAGGCAATACCGCCGCACCTTTGTCGGTGAGGCTGTAATCCACGCGTACCGGCACTTCTGCGATAATAGCCTTAGTTATCAGCCCTTCCGCTTCCAGTTCCCGCAACTGCCGCCCCAGTACCTGGTCCGACACCGGCGGCAATACCTGTTTCAATAAACTGAAACGGTTCTTCCCCTCCGAAATATGAATCAGCACCAGCGCCTTCCAGCGTCCGGAGAGGATCTCCAGCGCCCCCGTGATACGGCATACGCTACGCAGGAATTTCCGGTTAGACGCATTAGAGGATGTTTCCTTGATCATAATACCACTCATTTTTTTGTGAGTAACTCTCAATTATCACGGTTATTGGTCACCGTGACACAGCCCGTTAGCTTTACCCAAAATTACGCACATGCAGGCAATTGTATTAAATGGATTTGGAGAAGCCGGTCAGTTCCGCGAAGCGGAACTACCCATGCCCGTTTACCGGGAAAATGAATTATTGATTGAAATCAAAGCCGCCGCTTTTAATCCTATTGACTATCAGATGCGGCAGGGCCGCCGCGAAAGCCAGCATATGCATTCTCCGGTGCTGGGCCGGGAACTGGCCGGCATAGTGGTGGCCGCAGGCGCGCAGACAAAAGGATTCCGGCCTGGCGATAAAGTGATCGCTGCGGCCGGCAGCAAAGGCTCCAACGGCACCTATGCCACCCACATCGCGCTCAATTACCAGATGGTAGCGCCACTGCCGGCAGCCTTGCCGTTTACTACGGCAACGGCTATACCGTCTGCCGGACTTACTGCCTGGCAAACCTTTCAACGGATACACGCCCATCCGGAAGAACGCATCTTTCTCACCGGCGGCGCCGGCGCAGTAGGCAGCTTCCTGATCAAATTACTGAAAGCGCATGGCAGCCATCAGCTATTTACCGCCGCAGGCAACGAACAAAGCAAAGCAGCGCTGGAAATACTGGGACTACCCGCCACGCACATACTGGACTATCGGCAGCCCAACCTCGCACAGAGACTGCTGGACGCCGGCGGACAAGGATATTTTGATTGGGGCATCGATATCGTGGGAGGAAGCATCTCCGAAACAGCGGCGGAAGTAATAGGGCTTAACAAAGGGTATGCAGACATCACTTTCCTGGGAACATCCCGCACCCGGGAACTGCTGTTCGACAAAGGCGCACATGTTATCAACATCTCCAACTATGCCTATGCAGCGGCCAATCAATTGTCCTGGTATGGCCAAAACCTTCGCGAACTGGCCACCTTGCTCAACAACAACGTCATCACGCCACCAGCCGTGCAGATAGTGGGCCGCCTCAGTGCAGATACTGTCCGGCAGGCACATATCATGATGGAAAACAACCAGACTTACGGCCGCAAGCTGGTCATGACGATGGAGTAGACGGGCTCCCGTTCACCCGCGCTATTTTCCGGGCAAAACGTTCATTGATGGCAGCCCAGGCTTCCGCGTATTCCGGTTTGTCATAACGTTGCCGCGCATACGCATAAGTGGTGGCCGACAGGTGCCAGTTGAAAATATTCTCAAGGTATTTGATATCATCCGCCATCACCCGTTCCAGTACTTTCTGTTTGGACACGCCGGACTGCTGACAGTACCTGTCCAGCCACGCACCGCGGCCGGCCTTCACGTACAGCACCAGCATATCTTCCGTCATAAAAGCGACGGGCACATGTTCCATTTGCCAGTCAGACACTTTGATAACATTACACAACAACGCATGTTCATAGAACCGCTCGGGGATATCATACTTCAGAATGGCGCCGTGTTTGGCGGCGAGATAGCACAGCTCCCGGGTGATCATCTCCGGCGGCAGGTAACGCAGCGCTTTGCCATCGCGCTGCGCCGCAGCAGTGGCCAGTTCCGGCGTAATGGCGCCCGGCGGGAAATATTTCAGCGCTGCCACGCTGTAAGCCATCGCTTCATCGCACAGGTTCGAAGTGCGCAACTCCATAGGTACCCGCTTCAGGTCACTGTAGTTGCGGCGTACCTTGTTGCGCCAGTATTCAAGCGTCCTCTCCACCGGCGCTATCACACTTTCCCCGGCAGCGAGGTCACGGCGTATTTCTTCAAAATCAGTCGTCAGCGGATTGTTGAGCAGCACGCGCAGGTTTTCCGAAATTACCGGGTTACCGTCTTCAGACTCGGTGCATTCATTGGCTGCCGGGCTATCGGCATCACGATCATTATAATAGAACCGGCTGATCTCTTTACGGAAAGGCATCAGGTAATAATCGTCCACGATCATAATGGGGGCAAAGAATGTACCGTCACATTTCATCCATCCGTGGTTGTAATGCAGCATGATCACCTCTTCCACGCGAACATCGCCTTCCACGCGGGTGGGAGCGCCGCCCACCATGAGGTTGCGGCAGGTGAGGTTGCCCGCCACGTAAAACACCGGGCCATAATCGCCTGTCTCATTGAGGACACCGCCATCCACCGTCAGGTTGCCGATAACGGCAAATCCCAGCGGCGGCCGGCCATCCGGCATATTGTCCGCCCGGTCCATATCAATGATCAGGTCGCCCTGCAGATGCAGATCTCCTTTATGCACATAGAAATAACCGTCCGTCCCTATCATATCCATAAAAGCCTCTTCACTTTCAAGGACTTTTATCTGTATCTGATGCTGGTTCAATGCCTCTTCAGCAGTGAGTACCTGAAATTCTCTAAGCATAACGCTAATATCGTACATTTATACACGTCTCAAAACGGGAAAATAATCAACCGATGAACAAAAGAGTAAAATTTGATTTTGACATCCGCTTCACCAACGGTGGCGGTATCACAGGAGAAGATTTCCGGCTCGACATTGCCGGCGACGACATCTCCGACAAAGAACTGGCTGACTATATCGTAGCCGACATGCGCCTGCTCATGGTAGGCGAAACCCGCATCCTCAATAAGGAAATTCTCACTGAGCCGCATAAACGAAAACCTGTCAATACCGGTAACCAAACTTACCTGGTGGACCTGAGCCATACCATCGAAAACGGGCTGGTGACCTACAAAGGCCTGCCGGCCCCGGTAATCTGCGATTTCCTCAGCCGTGAAGACTCCGCCGCCCTGTACGACGGCGACACCACCTTCCAGATCGGCAAAATAGAAATGGTCACCAATACCGGCACCTACATCGACTGCCCCTTCCATCGTTATGCCGACGGAAAAGACATGTCCGAAATGCCGCTGGAACGTTTCGTAGACCTGGACGCCATCGTCATCCGCGCCCCGTATGAGCAGGGCCTCGCCGTTACCGCCGACAGGCTGCGCAACCAAGAAATACGCAACCGCGCCGTACTGGTACATACCGGCTGGGCCCACCATTGGAACACGCCCGCCTATTACGAAAACCATCCGTACCTCACCGCCGATGCAGCAGAATACCTGCGCGACTGTGACGTAAAACTGGTCGGTATCGACTCCCATAACATCGACAACACACAAGGACGCAGCAGACCGGTACATACCACTCTGCTGGACGCCGAAATACTCATCGTGGAACATCTCTGCCATCTGGAACTGCTGCCGGACGACGGCTTCACCTTCAGCGCCGTACCGCCTAAATTTAAAGGCGTGGGGACATTCCCCGTGCGCGCGCTGGCGAAATTGAAAAATCCGATCGAATCAGCGGGAATGCATTGAATCCGGAAATCCCAGGGCTTCGGCCCTGGGGAAAAATCCCCGGTGGTTCATTAAATCTCCGGATTTATCTAATTTTGCGTTCCTCATGGCTCTTCAAAGAGGTATGTACCATCACAGATGTTCATAGAGATACCGCAAGCTACCGAAGCCAACGCACGACAATACCGGACGGCCGTTTCCGTTTTCTTTTTTATCTCCGGACTGGGTTACTCCACCTGGGCCTCCAGGATACCTTCTATACAACAGCAACTGCACCTCAATGAAGCCCAGCTGGGACTGGTGTTATTGGCATTGCCCATCGGGCTGATGCTGACGATGCCGGTTACCGGCAAGCTGCTGGGCAGTTTCAGCAGCCGTAAAATCATGGTTATCGGCGCCATGGTTTTTAATTTGGTGCTAAGTCTTCCGGGCTTTACCACCAGTTTGTGGCAACTGGCACTGACCCTGTTCTGCTTTGGTTCTTCCCGTAACCTGCTTAACCTCTCTGCGAACTCGCAGGCGGTGCAGGTACAACATATGTATCCCAAATCCATTATGACCACCTTCCACGGTATCTGGAGCATTGCCGGTTCCGCCGGCGCCGGTATCGGTTACCTGATGGTGTCTATGCAGGTGGCGCCATCGTGGCATATGCTGAGTGTCAGCCTGCTGCTGCTGGTATTTACACTGTACTACGGGGTACGTGCGTATCCTGACCAGCCCGTGCCCAGCCCGGTCAAAAAAACGGCGTTTTCGTTGCCTGGCAAGTCACTGCTTCGTTTTTCCTTTATCTGTTTCGCCTGTATGGCCACTGAAAACACCATGTATGACTGGAGCAGTATCTATTTCCATAAGGTGGCCGGGGGCACCACCACCGCAGCTACCGCGTGTTTCATGGTGTACATGGGCGCCATGACCCTTGGTCGTTTTGCCGGCGACCGGCTCGTTGCCCGGATGGGCATCAAAAACATGCTGTACTACAGCGGATGGCTGATCTTAAGCGGCCTTGTGCTGACAATTGCGCTGCCTCATCCGGTGATTACGGCCATAGGCTTTATTTGCACGGGCTTCGGCGTTTCGTGTATCGTGCCGCTGGTATTTAGTCTGGCCGGCAAATCCCGTGATGCCAATAGCGGACAGACACTGGCCTCCATTTCCACCATCGGTTATCTTGGTTTTCTCATAGTACCGCCACTGGTAGGCTTTGTAGCACAGGCCACGCACCTGCGGGTTTCTTTTGGCATCATGGCGTTATGCGGACTGCTGATCGTATTAATGGTAAGGGGCCTCCCCGAAGCCAAAAAAGAAGCCCCGGTAGCTGATACCAGGGCTGATTCATAGGGGTTTCTCAGATAGCTATTCGTTTACGATCTTCTTATATTGCGGATGATCTTTATAATTTGAAAAATATCTTCCGTCTGTACAACCAGTAACACAGTCCCCATTCCAGCACCAGTACGGTCAGGGCAGACAGGACCTCCCTGACTTCCTCCCGTACGCCCAACAGATAAGTAAACCCTTTGACAAAAATACCTGTGGTGGGGTTCACCCATTGTGCGCCTACCGTTTCAAAAAACAGGTAGAGGAAGATGGCGTTCATACCTGCTACAGTGGCTATCCAGGCGTAACGTACGTATCCCCGCACATCGACCAGCCAGTAGAACAATGCCATGATCAGCATCACCCATCCGCCGGATGCCAGCACAAAAGAAGCAGTGCTGATCCGTTTAATGATCGGCGTTATACCTGCCGCGTCCAGCCCAAAACCGGCTGCCAGTCCTATCATACCGGCTATCACCAATACACCTGTCTTCTGCAACGGTAGCTTAGTGCCGGTCAACAGTCTCCCTGCCAGTACGCCCCAAATAGTGTGTGCAGCCGTAGGGATACAATTAATTGCGACCCATCCGTCCGGGTTAATTTTTCCCATCAGGACCGTATCCAGGTAGGCACCGAAATTGTGCCCTTGTGTAAAAGCATCTTCGAATCCAGGTAAAATGACAAAACGATACATGAGATCAGTGGCAAGGAGCAGCAACAGGCTGACCACCAGCTGATATACTACAGAACGGCGAATAATCAGATATGCAATGATCGTGGTTACGGACAACTGGGTGAGCACATTCCACAATTCCCAGACTAACCTGCCCGCATATACGCAATGTAATGCAGTACCGAATATAAATAATTTCCCGCAACGCCAGGCAATATGTTTAAAATTTTGTTGCCAGCTGATACCCTTTTGTGCTTTGGCATTCCACGACAGATACATGGCTGTGCCGGCTATAGTCATAAAGGCCGGCTGCACCAGGTCCCATGCCCGCAGGCCATTCCACGGATGGTGGAAAAACTGTTGCATGAACGTATGCCATAAACCGTCGGATTGCAGGCTGTCAAGTGACCAGTACAGATGTGTGCTTTCCGCTGCCAGTAAAAGCATGATGACTCCCCTCATCATATCGAGGGACTGTAGTCGTTGGGTCATAGGTAGACAATAAGTTCATTAAAGTAAATATTCTTTTTCACATTTACCAGTACCCCGGGAAAAAGAACGGGTCAGAGCATCGTGCCCTGACCCGACCCTTTACACTGGATATAACGTGAGCGGCTACTCTTTATTCATCCGTACGATGACGGGCATAAAACGCCCTTCCACGCTCACCAGTTCGTGCTGTGCGTTCATCACCTGGTCGATGTCTTTATAGGCCTGCGGGTTTTCCTCTACACTGCCACCCATCAGGGTTACGCCTGCGTTGGCCAACATTTTGTTTAATGCCGACACCGTCATTTTCTCCCTGGCCTTGGAGCGGCTCATCGCCCTGCCGGCACCGTGCGCAGCGGAGTAAAGCGCCTGTTCCACGCCTTTGCCACGGACCAGGTAGGCAGGCGCCGTCATGCTGCCGGGGATAATGCCCAGCTCGCCCGCGTGCGCCGGGGTGGCACCTTTGCGGTGAATGATCACCTTCCGTGTATCCGTCAGCGTTTCTTCCCACGCAAAATTGTGGTGATTTTCGATGGTTGCCAGGCTTTTCAGTCCTGTGGCCTTTGCCAGGTGCTGATGTATCTGCTGGTGACAGGCACGGGCGTAGTCACCGGCCAGGTTCATGCTCAACCAGTACTCCTGCCCTGCTTCGCTGTTCATGTCCAGCCATGCCAGCTGTTGTGCCGAACGCGGCAGCTTGCAGGTGTCCATCGCTATTTTCGTATAGTGCTGGGCGATAGCGGCGCCCAGACCACGGCTGCCGGAATGCGACAACAATGCGAGGTACTGCTTCGGTGGTAACGACAGGGAGTTGTCTTCTTCCAGCGTCAGCAGCCCGAACTCCACGAAGTGGTTACCGCTGCCGGATGATCCCAGCTGCCGCACCGCTTTGCCATGCAGGCTTTTGAGCAATGCGGTATCACGGAATTCCGGCCTGTCAAGCACCGCATGCTCCTGGCGGAATTCCAGTCCGCCTTCCATACCGAAATGGGTATATTCTTTCATGGCCGTTTTCAGCTGGTAACTGTAACGTTTCAGGAAACTTTCCCCTTCATCGAAGAGGGTAAGCGCCATACGGCAGCCAATGTCCACACCTACCGCGTAGGGGACCACCGCATTTTCCGTGGCCAATACGCCACCCACCGGAAGACCGTAGCCCATATGCGCGTCAGGCATCAGCGCACCCTGTACCGTTACCGGCAGTGACATGGCCAATTCCATCTGCTGACGGGCAGCCTGTTCTATCTCTTTGCCACCGTACACTTTCAGCTGCCCGGTGGTTTCCAGCAGGTCAAATGACTGAAAATGGCGCTCCTCCGGCACATCGGCGAATATTGCCGCTATCTTTCCCAGCACCTCATCCTGTAAAAATTCAGCCGGACGCTCTTTAATATCCGTCAACAGCTGTATAATCGCGGCTTTATCATGATGTTTGAAATGCCGCGCCATAATATTGATCACCAGGCTCCTGGCCCGGTCGTCCGTATAACCGATTTTACTCAGTTCTTTTGTTTTTAAACCTGACAAAACGTATGTAATTAAGGGGTAATAAATATTTGATTGTCCGATTATTTCACTGCAATAACATCGCAGCAGGCTACAAACCTGTGCAAGACAACAAAGGAATCCTTCAGGTATGGCCAATATAGCATACCATCACCATTCAAAACAGTGTTAAAAAATGCAGGAAATAACCCGGTAGGGCCGCCTTTTAGGCGACAATTGCAAGGGGCGATATGTGGAGATGTTCTGTCATGGGTAGTTCGTTTTAACAGATAAGAAAAACGAATAACGCCGCAAAGATATATCATTTTGGCATTTAGTTATTTTTTATTTGACTATTTAATGACCTGACACATTCTTTTCAATGATCAAATAAAAAAATAACTAATGCTAAAATGCAAAGGTGGTGTTAAAATTAAAGTTGATAATCGCTTAAAGCGTAAATTTGTATACAGTGGTTTTCCCCGTACTTGATTAACCTCCGGGCCGCCCCGGGCGGGGTATTACAACAATAGTAAATCCTTGCACATGGACAAACAACTCATCCGTAACGCTTACAAAATCTACTGGCTGGAAAACGGTAAAGCACCTGTTTCTGTATATAGCCTATGCAAACAGCTCGACATCAGTGAGAGCGCTTTTTACGAGCACTATGCTTCGCTGGAAGCCATCGAAAAAGATATCTGGCTGGCTGTATTTGAAGATACCCTCACGCAACTGCGTGACGATGAAACCTACCAGCAATATTCCGCGCAGGAAAAACTGCTGGCCTTTTATTTCCTCTGGGTACAGAAACTGAAGGACGACCGCAGCTACTTCCTCCAACAAAAGGAACAATTCAGGCTGCCGGACCTTTACCGCAATAAACTGGAAACCTTCAAACGCGCATTCTACGCGTATGTAAGGGAACTGATCAGGGAAGGCTATACTTCCAACGAAATCAAAGAAAGAAAATACATCTCCGACCAATATGTACATGGCTTCTGGGTACAGGCCCTTTTCGTGCTGAAATACTGGCTCAACGACACCAGCGCCAATTTTGAAATGACAGATGCTGCCATCGAAAAAGCGGTAAACCTCAGCTTCCAGCTGATAAAATCCAATACACTGGACTCACTGCTCGACTTTGGCAAATTCATCTTTACGCGGAAATAGGCATCATGAAAGAACAATCCAATATTCCCACCTCCAAAGTGGAAAGGGCGGGAAAATTCGTCACCACCGGACTGAAAGTAGGCACCAATTATATTAAACATTATACCCGTAAACTGGTGGACCCGTCTCTTACCAAAGAGACGCTCCACCAGGATAATGCTGCCGATATCTACGAAACACTCAGCAGCCTGAAAGGCAGCGCCCTCAAAGTGGCGCAAATGCTCAGTATGGACAAAGGCATGCTGCCCAAAGCCTATACCGAGAAATTCGCCATGTCGCAATACAGTGCCCCTCCGCTTTCCGGACCGTTGGTTGTCAACACGTTCGTAAAAACCCTCGGGAAGTCGCCGGCACAGTTATACGATAAATTTGAAATGCATGCCTCCAACGCCGCCTCCATCGGCCAGGTACATAAAGCCTGGAAAGATGGAAAAGCATTGGCCGTCAAAATACAATACCCCGGCGTGGCCAACAGCGTAAAATCAGACCTGCGCATCGTAAAACCCTTTGCCCTCCGCATTGTAGGTATGAACGAGGTGGACATGGACAAGTATTTCCAAGAAATTGAAAGCAAACTGCTGGAAGAAACGGACTATAAACTGGAACTGACCCGCTCTATGGCACTTTCCCGCGAATGTGCCCATATTCCTCACCTCCTGTTTCCCCGGTACTATCCGGAACTGTCCTCCGACAGGATCATCACCATGGACTGGCTCGATGGACAGCACCTGAAAGAATTTCTGCAGGGAAATCCGTCCCAGGACGCCCGTAATAAAATAGGACAGGCACTGTGGGATTTCTATCAGTTCCAGGTGCACCACCTCAAACAGGTACACGCCGATCCCCACCCGGGCAACTTCCTGATGCGTCCCGATGGCACCGTAGGTATTTTCGACTTCGGCTGCGTGAAAGAAATTCCGGAAGATTTCTATTACAATTATTTCCTGCTGACAGACAAGGAAGTACTGAAAGACGAAAAACGCCGCCACGAAATATATACCAACCTGGAAATGATCCATCCCAGCGATACGCCCAAAGAAGTGGAGTTCTTCTCAGGCCTTTTCCAGCACATGATCGACCTGCTTACCCTTCCCTTTACCGTAGATCATTTTGATTTCGGCGACGAAGCCTACTTCAATGAGATCTATGCGTATATGGACGAACTTTATAACATGAAGGAAGTCAGGGAATCCAAAGTGGCCCGTGGCTCCCGGCACAGTCTTTATATTAACCGCACTTATTTCGGGCTGTATTCTATCTTAAGTGAGCTGAAAGCCAACATAGTGAGCGGCGCCAGCGGGTTTTCGCCCAAACGGTGACAGAAGCCTGTCTTCATCGTGGAAATCACGAGGTTGGTCGCAAGTTGTCCTGTGGCGTCGCCATTAATCCCTAAATTGCGGCATGGCAAAAGAATGGTATAACCGCAAATGGGCGATTGTTGCAACACATGCACTGGTGTGGACGTTGCTGTACTCGCTCCCGTTTCTGCTACGCCCTACCTACGAGAAGCCTGTATCTCCCGCGGAAATGGCAGAACGGGCTTCCTGGTTTTATTTCCTGCTGGTATTTTATATTACGCAGATCATCTTCTTTTATACCAATGCCTTTTACCTGATTCCCAAGCTGGTACAGCAAAAGCGGACCATGGAATATACCAGTGTGCTGCTCCTGGTTTTTATGTTTTTTTGTGCCATGCGGTTTTTCTTCGAACGGTTCTTCCTGGGAAAAGCCGTGGTAGACCTCAAGCCCCTGACCCTTTTCACCGTTTTTGCCTTCCTGTTTATCTTGTCCGCCAGCACAGCGTTTCAGATGGTGCGCGAACGGATACTGATGGAGCGAAAAGTCAGCGCCCGTGAAAACGAGAACCTCAAAACGGAGCTGTCGTTGTTGCGCTCGCAGGTAAGTCCCCACTTCATGTTCAATGTGCTGAATAATATGGTGTCGCTGGCACGTAAAAAATCCGACCTGCTGGAGCCTTCCCTCATCAAATTATCCTCCCTGATGCGCTATATGCTCTACGAAGCCGATGAAGAGAAAATGCCTCTCCAGCGCGAAGTAGAGTATCTGCAAAGTTACATCGACCTGCAACGGCAGCGTTTTGGCAAAAATGTGGAGATCAATGTGGAAATGAACGTGCCCAACAGTCACTATGAAATAGAACCGATGTTGCTGATACCTTTTGTGGAAAATGCCTTCAAACATGGTACCGGCTTCATTATGCATGCACAGATAGATATCAACCTGTTTACCACGGCCGACAAGCTGTTTTTTGCGGTCCGGAATAAATACAACAACGCTTCCGAAGAGGTAAAAGATAAAACCAGCGGGATAGGGCTGGCCAACGTAAAGCGCAGGCTCAACCTGCTCTATGGAAACAATTACGTATTGCAGATCAATTCCAAAGATGACTGGTTTTACGTAACATTGCAGCTGGACCTGCATTAAATGCCAAAATCAACAATACACCATGAGATGTATAGCCATTGACGACGAACCGCTGGCGCTCGATTTGCTGGAAGACAACATCAGTATGGTGCCGTATCTGCAACTGGTAGCTAAATGTAACAACGCTTTTGAAGCCATGGAAGTGCTGCGGACGCAACAGGTCGACCTGATCTTCCTCGATATCCAGATGCCGGGCCTTACCGGCCTGCAATTCCTGCAGTCCATGGCCAGCAAACCGCTCGTAATACTGATCACTGCTTATGAGAAATATGCCCTGGAAGGGTTCAACCTCGACGTGACCGACTACCTGGTAAAACCGGTGTCGCTGGAACGTTTTGTCAAAGCCTGCAACAAGGCCAACGAACTGCATCAGCTCAGAAGCGCCGGCAAAGCCGCCCGCGACCAAAGCGATTTTTTCTTTGTCAATGTGGATTACAGCCTGTTTAAAATTGTCTTCTCTGACATTGTCTGGATCGAAGGATTGAAGGATTATGTAAAAATCCACCTGAAAAGCACCAACAAACCAGTGATCACGCGTATGAGCATCAAGAGCCTGGAAGAGCAGCTGCCGCCGGCCCGGTTCATCCGTATCCACAAATCGTACATTATTTCTGTGGCCGCTATCACGGCCATTCGGAAAAACAGCGTGTTTTTACAGGACATCGAGCTGCCCGTTGGCGATACCTACCGGGATGCCCTTTATGCCATCGCCGGAAAAAATCAACCCTGATAAACCGGGTTTTGTATCAAAATTTCGACCACTCATCTCATTTGCCGGAAAAATCGATTTGGCAAGCCTACTTTTGTACACTCAGAATTCTATATAAAATGCGAAAAATCTACTTGTTTTTCATGTTCGTGCTTTTCCTGACTCAAGCACACGCCCAGGCCCCGGGTGGAAAAATGCCTCCAGGTGGCATGGCAGGTAAAGGTGGTCCGGGCAATATCGGACATATATATGGTAAACTAATTGACGCCGAAGGAAAGCCCGTTGGCTATGCCTCCGTTATCATTCTGCAGGGCCGTATGGACTCTGCTACCAAAAAGATGAAAGACGTGCTCGTAAAAGGCGTGCTCTCCCAGGCCAATGGTGAGTTCGCCCTCGACGAACTGCCGCTCAGAGGACCTCTCAAAATGCAGGTTTCCGGTACCGGTTACAAAACCTATACCCAGCCTGTCGTATTCCCTCCGATCGATAAAGACCTCGGTAACATCAAACTGGCCTCCAGCACCACACAGCTGCAAGGTGTGACCGTAACCGGTACTAAACCGATCATGCAGCTGGACGGCGACAAAAAGGTGTTCAACGTGGAGAAAAATATCACGAGCACAGGCGGTACCGCCCTCGACGTGATGAAAAACGTACCTTCTGTCAACGTAGACATAGACGGTAATGTTACCCTGCGTAACAGCTCTCCGCAGCTATTCATCGATGGACGCCCCACCACCCTCACGCTGGAACAGATCCCTGCAGACGCGATCGAAAGCGTGGAAGTGATCACCAACCCTTCTGCCAAATACGATGCATCCGGCGGTAACGCAGGCATCCTCAATATTGTGCTGAAGAAAAACCGTAAAACCGGCTACAACGGTAACCTCCGCGCCGGTGTGGACAAACGCGGCGCACTGAATGCAGGCGCCGACTTCAACGCTCGCCAGGGTAAAATCAACTTCTCTGCCAGCGCTATGGGCAACCAGATGAAAAGCCGCACCACCGGCAACACGGACCGCCTCAACTTTGGCGACGATCCCAACACCCACATTCTCCAAAACAACTCCAACCGCCAAAACGGTGGCTTTGCATTCGGAAAAGTAGGCGTGGACTGGTTCGCCACCAATCGCACAACCTTCTCCATCTCTGGTATCAAAGTACATGGTGAGTTCAAACCGGAAGAAAGCATCGCCATCAACACCGATACTATCAGAGGAAAAGATATTACGAATATGTTCAGCGAACGTAACTCCCACTCTAAAATGGCGTTCGACGCTAACGGGCTGGTACTGGGCATGAAACACCTGTTCCCCCGCGAAGGTGAAGAGCTGACCGTAGACGCAAACTACTTCGGCGGTAAAAGCAAAAACAACGCTGACTACGTCACTGACTACTACGCCAACGGCGAAGGCAGCGCTATCAACCGCACCGATATGCAACGTATACTCGGTAACGGTAAAATCTCTTTCATCACGGTACAGACTGACTACGTAAGACCTTTCACCAAAACGCTGAAACTGGAAACAGGCCTGCGTATGTCCAGCCGCCGCACTGAGACGAACTTCAACAACTACATGTTCGATCATCCGTCCAACGACTATAAACTGATCCCGGGCGCGTCCAACAATTTCAAAAACACCGACAACGTATATGCAGCTTATGTCAGCGTTTCCCACACCATCAAAAACTTCAGCTATAAAGCGGGACTGCGGGCAGAAAGCTCTGACTACAACGGTGAACTGATCAACGTAAAACAAACGTTCAAAAACAATTATCCGGTAAGCCTGTTCCCCTCCATCTTCCTCAGCCAGAAGCTGAAACATGACCAGGAACTGCAGGTAAGCTATACCCGCCGGATCAACAGACCGAATTTCTTCCAGCTGATTCCGTTTACCGATTCTACCGATAAACTGAACATCACCAAAGGTAATCCCGGTCTGATACCTGAGTTCACCAACTCCGTGGAAATGTCTTACCTCAAAACATTCAAAGGTAATAACACCTTCATGGGTACCGTGTACTACAAACATACCAACGGCCTGATCACCCGCTTCCTCACCAAGGAAACCGACCCGGCCAACGGCGCCGAACTGCTGGTGAACACCTACATCAACGCCAATTCCAGCTACGCCATGGGTGCTGAACTGACCTCGATGAACACTATCAACAAATGGTGGTCATTGTCAGCCAACGTGAACATCTATAATTCAAAAATCAATACCGACAATACCGGACAACCTTCACAAGACGCGCGGTGGGCCTGGTTCGGCAAACTGAACAACACCTTCAAGCTGCCGCTCAATTTTGAAGTACAGCTGACCGGCTTGTACCAGTCCAAATCCAACCTGCCTGTTAACGACAACAAAGGCAGACAGGACGGTCCTTCCATGCAACAGTCTCAGAACGCTTCACAGGGTTACATTGCCTCTTTCTATGCCGTGGATGCCGCCATCAAGAAGAGCTTCCTGAAAAACAATGCCGCTTCCGTGACACTGAGCTTCAGCGATATCTTCAGAAGCCGTAAAATGGACCAGTATTCTGAAAGCATCTACTTTACACAATACTACAACCGTCTTCGTGACCCGCAGATGATCCGCCTCAACTTCGCTTACCGCTTCGGTAAAGTGGACATGACGCTGTTCAAACGCAAGAACATGGCCGGTGGCATGCAAGGCATGCAGGAAGTTGTACAGTAATTAAAAACTATCTTGTTTGGGGATTTTTTGATTCAGTGAACTGAATCAGAAAATCCCCAAATCATTTCTACGTGTTTTCCCTGATTTTTTTCTTCCGATAGTACTACCGATACCCTGCCGCCTTCCTTTTCTACCTTTGCTGTCATAACACCACCCCAATATGCAAAGGACAATTTTTTATCTGTTAATGCTATGCCTGCTGTTCTCCTGTAAAAAAAGGGAAACACCTAATCCAACTATCCCGGAAGGCAATGATAAAACCAGCAAACTGGACGCCTATGGCAAAGCACTGGTGAAAGTGGAAGCGGCCGTCAATGAGCTGGATTATATTGGATTAAAGGTGTTAAGTAACCTCAACGGATATCCGATATCTGCAGATGTGAATGCCACCAACCCACTGGTGCTGAAATGGTCTTGCTACGGCGAAACCCAATACCTGCCGGTATCCCGCATCACGCTCAACAAAACACCGCAGGGCGCATTCAGCCGCACTAACTATGGCGACGGGCATTGTAACAGCTATCCTATTTCGGAATACTAGTGGTTCAGTTTAGGGTTTAAGTGGGGCCGGGACCATCATGGGTTCCGGCCTTTTTCGGTAGGATATAACAAGTAAGCAGGATCGCTTTGCCATACTTCCTTCGTATCGATGTTCATCGCTGAAAGTCTGCCGGTAAAGGCTGCCCCGGTATCCACGTTGTATACGTTCACCCGGTGCATGGGCATTTCCTCATCATAATTCAGCGTAGGGGTGTGACCGATATATATTTCATCGTATAGCAGTAACCGTTTGGGATAATTAACGGCATCTTTTTTCAGCTTTTTATCCATGGACAAAGCCAGTTCCCACAGTGTGCGGTCCCAGTAGCACATGCCTTCGAAACGTTCATACGCCGGGCCATGCATGGAAGCATAGCCTGCATGAATAAACAGCCGGTCATTCTCCTCATAAAAATTCAGCATCCGGTTAAAGAAAGCCAGGTGATGCAGCTTATCCTTTTCCGACAGCTTATTATAACTGGCCACGGTGGCCCTGCCGCCATGTTGCAGCCAACTGGCCACCGGCTGTTCGCCTGCCAGCCACATCTCGCACCAGGCATCGTGGTTGCCTTTAATGAATATGCAGGTATACTGCGCAGACAGCTCCATCAGGAACTGTATCAGTTCAGCAGACTCAGACCAGCCATCTACATAATCCCCCAGAAAAACAAACCGGTCGTCCTTTTCCGGCCCTATCCTTTCCAGCAGCTGTTTCAGTGCTTTCAGGGCGCCGTGAATATCGCCAATAACGTATGTGGCAGGCATGATTCCTTCTATTTATACATAATGTCCGACCGAAGCACATACTTGGTACCTGCTGTCAGCAGCGTGCCTTCATGTAGCAACGGATGATAAAAAACAAGCGCCATCCCTGTTTCCGGCAGCACCTCCTCTCCTGTTTTGAAAATAGTGCTGCCACCGGTATAACCTTCATTGAGGTAAATCAGGAAGGTATACTGGCTGGCTTCGAAACGGTTACGCACGAAACTGCCGTCCTTGTGCATCTTGAAACGCTGTCCCGGACTGTATTTATAGAAACGGAACAGCTCATTCAGGCCGCACGCGGTACGGTTGTCGGTGCCTTCCGGCGCATAGGAACGTAATCTTTCCCATATAAAGGTAGCATAAGCTGCATCTTTATACAACACCCTTTCGTTATTCCGGACACCTTTGATCATCCGTTGCTGCCCGCCGCCCACGTCCACGGTCGCTTCTTCGTAGCCCATGGCCTCACTTCGGTCTATCAGTCCACGGCATTCTGCTGCGGAAAGAAAATTCTTCAACGTAAAAATCTCCGGGGTGTAGCTGTGTTTTTCCATAGCATACTGGTCTAATGTAAATCAATGATACTGCGGATAACAGCATCTTCCAGCGTGTACAGGCTTTCTTCCGGCACCTCGAGGGCATCAGGATTACGCTGCAATACAAGGTGCTGTTCCTTTACAAAGTCTGTGATATCTTCAATGGCGACAATCTGCCGCTGGCCAAATTCCTTCAGGGTGCCGCCGCGCAGCCCCAGCTGGATGGCCCTTCGCTCCAGTTTGTTGCCATTTGGGTCATGGTCGGGGTCCCATTGCAGGCGTACATCACTGGTTTTTAACGCGGACTGCCAGGCGTCCATTTCGGGGAAAAGCCAGGGTTTGTATGAAGAAGGGACTGCCTTTGATAATATTTCTTCAAAAAATATTTTAGGGAGATGAACAGCCAATACCCGCTCCTGCCCTTCTTTGGCGGCCCAGCCGCAACGGTACATCATCCAGAGGAAATTGGGTTTGATCCACGACATACGGTCGTAACTGTAGGCATTGCCGCCGAATGCCTGATGGGCAACGGCATAGTTGGCGATAGCGGGTTGGAAGGCCTGGTACACGACCAGTGTATCGGCAGTCTGTTGGGCGATAAGCTGTTTACCGGAGGACGGTAAGGTTTCCTGCAACTTTTTCCAGGAAACGGTCTTTAGTTTCATGAGACATTAACATTGATCTGAAAACTGTTCTTTTTCAGTTTTTTATTGAATTTATATAACTCGGGGTGACGGTTCTGTAGCCCTTCTCTTTTGGTGCCGGTGTTGATCACGTATTCGGCGTCCAGGATTTTGCGGCGGAAATTGCGGCGGTCGATGGTGGTTTCGAGAATACATTCGTACAGCTCGTGCAGCTCAGTGATGGTGAACAATTCATCCAACAACTCAAAGCCCACAGGATCATACAGGATCTTCGATTTTAGCCGTTGCAGCGCCAGCTGGAAAATATCGTGGTGGTCAAATCCAAGCTTCGGCATTTTATGCACATCAAACCATTTGACGTCGTTGGCCATACTGCCGGCGATAATATTGAACCGGGCCGGATTGATCAGCGCATAATATCCCACTGCGATGACGCGGCCACGCGGGTCCCTGCCGGGATTATCGAACGAATACAATTGCTCCAGGAACACATCGTCCATGCCTGTCTTCGTCTTCAGAATACGATAACAGGTATCCAGAAATGTTTCTTCCATCTGCAAAAAACCACCAGGCAGGGTCCAGCAGTCTTTAAACGGCTCCTCTTTCCTGTTGAGCAGCAGCACGGAAAGTGTATTGTCATGATAACCGAATATCACAAGGTCTACCGCCAATGATGGATTTTTGTATTCGTGAAATAATTTCGCCATACCTGTTTGCGTCATTTTAACGTGAAGTAAGTGATTTTTTATGAAATAGCCTAAAAAACGGGGATTATTCTTTTTTTGGACAAACGAAAACCCCGGGCTGAAGCCCGGGGCCAGAATATTGTTCAGGCTTTATTAAAGCATGTCCGTTATTAAGAGAAGTATTTAAAATCTTACAGCAAAACCTGCTTTCAGGTAAAACGGCGTACCCGGCGTAAAACACATGTCCGTCACAGGGTCGGATTCATGTTGCAGGCGGGTTTCGGTTTCAAACTGCGCTTCATTCCAGTTCACATTGAACAAGTTCTGCGCCTGTACGGTAAACTGGAACTGGCGATGTGTATACGCCAGCATCAGATCGTTGACGAAGTATCCCCGGGCGACGAGGCTGTTGGCTTCATTTGCCGGCCGGTCTTTCATATAACGGTAACGCAGGTTGGCGGAGAAGCCCATCGGCAGATTCACGCCAATACCACCTGTGCTGGTCAGCACCGGCGCCAGTGGTATGTAGTTCTCTCCTTTAGGCTGCCCTATCTCCCTGGCATTGGCATAGTTCACGTCAGCATCTAGATAGAGCCACTTTACTGGCTGGTAACGGACGCTCACATCCACGCCTAAACGCCGCGTTTTACCGGAGGGCTCCACCACCGCTTCATCGCCTACATATACAAATTCCTGTTGCAGGTACAGATACCACAGCGCTGGCTGGATTAACAGGTTAGGCACTGGTTTCAACACCACGCCTAAGTCCGCGCCGGCTGAAAACGGCAATATGTCTTTCCCGTTCTGTTGCATCACCACCCGCATATCGTTGGAATGAAATCCCATACCGGTTTTCAGGTACCACTGCGCCATACTGCCGGTGGAATAGGAAAAATTCAGCTTAGGGCTTACGCGGGTAGCGGTAACGCCCGGACCACCATCGGCAGGTTTTAGTTTGTCCTGGTAGTTGAAAATAAAATGATCTAGCCGCACAGCAGGATTAATGCGCCAATGGCCGGTGTGCCAGGTCAGTCCCGTATAGGCGTGTAGGTTAGTTTCACGGCCGCTGCCCCAGGCCAGCCTGTTGAGCAAGGTATCACGACGATAGACATGGTTCAGCTCCAGGTCCCGGATATCATCCAGGCGCAACCCGGCGCCGGACTGCCATGTGAGCCGGCTGTTGCCGATAGTATAGTCATGCGTGTACTGCTGTTCAAACCCATAGATGCTGCGGTCGTCTTTCTGCTGTATCTCATCGCCATACACAGGGTCTTTCAGGAAAAAAGTAAAGTTGGAATACAGGTTGAACTGGTAATGGCTGTAAAAGAAAAAGCTCTGCCACGATTCATCGGCACTGGCCTGATGCTTGTAAGTCAACGCGACATTGGTACGGGAAGTATTGCCGCCTTCCGTTGGGTCAACAGAGCCCCAGCGGCTGATCAGCCCTTCTGCCACGGCCCTTTCCGGGATTTGGCCAGAGGCGTTCCAGCCGGAAGTAAAAGTGGATGCCTGGAAGGAAATATAGTCTTTATCATTCAGCCACTGGTTGTATTTGCCGAACAGGTTAAAACGGCTGAACTGCTGTTGTACGTCAAACGGGCCATTGGTATAGTTATACTCAGTAGCAATATAGGCGTTACGTTTAGCCGCGCTTTTATCTGCCAGCAGGTTAAACACGCCTGCCAGCCGCATGGTATTAAAGGAACCGCCTTCTGCTTTGATCAGGCTGTTTTCCAGGTGGTCATAGGTGGCAAAGTTCACATAACCGGCAGTGTTAAAATCACCTTTTTCCGGGTAATAGGCGCCCTTGCCAAAGTCAATGCTTTCAACGGTTTCCGGTATCAGGAAATGCAGATCTGAATAACCCTGTCCATGTGCATGGGATACAATATTGACCGGTATCCCGTCGGCAGAGATATTAACATCCGTGCCATGGTCACAGTCAAAACCACGCAGGAAGATCTGTTCTGCCTTCCCGCCGCCGGCGTGTTGTGAAATGAACAGTCCCGGTACTTTGCGAAGCAGGTCCTGCGCAGTGTTTACAGGAATCTTCTTCAGGTCAACGTGCATCATCGCTTTTTCTATCCGCGGTGCGCTGACAACAATCTGTTTCAGTTGCGTATGGGCGCTGTCCGCCGGTTGCTGTGCCAGCAGCTGCTGCCATGCGGCCAGCAGCCCAATTGCGAGAAATACTTTTTTCATCTGTCAGTCTTTGATTTTGATCCCCATCTTTTGAAGAAGATGCTGCATTCCCAGTGTAATCCAACAAGCGGCTACAAACGGGAAGGTCAACACAGCCATATGCTGCTGCAGCATCCCCACGTCCAATAATACAGAAAGCACAACGGAAAACAGCACCCATATGCCATCGCGGGGCTTATTGCCGGCAAAGGTAATGGCACACAACACAGCGTTAAAGCTAAACAATCCCATGTGAATATCCGTGGCCGGCTCCGCAAATTCCAGCGAAATAAAGGCACCTAACAGAGACGCACATACGCCATACAATCCTGCTGTCGGTGAACTGATAAACACGGCAACAAAGAAGATGATGCCCGCTATTACGCTGCCCTGGAAAATCACTTCGCCGAAACCATTGGTAGCCGTGGTGAAGTCATCGCTGACCGGCATAGCACCGGCCACAGAGGCGGCCGCTCCCGGCTGGTATACATGATGAAACAGGTACAGTAATATCCACGTCACCAGGATGAAGGGAAAGGTGAATCCCGGCCAGCCACGGCGAATGAACTGATGCTGTAACCACGTGGCTGCCACGGAGCCCAGCACTACAGCTGCCCATACCAGCGGTACCGGGTTGAAGTAGAAGGTCAGCGCCACTCCCACCAGTGTGGCACTAAAACCGTACAAGCCGGCTTCAATGTCCGCTTCATCATAACGAAGCAGTCTGGCTGTCAGGGTGCCGGTAACTACTGCTACAACGGCCGCAAAGCCCATCAACATTGAATCATAGAAAATTCCTGCAAGAAATAGCGTACCTGTCCACGCGTTGTTTTGAAGCATGATCTGCCCTATCCCCCTGAGGCAGGGAAGCGCAATTGGTTTCCGTTGTGTCACTTTTTTTGTTTAGAGAATAATAAAGATGATTGGTTAGAATTTATTTTTTACCACCCGAGGAACACCATACCGATGCCGCACATGGTGACTACGGCGCCGCCAATGGCGTGTACATATCTTTCGAGTTTATCTGTTTTCAGAAAGGAATAACCATAACAGCCAATCAGCACCATGGCCAGCATGGTAAGCACGGTAGTAACGGTAAAAACACTGATGAGCACCACTACTTCCAGCGAGGAACGGTGTGAACCGGAATAGAACAGCAGCGGCACCAGCGGCTCACTGGGCCCCATCACAAAAATGGCGAACAATATCCAGGGTGTTACCTTCACACGGTTTTGCGGGTAAACGATATCGCCATGCCGGTGTTCGTACACATAAATATCGCCGCCTTCATATACATCGAAATGTTTGTGGGGCTTGTTGAGATAAGCCTGCCGCAGCCCCCACAACAGATATACTACGCCGAAGCCCAGCAGGCACCAGCCGGACATATTGCCTCTTACGTCCTGGAACCACGTCAGCTTCGACAGTTGCCAGCCAAGCAATACGCCAATCAATCCAATCACCACCGAGCTGAGAATATGTCCGAAGCCGCAAAGCACCGTCCAGAATATCGTTTTGGACATAGTCCATTTTTTGGAACGGGACAGCACAATGAATGGCAGGTAGTGGTCCGGGCCGGTGGCAGTATGCAGGCAACTGATTGTCACGGCAGATACCACCAGCGTTGTTAATCCTATATTCATGCAATAGCTGTTTTAAGTGTTTCGTTGACAATTTTATCCCCGGCATGTTGCCAGAAATACTGTTGCATTTTCCGCAGGCAGTTGTACAATTGTTCGCCCCCGTTGCCGAGTATACGTACCACGAGGCAACGGGCGTCCGGCAGCGACACGCCGCCTGTTATGCCCTGCTCTTCCTCCAGCATCTGCCGCAACGCGGTCAGCGGTGTTTCCATATCAGCAGCGCCGGTATTGATATGTAGCAATGTGGCCTGATGAGTGTACCCTTCCATCTGCCCGATGGCCTGCATGGGCAACAGCTGCGGTTGCAGCAGCAGGTTATCTTTCAGGATGAGTTTCCCGCGGTGGTATATTTCGGTGATGTTGTGCAGTTTGGAAAAACGGAACACTTCACCGGAATGTTTGCGGCCACAGGTGATGATCTCACCGAAAGTAAACTGGCAGTCGTCTTCCATATGCGCTACAGTATGTGATTTGAACACAGCATTTTCATGCGGCACCACCGGATGCTGCACGTAGCTGAATATGCTCTGTGCTTCCATATGGATACGCTGTTGCTGCTGCGCCCCGGTTTTCATATTGAACAACCGCTGATAGGACTGCGACTGCAATTGCAGTTTACTGTGCGGCTCTGTGCGGATATCGATATCATAATGATCTCCGTCCAGTATGCCCGGCGAAGAGCTCATCACCATCAGGTACAAAGCCGGGTCCTGCCGGTAGATGCCTACATTGGCCAATTTGAATGGCCGGGTGCAGTAGCTGTCCTTCAGCCAGGAACGCCCGTTTTTGTACCCGCTTATTAAACTGAGTTTGTTCATTATAATTCAATTGCGCATTACCTTACCAATGCCGGTTCTTCGGCTTCTTCCAGCAGGGCGTATTTTTTAATCCAACCAATCACGGTGTCCAGTCCCTGTAAAGACATCAGGTTGGTAAACACAAATGGTTTGCCTGCACGCATTTTACGGGCGTCCCGTTCCATCACGCCGAGGTCTGCATGCACATAAGGCGCCAGGTCAATTTTATTGATCACCAGCAGGTCGGAGCGGGTGATGCCGGGACCGCCTTTGCGGGGGATCTTATCACCTTCCGCCACATCGATCACGAAGATGGTCACATCTGCCAGGTCGGGACTGAAAGTAGCAGAGAGGTTATCGCCACCGCTTTCGATCAGTATCAGTTCAATATCGGGGAAACGTGCCGCCATTTCATCCACTGCCTCGAGGTTCATGCTGGCATCTTCGCGGATGGCCGTATGCGGGCAACCGCCGGTTTCCACACCGATAATACGCTCTTTGGGAAGCAGGCTGTTTTTGGTGAGGAACTCGGCATCTTCCTTAGTATAAATATCGTTGGTGATCACGCCCATGTCGTAGGTGTTCATCAGTGCACGGGACAACCGTTCTATCAGGGCGGTTTTACCGGAACCTACCGGGCCGGCCACGCCTATTTTCACATATTTTCTGTCGCTCATAGTAATTATTTCGTTGTTGTTAATTAAGACATATAAAGCCTGGAATACAGCTGTTCATGCTGCATACAGCGGATATCGAAGCCAATGTTGCACACGCCTACGAGGTCCCTGTCCAGTTCCATCGTGGTATTCACCAGCGACCGGATCACCGGCTGCATGCGGAACAGAACGTCCTGCCCGTCCAGCTGCCCCAGCGGCACCAGTTTCACAGCATTGGTGACCATGCCTACGGCAGCGTTATAATAAAAAGCATACAATGCTTCCGGTAACGGAACGCCCATCAGGCAGGCATACAGGCCATAGGCGATGCTGTAATGCCCTTCCGCTTTTTTAGCAATGGTTGCGGCCTCGTATTGTTGCGCCAGTACATAGCTTTGCTGACGGCTGAATATTTTCATCAGCCTTACGCCCAGCTTCTGACTGGCCTGCCGTATCTCTCTGGGCATTTTCAGCGCGGCAGCTTCTTCGTCCAGCGACAGCAGCGCAGCGAGGTCGCCGGCCGCAGCAGCACGGTAGGCCAGGCAAACAAATGCTGCATCGTTGTATTGCAGGTTGTTGCCAAGCATATGCTGCACAAACATTTCCGCGGAAGACACATTGTTCACCAGTCCCAGCTGCACGTATGTCTCCAGTCCGTTGGAATGGGTGTAGCCGCCGATGGGCAGCGTAGGATCGGCGAGATGCAACAGGCTGCCCAGGAAGCCCGCTGCCATGATGTTATCGTTCTTTTGCTGCAAGGCCCATAATTTTTGAGAAGAGAGAACTGCCGCCGCCGTTGCCATGCGAATGTGGTTGCACGTTTGCGTTCAACAGGTTGGTCAGTTTGGTATGTGCTTTTTCCGTTTGATACCCGGCGGCCAGCAACCAGCGGTAGATTGGCTCTTCAAAGGGCAACAGCACCTGGTCGTCCTGGATGAAGACAGGCAGGTGTTTGTTGCCGATCTCATAACATACGCTGCCCATTTCCAGCAGCGACCGTGGGGTGACCACGATCGCATCGCTGGGAATAATATCTATCACTACCGCCCTGCTGTCGTCCATATAAAGGACATCGCCGATGCGCAGGCGCTGTCCTTCTTTCAGGAAGCGGATGGCTATCTCCATACCCCCCTGCGTATGTTTGCGCTGAATGCGTTTGGTGGTTTCATACCACTCCAGCAGCAAAGGGTCTGTGGTACGTCCTTCCAGTGACATAGCGCCGGTATTGCCGATGATTTTATCAATGATCATGATGTACTTTTTTTAGAACAGGAAGTACCGTTGTGCCAAGGGCACGGTATCTACCGGTTCGCAGGTGATATGCACGCCATCTACCCGTACCTCGTAGTTTTCGGGGTTGACGGTGATCTCTGGTGTTTTATCGTTATGTATCAGGTCTTTTTTGGAGATGTTGCGGCAACCGGATACGGGCAGCACCATTTTCTGCAGGCCATATTCCGCTACGATACCTTTTTCAAGGGACGCTTTGGAGACGAAGGTGGCACAGGTCTGGTGCATAGCGCGGCCGTGGGCGCCGAACATGGTACGCAGGATGACCGGTTGCGGCGTAGGGATGGACGCATTGGGGTCGCCCATTTTAGCCGCGATGATCATACCGCCTTTGATGATCATTTCCGGTTTAGCGCCGAAGAGGGCAGGTTTCCACAGCACGATATCGGCGATTTTTCCCGGTTCCACAGAACCTACATATTCATCGATGCCATGTGCAATGGCCGGATTGATGGTGTATTTGGCCACGTACCTTTTAGCGCGGAAGTTGTCGCTTTGTGCCGTCGCATCTTCGTCGAGGAAGCCGCGTTGTTTTTTCATTTTGTCGGCGGTCTGCCAGGTGCGGATAACGACCTCGCCTACACGTCCCATTGCCTGTGAGTCGGAGCTCATGATGCTGAACACGCCCATATCGTGCAGGATATCTTCCGCAGCAATGGTTTCCGGACGGATGCGGGAATCGGCGAAGGCCACGTCTTCCGGGATGCTTTTGCTCAGGTGGTGGCATACCATCAGCATATCGAGGTGTTCATCGATGGTGTTGACAGTATAGGGCCGGGTAGGGTTGGTGGAAGCCGGGAGCACGTTGGGATACATCGCTGCCTTGATGATGTCCGGAGCGTGACCGCCGCCGGCGCCTTCTGTGTGGAAGGTGTGGATCACGCGGCCGTTGATGGCGTTGATGGTGTCTTCCAGGAAACCGGCTTCATTGAGCGTATCGGTATGGATAGCTACCTGCACATCGTATTTATCTGCTACGTTGAGGGATGCGTCTATCACAGCAGGCGTAGCGCCCCAGTCCTCATGTATTTTCACGCCCAGTGCGCCCGCCTCCACCTGTTCGGCGATAGGCGCTTCCGTGGAGCAGTTGCCTTTGCCGAAGAAGCCGAGGTTCATCGGGAAGTCGTCGGCCGCCTGTAACATTTTGGCGATGTACCATTTACCAGGGGTAACGGTGGTGGCGTTGGTGCCGTCAGCCGGACCGGTACCACCGCCGATCATGGTGGTGATGCCGCTGAAGAGCGCTGTTTCTATCTGTTGCGGGCTGATGAAGTGGATATGCGTATCGATGCCGCCGGCAGTGGCAATGAGGCCGTTGCCGCCATGTACTTCTGTGGAGGCGCCGATCACCATGTTACGTTCCACGCCGTCCATAGTGTCAGGGTTGCCGGCCTGGCCGAAGCCGACAATTTTGCCGTCTTTGATGCCGAGGTCGCCTTTCACGATGCCCCAGTGGTCGATCAGCACCACATTGGTGATCACCATGTCCAGTACGCCCTGGTCGCGGGTAGCGGTGCTGGACTGGGCCATGCCGTCGCGAACGGTTTTGCCGCCGCCGAATTTGCTTTCATCACCGTAGTGGTTAAAATCTTTTTCTATTTCGATGATGATATCGGTGTCGCCTAAACGAACTTTGTCGCCCGTGGTAGGACCGTACATATTTACATATTGCTCTCTGTTGATGATCAGGCTCATGATTGCTGGTTTTTGAAGTTGGAGGCTGCGAGTTTAGCCATTGCTTTGTCCTTGCTGGATTCGAGGGCGGTATCACCGTTAACGAGCTGGTTGAGGCCGAAGGCTCGGCGGGCGCCGCCCAGTTCCACCAGCTGTACTTCTTTTTCTTCTCCGGGCTCAAAACGCACGGCGGTGCCGGCGGGGATGTTGAGTCTTTTACCAAAGGCCAGCGCCCTGTCAAAGCTCATCTGGCGGTTTACTTCAAAGAAATGGTAATGTGAACCTACCTGCACCGGTCTGTCGGCAGTATTGATCACTTTGATGGTGACGGTCTGACGGCCTTCGTTGCAGTGGATATCGCCGTTGGCGAGAAAGTACTCTCCGGGTATCATGTTGAATGGTTTTAACGGTTAACGGATAGGCTGGTGAACGGTGACGAGTTTAGTGCCGTCCGGAAAGGTGGCTTCAATCTGTACGTCATGGATCATTTCAGGAATGCCTTCCATAACGTCTTCCCGGGTGAGGATAGTAGCGCCGTACTGCATCAGGTCTGCAACGGACCGGCCATCCCGTGCGGCTTCCAGCAGTTCGCTGCTGATAAGGGCGATCGCTTCCGGGTAATTGAGTTTCAGTCCACGTGCTTTGCGTTTGGCAGCCAGTTCCCCAGCCAGATGAAGCAACAGTTTTTCCGTTTCTCGCGGTGTTAAATGCATATAATTTATTTTAATATATATTTATTCAGGTTTTTCTAAAGAAATTTTGATCGATAGAAGAAAAAATAAGAATATTCTAACTCTTTTTCATATATAATTTTACGGCATTCGTAAGCCCGCTAAGGGCGTGCATTCCCGGCAGGCCCGGGAGCCCTATGCATCAATAAAAGAAAAAAAGAAAGGGAGGCAGATTATGCCAGATGGGAAGGAATAATAAGGGTATGGAACATGATAAAACGGGGCACCGGCATCACTGCGGCATCTGGATGCATAAACCGGTGCTGACCGGTCAGCACGGTGTTATCTGTCGTCAGGAACAAAGCCTGGTAATAAGCAGCAAAAAGCGTAGTAAAACGTTGAAAACGGGAGACATGAAATACATCGCTCTCATCGTCGGATGTCTCATCATTCACAAAAGAAAACAACTGCAAAAAATCGAGACAGTCTTTTGTTGATAACAAGGTATCCGAACAATTTTTTCCTGCGTCGTATGATTGGTTAGCGGCCCTGGCAGACAATAAAGGAGTTTTGTTGTGGCCCGTGAAAGTAAACCCGATCAGGAAAAACAGTAATAATATGTACCGAACGATGGCTTTCATTACAGGTTGCAAGGTAGATGTTTAAACGAACGACGAATAGCACAAATCCCGCATTTTATTTCACAAATCCCGCTACCTTTAGCAACGGATATGAAATCATCAGTTAAGTTATTCACCAATTTCGAATACAAAAAATCCTTCCTCCCGGGCGTATCCAGGCAGGTGCTGTTCAACGATGCGCAGTTGCAGGTATACCGCATTGAAAACTATCTGCGCAACATTGTCATTCCCGTGCCTCCCTACCGCACGTCGTTCAATTTCCTGCTCTTCGTTACCAAAGGCACTATTGTTCAACAGCTGGAGGTATCTTCCTATAAACTGGAAGCCAACTCTGTGCTGCTGATCAAACAGGGAAGCATCACCGCGACACTTGAAATATCACCGGATGCCACCGGCTTTTTTATTGTTTATGAAAATGAAATCATCAACCGGCTGTCGCTCAACAACAGCCTGCTTAATTTTTTCTTTGCCACTCCTTTTGTGACGCTGCCTGCCAAAGCGGTGAAATGGCTGGCACACCTCAGCGCGCTGCTGGAAGAGGAACTAAGCCTCATCAACGGCTCCATGGAAATATGTGTGCCGCTGTTCCGCGCCCTGCTCAATAAAATACTGCTGCACGAATCGCCACGGCCGGTGGCGCTCAATCGCAGCCTCGACATATCCCTGCGCTTCCGGGAAAAAGTACAACGCCATCATCTCCGGGAAAAAACAGTGGAGTATTATGCCCGGCAACTTAATATCTCGGAAAACTATCTTAATAAATGTGTGAAAGAGGCCACCGGCAAACCACCCAAACAATGGATCAACGAAATCAGCATCCTGCACAGCCAGATCCTCCTGCAAGACCCTGCCCGCGATATCGCCAGCATCGCCTTTGAGCTCAACTACCAGTCGGCCTCCTACTTCACCCGCCTGTTCAAACAGGTCACCGGTCTCTCTCCTTCTGCCTACCGTAAAAAGATCAAAGTCAGTTAAACCAATAACAGGCTTTTTATGTTTTAAGGAAATTTTAAGCCGTTGCCGGTCAACTTTTGGCCCAATGGCAAGGAAATTGAATTAACAGGCATACAAAACATTAAAACACATGAAAAAGTTAATCGCTGCTATCGCTATTATGTTGGCCGTATCTCCGGCTTTCGCCCAAACGGCCCCTACTGCACCTGCTGCCCCCGCTCCTGCCAAACAGGCGCCGGCCAAACCAGCCAAAGCGCCCAAAGTGGTAGCTGCCCCGGAACAACGTGCTGCCCAATACGCGGATGAACTGAAGACGAAACTGAACCTGACAGATGATCAATATAAAAAAGTACTGGCTGTCAATACAGAATGTATTCGCCGCAAAGACGCGCTGAAAGCCTCCGGCCAGAAAGACGGCAACGGTAAAAAAGAAATTGCCGCTTACCGCAAACAACAATACCAGACCATTCTTACTCCGGACCAACAGGCCAAACTCAAAGCCCTGAACGCACAAGGTCATGGCAAAGGCCAGAAGGACGCAGACGCCGGAGAAAATAAGTAACTAATCAAATAAAAAAATAAAAGAGGCTATCCATTATCAGGGATAGCCTCTCCTATCGAGACTCGGATAAGATTATTCCAGTCACCATATAACCTACAACTGTTACACTGTTAGTAACAAGTCACAAAGGTACAACTCCAAATTTTAAAAACACCTTTTACTTTCCTCGAGGTTACCGTCTATTTTCCGGCCACGGCAAAGGTTTTCCACTCGCTTTTAATATCGGCATCGGTGCTTTCCACTGTTGCAGCTGCTGTGACAACAACGTCAGCAATGACCGCGCCCGGTCGGGATAAACCGCCGACAGGTCTCGCTTTTCACCGATATCCGCTACCACGTCATATAGTTCTGCACTACCCTGTTGCTGGTCGTACACCACTTTCCAGCGGCCTTGCCGGAGTGCGCTTTTATAGTTGATGCCCGGGCCTCCATCCGGGATCCATTTATTCGGATAATGCCATACCAGCGTGCGTAGGGAGTCCGTTGTAGCCGGTTCCCGCAGCAGCGGCACAAAACTTTTACCATCAATCTGCTGCACGGCATCGTACAGTTCTACACCGGCCATCTCCAATATGGAAGGAAAGAAATCCTCTATTATCACATACTGTGAAGCCACACTGCCGGCCTTCGTTACGCCCGGCCATTTGACCAGCATCGGTTCCCGGACACCACCTTCATATACAGACCCCTTGCCAGCACGCAAAGGCAGGTTCTGTGTATGCGGCGCACCGCCCCGTGGCGGCGCAAGGCTCAGCCCACCGTTATCGCTCATGAAGAGAATGATGGTATTGTCAGCGATCTTCCGTCTGGTAAGATAATCCATCACCTGTCCCAGACTGGCGTCCATGCCCTCTATGAGCGAGGCATATTTGGCCTCTGCCTCGTCCAGCCCAATGTCCAGGTAATGCTGATAGTAACGTTTGTCTGCCTGCAAAGGCACATGCACCGCATAATGCGCGAGGTAGAGGTAAAAAGGCTGTTGCCTGTTGACCGGCTCGTCCAGCGCTTTGAGCGCTTCCCGTGTAAGCGCTTCCGTGAGGAAGGTACCAGTGCCATAATACTCCTCCAGGTCAGGCACCGCCTGTGCCGTGGCCTTGCCAGGCATATTGCCGTAGTTCTCCTCCGACAGGTAGCTCTGCGGATGCCCGGCCGCATGGCCGGCGATATTCACCAGAAAGCCCATGTTGTACGGGTTGGCGCCCGGCGTGCCCATAGCGCCCCAGTGCGCCTTTCCGGCGTGAATGGTATAATAACCGGCGCCTTTCAGCAGGGCGGGCAACGGGGTGGCATATACGGTATGCGGCACGCCCGGCACCGGGCTAAAGCCATTGTGGTTCCAGGGAGCGCTGTCCAGCGTATTGTCCGGCGCATCGGCGTTCACGTCCTTACGTGGCGACGTCCAGTTTGTCACGCCGTGATGTGCCGCATTCATGCCTGTGATCATGCTCACCCGCGACGGTGTGCATACCGGTGTGGCGTAGGCATTGGTGAACTTCACCCCTTCCCTGGCCAGCCGCTCCATATTGGGCGTGCGAAAACGTTTGTTCTTGTCCGTCAGCCGGTCCCAGAAAGGAACGGAAGTATCTTCCCAACCCATATCATCCACCAGGAATACAATGATATTAGGTTTCGGCTTTACCGGCCGCGGGTCTTTGAACTGGGCGGACGTACAGACAGCAGCGGCCATCAGCGAGCAGACAAGAAGGCGTGTTTTCATACGATTAAAGATAATCACGCAAAGGCGCAAAGCAGCAAAGCGCGCAAAGATTTTAATAAGACTAATAGTAAAGCAAAGAAGCGGAGATCAAATTTGACCTCCGCTTCTTTGCTTTATTATAGCTGTCTTAGCGACTTTGCGTAACCGCTTCACGTTCCCAGAACCTATGTTGCGCCATCGCTGCTATAAACGCTTTGGGCTGTCCGTTTACTACCACGCCCGGCGCTTCCTTCGGCGGCACATGCGTCGCTTTGAGCACCTGCAAGCCCTCTCCGGCCACGGCAATGGGTTTACAATGACGGTATGCCTCATTGATAAACCGGATAGCGTCCGGATGTTGTTCCAGTACCGTGGCACTATCAGCGCCACCTGGCACATACACGGCGTCAAAAAGCACGGATGCTGCCACCAGCAAGCTTTGATCAGCTTCCACGCTGCCACTGCCGGTGGTTTTAACGGACCCCAGCCTCGGCGCGATGAGCTGTACCTGCGCACCGGCTTTCAGCAACGCCTCCTTCATGGCGGTAATACTGTTAGCCTCCACACCGTCGGCTATGAGGAATGCCACCTGCCTGGTTTTTACCGTGTCTTTCACGGTATGTGCCATACTCAGGGCATCGGACTTTTCTACCGGTTGCTTTACTGTATGCGGCTGATACTGTGCCGGATCGCCATCGGCCGGAATGCTGCGGTTTATGGGTTGTTCCGGTTGTGCCGGCACCGCAAGGCCCAACCCTTCTGCTACAGCTGTGGCCAGGCTATTGTCCACCTGCGACAGCAGCCCCACCACCCTCACACGTATATCCACGTCCGTTACTTTCCCCAGCTCAAAACGCAGCGCGTTGATGAGATGCCGCTGCTCCGCCGGTGACTGGCTGTGATAGAACAAGGCAGCCTGACTGAAATGGTCGAAGAAACTTTTGCTCCGGCCACGGATTTTTTGTCCGTCGATGCGCTCGGTGTAAGAACTGAAGCCGCCATCGGCCATCTTTGCCTGGAACGGGCATCCGGCGCTGACGGTATTGGGCTCATAAGCGGTGCCGCCCCGGTTGATGGTTTGCCGCATATGTCCGTCACGCTGATTATTATGCACCGGTGCCACTGGCCGGTTGATCGGTATTTCATGGAAGTTGGGGCTGCCGAGGCGCGACAGCTGCGTATCGAGATAAGAGAACAAACGTCCCTGCAACAGCGGATCATTGGTGAAATCGATGCCCGGCACCAGATGCCCGGGATGAAAAGCCACCTGTTCGGTTTCGGCGAAAAAATTGTCCGGGTTACGGTCCAGCACCATCTTGCCGATGCGTTTCACCGGCACTACTTCTTCCGGAATAAGCTTGGTAGGGTCCAGCAGATCGAAAGGATATTTGTGTTCGTCTTCTTCCGGGATGAGCTGCACGCCTAGTTCATATTCCGGGAAGTTCCCGGTTTCAATAGCATTCCACAGGTCCCGCCGATGAAAATCAGGGTCTTTGCCGGAGATCTGCTGCGCTTCTTCCCAGGCTACAGAATGCACTCCCAGCAAGGGCTTCCAGTGAAACTTCACAAAGCAGCCCTTGCCCGCGGCATTGATCCACCGGAAGGTATGTACGCCAAAACCTTCCATCATGCGGAAACTGCGGGGAATAGCCCTGTCGCTCATCACCCACATGATCATATGCATGGTCTCCGGCATAATGGAAACAAAATCCCAGAAGGTATCGTGTGCGGAGGCTGCTTGCGGCATCTCATTATGTGGCTCCGGTTTCACGGCATGTACAAAATCGGGGAACTTCACCGCGTCCTGGATAAAAAATACCGGCATATTATTGCCAACCAGGTCGTAGTTGCCTTCGTCTGTATAAAACTTCACTGCAAAGCCCCTTACGTCCCGCGCCAGATCGGTAGACCCGCGGGAACCGGCCACTGTGGAGAATCTTACAAATACCGGGGTACGCCGGGCCGGATCACAGAGAAACCCGGCTTTGGTATAGTCCGCCATCGACTCATATACCTGGAAATACCCATGGGCGCCGGCTCCACGGGCATGCACGATACGTTCGGGTATACGTTCGTGGTCAAAATGGGTGATTTTCTCCCTCATGATAAAATCTTCCAGCAGGGAGGGGCCCCGCTCCCCTGCCTTCAGCGTGTTCTGGTTATCGTTGATACGAACGCCCTGGTTGGTGGTCAGGTACTGGTCCGCCCCATCTTCAGTGTGCGGCGCCAGCTGCTCCGCCTTCTTATCAGGCAGTACTGTCTTTTTCTTTGCCATGGTTATCCGGGTTTAAATGGTGAGAAACAATTGCTGATAAGGTCACAGATTTTATACCGGAGTTAACAGCCTGAACCCTGCTGATTGTATAAGACGTTTTAAATATTATATTTGCGGCATTAACAATCAAATTACCCCGGTCATTTGTTTAATCCAATAATCACCATTTCACTATGAACAAAAAGTTCCTTTATGCAGCCATTGGTGTGGCTATGCTCTCTGTATCTGTATCATGTGATAACAGCAAAGGCGGCAAAGGCCCCGCAGCCGCCTATGAAAATAATTCCGTAGAAAAGGCCAGCCATGTGATCGAGTATACCAACCTGTTGATTGATATAGCCAACAAACAAAACAGCTACATCACCCGGGTGTCCGAGAATGTGGACAAAATTGAAAAAGGGCTGAAAAACCCTTCTGACCATTTCGCTTTTATCGGTATTATTACTCCCACTTACTTTGATATGCCCAGGGGCATCAACAAAGTGAAGGCAGATGAGCCGGTAGATGAACTGAGCAGCGCCGATAAAACCTTCTTCAAGGAGAAAGTCCCTGCCTATTCCGCCAGTTTCAAAAAACTGCAGGAGCAGTACAAACAACTGAGCGATTACCTGAAAGCAGAAGACTTTAAAGATGACAAAAGCGCCAAAGGCTTTGCCCTGGTGGATTCTATCCGCGCCAGCACACAACAGCTGATGGCCGACAAGGCTGTCCTGATGAAAAAAGTCAATGAAATTGCTGACGCCAGCGAAGCCATTGTCCTGAAAGAGAGCCCGCTGAAAGACTACATCCTCGCCATGAAAGCCGACCTGAAAACCGTTCGTGATTTCGTGGAACTGGCAGAAAGCAGCGAAGGCAATTACAACGCCATCAAACAGAAAGCAGAAGCAGCATATGCCGCCCTGGAAAAAGCCAAAGAAGAGCACAGCCAGCTGAACCTGGACAATGCTAAAAAAGAAAACAAGGATGGCTATTACAAATCTTTCTATGACCGTGTGAACGACTTCCTGATAACCGCCAAAAAAATCATGCGTGACAGCGCTGAAAAAGGCAAAATAGATGAATACCAGGTAGACTCCCTGGGTAGAAGCTACGACAGCCTGATCAGCAGTTACAATTCTTTCAATAGCTAATTTTAAAGAAGAAGCAAAGCCGGGCGGCTTTGCTTCTTCTTTATAGCACTCAACCCCATTGACTATGAAAACACAGTACTTCCCTGCCGGTGAAAGAGGGGTAAAAGACATCGGATGGCTGAAAAGCAACTTCTTCTTCAGCTTCAGCGACTTTTACCATCCCATGCGCAGCGCCTTCGGTACGCTGCAGGCTTTCAACGATGATTTTGTGGCTGCCGGAAAAGGCTTCGGCATCCATCCTCATGTGAACATGGAGATCATTTCCGTGCTGCTGAAAGGTAAAATGAACCACAAAGACACATTGGGCTACAGCACTAAAATAGAAGCCGGCGGCGTACAGATCATGAGCGCCGGAGAAGGGCTAAGACATGAAGAATACAATGTAGGCGAAGGCGACGTGAACTTCCTTCAGATATGGATACAGCCCAAGTTACAGAATATCACGCCCCGCTACCAGCAAAGAAGTTTTCCCCGCAACAAAAGAAAGAACCGCCTCACCACCATCGTTTCCTCTGAGGAAGGCCTGGACCACTGCTGGATCAACCAGAACAGCCGGCTTACCCTGGGCTACTACGATCTGCCCGGCTCTGTGCCATACAGCCTTCACCCGCTCAATAAATGCCTGTTTATCTTCCTGATAGAAGGCACCCTGAAAGTGAACAACCAGGTATTGCATCCCCGCGATGCCATCGGTATCTGGGAAGTAAGCGAAATCAGCCTGCAACACGGTGAAGAGACCGAGTTCCTGATCATAGAAACCCCCATCAATCAGAAATAACCGGCCGGTTATTCTCCCCGTAAACTTTTTACCGGATTAGCCATTGCGGCACGTAATGCATGAAAGCTCACCGTGGCCATGGCAATGATCAGCGCGGCAATGCCGCCGGCAGCAAATATCCACCAGTGAAGACTTACACTGTAGGCATAGGTGCGCAGCCATTGATGCAGGAAATACCAGGCCAGCGGCACGGCCAGCACAAACGCAACGGCCACCATGACTACAAACTCTCGGGAAAACAATATCACAATGTTAGCTACCGTGGCGCCCAGCACCTTGCGGACACCAACTTCCTTTACCCGCTGCACCGCCATATAGGACGCCAGTCCGTAAAGGCCCAGGCAGCTCAGGAAAATAGCGATGCCGGCAAACAACCGGTAAAGGGACGACAACTGCATTTCATGGGTATAAAAACCGGCTATTTTATCGTCGAGGAACTGATATTCAAATGGCGTGTCCGGATAAACTTCGTCCCACGTTTTTTCAACACTGCGCATCGCCGCTGACAAGTCTGTGCCTGTGAGGCGTACTGTGGCATTAAAACACGGTTCCTTAAAATTGAACAACAACTGTGGCGCCACCGCCTCTTTCAGCGAGGTGGCATGAAAATCCTTTACCACGCCCACTACCATCCCTTTCATAAAACCCCACATCTCAATAGGTTTGTTCAACACTTCTTCCGGCTGATGATAACCCAATTTTTTAACCAGCGTTTCATTGAGTAAAAACTCCCGGACGGAATCAGTGGCGGTGACATTACGACCTGCTGCCAGCGGAATCCTGAACAGCGGCAGGTAAGCCGCGTCAATGGCTTTATGAATGGCATTAAGCGTTGCGCTCTTTGGATTGTTGTCAAACTTAAAATCAGTCCACCAGTTATCGTCTGACGCCGGTGGCGCGGTATTAAAACTCACGGCTGCCACTTCCGGCAGCCGTAACAGCCGTTCATGGAACAGGTCTCGTTTGGCGCCCAGCGGCCCGCCCGGCATTGGCAGGTCCACGATATAGTCTTTCTCGAAACCCATGGAGGCGGTACGGAAAAAGGTCATCTGCTTTACGATGATCAGCGTGCCAATGATCAGGGCCTGTGCTACCATGAACTGGAATATCACCAGCCACTTACGCAGGGAAAAGCCGTTGGACCGCTCTTGCAGCAACCGGTTTTTAAGGGTGCTTACCGGATTGGTGCGGGCCAGTACAATAGCGGGATAAATCCCTGACAGCAGGGTCACTGCCAACAGCACCACCAGCAAAAACACACCGGTCGTCAGCTGAAAGAGTTCTGTCCGCGGCAGCGGAATGCCCAGTATCATGCCCAGCGGTTGCACCATGACAGCCGACAGCGAAAAGCCCAGCACGCAGGAGAACAGTACCAGTATAAAAGTCTCTACAAAAAACTGCAACCGCAACTGCCCGGGGTTGCCGCCCAACACCTTGCGGATACCGGCTTCCCGGCTGCGTTGCACTACCTGCGCTGTAGAAAGATTGATAAAATTGATACAGGCGATCAGCAAAATAAATCCGGCAATACACCACATGGCCCGCACGCGGTCAGGCGTGATGCCATGGGCGGCAATATTTTCAGGCATCTGGCTAAGATGCACGTCCTGTAATGGTTGCAGGAAAAAGATATTTTTCATGTCTGCCGGCAGATATTTTTTTGCCAGTTGCGCCAGCTGGCGGTCTACCCCGGCCACATCAGCCTTCGGCGCCAGCAGCACATAACACTGGTAAACGGAAGAGAGGCCAGCCCAGTTGTCATTGGTGGCGTAAGGCGTAGCGGCAAACGGTATCAGCAGGTCGAACTGGAACTCTGTATTGACAGGCCTTTCCACGATACCGCTTACCTGCAGCCGCATATCGATGCCTAGCTGGATGGTTTGCCCCAGGGCTTTTTTCCAGTCACCGAAATAACGGGTGGCTGTTTCCCGGGTCAGTACCAGTGCCTGCCTGTCTGCCAGTACGGAAGGGTTTCCTGCCAGCCAGGTAAAGTCCACCATTTGAAAAAAGGCAGGCACCACGGCAAAGACACCTTTCTTCTCTTTGAAGGTTTTGTGCAGCAGGCTGTTTTCCTGTGGCAATTTCACTTCCATGTCAGGTACCTGGACAAACGGGCTTGCGGCCGCTATGGACGGGATCTCGTTGGTCAGTACTCCTGGCAGCGGCACCGCTACAGAACCGGCGATGGTCTCGTTGCCATTGTTTTTGCCCATTTTGGTCATCACGCGGTACACCCTGTCCTGTTTGGTATGAAAACGGTCGAACCCCGTTTCAAAACGGATGATCACAAAAATGACCAGGCAGATGGCGATGCCTGCCGATAAACCAAGTATGTTAACAGCAGTATAGACCCTGTTGCGGCGTAAACTGCGGAAGGCTGTTTTGAAGTAGTTGATCAACATAATCCTGTAAACAGCGATCAATATACCAATTCCACAGTCCTATCAAAATGATAATTATACCAATTAAAATTTAACTTTATCTGTCCAATTGTGAAAAGAGATTGTCCGAAATCGGACGACCTGTATTTTTATAACAATGGATTCCTTATTTTTATAGAGACCCTTTCAAACCCATGACCATCACAAGCACGGCACGTATGCCAGGTTTTGAGCTGCTCTTCAATCATGCTACCCAGGGCATACTCCTGGTAGACGGGGCCGGCCTGATTCAGGCGGCCAATCCCTGTTTTCTGGAATGGAGCGGCCATACCGCCGAAGAAGTACAAGGCAAACCGATGGACACCCTGCTGGCCGGCGATATCCGCTCATGGCTACGTTGCAAAAACGGACAGGCGCTGCCCGTAAAAGTAAGCAGCACCTCCTATCTGCAGGGCGACCAGCATCACCAGATTTATTTCGTCACCGATATTTCCACGCAGCAACAAACGGCTGACGCGCTGAAACGCGCGCAGGACGCTCAACAGCTGGAAGCGCATATCATGGCGGGAAAAGAGTCTGCCTACAGACGGGTCAGCAATTTTCTCAATAGTATCTGGACCAACCTCGATGCTATTCTGATTGTCACCGAACCGATGGGGCATATCCGTTTTTTTAATCCTGCCGCCGTAAAAATGCTGGGCTATCCCGCCCGTGAGGTGACCGATACCGGCTCCCTGACACAGTTTCACGACTTCCAGGAGCTGGAGTACCGTGCCACCAAACTATCGGAAGAGCTGGGACAACAGGTAGAACCAGGCTTTGACAGCCTTACCGTCAAAGCACGGCTCAACCTGCCTAATGAAAACGAGTGGACCTACATCCGTAAAGACGGGACCAGGTTCCCGGTGGCGTTAACGGTATCGGCTATACGGGATGAAAACCAGCAGATCACCGGCTACATTGCCATAGGCCTCGACATTTCAGCCCGGCGCAAATCGGAAGCAGAACTGCGGCAGGCGCTGGACAAGGAAAAAGAGCTGAATGTGCTCAAATCCCGGTTTGTGTCTATCGCGTCGCATGAGTTCAGGACACCGCTCAGCACCGTGCTGTCATCGACTTACCTGCTGGAAAAATATACCACTACAGAAGACCAGCCCAAACGACTGGCGCATATCCGGAAAATAGCTTCCGCCGTGCATTTGCTGACCGATATCCTGAATGATTTCCTGTCGCTCGGAAAAATTGAGGAAGGCAAAATACAGGTACGGCCGGCGCTCACCGACACACGGAAACATATTGAAAAAATTCTGGCAGAAGCCGAAGGGCTGAAACGGGGTAAACAGCAGGTGGTATACAGCCACGAAGGCCCCGCAGAAAGTACATTCGACGGTAACCTGCTTCGCCATGTGCTCACCAACCTGGTGTCTAACGCATTAAAATTCTCTCATGAAGAGGGTATCGTTTATGTACGTACGTTATCTACGCCCTACCGACTTACCTTGTCAGTAAAAGATTGCGGCATCGGCATTAAATCAGAAGACCAACAGCACCTGTTCGAAAGATTTTTCCGCGGCAGCAACGTGGAAAATATTCAGGGCACCGGCCTCGGCCTCCATATTGTGGCCAAGTACACGGAACTCATGAAAGGACAGGTTACTTGTCACAGTGAACCAGACAAAGGCACCGAATTCATCGTTCATATTCCCACCCCCAAAACCTGACATATCTTGGAAAAAATCCTGTTAATCGAAGACAACAAAGATATCCGTGATAACCTGGCGGAGATTCTTGAACTGGCCAATTACCATGTACTGACGGCCTCCAACGGCAAAGAGGGTGTGACCATAGCCCTGGAGCAACAGCCTGATCTCATTGTATGCGATATCATGATGCCCGTACTCGACGGCTACGGCGTACTGCATATGCTGCATAAGAATGAAAGCCTCCGCCCTATTCCCTTCATTTTTCTGACCGCCAAAACGGAACGCACCGATGTCAGAAAAGGGATGGAGATGGGCGCCGACGACTACATCACCAAACCGTTTGAAGGCGCAGAACTGCTCAGTGCCATCGAAAGCCGCCTCAGAAGATGTGCGGAAATACGGCAGCCCGAATCCTCCGGCATCAGCGGGCTACATACGCTGTTGTCCAGCACATCGGGGAAAGACCTGCTGGCCTCCCTGAAAGAAGGCCGCAACACCAATCATTATAAAAAGAAACAACAGATATACGCCGCCGGCAACAGGCCGGAAAGCCTGTACTATATCATGGAAGGCAAGGTGAAAATCTATCAGCGTAATGACGACGGGAAAGAGTTGATCACCGGGTTGTATAACGAAGGGGATTTTCTGGGTTATACCGCACTACTGGAAGCGGGCGCCTACCAGGAAAGCGCGGAGGCTATCGAAGACACCGTACTGGCCATCATTCCGCACCAGGATTTTGAAGACCTGGTCAACAACAACCCGGAGGTATTGAGCCGTTTTGTACAACTGCTGGCTAAAAATATCGCAGAAAAAGAACAACAGCTGATCGCGCTGGCTTACAGCTCCCTGCGCAAAAAAGTGGCTTCCGCCCTGATTACGCTGGACCATAAGTACAACACCACACAAAAAGCACATTTTGAAATAGACATCAGCCGGGAGAACCTCGCTGCTGTGGCCGGAGTGGCCAAGGAGTCACTGATAAGGACGCTGGGGGATTTCAGGGACGAACAACTGATTACCTTGCGGGACGGTACCATTGTGCTGATGGAAAAAGATAAAATTGCCGCGATGCGCAACTGATCCGGTTTAAAACACTTTTTGCCCCGGGCCAGTGAGCCCGGGGAACAAAAAATGATCTCCACACATCGTCACTTTCACATTCCCCACAATATCAAACCCACATCTTCGCATAGCACTTTCACATTCCCCATCCATTCACAAACCATCCCCACACTCACTTTCACAATCTTTTCCCCACGCTGTCATTCTCTCATTTTCGCTACACTTTCATCCGCACATTCACATCACATCTTTTACAATCGTCTTCCTTCTCATTTATCAATCATTCAGGTATCTACTCTAATTGCCAGTTGCGCAGCAGGTTATTGAACGCCGCTTTCATTTTTTCAAATTCTTCCTGCATTTTCCGCATATCCTGCGTCAGCACCGGCCAGTCGTGTGGCGCTTCTTCTCTGGGCTGTGGCACAATGTCCAGCCAGTCCAGCTGCTCCATCACTTCATGCCGCAATAGTTTCAGGGATTCATTTTTACTGATCATCTTTTCCTGAAACGCTTCGGCCTGGTCCAGAAATTCCCGGGAATTGGTATGGCGCAGAGAGGCAGTCAGCCTGTCCAACAGTGCTGTGTTCTCTTTTCTCAAGCCTTCCAAAATACTTAGCCACCCTCTGCATATCTGCTGGTCCTGCAGATTCTTCCCTCTTATTTCTTCCCGGTTGTTCATAGTAAGTACTGCTAATTATAATACACCTGCAGACCATTTAGCCTTTGCTGGTCTTCCCAGTGTTGCAGCAAGGTAACCATTCCACGCTGTATCAATGACATTTCCTTGATGCTGTTGACCAGGTCCTGCATTTTTTTATCTGCACAAATATCATAAATATTACTGTCACCGTCAATACATTTTTGTAAATATCTGGCGGTCCGGTTGCTTTCCCGGATAAAGGCCTTCATCACATCTCTTACGTTGCCGTGATAGTCGGGCCTGAAAGACTGGAAACTGGTGTCATCAGCCTTGATACGGACAGCCGGTTTCATCTCTTTTTCCAGGCTTTGCAACACAACTGCCTGATAAGTGCTCAACTCACGGTAATAACTGATGATCACTTCGTTGAACTCCATAAAGCCTGTGGCATTATGTTCCTGCCGGCTGGCCACATACAGCGCTTCCAGTTTGCGGGAGAGCTTCACTGCATGGGGCAATGCCGTATCCTTCAACTGCCGGGCCAGTTCCGCCGCATAAAATCCGTTGAAGTCAAATAACTGTCGATGGTTTTCCAGCAACGTCTTGATACCAGACCTGGATTTATATTGTTTGAAAATATATCCTCCGTACTGGCGCAGCCTCCTGATCGGATAAAAAAGAAAGCCTTCACAAAATCTCCGCTGCAGGGATGAGGAAAAGAAACCGGTAAACATATGCGTTCATATTAAAAAAAGAAAAACATTAAATATTCCCGACATCACAAAGGTACCTCCGCCCCCAACCCTGAACAATGATGAACGTGGCAACATGGAATGATTGTCATCAATGTAACCGGTGACCACCGTCACCGAAATCCGTATGATTATCGTAACTTAATGGTACAGATCTATTTGTAAACCCTCAAGAAACCCATATATGCTCACCCCTGTGGAAAAACTCAGACAGCTGGAAAACGTCACCACACCAGCTTACTCTTTTCAGTACCTCCTGCTGGTCAGCGCCGGTGACTATACTTTCCTGCAGGAAATTGCCGCCATGTACCTCGATGCAATGATGAACTATGTGGACAACTGCCGCCAGATCGCAGCAGATAAAGACCTTGCATCCCTCAAACAACAAACCCATAAGATAGCAACCTCCTTCAACAGCCTCGGCATGGAATATCTTCAGCCCTGTTTTGACCAGATCAAACATACCAGCGTGTGGGACCACGCCACGCATAACAGTCTTACCATGCTGGTTACCACGGCGGAAGATAATGTGCCCCTGCTGAAAAAAGACCTGGATCTGTAACCACCCGCTATTCCCTGGCCGGCTGCAACGGCGGTTGATAATCGAAACAACGGTACACCAGAAACTTACGTACCACCCTGCCATGCAGTTTTACAATGATAGGCGGCAATGGCGCAACATCCGAGAAATAGGGTTGCAGTTCCTTTACAAACGCCTGTTCATCTTTATCATCCGCCACGTCCGTCAGCGAATTGATAAAGATGGCATTCCTTCCTTCCAGCCTGCGCAGGTCAGTGCCTATATAATCAAATTGAAGTGCAGGCTCTCCGATGACATTCCGTGAATACACCAGCTCAGGAAGATAAAAATTGAGCATGGCGCTCGTTTTATAATCATCTGCCGAAAAAATAAAATCATTGGGGTATTGTCGGCGTATCTCCCTGGCCGCCTTTCCCAGCCCTTCCCAGCCGATCATCGTATCATCCGAATGAATAGGCACCGGGTAAAAAATGATCTCCACCGCCAGCGCCATATGCACGGCCACAGACACGGCCCACTGCCAGCGGATGTATTTCATGCCCATCCACGCGCTTACCCAGATAATACCCGTGATATAACCAGGCATCATCCAGTTGAGCTTCACCCAATAAATAGGAGAAATCACCATAAAACCCAAAAATGACGGCAGGAAAAAACACAACAGGAACAGCTGCTTCACCGGCACCCGCCAGCCTCTCCGCCGGTAACGGCCGAAGGCCTTGTACAAATAATAAAACAATGCGCCCAGCAACACCGGTATCAATACCGCCGCCTGGTGGCCAATGACGCCCAGGAAATCCAGGGGATGCAGCTCCATGCCGCCTACTCTTCCGGACGACTGAAAACGGAAAGAGGCAAACTGGTTGTCTACATTCCAGATCACCACCGGAGAAATAGTCAGGAGAAAAAACGCAATGGCCAGCAATAACCATGGCGACCAGAGGTAACGCCGGTAACGGGCAGACAACAATAAAAACAAGACAGCGCCCGCCGGTAAAAAAATACCGGTGTACTTACTGTCAAAGGCAAGACCCATGGCAATACCGGTCCATACCCACGCGGCACGGCTGCCTTCAAACAGCGCCTTGTACAAAGCAATCAGTGAAATACTCCACCACAGCATCAGTGGCACGTCCGGTGTAGACACGAGCGACAGCAACGTGACCATCAGCGTGGAATACAGCAGCAGCCCGGCATTCCAGGCGCGGTGCCGCGACAGGAAAAAGGTGGCCAGGCGGTAAAAAGCCAGCAATGTTCCTATGGTCACCAGCGTGTCGGCCAGTTTAATCACCCAGGCATGCCTGCCCAATACGTCCGTAAAGATCCGCAGCGTATAGGCTATAGCCGGCGGGTGATCAAAGTAGGACAACGCCAGATGCTGGCCGTAAAAAAAATAATACGCATCCTGAGGCATCAGCCCCATAGCGCCGACAAAAGAAAGTCTTAGTACAGTAACTATAGAGATGGCAGCTACCAGCCATTTGTTCGCAAAGAGGTATCTGAAAAACAGACTGCTCGGGCCAGGTTTCCGCATGAGTTGTGACGACAGTTAAATAAATAAGCCCACAAGAACCATTCCGGACGTGTTTCCGCACGGAAGGTAACACTTTTGCCTGTTGCCCCGCTATTATTTATTATATTAGACCTGCGATTATTTCCCCATCCTGATGCAAACTGTGGCGGTTTTCAACGGCAGTATCAACAAAAAAATCCGGTGTATGGCAGCAGCAAAAATAAATCTCCCTGAAAATATACGTGGTCTGGACGATGCAGCAGTAGCTGCTTCCAGAGAAGAAAACGGCCGTAATATTCCGCCGGAGCCTTCCATCAACCCGGTGCTGGCGCTATTGAAGGAGATATTGCAGGAACCCATGCTGATGCTGCTGATAGCTGTAACGGCCATCTATTTTGTGTTAGGCGAATGGGGCGAAGCCTATTTTATGCTGGCTGCCATCGCCCTGGTGTCCGGCATTTCTTTTTACCAGGATAGCCGTAGCCGTAAGGCACTGGAAGCGCTGGAGAAAATGAATGAACCCCTGAGTAAAGTGATCCGTAACGGCACGCTGCAATCCATCTCCACAGCTGATATTGTTATCGGTGACATGCTGGTCATCTCGGAAGGCAATACTGTCAATGCCGACGGCGTGATTGTGCACAGCAACGATTTCTCCGTAAATGAATCCGCGCTGACAGGGGAAGCCTTTGCCGTATTTAAGGAAGCAGACAGCGACGACCCCTATGTATACAGCGGCACCCTGGTCGTGTCCGGCCTGGCCATCTGCCGGGTGGAACAGATCGGGGAACAGACCAAGATAGGACAGCTGGGCAAGGCCATCCTGGACATCCGGGAAGAGCCCACGCCGCTGCAACAGCAGATAGAACAATTTGTAAAATGGATGGCCATTGTCGGAATCGGTGTGTTCCTGGCGGTATGGCTGTACAATTTCATACAAAGCCGCAGCCTGACCGGCAGCCTCCTGAAAGGCCTTACCCTGGCCATGTCTATCCTGCCGGAAGAGATACCCGTGGCTTTCACCACTTTTATGGCGCTCGGCTCCAGGCGGCTGATGCAGCTGGGCATTATCGTCAAAAAGATACGTACCGTGGAAGCCCTGGGCAGCGCCACCGTTATCTGTACTGATAAAACCGGCACCATTACGGAAAACAGAATGAGCCTGCAGTCGGTGTATAACGCTGCCGACCATACGCTGTATGAAAACGGCCAATGGCCTGCCGCCGTTATCCGCGCCGCCATGTGGGCCAGCGAGCCGGTACCGTTTGACCCCATGGAGAAAACGTTGCACCAGTTGTACGCACAGACAACGGAAACGGATGAACGCCCGCAGTACCGCATCGTGCATGAATACCCCCTGGAAGGCAAACCGCCTATGATGACCCACGTGTTCGAAACAAACGACGGCCAACGGATCGTCGCCGCCAAAGGTGCGCCGGAAGCTATTCTCCGCGTTTGTCATCTGCCGGAGGCAGAAAAAAGCCAGGTACAACAACAGCTCAGTCAACTGGCGGAAAAAGGCTACCGTATACTGGGAGTGGCCACCTCCGGCTTCACCGGCACAGATTATCCGGCCCAGCAACAGGACCTGCCCTTCTCCTTTATCGGGCTGGTGGCTTTTTACGATCCTCCAAAAGCCAATATCGGACAGGTCTTCCAGCAGTTCTATCAGGCAGGCATCGATATCAAGATCATTACCGGCGATAACAGCGCCACCACCAAAGCCATTGCCACACAGGCAGGCCTTCAGCACGCGGAAGAAGCCATAGATGGAGAAACGCTGATGCAACAATCCCTCCCTGACATGCAGGCTACCCTGCAACGGGTGAACATCTTCACCCGCATGTTCCCCGAAGCCAAACTGGCCGCAATCGACGCGCTCAAAGCGGACAACCAGGTGGTGGCCATGACCGGCGACGGCGTCAACGACGGCCCCGCCCTGAAAGCCGCCCACATCGGCATCGCCATGGGAAAGAAAGGCACTGAGATCGCCAAACAGGCGGCAGCGCTGATCCTCGCCAACGACGACCTCTCCGGCATGGTAGACGCCGTGGCCATGGGCAGAAGGATCTACACCAATATCAAAAAAGCAGTACAGTACATTATCTCCATTCATATTCCCATTATCCTCACCGTATCATTACCGTTGTTCCTTGGATGGGCCTACCCCAATATTTTCACACCGGTACACGTGATCTTCCTGGAACTGATCATGGGACCTACCTGCTCCATTGTCTATGAAAACGAACCTATGGAACCGAATGCCATGCAGCTTCCGCCACGTCCTATCAGCCAAACGTTCCTCTCTTTTAAGGAGATGGCCGTCAGCCTGCTGCAGGGACTGGTGATCACCGCCGGCGTGCTCGGCATCTACCAGTACAGCCTGTCACAGGGACATGATGAAGTATACACCCGCAGCATGGTCTTCACCACGCTTGTGCTGGCCAACGTATTTCTCACCCAGGTCAACCGCTCCTTCTATTATTCATTTATCGCCAGTATGCGCAACCATAACAAGCTGATGGTCGGCGTTATCCTGATCACACTGGCATTGCTGGCCGCCATGCTTTATATACCGCCGGTAGCTGGATTTTTCAGTATCACGGCGCTGGATATACGCTCTTTGCTGACCTGTGCCGCCGTTGGCGCGATATCTGTATGGTGGTTTGAGCTCTGGAAATGGGGCAAAAGACTAAAAAATACGGCAACAGAAAATCAATAAATGTTATGAAAATATTTGCGACAAGGGTAATCCCTCCCGACGGACTGGAGCTATTACAACGTGCAGGCCTTACTGTTACCCAATGGACCGAAAAGCGCGGGCTCTCCGCAACAGAACTGATTACCCACTGTCAACAGTACGACGCGCTGCTGCTGGCCAGCGACAACCACATAGACCGTGCTTTCCTGGAGCAATGCCGTCACCTGAAAATCATCGCTTTATTATCTGTTGGATATGATAAGGTAGATGTAGCCGCCGCCAATGAACTGCGTATACCCGTGACCAATACACCAGGCGTATTAAGCGCCGCCACCGCCGATACCGCTTTCCTGCTGATGTTGTCCGTGGCCCGCAAAGCGTTTTTCCATTACAAACGTATCCTGCGCGGCGAATGGAATTTCTCTGAACCGACGGCCAATTTGGGTATTGACCTGGAAGGGAAAACGCTCGGTATCTGGGGACTGGGGAATATTGGTCATGTGATGGCCAAACGTTGCGTCAGCGCATTTGGCATGAAAGTGATCTATCATAACCGTGGCCGCAACGAAGCCGCAGAAAAAGAGCTGGGCGCCGTCAGGGTTTCTTTCGAAGAACTGCTGGCGCAAAGTGATGTGCTCTCTGTTCATACCGCGCTGACACCGGAAACTACCGGTATGTTCAACAAAGATGTTTTCAGACAGATGAAGCCGTCTGCTATTTTTATCAACGCTGCCAGGGGCGCTATCCACAACGAAACCGATCTCATTGCCGCACTGCAGCAGGGCATTATCTGGGGCGCCGGGCTGGATGTGACCAATCCCGAACCTATGCAGCCTGACAATCCGTTACTGGACATGCCTACTGTGGCAGTATTGCCACATATTGGCTCTGCCACCGTGGAAACCCGCAATGCCATGTCAGTGATGGCCGCCAAAAACATACTGGCCGCTTATGAAGGGACGCCGCTGCCCAACCAGGTCACCAGCCTTTAACGGCATGGCCGCTTCTTTCATTTTAAGTACCTTTAAGTAAATGCGCTTTTATGAGAAAAGTGGCTGTTATCGGCGGGAAACGTATCCCTTTCGTTAAATCCTTCCGGGAATATAACCGGGTTTCCAACCAGGAAATGCTGACGGCCTGTCTGCACTCCCTTGTCAGCACCTATCAGCTGGAAGGCGTCCGCGTCGGTGATGTGGCGCTGGGCGCGCTGCTGAACCGTTCCACCGAATGGAACTTTGCCCGTGAATGTGTGCTGGGCACCGCCCTCGATCCACACACGCCGGCCTACAACGTGCAACGCGCCTGTGGCACCAGCCTTGATGCCGCTATCCAGCTGGGCCTGCGCATCGCAGCCGGACAGATAGAAACCGGCATCGCCGGCGGCAGCGACACCAACAGCGATCTGCCACTGATGCTGCAACAACAACTGTCCTGGAAACTCACCGCGCTCAGAGCCGCTAAAACACTGGGCGAAAGGCTACGGATACTCAGCTCTGTCCGTTTCCGCGAACTGTCACCGCTCTACCCTTCCATTGTGGAACCGCGCACCGGCCTCTCTATGGGACAACATACCGAAAAGATGGTACAGGAATGGGGCATCAGCCGGCAGGACCAGGACGCACTGGCCTATACCAGCCATATGAACGCTACCCGTGCCTATATCGCCGGTTTCTTTGAAGGCCTGGTCATCCCCTTTAAAAATGTCAGCCGTGATACCATTGTCCGCTCCGATACCACGCCCGAAAAACTGGCTACGCTGAAACCAGCCTTTGACCATACCGGCAAAGGCACGCTCACCGCGGGCAACAGCACCATTTATACCGACGGCGCCGCCGCCTTGCTGCTGGCGTCCGAAGAATATGCACAGCGCAGACAATGGCCGGTGCAGGCCTACCTCACAGACGGAGAGACCGCCGCGGTAGACTATGTACATGGCGAAGGACTGCTGATGGCGCCTACGTATGCCGTAGCAAGGTTGCTGAAACGCAACAATCTGCGCTTACAGGATTTTGATGTGTATGAAATTCATGAAGCATTCTGCGGACAGGTACTCTGTACCCTCAAGGCCTGGGAAGACGCCGCCTACTGTAAGAAACTGGGACTGGACGCACCGTTGGGAAGGATAGACCGCAGTAAACTGAACACCAAAGGGGGCAGTGTCGCCATCGGTCATCCGTTTGCTGCCACCGGGGCAAGGATTGTGGCACAAACGGCCAAAATACTCCAGGAACGCGGCGAAGGCAGGGCACTAGTGTCTATCTGTACCGCCGGTGGCATGGGCGTTACCGCGATCCTGGAGCGATAATCATCTATTATTGTAACAATTTGGCCAGCTCCTGCTGCAGCGCTTCGCCACGCAGGTTGGTAGCAATGATCTTTCCGTTAGGGTCTATCAGGAAATTCTGTGGGATGGAACGGATCATATACAATGCCGCAGCATCTGCTTTCCACCATTTCAGGTCACTTACATGATGCCATGCAAGACCGTCCTTTTCAATCGCTTCTGTCCATTTATCATGCTGTCCTTCACGGTCAAGGGATACGCCCAGCACCGTAAAGTTTTTGTCTTTATACTGCTGGAAAGCTTTTACCACATTAGGATTTTCCGCACGGCAAGGGCCGCACCAGCTGGCCCAGAAATCGAGCAGCACATATTTGCCTTTCAGGTCAGACAGTTTCAGCGTTTTACCATCCGGCGTAGTGGACGCAAAATCAGGCGCTGGTTGATTAATACCCAGTTTAGCTGAGGCTTTCAGCAAGTTCTGAACTGACAGCCCTAAAGACGATTGACGCAATGCAGGGCTGAATTTCGCAAAACGTTTTTCCGCAGCAGCCACATCTTTTACAGGGCTGCCGAGGTTTTCCCTGAAGTTGGCCAGACTGATATAATAGTCCGGATGTGCGTCGATAAAGGCATTCACCATTTCTTCCTGCTTATCAAACAGTACGTCCATACGCCTGCCACGAGCCATCATGCCGGCTGTATCTGTTTTGCCTTCAGGCGACTGCATCAGCTGCATGTATTCCTTGCGGGCGGAATCGATTTGCCGTCTTACGTCTTTCAATTGTTCCTGCAACTGTTCTTCCTGTGCATTGATCAGTGCTCCTTTAACGAGACTTTTCGCCAACAGGTTGCCGCCGCCTGTAGTATCTTTCACAGTCAGGGTAACTTTGTCGCCAGGTGCCAGATACAGCACCTTCACCCCACGGTAGATCTTGCTGTCTTCTTTTTTGGAGACACGTAACATTGCCTGAAGAGTGTCTTTCAACGGGTAGGATAACGAGAAGGCGCTTTTTTCCACTTTAGCGGAATCCAGCGGTGTAGAGCCTTTCATCAGATAGACATACTCATTGTTGAAAACAGGCGGTATTTTACCTTTGATCGTTACTCCTGTCTTTTGAGCGTACAGGTGGGTCATGCCTGCCATAGCAGCGCATACGAGAAAAACTTTTTTCATCAGTTGGTTTATGGTTGGTTGTGGCCGGAAAAGTATTAAAAAAACGGGAGAAATGATTTACCGTTCATCCCTATGGCGTAGTCTTTGTGACCGTTTTGGTAAAATCATGTGCTATGGCAAAAGAACGTAAACCTGCTGGTCAGCCCGATAATAATGAACATCATAGTGAACGGGAAGAGACCGGTGAATTCCATCAGACAGAAGAAACCAGCAACTATGGAGTTGTACAGCCCAACTCACCGGGCCAGGTGGACCAGGAAGACCAGGAAGAACTCGAATTCGACGAAGACCTCGATGAGCATTCACAGGAAGAAATTGATGAAGAAAACCCCTGAAGGAATTACGAATTACGAATTACAAATTACGAATTACGAATTACGAATTGTAGTCCTTTATAACTGAACGCTTATTAGTAATCGTTCTGTAAGTGAACTTACAATTCGTAATTCGTAATTCGTAATTCGTAATTCGTAATTCGTAATTCGTAATTATATTTTGTGAAGCTGGAAATAACCTAAATGCAGTTCGTCTTCCGGTACAGGTTCCGCTACCTGCGTAACTTTCAGCTGATACAATGTTCTCACCGGTTCTGGTAAGATATCTTTTACCGGAATGATATCATCTACATCTACTCCATATTTATCATCAACATGAGAAGTGGCAGCAGGGGAAGCATCGGAAGAAAAACCGGTGTGTTTATAAAAAGCGGTTTCTTTTGCTTCCCGGATAGCGGCGCCGATATCTTTGCTTACACTGAGCATCTTATAATGATACTCTTCCATTTCTCCCGGCTTATATCCACCAAGGTTCAGGAAATACAGCTGTTCCGGGTTATCTACCACTTCCTCACGGGGCACTACCGTAATATGATAGTTGCCAACGCTGGTCACTTCGCGCCAGGCATCAATATGCAATTTATCGCCGGCTTCGGGCCAGAAGGCTTTCATGGCTGGCACCAGGTCGCTCAGTTTATGCGCGATGCCGAAAAAAACGTCGTGTTGTTCCGTATGACGGCCGGGCGTTGTACAGCCCAGCAATAACATATATAGTTTCAGAGGTTCCATTAATAAAAGTTTTAACGAAAGCGCAAAACTACGAAATCATAGTTACCTGCAATGTTTCCCCTGCATGCAGGGTCACCGGCTGTTGCAACGTAACGGTCACGCGGCCGTTCTCGTGTGTGAACGTAGCAGGTAACTGCCGCGCACCGGCTTTTACCGCTACGGTGGCCGGCCTGGCCTGTTCAAAACAGCAGGTCAGCAATGACAGTCTCCCGTATTTCAGTGCCAGCCGGTATTCTCCACGGCCATGCTGTTGTTGCTGCGTAAAGGTGCCCCAGCCTTCAGCCGTAACAAAAGGCGCTTTGAATTGCTCCTTTTGCAGCGCAGGTGCAAAGCGGATGTACTGATGCGGGCCATGATAGGCAAATCCGCAGGCAGTGATAAACGTACCGTAACTGGTCATGGCGCGGGCGTAGTGGTCGCTGCACTCAATTTCATTGAACGGATTGCGTTTGGCCGCATGGTAACGGTCATGTACCGCTTTGGTGAGCGTCAGCGCTTCGATGGTCATGCCTTCGGCCATCATATGTGAAGCCACCTGGTGCTCAAAGCCGCTCATGCATTCATTGAAATATCCCAGCTGCCACGCGTCTTTCACGCCGAAAGGATATTCTTCCTTATATGGATTCGTATTCATGATCATGCCCCCTTCGCCCGGCAGGGCATAAGGACGGCCGCCCGGATGGGTGGCCAGGTATGGGCCTACATCTTCCATAAAATTATATTTCCACAAAGCCCGCAGGGCAGACAAGGTTTTTTCTTTGTCCAGTACCCTGTCCATACCTACCTGGAACGCCCAGCTCTGGCCATACACCTGGTCGATGTGACAGGTATTGTAGCTGCCAATAACGGAACGGCCCTTCACCTTGTCCGGCTGATGAATAAAGTATTCTCCGTTGTACAACTGTGATTCCATATTCCGGCGGCCTTTTTCCACATAGTCTTTACAGGTGGCGGCAAAAGCAGTATCGCCCGCTTCGGTGGCCATGAGGGCGGCCGCCTGCACCGCCGCGATGCACAGTCCGGCTATCCAGGCTATTTCCCCGTCCCATATGGCATCCAGCGTATTCTCCATGGGCGTGTCTTCCAGGCCGTCGCCATTCCGGTCCTGCCGGATGATAAACTGCGTGGCCTTTTTTATCTGCGGCCAGTTTTGCCGTAAAAAACGGTCATCAGTCGTCATTTGATGTTCCCGGTAAATACGCAGCACGGTGCCTGCCTGTCCGTCGATGGCCGGGCGTTTCTCTGCTTCTCCGCGGAAAAGGATGCCGCCATCGGGCTGCATGCCGATGCCCAGGTCCACCCGCTGCCGCGTGTCCCGCTCCAGCGCAGGGAATATCCTCCCTACTGCCTGTGCATATTGCCATACATGCGTACACGTGCCTTCGCAGGAGCCTACGCCCTCCCAGGCATAGAAACGGCCCGATTGAAAGCGGTGCGCGGTAGTGGTGGCGAGCGTGGAAATATTCATAAAGGTGCGTTCCATCAGCCACCAAGGCAGCGACGCATCGTACCAGGTGTTTTTCCAGAGGCGACTGTCGCCGGTCAGCCGGGCATGATGCTCCCGTACATAGTTTACTACCGCCGCAGCGTCGGAAAAGTGATTGGCATAATACCGGCCTTTGCCCTGTATGTCTTTAAACGAAAGGTTCGGAAAGTACCAGCCGATGGCAAAGTCAGTACGTATATCCTTTCCCGGTAGCAGGCGATATTTTACCATTACGCCGGCGGTCAGTTTTTCGTTGATGCCGTGTACGGCGGCCTTATCACGGGACTGGCTAAACGAAGCTGCGGTCAACGGTAATTCCAGTTGTGTAGCGATATTCGCTGTTGGATCAAGTGCGGCCAGGCAGAGGTTACCATAATCAGGGCTTTGCAGCAATGCCGCACCGGCAGCATCTTTGGCCCGTACGGCAGACAATACGCCTTTCCAGCCTTTGCCACCGGTAGCAGTGTTAATACGCTCATGCAGCTTGTCTTCCGCATGATATATGGCAGCCTTGTTTTCCAGCCATCCCAGCAAAGTGGCCTCCACCGGCACTTTGCCTTTATTCCGGATATGAAAGGAAAGCAGCGTGACCGGCAAGCCGGAATCATCTTCCTGCAATGGTATAAAAGGAGAAAATGCTTCCAGCGTTAGTTCCACCGGTAGCGCAGGGTCTGTATAACGGATGGTCGCTATCGGGTAAGTGGCTTCAAAAGCTATCTCCGGCCAGCTGGCTTCGTCCAGCGGCCGGATGATGGTTTCTTTTCCGATGGTGAGCTTGATCGCAATGCCCTGGTCCAGTGGACGGATATCTTTGGAAGGCTGAATGTAACAGGCGCCATCCCGGGAACGGACTTTTTTCGCCTGCCCGAGCACCGCCTCTTTCCAATCCACTTCTTTAGGCTCGATGCCTTCCTGGTTCCTGTTGAAAATATCCCACAGCCACAAACGGCCGTCACCACCAAGATATACCGTACCGCAAAGAATACCGCCCACCGGCATACCGATGTATTGCAATTCGTTCCTGCTTTTCAGGTAGGTAGTGGTTTGGCCACGGTCATATAAAGACGCCAGCCATGCCGTGTCCGGCTGTTTTGCCAGCAACAGGCCGCCATCCGGCACAACCGCCCGGCCCAATGCGGGTATCTTTATCAGCATAGTGCCGGCCATGGCCAGCCCGATATTCTGCAGGAATTTTCTGCGTGCAAGTCCCATAGGAGATCAATTGGTCAAGAGCAGAAAGATAATGAAATCAGGAAGGAATATTTTTCAAATATGCGGGTGTGGTGTAAGGCTCAAAAGGCTAAACTGAGTACCATGATCCACGTCCTACCCCATGTTTTTGAAGGTGTTTGCCATCAACAAGGTTTTCCAAATGCCGTTTTACTGTGTTACGATTAGCATTCGTCAATACTACAATTTCGCCGATTGATAGTCTTCCCTGGGATTTTACCAGTTCCAATATTTTCAAAGACAGGATTGGTAATTGTCCTAGTAGCAATTTCTCACGTTCTACTTTTACTTTCAAGCGATTTTTTTGCTGCTGCAAAGCGTGAAGAAAAAATGATAACCAGGGCATCCAATCTGGAGTATCCGTCTTTAATGAACTTTGAGTCTTCCTTAGTGAAAGATAATATGCATCTTTGCTTTGCTCAATAACGGCTTCTAATGAACTAAATGGAACATAAGCGTAACCGGCCCTCAATAACAATAACGTAGTCAGAATACGACTTAGCCGGCCGTTCCCATCCTGAAAGGGGTGAATAGCGAGAAATACAACTGTGAAAACAGAAATAATTAATAAAGGATGAAGTTCTTTATTCTCAAAAGCTTTCATTGTCCAGTCGACAAGCTCCTCCATTTTCAATGGGGTATCAAAAGGGGTCGCAGTTTCAAATATCACTCCTAAACTTTTACCATTTAGATCGAATGCCTCTACATGATTGGTAGATTTTTTATAATTGCCCCGATGCCACTCATCTTTACGGCTATACTTTAAGAGATCGCGATGAAGTTGTTTAATATGGCTTTCTGTTGGCGTAATATCACCAGCGCTTTCAAAGATCATATTCATAACGGCTGCATAACCTGCCACTTCTTCTTCATCGCGTGAGCCAAATTGTTGAATTGAAAGATTGCTCATTAGGATTTCAACCTCCTTATCTGTTAGTTTAGCACCTTCAATACGAGTTGAAGAACCAATACTTTCAATCGTCGCAACCCGTTTCAAACTATAAAGGCGATCCGGAGCGAGTTGTCCCAGGGCTTGCCAGGCTCCCTTAAACTCATCAATTTCAGCAATAAGTGATAAAATCTCAGGAGTGATAAAAATTTTTGAGACAGCGTGATCGAGACCCATAAAAATACCCAATTATACCCATAAAAATACCCAATTATACCCATAACAACAAATAATAAACGTAACGGATAAACACATTTAATAATTTATCGACATGAGGATAACGACATTCAATTTTTCTTCTACATTGTTCAATACGGATAAGTCATCAGGCTAATTTACGGTTGTGTGAAATGCAGCTCGTTACCCAGGAAATAATAGCTGACATGTCCCGAAGCTTCTACTGCCCGCAGGAAGGCAGGTAGCTTATTTTTTTCCAGTGGGCCGGTCACTTCAACATGCGCCATTTCGGGTGCATCGAAGATCACCTGTACAGCAAACCAGCGGTCCAGAATAGGTTTCAGGTCACGTAGCTTCTGGTTGCGGATAGCATAACCTTCTCCTTTCATCCATCCGCGGATAGTAGTAGTATCAAAGGGTGCGGTGCGGATGCCATTGTAATCGCCATAAACACATTCCATGCCCGGCTTCAGCGTCACGGCCTCATCAGATGCGCCCTGGACGGTCACGGCGCCCTGTACCAGCGATACCCTTACCCGTTCATCATCATAGGCGTTCACGTTAAAAGCTGTTCCCCTTACCACGATGGAGGTGTTGGGAGTATGCACTTCAAAAGGTTGTTGTGTATTAGGCGCTACTTTAAACCAGGCTTCCCCTTCGAGGTACACCTCGCGTTTATGGTCGGGAAAACTGAAAGGGAAACGCAGTTTGGAAGCGCAATTGAGCCATACTTCTGTTCCGTCTGACAGCGTGATGCGGTAATCCGCTCCGGGTGGTATCAGCAGGGTATTGAGGGCATAACCTTTGGCGTTACCGCTGTAATGCAGTCCGGTAGAATCGTTGCGCAGCTGTACCTGTCCCACCTGCCATATCTGAAAGGCGCTGTCGCCGGTGAGTGCCAGCGAAGCGCGGCCCGGCACCAGCAGTTGCACCGCATTTTTCACCGGCACAAAGTCACGCGTCCGTGCAGGAAATATGCTGTCATGCTGATGGGTATGATAAATGAAAAAGCTGCCGGCGGCCACCATCAACAGTAAAGCGGCAGCGGCCCACACAAACCACTGCCCTGAGAGGCGGCGTGGCGGCGCTGGAGGAGCTGCCTGCCGTGCTGCCTCCTGTTGCAACGCGTCCCATGTTTCACGGGCAAGCGGATCACTGTCCAGCAACTGTTTCAGCTGCTGTGCTGCAGATTCGGAAAGGGTACCGTTCCGTTGTTCGTCAAACAACGCCCGTATCAGATCACTACTGTTGGTGGCCATTAACATCAAAATAATAAAAAATAAACACCTGCCGGCGCATTTCTTTCTCCGCGGTGTTAAGCATGTTCCCGGATAAAGGCGAGCGCCCTTTGTTCTGACCAGTAGTAGGGCTCATTAAAAGTCACGAAGCCTACATGGCCTCCATTAAACGGTGTTTCCAGGAAAAAAGTATCGCTGTGACGCGCTATTTCGTAGGGGTAACAGGCAGGGCTGAGGAAAGGATCGTCTTTCGCATTGACTAACAGCGTGGGAATACTGATCTGCTGCAACACCCGCAGGGAACTACACTGTTCCCAGTATTCGAGGGCATTACGGAAACCGTGCATAGGCCCGGTATAGCGGTCATCGAACTGCCGGAAGCTGCGGATCTGCTCAAAACCCTCGAGGCTGATGCCATCGGGATATTGCTGCTTTTTCAGCTCCAGCTTTTCTTTCAGGTTACGAATGAACCGCTGCATGTAAATGATGTTATGTTTCTTTTCCAGTTCAGCGGAACTGCCTTTCAGGTCAACCGGCACCGAAATAGCCACCGCAGACCGGATCACCGGCAGGATACCACTTCCCCGCTCACCGATGTATTTCAGCGTGACATTGCCTCCCAGGGAAAAACCCACCAGGTGAACAGCCTTATACTTTCCCAGCGACACCAGGTATTGTATCACGGTATGCAGATCGTCCGTTTCTCCGCTGTGATAAAACCGCAGCAGTTTGTTGGGTTCCCCGCTGCATCCCCGGAAATTCATGGACACTGTATCAAAACCCGCTTCATTAAAAATATGCACCATCCCCAGCACATATTTCCGGGAGGCGTTGCCTTCGAGACCATGCAAAATCACCACCACCCTGTCGGCCCCCTGTTCGCTGAAATCCAGGTCCAGGAAATCGCCGTCGGGCGTCGTGATACGGCGCCGCTGATAGGCAGCCGGCCTCACCTTCCGGAAGAGGGAAGGATAGATGGTCTGCATATGACGATTGCGTAAAAGGAAAGGCGCTGCGTACTCCATCACTACTTTTATATCAGGACACAAAGATAAACAGTAAATTGCCGGTGATTATCATAATTTTATCATCATCCTGATATCATCCCTGTCGGATTAATTCATTTATCCTGTAACAGCAAATCATCATGGCGACCACCGGGCTAAAGACATTGGGCATCGAGAAAATTTTCAATCTCCCCTACCGGCAGGAGGATTTTAAACTGATGGTGCATGCGCCCATCAATATGCCTGTGATAGACGAAGCGCATAAACATGATTTTTTTATGCTGCTGATCATCGGCCACAAAGGCAGCGGCACCCATACGATCGATTTCAGGGATTATAAAGCAGCACCCCGTACCGTTTTTTTCCTGGCGCCCGGCCAGGCCCACCAGTGGGACCTTTCCGCCAGCACTACCGGTTACCAGGTGATGTTCTCCGGAAGTTTTATGTTGCAGAAAGGGCCGATGTGGCCGTTTTTCACACCTTCCGCCCATCCCTCGCTGAAGTTAAGCCCGGAACAATACGTCCAGCTCGATGCCGAGTTGCAGCTGATGCTGAAAGAAACAGCCGCCAATATCACGCAACACCGGCTGCAAATTATCCTGTTGCTGCTACAGCGCTGGTATGCGGTCGCTTATCCTTCCGAAACAGCCGCTGCCGGCAACCGGCTCATCAACCGTTTCCTGCAGCTGCTGGAAAAACAATATGCGCAACACAGCGAAGTGAGTTACTATGCCGCTAAACTACATGTCACCCCCAGTTATCTCAACACCGTCTGCCGCAGGGAATCCGGCATCACCGCCGGTGAATATATCCGGGAAAGGTTACTGCTGGAAGCCAAGCGCCTACTCATACTGACAGATATGGACGTCAAGGAAATCGCCTTCTCCCTCGGCTTCAACGACACCTCCTACTTCTCCCGCTTTTTCAGGAAGTATACCTCGCAAACGCCGTTAGACTTCCGCCGGCAGGCCGGACATCTATAAAAAGTACCCTTCATTCAATAATGAGTACCATTTTACCCCTTTCATCAATTTTACTTTTGCAGTAAAGGAATAATTGTATGGAAAATATGATAACACTGCCTGTCGAAAGGAAAGGCAGCCGGATATCAAACACGCTTGTAATACTGATGGCCGTCACCTGCGGAATGGTGGTAGCCAACATCTATTACAATCAGCCGCTGTTGCTGATGATGGCCGACACCTTCGGTGTCAGCGACAGCAAAGTAAGCGTGATTGCCACCATTACACAGGTGGGATATACGCTGGGGTTACTGTTGATCGTACCACTGGGAGATAAAACAGAAAGACGTAAACTGATATTATGGAAACTTGCCGGCGCCACGCTTTGTATGTGGGTGGCGGCAGCGTCCATGAACTATTATATGATGGTGGCCGCCAGCCTGTTCATCGGCTTCTTCTCTGCCGTGCCGCAGCTGTTGCTGCCCATGGCCGCCACGCTGGCACCGGATGAAGCCCGCGGCAGAATTGTCGGTAAAGTGATGAGCGGACTGCTGATCGGTATCTTGTTGTCCCGCACCCTCAGCGGTATCATCGGCGCCCATTTAGGCTGGCGCGCGGTGTTCCTGCTGGGCGGCGGCATGATGGCACTTCTACTGATGGTGCTTTATCGCCTGTTGCCTGCTGATCCGCCTACCTTCACTGGCAGCTACGGAAGCCTGATGAAATCACTGGTGTCACTGATAAAGACCTATCCGCCGTTACGACATGCAGCGCTGACCAGCTTCCTGACATTCGGCGCTTTCAGTGTGTTCTGGACTACGCTGGTATTTTTGTTGGAAGGCGCTCCTTTCTTTTATAAAAGCGATATGGTAGGACTCTTCGGCCTGATCGGCGCCTGTGGCGCACTGGCGGCACCGGCGGCCGGTAAGTCTGCCGACAGCAGAGGGCCGCAGTTCCCCCTGCGTATCGGCGTATTGGCCATGCTGGCCTCTTTTGTGATCATGGGCTTCTCCGCCGCTTCACTCACAGGGCTTATCATCGGCGTTGTCCTGCTGGATATCGGTCAACAGGTAGCGCATATCTCCAACCAGTCCAAAGTGTTTGCACTGCTTCCCGAAGCGCGCAGCAGGCTTAACACCGTGTACATGACCAGCGCCTTCTCGGGTGGCGCCCTCGGCTCACTGCTGGGCGCGCAGGTATGGAGCCACTGGCAGTGGACCGGCGTCTGTGCCCTCGGTGGCGCCTTTGTACTCGCCGCGTTTTTACTGAATTTTCAACAACGGAATAATACATCCTCATGAAAAAAAATATCTTAACAGTTCTCTCATTACTCGGCGTGATGACGGTCTCCGCACAACAACCCGCGGACCTGGTCATCTCTCCCGTAAAAGTGATCGATATCAAAACCGGGAAAATCACACCGGACCAGGCCATCATCATACGGCATGACACTATTCTGGCCGTTACCTCCCTGCAACGCGCACGACAATACAAGGCCACACAGACTTTCGACGGCGGCAACCAATACGCTATGCCTGGCCTGTGGGACAATCACATGCACTTCGGCGGCGGCGATACCCTTGCAGATGAAAACAAAAACTTCCTGCCGCTGTATCTCGCACATGGCATCACCGCTGTCCGCGACTGCTCCGCAGATATCAGCGCACAGGTATTAAAATGGCGTGACGAAGTAAACAAGGGATCATTGCAGGGGCCGACTATTTTTACGTCCGGCCCCAAACTGGAAGGATATAAATCCGTATGGCTCGGCGATATTGAAATAGGCACCACCGCAGAACTGAACCATGCGCTGGACTCACTGCAACGTATGCACGTAGATTTCGTGAAAATCACCGACAATACCATTAAACCGGAACTCTACCTGGAAGCCGTGAAAGCAGCCCGTCAACGCGGCATGATCATTTCCGGGCATGTGCCTTATGCACTAACGTTGCAACAGGTGACCGACGCAGGCCTTAGCTCTGTGGAACACCTGTCATACGTCTGGAAAGCAGGCGTAAAGGACGAAGCAGCCCTTTCCCACAGCATCGCCAATGGCGACATCAAAGGCCGCGATATTAACCGGTACATACTGGCCCATTTTGATACCACCGCCGCGCTGAAGGCCTATCGCCACATGGCAGCCAAAGGCACGGCGGTTACACCTACCCTTTCACTCGGTCAGGTCCTGGCTTATTTTGACCAGGACGATCATGCCCACGACCCTTACCTGGCCTATATCGGCAAAGGATTACAGAAAACGTATGAGATGCGGGTAAAGAGAGTAATGAAAGACGACAGCGCCGCTATCGCCTACCGGAAAGAACTATACGAAAAAGAATCCGCTATTCTGCCATTGCTGCAAAAAGCAGGCGTCATGATCATGGCAGGTACCGATGCAGGTTACCTGAACTCCTTCGACTATCCCGGCATCGGGCTTCACCGGGAGCTGGCACTGATGGTACATTTCGGGCTTACACCGTTACAGGCGTTGCAGGCTTCTGTGATCAACTCTCCCCTGTTCCTGCATCAGCAAGGCTATGGAGCGCTTGCCGCCGGTAAAAAAGCGGACATCCTGCTGCTTCGTGCCAACCCGCTGGAAGACATTCTCAATACAGAAAAAATAAATGCCGTAGTCACGAAAGGCCGCCTGCTGGACCGCTCCGCGCTGGACCAGCTGCTCAATAAAGTGAAAGCGGACAACGCCCGCTGATTTTCCCTGCTGTCGTACATACCAGGCGAGGCTACCTGAAGGTGGCTTCGCCTTTTTTATTTGATCAGCGTAAAAAACCTGCTCCAGCGGATATAAAAATCCTTATACGTTTTGTGAAAGCTGAACCATATCACCCAGGCTTTGCCGATCAGATGGTCTTCCGGCACAAAGCCCCAGAAACGGGAATCGATGGACTGGTGACGATTATCACCCATCATCCAGTAGTAGTTCATTTTGAAAGTATAGGCTTTTGTTTCCCTGCCGTTGATAAATATTTTATCCCCTTTCACCTCCAGCTGGTTGTGCTCATAGTTGACGATGACACGACGGTAAAATGGTAGTACACAGGTATCCAACTGCACCGTGGCACCTTTTTTAGGCACGTACACCGGTCCGTATACATCCTCGCTCCAGGCGTATTTGTCAGGGTCTCCGGGGAAAATGCCTTTGCGTGTTTGTATTTTGGGATCTGCATAGATGGTATCGCCCCATTTCTTTACCAGTGCCACTGCCTCTTTCGTAAGATCGTAGGTATAATAACGACTGGAATCTGTTCCCAGGCCATATCCGCCAGACAGGCCAAGGTCCTTTTCCTGTTTATCATTGAACGGTTTACCGCTTCTTGTTTTCACCCGGTAGCTAGTCAACGCGTTCGGTGGCTCAAATCCGGATTTGCCATTTACGAACAGCTGTCCGTCTGCCACCATGATGGTATCGCCACTGATACCTACACAACGTTTGATCCAGGTCTCACGTTTGTCTACCGGCCGGTAAATGGGATCGCTGTAAAACATTTTGAGCGTGTCGGGCGTCATGTTCCGTTTCATCACATAATAGTCTGCGTCATCACCCGATTTGCTGTACAACGCCGTGTCACCGCAAGGATAGTTAAACACGATCACATCGTTTCTTTCTATGTCACTGAAGCCGGGCAATCTTCTGTAAGGCCATTGTATCGCGGTGGAATAGGCTTTTGTGGTTTTGGTAAAGGGCAGGGTGTGATTCGCAAACGGGAACGCCAGTGGCGTCATGGGAATACGCGGACCATAGCTGATCTTACTAACAAAAAGATAGTCGTGGATTAACAGGGTCCTTTCCATAGAGCCGCTGGGGATCATAAAGGCCTCAAACAGGAAAGTCCGGATCAGTGTGGCCACCACGACGGCGAAAATGGCCGCATCTATCCATTCCCTGACTTTTGATTTCTTTTTTTGGGGTCCCCCGGCCGTTTTCCTCTTCCAGAAAAATAGCTTCATCGAGTTGGCTTTAGGATAATGAGTTGTCTAAACAATTTAACCAATTAAAACCATATCCGGATAAAAATTATTTAGCCGAAAACCCGCTGCAGTAAAGCAGCAGCAACATTTTCCGTGATGATAAAACCGTTTTTCTTAATTTCGGTCATTATCCACGTTGCAAACAATATTATTACATGCGTAACTCACGACGTTCGTTTATTCAACAGGCCGGACTACTAGCTGCCGGCATGATGCTTCCCGGCCATCTTTTTGCACAGACGGAAAAAAAAGGCCTCACCCGCAACATCGGGCTGCAATTGTACACGCTGCGCGACCAGCTGGACAAAGACGTTAAAAGCACCATCATCCGCGTAGCGCAGATCGGTTATAAAGAAGTGGAGACTTATTACGGCTATCAGGGTGAAAAAGACAAAGGCACTTTCTGGGGCCTCAAACCGTCGGAGCTGAAAGCCCTGTTCCAGGAATACCAGCTGGCCACTCCCAGCGGGCACTATCAGCTCAACGATTACCTGACCCGCGGCAACGGCAACCCCGCTGCCCTGCAACCACAGATCGACCTCGCAGCGGAACTGGGCCAACAGTATTTTATTGTGCCCGTACTGCCGCTTTCCCTGTGGGACAAAAAACTGAAAACGGACGATTATAAGTTCATGGCCGACCAACTGAACAAAGCCGGCGAACTGTGTAAGAAATCAAATCTTCATATCGGTTATCATAACCACTACTGGGAATTTAAAAAACTGGCAGACAGCGCCACCACCGGCTATGAGGTGATGCTTAAAAACACAGACCCAAAACTGGTGTCCTTTGAGCTGGACCTCTTCTGGGCCGTGAAGTCCGGCGTAGACCCGCTGAAGCTCTTCTCCGAAGCGCCCGGCCGTTTCGTAGCCTGGCACGTAAAGGACATGGATAAAAAGAACACTGCCAGTCTCACTGCCGCCGGCAATGAAAACAAGACATCCATGCAGTTATTGTCCGGCGTGTCTTTCGCAGAAGTAGGCACCGGCAGCATTAACTTCCGGCAGATCTTCGCCCAGGCGAAACAGGCCGGTGTGCAGCATATCTTCGTTGAGCAGGACAAAATCACCATTGATCCGTTTGACAGCATCACCACAAGTTACAATTACGTGAAAAACGTATTACTGAAATAAATTCCTCAGCCCCGGGCTAAAGCCCGGGGTATCAATCCCACCAGCAAAGCGGCATATAGTATGCCGAGCAGTACCCAGGACAATGTCATGGAAAACTGCCCGATTATGGCCGACATCCCCACCACACAAGCGATCAGGCCACTCGCAAAAATAATCTGCCAGGTAAGCCGCATCCGCATTCCGATACTTAGTAATATTCCCAGCTGCGCTGTCATCGTCAATGTGAAACAAATATGTACCGGCCAGTCATCGCGCCAGTTTCCCCCACCAGCCACCAGCAGCCTTATCCACCAATACTCCATTTCATACAGCCGCGATTCAAAGAAACTTCCGAAATACAACAGCAGGCTGCAACCTACCAGGCCTGTTTTTACCATGGGGACCAGGACGTTTTTCATAACATTTTTTTAATTCAGATGCCACCCCGCGGCTTTTTCCATAATGACGTACTTTCGCATTTCAAACAAAGCGTACCTAAGATATGTCGATGCATGAAATAGAATCCCTGGTGGAGATGTCCGTTTACTGCCTGCACGAAAGCCAGGATAATTCCCTGGACCGCAGAAGCCTTTTTTACAGCCTGTATGAACTGCAGTCGCAGTTTGATACCGGCTTTACCCATTTCCGGGTGATGGACATCCTGACACAACATCGTTTCGTGTATACGTTCCCGATAACTGCGCATCCTGCTTATGCCCAACACCAGGCATTCCTGGACAGCCTTGCCGCTGCCCGGAAGTTCAGCTTTATTTATACCGAACCGGAAAACGAATGGGACGCGGAAACCAACCCGGTAGCCGGTTACGCCCACTTCGACCAGCAACAGCAGCAGTATATCCTCTACTGTGATGCCGGTTCCACCCTGTGGGAGGCTTTTGTGGCCAACGGCACGCTGCAGGGCGCCGACGCTGTGCCGCCCCAGCTGTTCGATGTGTTCACCATGGCCCGCATCATTGCCGACTACGCCGCGCAACAACAATACCGCGATGTGCTCGCCAGCTGGTACCACCTGTTGCCCTACATGGTGATGGCCGCCGAACAGGAAAATGAACCCATCGACCAGGAAGCCCTGAAAACCATACTGGGCCACGTAGTCGCCAACGACGCCATCTATGAGGAAAACCTGCCACCCATCGACGAGCTGCCCGAAGGTGGTGAACTCGGCAAATTCTGCGAGTGGTGGTACGCTCCCGCCAAAGGGAAAATGAAAACAGCCGCGGAACTGGACAAAGACATAGCCCTGGACCTGGACGCCGTTCCTTTCACACAGGAAGTGGAGAAAACCGCCGCCTGGTATGACAACGAGGTGCGCAACCTTCTCGAGGGCATTCATCAAAGCATTTCCGATATGGAAGACAACGGCTATGATGAAGCCGCCCAAAAAAGTATTGAAACACGCCTGTTACAAGGGCTGCAATACGCCATCAAAGGCCTTGAGCTGGCCCCTGATGAACCCGGTCTGCTCGTCAATATGGGCTCTCTGTACATGCTGGCCGAAAACTATGAAGAAGCGCTGGCCTCCTATAACAAAGCGCTGGCCATTGCTCCGGACAACAGTTATGTACACCTCAACCGTGCCATCCTCTTCTATCAAATGGAAGATGTGCCCATGGCCATTGACTCGTTTGAAAAAGTGCTGGCCCTTGAACCAGGCAATGAATTTGCCCAACAATGGCTCTCCCATCTCAAAAACAATGGATAATATCCTCTCACAAATAACAACAGCACTCGGCATCACCCTGCCGGGTGCCTATGCCCGCTTCCTCGAAACGGAGCAACTACGGGAAAGCCGCCTCGTCACCGATCTGGTAAACCTCTATGGCACCAATGATATCGTGACCCGAAACCAGGACTATGAGGTACAACGTTACCTTCCCGGCTATCTCAGCATTGCAGACGACAGCGGGGGCTGCGGTATCTTTCTCAATACCGCGCAACCTTCGTTAACCGTGTACATCACCGGGTACGGCGCCCTGGACCCGGGATGCATGGACGTTCTCAGCGACGATTTCCTTCAATGGGCACAACAAGGCTATTCCCTGGAAGTATTACGGGAAGCCCCGGCTTTTATAGCCGCCCGCCAGTCACCGGAAAACCTGCTGCGCAACGAGCGGATCAAACTCCACCAGGCCCTTTCAGCACTGGAAGCTGAAAAATCCCGGATGGACCTCAAAACCTACCTCCTGCGGAAACGCCAGCTGCAACAGGAAATACAGGACTTTGAAGCCCGGAATGGCAAACCATAGTCCCGGGCCTTGGGACTAACGCCCCGGATTACAACCGGTAAAGGCTTCCATTGCCGCATCTCCTCTCCAAAGGTTCTGGCTTTTTTACCGATTTATCATGTTATCTTTGACGACCCCGGTTGCCATTTCTTTCATTACACTGTTATACCCGTCATTCATTTTATAGTAGTGACCTCGCCGGGGGCCAAATAATTGATTGATAAGTATCTGGACGCAGGATGCAGCACGACGTAGCACAGGAGACGATATTATTTGACCGGATCTCGGAAGGGGACGAAACAGCGTTTGAAGCACTGTTTCATCTTTATGTGCCCCGCATCAGGCCTGTCATCTTCCAGATTATCCAGGAAGAAGCGCCGGTAAAAGATATCATCCAGGAAGTATTCCTCGGCCTGTGGATGGGACGGGATAAGCTGTCCGCTGTCAGCAGCCCCCGTAACTGGATCTTCAAAATGACTTACCACCGTTCCTACAGCTGGCTCCAAAAACAAGGCGTCCGCGAAAAAGCCCGTCACCAGCTGTCCTGGAGCGAAGATGAATATACCAACGTCACGGAAGAAAACCTGTCCCTCTCCGAAACATCCCGCTTAATACGGGAAGCCATCGCTCAGCTGCCACCGCAGGCCATGAAAATATACCTCCTCAGCCGGGAAAGCGGCCTGAAGATCGCCGAAATTGCAGGCCAGCTGGACATCTCCGTGCAAACCGTCAAAAACTCGCTGGTACGCTCCCTCCGTGCCATCCGTGAATACCTCCTCAAACATGGTATTAGTATCCCTTTGATGCTGCTTTCTTACAGCCTCTCCCACTTTTTTTAAATTTTTTTTCAGACAGATAGGTACTATCGCATTGTTCACGGTACGTATAGGCAGGGACACCCCTGCAACCGGGTCATCCCGCACCAAAATCCAACGTTCACGCGATACTAAAACCACGTCATTGCCAGATACTGAAAGACTGATATATCTATTGTCACAGGCCCGCAAACGCCTCGCCACGCAGGAGGAATACACGGAACTGCTGGAGATGGTCCAGGCAGACGAAACGGGCATGGTCAATGCGCAGATAGAAGCCTTCCACGGCCCCACGGCCCCGGACAGCAACAACCCTGCGGAATGGCAACAACTGATGACCGATATCCTCGCGGCCGACAAGTCGCGGCCCGCCACCCGCATAAAACCTCTCCACTGGAGATGGATGGCCGCTGCCAGCCTGTTACTGCTGGCCTGCGCCGCCTGGTGGCGGTTGCAACCGGCTAAAGCACCGGTGCCGGTACACGCACAAGCCACACCCGATGTGGCCCCCGGCGGCAACAAAGCCATACTCACCCTCAGCGACGGTTCTCAAATAACACTCGACAGCGCCACCAACGGCGTACTGGCGCAACAAGGCAGCAGCAAAGTCACCAAACTGGCCAACGGCCAACTGGTATACGATGCCTCCGGCAGCAGTCAGGGCAAAATACTGTACAACACCATGAGCACACCGCTCGGCGGACAATACAGCCTTATCCTCCCCGATGGTTCCAAAGTATGGCTCAACGCCGGTTCGTCTATCACCTATCCCACCGCCTTCGCCGGCCAGGAAAGGAAAGTAAGCGTAACAGGCGAAGCCTTTTTTGATGTAGCAAAAAACGCTGCCATGCCCTTCCGCGTCGCAGCTCACAATACCACCGTGGAAGTATTAGGCACTCATTTTAATATCAACGCCTATACAGACGAAGCCACCATCAATACCACCCTCGTGGAAGGCGCCATCAGAGTGTCTGCCCACAACCGCCAAATGGTGCTGAAACCAGGCCAGCAGGCCAGGGTGGGACATACGGACGTACAAGTGGCCGACCAGGTGGACCTGTCCGCCATCACGGCATGGAAAGAAGGGTACTTTTCCTTCACCAACGCGGATTTACCGACTGTCATGCGGGAACTGGCCCGCTGGTACAACCTGGAGGTCAGCTATGAAGGAAAAATACCGGAGCGCGTGTTTAACGGGGAAATAGGCCGCAGCCTCACCCTCGCACAGGTGTTGAAAGGGCTGTCCAAAACAAGGATCAAATACAGAATAGAAGATGGCCACCGGATTATTATCCAGCCATAACCTTTATAAAGAACGATGAAAAACAAAACAGGAACAATGATCAATTCAGGCTAACATAGAGGCATTCCCATGTACTTTAATGAAATAAGCCGGGGATAAAGATTGGCGTCAGAACCCCGGCCTTAGTTCAGTTAAACCAACAAACAAGTCGGTAAACATTCTTCATTAATTCAACCAAACATTGCAAAAGTATGCAAGTAAAGGCTATTTGTAATTCCGGACCCGGTTGTCATCCAAAAAAGGCCGGGCTGTTCAACAAACTTTTGTTAGTTATGAAGCTAACTTCTCTACTGCTCCTGACGGCTATTTTACAGGTAAGCGCTGCCACCAGCGCCCAAACCGTCACCTGGTCCGCCCGCGCGGCCAGTCTCCAGAAAGTGCTGAACGTTATCCGCCAGCAAACCGGATATGCGTTCTTCTACGACCGGGAAGACCTGAAAAACACATCACCGGTAACCGTGGAACTGAAAAACGCGTCCCTGCACACCGCAATGGACATCGTGCTGCAACACCAGTCCCTCAGCTACGAGGTACAGGGAAATACGGTATTCATCACCCGTAATGAAAAAACAGAAAAAAATATAAAAGCGGAAGTAAGCAACACCCCTCCGCCGGTAACCATCTCCGGCAGGGTGACAGACGAAACCGGCACAGGTATCCCGGGCGCTTCCGTAATGGTGAAAGGCACTACCAAAGGCGCTATCACCAACCCCAACGGGGAGTTCCAGATCGCCGGCGTGGATGAAAATGCCGTGGTGACCATCACCAGCATCGGCTACACAGCGCAGGAAATAGCCCTGAAAGGAAAAACACATCTCAACATCGTCCTCCAGTCTGATGTGGCTTCCCTGAAACAACTGGTAGTAGTAGGTTACGGCGTCCAGAAAAAAGCCAACCTCACCGGCGCTGTCTCCAGCATCGGCAGCAAAGAACTGGCCAACAGGCCCGTTACCAGCGTGAGCAACGCGTTACAGGGCACCATGCCCGGCGTGACCGTAATGGCTGCCAGCAGCGGCCAACCCGGTGCCGACGGCGCTAAAATCCGTATCCGCGGTATCGGTACGCTCAATACCACCGATCCGGTGATCGTAGTAGACGGAGTAGTGACCAACGTGGCCAACCTGAACAATATCAACCCGGACGATATCGCCTCCATGTCTGTGCTGAAAGACGCCGCCTCCGCGGCCATCTACGGTTCCCGCGCGGCCAACGGCGTCATCCTCATCACCACCAAACAAGGCAAAAAAGGCGCACCGCAACTTAGTTACAATGCTTACGTAGGTAAACAAAAAGCGACCGGCCTGCCTGACTTTTTGCCTTCCTGGCAGGTAGCTGAACTGGAAAACCAGGCGTCCATCAATGAGGGCGGCGCAGCTAAATATACGCCGGCGCAAATCGCCAAGTACAAAGACGGTTCCGACCCTTACAACTACCCGAACACAGACTGGCTCGGCCTCTTCTACAAAGGCAGCGGTATCCAGCAAAACCATTACCTGGGCCTCACCGGCGGCACCGAGAAAACACAATACGCATTGTCCCTCGGTCTCTTCGATGAAAACGGCCTTGTAAAGAAAACTAACGCCAAAAGATATACGACGCGTCTCAACCTGACTTCCGAAGTGGCCAACCACGTGAAAGTAAATGCGAACATTGGCTTTACTTCTACCGGTCAGCAAGAACCCTCCAATCCTTACACCGGCGATTTCCAACAGCTGGTAAGACAGATCAACAGGATCAACCCGCGTATACCTTATAAATATGCCAATGGTCAATATGGCTCCATTGGCGACGGTAATCCCATGGCATGGCTGGAAGGCAACAGCCTGAACACGTATTCCTACTATGATCTAGTAGGTAACGTGGGCGTGGACTGGGAGATCGTAAAAAACCTGCACTTCAAGCCCTCCCTGGCTTATATCATGAAGATCAACCACATTAAGAAGTTCAGGGCTGATCAACAATATTACAATGCCAACGGGGACAAAACCTTCTACCAGGGCCCCAGCTCCGTTACCGATCAGAATAACTTCGGCAACACCGTTACCCAACAGGCATTGCTGGAATACGCCAAGTCCTTCAACAAGCACAACTTCAAAATACTGGGTGGTTTCTCCCAGGAACAAACAAAATACTCCTTTGATGAAGGATACCGTAAAGGCTATCTGAACAACGAACTGACCGATCTTAACCTCGGTGCTACTGAAGGACAATATGCACTCAACTACGGTTATCAACTGGGCCTGCGCTCCTGGTTCGGCAGACTGAACTATGACTTCGACGGTAAATACCTGCTGGAAGCTAATCTGCGTTATGACGGATCTTCCCGCTTTGCAAAGAGCAACAGATGGGGCACTTTCCCGTCTTTCTCCGCCGGCTGGAACATTGACAGAGAGGCGTTCTTCGAGGCGCTGAAACCAGTGGTGTCCAACCTGAAGCTGAGAGCTTCCTGGGGCATGCTGGGCAACCAGTACATCAAAGGAATAGATGACGCAGCTTATCCTACCTACCCGTACTATCCCTACATATTTACCGTTGTCGGCAACCAGAACTATGTATTAGGCGGACCGGCAGCCGGCGTAGTGCCAGGCGTGGCCCCGGTTAACGGCGCCAACCCGGACATCAAATGGGAAAGCACCACGGAAACAGGCGTAGGTATCGATGCAGGTTTCTTCAACGGTAAAGTGAATTTTTCTGCGGACTATTTCCATAAAATGACCAATGATATCCTGCTCGCCATTCCTGTAGCTGCAGCGTACGGCTTCAAAGCGCCTGCCCAGAATGCAGGCTCTGTGCTGAACCGCGGCTGGGAATTTGTGTTGAGCTATGCGGATACCAAAGGAGACTTTAATTACAGCGCCGCTTTCAACACCGCGTTTATTCACAACGAAGTGACCGACCTCCGTGGCTCCGGCCCTATCATTAACGGATATACCTTCCAGCAGGTAGGTTATCCTGTAAACTCCCTCTATGGTTATATCGCAGACGGTATCTTCCAGTCAAAAGATGAAGTAAAAAATTCAGCTACCCAGTTACCTACCACAGCACCTGGCGATCTGAAATACCGCGATATCAACGGTGATGGCAAAATCACCGGAGATGACAGGCAATACCTCGGCAGCTACTTCCCGAAAGTGACGTTCGGCCTGAACCTCAGCGCTTCCTGGAAAAATATTGACCTCGGTATCTTCTTCCAGGGTGCTACCGGTGTTAAAAACTACATCGATGCAGGTAAAATCGGCGCTGTCGGTGGCAACGCCAACAAACCGACTTCCGCATTGCTGGACACCTGGACAACAGACAACCAGAATGCATCCCTACCACGCGCCTGGTATAACTATAAACAAAATGATCCCAGCGGTACACCTTCTTCCTTCTGGGTGAAAGATGGTTCTTACCTGCGCCTTAAAAACCTGCAGGTAGGTTATTCACTGCCGGAAAAAATGATCAAACGCATAGGACTGACCAAACTGCGCTTCTACTACAGCGGCCAGAATATCCTCACGTTTGACCATCTCTACAAATGGATAGATCCGGAAGCGTCTATCACCAGCAGCATCTATTATTACCCGCAGGTGAAAGTGCACACTTTTGGCGTGAATGTTAGTTTTTAACCGTTACGAAAAATCATGATCATGAAAAGAAACCTTCTCTATATACTGCTTGCCGGCGTGCTGACACAGACCGCCTGCCAGAAAGATTTTCTCGACAAATCGCCTTCCGATGGTTACAGCAATGAATCCCTGTGGACCACCGAAGCTGCTGCATCCGCCGCGCTCAACGGGTGTTACAAAGGATGGGAAACCAGCACCAACATCCTCTACATGGATGCTGTAAGTGATAACAGCTACAGCCAGTGGGCGTGGGACAATTTCCAGCACCTGGGCAACGGCACCGCCACTGCTACCGATCCTCAGGTGGTAAGCCAATGGGATTATGTCACCATCCAAAAATGCAACTGGTTTATTGAAAATGTGGACAAAGCCACTATCGGCGATGACCTGAAAAATCGTTTCAAGGCAGAAGCCCGCTTCCTGCGCGCATACCGCTATTTCCTGCTGTCTCAGCTCTATGGCGACGTTCCGCTGGTAACCAAAAATATCAGCGTAGCTGAAGCCAACAGCATCAGCAGAACTGCCCGCGCAGATGTCCGCAAATTTATCACCGATGAACTCGCAGCCATTGCACTGATACTGCCTGATAAATACTCTGGCAGCGATGTGGGCCGCATCACCAAAGGCGCCGCTTTGTCACTGAGGGCACGCGTGGAACTGTTTGACAAAAACTATGCTGCTGCCATTGAAGACTGTAAAAAAGTAATGGCATTGGGATATAGCCTCTACCCCAACTACACCGATCTTTTCCGTCAGGATAAGAAAAACAACCAGGAAGTGATCCTGGATGTTCAGTACAAAGCCAACGAGAAAGACAATGCCAATACTGACCTGGGTATCCTGCCTTCCTCTGGTTATGGCGGATGGGCTTCTCTCAGTCCTACCCAGTCACTGGTAGATGCTTACGAAATGACCAACGGCAAAACCATCGACGATCCTGCTTCCGGCTATAGTGAAGACAATCCGTACGCCAACAGAGATCCTCGTTTAGCCGCCAACGTTGTATATCCCGGATTACAGTACAGCGGCAAGTTCTACGACCCGATCACTTCTGGCGGCGCCGACTATTACAGCGAAGGCAACAACTCTCCTACCGGTTACCTCGTAAGAAAGTTTGTTCCTTTCCTGTCTGACTTCCCTGACATGTGGAATACCGGTGTGAACATCATCGTGATCCGTTATGCGGAAGTACTGCTCACTTATGCTGAAGCACAGATAGAATCCGGCGTGATGGACAACAGCGTATATCAGGCACTGGACGATATCCGCACCCGCGCCGGCATGCCTGTGGTAGACCGCGCTGTGTACAACAACATCGCGTCCCTGCGTACGCTCATCCGTCGCGAACGCCGCGTGGAACTGGCGCTGGAAGGCCTCCGCTGGTATGATATCCAGCGCTGGCAGATAGGCACCACCGTTAGGACCGGCACCGTATATGGCACCCGCCTCGGCACTGTAGACGCCGGCACCGGTAAAGTGACGCTGACCGGCAACCATGTGGTAGTTGAGCAGCGTAACTTCAATCCGCAAAGGGATTACCTCTGGCCTGTTCCGCAGAAAGAAAGGGACATCAACAAAACCCTGGGGCAAAATCCTGGTTACTAAGAATTTTTTGACGTACAATTTTGATAAGAAGACCGAAGCGATTTAAACTCGCTTCGGTCTTCCTCTTTTTACCATCCCCAAAAATCGTAAATCGAAAAATTCCTAAATATTTGTACCTTATTGCTGAATAAAACCCTTGTGTATTATGTCACAAGCACCAAACGAAAACCCGTCCCGCCCGGGAAAAAAGGACAAACACGAAGCCAGGCGTGACTTCCTGAAGCAATCCTCCGCATTGATGGCCCTGGCGCTCACCCCGCCGCTGGTCGTAAAAGCAGGGGAACATGATGAAGCGATCGCCGGCCTGTTTGAAAAAATGCCGCTCAGCCTGGAAATCAACGGGAAAGCTTACCAGCTGTCTGTTGAGCCCAGGGTGACCCTGCTCGACCTCCTCCGTGAACAGTTGAACCTGACAGGCACCAAAAAAGGCTGCGACCATGGTCAGTGCGGCGCCTGTACAGTACATGTCAACGGTCAGCGGATCAACTCCTGCCTTACCCTCGCCGTGATGCAGGAAGGGAAAAAAATTACCACTATCGAAGGTCTTGCTCAGGGAGATACCTTACACCCTGTACAGGAAGCTTTTATTAAGCACGATGGCTTCCAGTGCGGTTATTGTACGCCCGGCCAGATCATGTCGGCCGTGGCCTGTATCCGCGAAGGGCATGCAGGTTCTCCGGAAGAGATACGCGAGTTCATGAGCGGAAACATCTGCCGCTGCGGTGCCTATGACAATATCGTAGCAGCTATTACGGAAGTAAAACAGGGAGGGCATATCGTATGAACCAGTTTTCCTATGTAAGGCCTGCCAGCCAACAGGCCGCTATTGACGCCATCACCAGAGACAGCGCTGCCAGGTTCATCGCCGGCGGCACCAATCTGCTCGACCTGATGAAAAACGGCGTGCTGGCACCGGAGAGGCTGGTAGACATCAACCGGCTGCCGCTGAAAAACATTGCGCTGAACAATAATATCCTGCATATCGGCGCCCTGGCGCTCAATAGTGAAGTGGCGGCGCATCCGCTGGTAAAAACACATCACCCGTTGTTGTCACAGGCACTGCTGGCCGGCGCTTCGCAGCAGCTACGCAACATGGCCACCATCGGCGGCAATATGATGCAGCGCACCCGCTGCAGCTACTTCTACGATATCACTATGCCATGCAATAAACGGACGCCCGGCAGCGGATGCAGTGCTATCGGCGGTATAAACCGGATGCATGCTATCTTCGGTGCCAGCGATCAGTGTATCGCCGTACATCCCAGCGATATGTGCGTTGCCCTTACAGCCCTCGATGCCACTGTGCTGGTGGCCGGCCCCAAAGGCAACCGCAGCATTCCCTTCGGTGAATTCCACCGGCTGCCCGGCAATACGCCCGACAAAGACAACAACCTCAGCAAAGGCGAACTGATCACCGGTATAGAAATACCAAACAGTCCCTTTACTAAAAACATATATTACCTGAAAGTGCGTGACCGTGCTTCCTATGCTTTTGCCCTTGTCTCTGTGGCCGCAGCACTGGACATCAGCAACAACACAATACGCGGCGCCCGCCTGGCAATGGGTGGCGTGGCCCACAAACCCTGGCGCCTGCACGAAGCGGAAAAAACACTGATTGGCAAAACACCGACGGCAGATAACTTCCGTATAGCCGCTACCGTGGCCACGCAGTCGGCCCGCACTTATCCACACAACGCATTCAAAGTGCCCATGGCACAAAACAGTATCGTCACCGCCTTACAAAAAGCAGCTGCCGTATGAAAAAGCAAGCAGTAGGACAATCCATGGACCGCGTAGACGGACGCCTCAAAGTAACCGGAGGCGCCCGCTACTTCGCTGACCATCAGCCGGAAGGCATGCTGTATGCCGCATTGGTATGCAGCCCTGTCAGCAGCGGCCGTATCACCGCTATTGACGCTACAAAGGCGCTCAGGGCGCCCGGCGTGGCGGATGTGGTGTCTCACCTCAACGCACCGCCCGTTCCCGGTTATAAAGCCGAAAACCCCAATCCTAAACAGGGGCTTAAAATATTCCATGACGACCATATCTATTCCAACGGCCAGCCAGTAGCCATTGTGGTGGCCAATACACTGGAGCGGGCGGTATATGCCGCCACGCTGGTGAAAGTCACCTATGCGCAGGAAGTACATCAGACAGATATGGCCCGCAGCATGGACCTGGCCTTTCAGAACAAAAACATGAAAGACTACCTGCGCGGCGAGGCAGATACATGGAAAAAAGCGCCGGTCAACCTGGAAGCGGAATATAATATCCCCATCGAAGTACACAACCCGATGGAACTGGCGGGCATCATCGCCCACTGGGAAACACCCGATAAACTAACGCTCTACGCCAAAACACAAGGTGTAAAAAGCGTACAACAGTCATTAAAAACACTCTTTCAGCTGCCGGAAACCCAGATCACCGTACACTCGCAGTTCGTGGGCGGCGCTTTCGGCATGGGCCTCCGCATGTGGCCCATGGAAGTGGCCACTATCATCGCTGCAAAAAAAATACGCAAACCAATAAAACTGGTCATCACCCGCAAAGACATGTTCACCCTGGTGGGCTATCGTCCTGCGGCTAAACAACGTATAGGCATTGGCGCTACTGCCGATGGCAAACTGACCGGCATCACCCATGAGGCCGTGGCCAACACTTCACCGTATGAAGATTTTACAGAAGGGATTGTGAACATAACCCGCATGATGTATGCCTGTCCCAATGTAAACACACACTACCAGCTGGTGCCGCTCAACCTCAGCACACCGGTATGGATGCGTGGCCCCGGTGAAGCCACCGGCGCGTTCGCGCTGGAATCCGCCATCGATGAACTGGCCCATAAGCTACAGATGGACCCGTTACAGTTGCGCATCATCAATCATGCCGACACAGACCCGGAAAAGAACCTTCCATACTCCAGCAAATACCTGAAAGAAGCCTACGAAATGGGCGCCGCTAAAATAGGCTGGCAGCAACGCAGCCAAACTCCCGGCAAACTGGAAGAAGACGGCTGGCTGGTAGGCTATGGTATGAGCAGCGGCGTATTTGGCGCGGGTCGTGGCAGAGCTACCGCCAGCGCCACCCTCAAAGCCGATGGCACCCTGGTGGTACGCAGCGCCGCCGCAGATATCGGTCCGGGCACCGCCACCGCCATGGTACAGATAGCCGCCGATGCTACCGGCATCGATGTTAAAAAAATAAAATTTCTGCTGGGAGAATCGGAATACCCCGAAGCGCCCCGCCAGGGCGGCTCTTCCACGGTATCCACCGTCGGCAGCGCCGTGAATGACGTATGCCGCAACCTGCAACAGAAACTGGGCGAAATGGCCATCGCCAACGTCCCGGCATTCAAAAACCTGAAAGCGGAAAACATTCAGCATGAAGACGGCCGGCTGGTAGCCGGCAACACCCGGCTGGATTATGCCGCAGTGCTGCAACAGCAGCAGCTGCCGGAAGTGGTGGTCACCACCACCTCCCAGGCCGGCGACGAACGGAAACAGTACGCCATGTACTCCTTCTCTGTTCATTTCACCAAGGTACATGTACATCCGGCCACTGGCGTGGTACGGATCAAACACATCGTCAGCGTGGCCGATTCAGGCACCGTCGTAAACAGTAAAACGGCCCGCAGCCAGATGATTGGCGGCGTGGTAGGCGGCATCGGCATGGCACTCACGGAAGAAGCCCTGATCGATCACCGCTTCGGCCGTTATGTCAACAACAACTATGCGGACTACCATGTTCCCGTGAATGCAGACACACCGCCAACAGACGTGCTGTTCATCAATAAAAAAGATCCTGTTATTAACCCGATGGGTGCCAAAGGCATGGGCGAAATAGCCCTGATAGGCTTTGCTGCCGCTGTTTCCAACGCGGTATTCAATGCTACCGGCAAACGGGTCCGCGACCTGCCCATCACTCCCGACAAACTGATTTAATACCATGCAGAAAGAGCTGGAAGATATTGTGAAGGCGTACCTTGCCGCCGTTGAGCAAGGCCTGCAAACGGCCCTCGCCACCGTTGTACATGTAGAAGGCTCGGCCTACCGCCAGCCCGGCGCACGCATGCTGATCACCGAAAACGGAGCGCTGACAGGCGCTATCAGCGGCGGCTGCCTCGAAGGCGATGCGCTGCGCAAAGCCCAACTGGCCATGATGCAACAAAAACCCATGCTGGTCACCTACGATACGACAGACGAAGATGATGCTGCCGTTGGCGTGGGACTGGGCTGCAACGGCGTTATACACATCCTCCTGGAACCGCTGGGGCCACACCTCGCCATGAACCCGCTCACGCTGTTGCAACAACATGCCGGCAGACGCGATACAACGGTCATGGTTACACTGTTTAATCTCGAACAACGTTCCGCTCCGCAGCCAGGCACCTGTATACTCGTCACCGACGGCGGTGAAAGACAGGTCCACCTTGAAGACGGCCCGCTGCGTACCGCCGTGCTGTCAGACGTATGTGCGGCCTTTTCGGCGCGGCGCTCCGCCGTGAAAACATACGACAATGGCAGGGAACAAATCACCGCGCTTATCGCCTGGCATCCACCGGCATTACAACTGCTCATTGCCGGCGCCGGCAACGACGTACAGCCACTGGTGAAAATAGCGGCGATATTGGGATGGCATACCATCGTGGTGGACGGCCGCCCGGCTTATGCCCAACGGCAACGTTTTCCGGAAGCCACCCGCGTGATTGCCGCTAAACCGGTAGAAGTGCTGCAACACCTGCAACCCGATGATTATACCGCCGCCGTACTGATGACACATAACTACAACTACGATATCGCCCTGCTTACGGCACTGCTGCCACACCACCTTCCTTATACGGGCGTCCTCGGCCCCGCCAGGAAACTGCAACGGATGCTACAGGAAATGGAAGATGCCGGCACCGTGGTCTCCCCTGAACAACAGGCACGTATATACGGCCCTGTTGGACTGGACATCGGCGCAGACGTACCGGAAGAGATAGCCCTTTCCATCATCAGCGAAGTAAAGGCTGTCATGGCCGGCGCACCCGGCGATTCCCTGCGCAACAATCCGTCCGCTATCCATCAGCGCGCCCGGCAACAGATTATCCAAAAACAGTTATAATGAGGCATACAGGTGCGGTCATCCTTGCTGCCGGCGCCTCCCGGCGTTTGGGCACACCCAAACAGCAGGTGCGCTTTCAGCAACAAAGCCTGTTGCAACGGATCATCCAAACTACGCGGCAGACCACCGCCAACCCCGTGGTAGTGGTGCTGGGCGCCTTTGCAGATACTATCCTGCCCGACCTGCAGGATAGTGAAACCAACATCGTCATCAACACTGACTGGGAAAGTGGCATGGGCAGCTCTATACAAAGCGGCGTGCGGGAACTGATACGTATAGACCATAACGTTAGTGACGTCCTTATCCTGCTGTGCGACCAGCCTTTTATCACCCCAGTCCTGCTGGAAGAACTGATCACCACTCACTACCGGCAAAACAAAGGCATCACCGCCTGTAGCTATGGCCCTGCCATTGGTACGCCCATAATATTCAGCAGCACCTTTTTTCCTGGCTTACTGGCGTTAACAGGACAGGAAGGCGCGAAAAAAATTATCCTGCAACACCAACAGGATGTAACAACCATCCCCTTTCCCGAAGGCATCATAGATATCGATACCCCGGAAGATCTCGAAAATCTCCGCTAACCCCATCATTATCAATCATCGAAAAAAAACATCAGGCCGTTGTATTTTTTATCAGATCTTTTTTCCTACATTTGTCTACAGAATTAGTAGACTAATAAAATCTACCATTATGGAAAATCATCATCGATATCTAAACCTGCGCCTGCAAAGGCTTCTGTCAGCCAGTCAACCTGCTGCCGGCTCCTGTTGTTGTTAATCCTGCTCCCCTCTGCTGCGGTCTTCCCCACCAACTTCCGCACGTATAGCATCATTTCAAATCTTCATTTTTTACTGTTACAAAATCTGCTCGTAATGAAAACGAACAACCAACCCGTATTTCATCTGGGGAAAACTGTCACTGCGCCACAACTGAACTACTTCCAGCAACATGGTATTATACAGTTTAAGAACTTCCTCGACAAAGAATCGTTGTCTCTTATTTTAAGCGAAGTGGCACAGGTACAGGATTTCCTGCTGCGCAACCAGGTACAGAAAGTAAACGGTATCCCATTGAAATTTGGCAGCGACATCAACGGTGCGCCACTGGTACAACGTATCGCATTTGCTTCTCATTACAGCAATGCGCTTCGCGAACTCCTGAAAGATGAACGCCTGCTCGCATTGACCAACCTGCTATCGCCCTATGACGGCCGCATCGGCGAAAATGAAAAAGACGGCCTCGTCATCAATCATTATGTAAATACCGACAACAGCCAGTTCCGGCAGTTAGGATGGCATACCGACAGTCCCCGTGACCTTTTCCTGGGATCACGGATACTGCCTATGCTCAACGTGGGCATCCACCTGGACGACTGCCCCCTGGAAAACGGCGGCCTGCGGGTGCTTGCAGGCACGCACCATCAAAGTCTTTTCCGGCTGCTGTTCCGCAAAAAATATTTCATCGATCATACGCCGGACGACCGGGAAACAGGCTTCGATATTGAAGCCGGCGACCTTACCGTGCATGACGGCCGGCTATGGCACCGTGTGCAACAGTCACCTTTCACCGGCGAAAAAAGCCGCCGCAGGGTGATGTACATCCCCGTGGTGACCGGCGCCTATCAGCCAAAACATGCTCAGTCCCCCACGCCATTTTATCACAAACTGGCGCAGCTGAAACAGCATCTCTACGGCGGAAAACCGCAATGGGCCGCTGTTAAGGCCGCCGAAGGCAAACTCGCAAAAGTTAACAGTACTGCTATCTAAAATATTATACGTATGTCTTACGCATTGGTAACCGGCGCAGCCAAGGGTATTGGCAAAGCCATTGCAGCCGAACTGGCACAAAGAAACTATCACCTGCTACTGGTAGACCTCGACGATACATCTTTGCAGGAAACTGCGACAGCATTAGTGGGGCTTTATCACGTCCATGTACACACGCTCCATCAGGACCTGTCGCAACCGGATGCACTGTCGAAAGTCACGGCATGGAGCAGCCGTTGGCACGAACAGTTAACGGTGGTAGTGAACAACGCCGGCTATGGTATCAACGGCGCTTTTGAAAATCTTTCCCTCGAAGAACAGTTCAACATCATCGATGTGAACATCAAAGCACAGGTGGGATTATCATACGCCTATATCCCGGTACTGCGCCGGTTTCCAAAATCATGGTTGCTCAACCTCGCCAGCACCACTGCCTATCAGACCGTCCCCTATCTCAATATCTACGCTGCTACCAAAGCCTTTGCGCTGTCGTTCACCAGAGGCCTGCGCTATGAGCTGCGCCACTCGCCTGTTTCGGTAAGCGCATTGAGCCCGGGCAGCACCGATACTGATTTCGTGAACCGTGCCCGCATGGGCAATAACACCCGCAGAATTGCGGACCGTTTCAACATGACGCCGGAAAGCGTGGCTAAAATAGCAGTGAACGGATTATTTAAAGGCAAAGCGGAAATTGTGCCGGGGTTCATCAACAAACTGAATGCATTCCTGCCGAAATTTTTCCCCAAACCACTGGTAGAAAAAATTGCCGGAAACATTTATGAACAACGGGAAGAAACACCGGCGGTAGCCATTACAACAGCCTGATCTGTAATGCCGGAACAGCTTTTGCACCCTGTTGCATATGGCAAAAAAGGGTACTTATATCGGCACTTCCGGCTGGAGCTATAAACACTGGAAGGATATTTTCTATCCTCCTGAATTAAAGCCGGTAGAGTATCTGGCGTTTTATGCACAGTCATATAAAACAACAGAGATCAATACCAGCTTCTATCATCTGCCCAAACCAGGCACTGTGGAAAACTGGGTACATAAGGTACCAAAACGTTTCTGGTTCTGTCCGAAACTCAGCCGGTACATTACACACATAAAACGGCTGCTGGACCCGGCAGAACCACTGGAACGCTATTTCAGTATATTCGACCCCGTGAAAAAGAGCCTGGGACCGGTATTAATCCAGCTACCGCCGTCCCTGGTTTTCGAACCGGAACGGCTATACGTATTTTTTGACCTCCTGAAAACCGTCTACCGGGATTATGAGTTTGCGCTGGAAGCCAGGCACGACAGCTGGTTACAGGAAGACGCCTTTAAGCTGCTGGAGAAATATAATATAGCGTGGGTCATCGCAGATTCCGGTGGCCGCTGGCCGTTTGCAGAAAGAATAACGGCAAAGCATATATACATCCGTTTCCATGGCCCTAACGGCCACTACGACACGGCCTACAACCATAAAACGATGACTGCCTACGCAGCCAAAATAAAACAATGGCATGATGACAAACACGCCGTATGGGCCTTTTTCAACAACGACGGTCATGGATATGCACTAAAAAATGCGACCGAGCTAAAATCTTTGCTACAAGTCTGAGAATATCAAAACAGCAAAATCATTTATACTCCACTTGTTCATTCGTGTAATACGTCTTACCGCCGGATGAAACATGCTGTATCGCTGCGCCACCAGGACTTTCCGTCAGCTTGTGGCTATGCACCAGCATATAGTCGCGTACTTCTCCGTTGATGATGTCAGGATGATGTTTGCGAATATTTTTCTCCGCGTTGGTCAATACCTTATGGATGGCTTTGTGCAACGATTTTACCGCCGCTGAAGGAATCTGGTTGGCAACGGAAAAAGGTGAGATACGCGCTTCCCACAGGATATCGTCTGCATAGGCGTTGCCGATGCCAAGAATGTTTTTTTGATCTGTCAGGAATTTTTTGATGGCCGTTCTCTTTTTGGCCAGTGCGGCTTTCAGCCACGCTTCGGTCAACTCTTTGGAAAGTGCATCAGGCGCCTCTTTGGGGTCAGGGTCCAGGAAGATGTTTGCCTGGCCCTGATAATCCGTCAGGGCCAGGCCTTTGCCATCTTTGAACAACAACGTGCAGATAGTATGTTTCTGCTCGTTTTGCCGGTCAAATAAATATAGTTTGCCATGCAGCATCAGGTGCATCCCCAGCACATGGCCATTTTTAAATTCGAAATGCAATTCCTTGCCCACACGCCGGATAGATTCCAGACGCTGCCCTTCCAGTGCAGCCTTCAGCTCTTTTTCAGGCGTACGCAGTTTCTTTTTTACGACCACCTCAATTGTCTCCAGCTGTTTGTGCAGCAGGGTTTTTTCCAGGTTGTGGCTGAACACGTTCAGGTCAGGTAATTCAGGCATGGCAATTTTTTTATAAAAGTAACGATTCGTTATTGCTGCAACAATTGGTCCGCAAAACGCCATTTGGTTTTAAAATCCGGTGTCAGTTGCTGGTTGGTGATAATAGCCCTGAACATCTCAATGGGGATGGCATTCTCATGAAGGAAAGCGTCGTGGAACTGTTTTTCCGTCATCTTTCCGCTGTCAATCAGCTCATGGTGCAAAGCCCGCAGCTGCAGCCCGCCCATCATGTAAGCGATCTGATACAGCGGGCCATAGTCGCCTTCAAAGGAGCGGCGCACTTCCGACGATGCGCTGAAACGTTCGTGGCCTACACGGTCAACGAGGAAATCGATACACTGCTGAGGAGTCCATTTGCCCAGGTGATAATTCAGGGAGAAGATAATGCGGGCGCAACGGTGCATGCGCCAGAACAGCGCGCCTACTTTCTGTTCGGGCGTACTGTGGAAATTTTTGTTCCACAGGAGCATTTCCCAATATAACGCCCACCCCTCTACGGAGAAAGGCGTGCTGAACATACGGCGGTAGGCTTTATTACGTTTGTTCATAAAACCCTGCAGGTTGTGGCCGGGTATCAGCTCGTGAAACACGGTGGCATGGGAAAATGCATAGTTGTTGCTGCGCAGGCTCATCGCCCGGGTAGCTTCATCCATATCATCTGTCGGGTAGGCTACCAGGATGGATTCGCCTCCCAGGAAAAACGGCGCAAAGCGTTGCTGCTCTTTAGACAGCATAAACATGCGCCAGGCTTCTTTGGCCAGTGCCGGTACTGTCACCAGGTTGCTGTCTTCCACAAATTTAATCGCCTCGTCTGCCAGCCGGTGTATCATTTCCGGTTGCCTGCCAGGTTCCACATGGTTTTCTTTCACCTTTTCCAGCGCCTTTTTCCAATCCTTCCCAAAACCCAGCGCAGCAGATGCTTTCAGCATTTCCGCATCACACCAGGCGAACTCTTTGTTGGCCATCTCCACCAGTTCTTCGGGAGAATACGGGATCATCTCGTACTGTAGTTGTTTGATGAGCGCTTCGCGGCCGATGGGGGTGCCTTTGATGCCGGAGGCATCCAGTGTTTTATCGGTTTTATCTGCCAGTTCATGACCCAGAAAGCGGCCGTACAGGCCCAGCAGGCTGTCTGTTTGCTGATAAGGCTGTTTCACCTGTTTGGTAAACGCAGGCTCGTAGCCATAATAGAAAGTATATACGTTTTTGAGGCCGTTACGCAGGTCATCTACGATCTCTGCTGCCTGGCGGGCCTGTGCCGGCGTCAGGGAACTTTTATTCTTCAATGCGGCCTGTGCAGCGGTGATTTGTTGCTGCACCGCGGCAAGGTCGGCCACGATCCTGGGCACGTCAGGATTGTCGCCGCGACGGCGCTTCACCTGCATGGTCATCAGTGTTTGCGCAAAGGGAATGACAGCCGGTTGCAGCACCTTGTACAATGCCTCATTTTCACTGATCTCCTGTAGCTCCTGTCCTATCTTGCGCTTCAGCAGGATATAGTCCACCTGGTCGCTCACCGGCAATGACGCAAATGACAATGATGCCAGCGATGCCAGTGTTTGCTGATAATACGTGCGCATACGGTCAAAATACTCCGGGCTGTACCGGAAAATGTATACCCGGTGCAGATCATCTACGTCTGAGGCCATCTGCTGGATCAGTTCTTTAACAGGCTCACCCGTATTAGCATGGGTACGGGCAAAAAGGAACAGCAAGGGAATAAGGACCAGATATCTTTTTATCATAACGCAAAAGCTGTTTTAAATCTGACATTAAAGATAATCATCCACCCTTGGCATCCTATGCTGAAATTGTCCCGTTTTTCACCAAAATTGCTCCATATCAACATTTTTTATGTATGTCAACATCTTGTTAAAATAGCCGGAAGCGAGCTGGAAGAGCCTTTTTTAGGGCAACATATCCCGGCGATATTCGTTATTTTCGTTTGATATGGATTAATCGTTATTCTCTAACCTTGATAAATATTTTACGGAGTGACATTGAAAGTGAAGAAGTTTATTAAACCGTTAATTTTTATTGCAACCATCGGTTTTTTTGTATTCCTGATTACCACCCTTACCTCAGCTGAAAAAAATCCTGCCACCGCATACCGCACCCTCAGACCGGCAGTGAACGACTCACTGCAGGAGGAAAGTTTGTATGAAAGCATGCGACTGGATACTACCGGCTTGTCCCGGGAAGCATTCGAAAGCGCACTGCAAGGCTACAATCAACTTGAAGGTAAAGGCAGGCTCAAAAACCCGGACATTCTTTCCATTATCGACTTTTCGCTGCCCTCCAGCAAAAAGCGGCTTTTTGTGATTGACATCAAAAACAGACTGCTGCTGTTTAACACGCTGGTATCTCATGGCAGGAATTCAGGTACGCTGCTGGCCAGCACCTTTTCCAACAAAACGAACAGCTACAAGAGCAGCCTGGGTTTTTATGTGACCGGCGACACCTATAACGGGGAGCACGGTTATTCCCTGCGCCTGGAAGGTGAAGAAGCCGGCATCAACGACAACGCGCTCAGTCGTGGGATCGTGATGCACAGCGCCGCCTATGTCAACGAAGCACTGATCAAAAGCCAGGGTTATATCGGCCGCAGCCTTGGTTGCCCGGCCATTCCGGAGGGCGTGCACCGCAAAGTCATTCAGCGCATTGCCAATGGCACCTGCCTGTTTTTGTACAGCCCGGACAAATACTACTCCATGCATTCCAGGATGCTGGTAAAAGACAGTGTGAACAGCTAAAACATTTTTTGTTTCATCACCGCATCGTGGCCGTAAACGTCCCGTACCAGATGTAACGCACCCTCCTCATCCGCCCAGGCGGTGAAGTAAGTGATAATCACCGGTACCGGATGTTTTACGGCCACATATTTTTGTTTACTGCTGTTCATGGCTTCATCGATTTTTTCGTCGGTCCATTGAGGTGAGTCCTCCAATATAAACCTGGCCATGGCGACAGGGTCTTTCAGCCGTATACACCCGTGGCTGTAAGCACGGTCGTCCCGGTTAAACAATCCTTTTTCGGGGGTATCATGAAAGTAGATATTAAAACTGTTGGGGAACAGGAACTTCACCCGTCCCAAAGCGTTGCGGGCGCCCGGCCTTTGCCGTACCACCGGTAATCCGTTCACATGCCCGGTGATCTCCATGTTCTTACGCGCCAGGTAGCCGCTGTTACGCGACATGGCCGGCAATATTTCCTTCCGCACAATGCTGCGGGGTATGTTCCAGTAAGGACTAAACACCACCTGGTTTAATTTCCCGGAAAACATCGTCGTGCTATGCCCTTCTTTCCCCACTACTATCGGCATGTCGAATACCTTTTTACCATCGTTGGTCACATGCAGCATAAAGGCCGGAATGTTCACCACGATCAGCTTTCCCTGCGGGGTGGCGGGCAACCACTTCATCCGCTGCATATTGATCAGCAACTGTTTTAAGCGCTCCTCCGCAGGCACGTTCATGGCGCGGATGACCGTGTCATTGACCACCCCGTTTTCCGAGTAGCCGTGACTGTTACGAAAGCGGTTCACAGCGGCCTCCAGTTCGTCCGTGAATACATCACTGCTGTCTTTTTCCTTTAGCTCCCCGGTTATCGCCAGCCTTTGTTTTATGGAGATGATCACGGGAGATGACTGCCCTTTTTTTATAGCCCGGGCCGATGAATCCACGGGCTTCCATCCGCCATTTTTGACGATATCGCGGTACTGCCGCAGGGCAGGCTTCAGGCCTGCGATGGCCGGGTACTGTTTCTCGCTGGTATGCAGCATGGAGTCCGCCATCTCCATCATGTCTTCTTTCTGCATGGGCACCATGTGCTCCATTTGTTCCACGCTGCCGCCGTTCTGCCGGAAATACCGCACCAGCCGCCACGTAAGCATCAGTTCCGTTTGTATCATATCAGGATCGGTCGCCTTCGCATGCAGCGTGTCTTCTTCCAGCAGCCGGTCCAGCTTATTGTTTAACGGCTTATCGCCGGTAGTGTCCGGGCTTTGGTTGAACAGGCTGCGGAAGGCGGCGGCTTCTTCTGTAAGGCCACGGCTGTCTATCCAGGCAAACTGATAGTTACGCGCGTTATAAAAACTGCGCAACCGGTTGGCCACGGCATCGGTCAACTGCCGCTTGTTAATAAACTGCTCAAGGGCGGTGGTGTCCAGAAAAAGGTCATTATAGGCTTTTTCGGCGGTGATCGCCGTGTTCCTGGGGGTGAGCACGTCAGCGGTCGCAACGTCGGCATGCTCAGGCGCTGAAGGGCTATTGCAGCCTGACAGGAGATATACCAGCAGGGTAAGCAGAAAAAGGTATCTCATGCCTTTTTCATATCAAAATAAACACCAGAACGAAAAAAGGCTGCAGCCGGCGGTATCGGCGCTGTGGCTGTGGCTGCAGCGACACAAAGCGTGGAAATCAATTACGAATTACGAATTACGAATTACGAATGAAAGGCTGTTGTATAAAGCGGCTACTAAATAACCTCTCCATAAACGAACCTTTCATTCGTAATTCGTAATTCGTAATTGGCTACGCCATGGCAGGGTCACTGATACTCTCCGCACCGGTTTCCACCCGGCCGGCAAAACGTTGCTCAAACTGGTCATGCCCCTCCACTTTTAGGGTGAAGTCATACCAGTGCTGACTTTTGCTGTTATCAATGATCATGGCGGCCTGTGTATTGGCGGCAATGGTTTTGCGCACCACTGCTTTGCCATAGGCATTATCAGTAATAGTCACTGTAATGGCTTTGTTGCTGCGGTTGGCGATATGCAGGTCTGCATTACCGGTAAGCTGTTTGCGGTTACGCAGTGAGCGCTGGTACTCGCAGGTAATGTCTACCTGCGGGTCCTGGGCGTTACCGGCGAATTCACGGTAAAAGCCATTGGGACCATACGTACGCAGGCGATATTGTTCACCTTCAAAAGAAGACAAAGGCCAGGCGTCTTTCAGCTGGTCGCCGGCCGTTACGGCATAAGACCAGGTCCGCACCGGTTCCATTTCACGGCTGTCTGCCTGCAGGTATTTGCCGGGCGCATACACGTTGAACGGCGAGCCGGCGGCTTTTTTGCCAAACACCTCATTGGAAGCGGCGAAGCTGATGTCAAATGTTTTTTTGTCAGCGCCCAGCTTACCGTTTACATACAACTGGTAAGGCAACGCACAGGACACACGGGTACCGGCTTCCTGCCGTGGCATCCATTCTGCCTTGGCCGGATTGGTATTGATTTTCTCAATTTCGGCAGCGGTGAGTTTTTTGAACTCGTCCGGCAGCTTTTTGAAACGCGCGTTGTAGACGCTTTCGATAAACTCATTTCTTTCCTGGAAAGGCACCTTCACTTTTTCGCCGTTGAACGGGCGGAACACAGACGTGAGGTCGCCACATACGGTACGGCGCCAGGCGGAAATATTTGTTTCTTTAATAGCCTTACCGGTTTTATGTTGCAGGAAATCTTCCATAAACTGAAGGATGGAAGTATGGTCAAACACCTGTGAGTTCACATAACCGCCACGGCTCCAGGGAGAAGCGATCACCAACGGTACGCGGTATCCCAAACCGATAGGGCTTTCCCGCACGGAATTTTTCCCTACGTGGCCTTTGGCCTGCTCCTGTTCTTTGGTGACGTATTCCACCGCGGTGTCTATCCCTTTGGAGACAAGGCCTGTACCGGGTTTGAAGGGCGCAACAAAAGGAGGCACATGGTCAAAGTATCCATCGTTCTCATCGTAACAGAGGATAAAAATGGTCTTCTTCCATACTTCTTCTTTCTGCGTGAGAATGTCCAGCACTTCAGACACGTACCAGGCACCATACCATGGAGAACCGGGGTGGTCGGAGAATTCGCCGGGGGCTACGAGCCAGGAAACCGCAGGCAGCTGGCCGTTATGCACATCGGTGCGGAACTGATGCAGGATATCGCCCTTGGGCACCTGTACAGATCTTTCCACATCGCCATCTTTGTACTGCAGCGTTTCCAGTTCATGATAGTCCTTGTCCGCAATGTTGGTGGTAAAGGCTTTGTTGTGCAGTTGCTGCGCCCGTTGGGCCAGTTTGGCGAAGTTGGCGGCGGTAAAGGTTTCCGCATCTTTCTTCGCTTTCTCCAGTTCCTGTTTTTTCTCATCCAGCTGCTGCTGCATTTTTTTCGCTTTCTCTCCTTCAGCAGCAGGAATGGCCGCTGTCAGCTTCGCGATTTCTTCCGGCAGCTGTTGTATGCGGCGTTGCAGATATTTTATGTGGCCGGTGGCAAACCGCACATTAAAAGCGGCAAACCATTCGATGGGATTGTCTGTAAAATTGGCGAGCATGCCGTCTTTTTCCCCTTCGAGGCCTGCGGCGCTGATTTCATTCTGATAAATTTTCCAGCTGATGCCATTGTCTTCCAGCCGCTCAGGGAAAGTGGTCCAGTGAGCTTCAGCGCCGTAGTCCACATCTTCGTTCCATACGTTGGCTTTGGCGCTGGCTTTCTGCTCATCACGCAGGGTGCCGGTCCAGAGATACAGACGGTTGGGCGTAGTGCCGGTCAGCGAGGAACAGAAGTTCTGGTCACAAACCGTAAAGGCGTCTGCCATGGCGTAATAAAAAGGGATATCCACACGGTTGTAGTAGCCCAGCGTCAGTGGCATCGGCGCCCAGTCCTTATTGCCGGACTGTTTTACCTGTAGCCATTTATCATAACGGCCGTTGTTGTGTGCATCTACCTGGTTGGCCCAGGAATGCGGCAGGCTGCTCATCCAGGTAGCTTTGGTGTCGCGGATGTTCAACCGGAAAGGCGCATATGTTTCGTTTTTGTCGTTGGTCTGCAGCCATACGAGATTATTGTTGGGAAGGCGGATAGCGCGGGGGTCATTATATCCTCTTACGCCCCTGAGGGTGCCATAGCAGTGGTCAAATGACCTGTTCTCCTGCATCAGGACCACGATGTGCTCTGCATCGCGGAAGGTAGTACCGGGATGGGGGTCTATGGCCAATGCACGCTGGATGGACCCGGGCAGGGTCCCGGCTACGCCGGCGGCACCAGACAGCAGGGCTGCTTTCTTGATAAAATCTCTTCTGGTGTTCATGAAATACTTTTTATTGTTCAGCTGTAAGCATCCAACAGGATTGCTTTAAGCGGGTTAAAATAACAAAAAGTATGTTATGCCACAATTAACAAAGGACGAAAGGTCAGATAAAGGCAATAAAAAAGGCTCCCGCATTGCTGCGAAAGCCCTTCATATTAAGTTCAAAAAATTTAAGACACGTTATTGGATGGTATGATCACAATTTTGAATTTCATGGTCACATTAGGCTTCTGGGCAACTGTATTGTTAGGCCCGCGAAGTTCTACCACCAGTTTACCAGTAGTGTGAATCACATTGTAGGATTCGTTGTTGAACACTTCCGGTAAAAGCTCGTAGAGCTCATAGCCTCCGTTCTGCTGACGGGCGATAGACACCACCACGCCATCATTCTGATTGGCGTTCTGGTCGAGTTCCGGGAGGTTGTTGAATTGAATGAAATACACACCGTTATTATCCAACGTCCATTGATCAGGCGTCATGGTGAAGAAGATCGTCTTGTTGGGAATAACAACTTCATTAGTGGTTTTGGTACAACTGGAGAATACCGCGGCAATCATGAGCAGGGGTAATAAGTATAGCCATCTTTTCATATACAAGGTGTTTGGTATGGATTTATTCAAATACAATGCCATAAATATTCCTCCTATAAATGGAGAAATCCTGATATTTGTAAAAAGCTTCATTTTTTTAATCTGCGTTGTATGTTGTATCGTTTACCGCAGGAATTTGGCAGTTTTCCGGGCATGTGTATTAACCGCGCCGGTAAATCTGCCCTGGCATGGTTTAAACTGGTGGAACGCCAGGCCAAAGCCGAAGGGTTCCTTACCGGAAATACCCTCGTATTCATCATTTCAGGCAGTAAACACATCCATCTGCCGGACGAGGAAATTGTAGCGGCAGCAGGCGATCTGATACTGCTCAAAAGAGGTACTTACTTCATGTCTGCCCTGCTGCCGGAACCGGAAGGCACCTTTCAGGGCCTGATGCTTTGTGTGGATGATCATATCCTCCGCTCTTTCCTGGAGGAAATGGACGACATCAAAAAAGCGCGTACAAATATCCCCATGGTGTTGCCCTGCTCTGAACAGCTGGTCAATGTGCGCAACAGTATCATCGGCTATATGGAACGGCCCAACGAAAATACCCGCAAACTGCTGGAGCTGAAAATACAGGAAGTATTCCTGTTATTGCTTGCAGGCCCTCATCGCGCGCAGGTACTGGCTTTCCTGCATCACATGTTCGATACCAGCACGGAAAATCTCACCCTCACTATCCGTGAACATTTGCTAAAACCATTGTCTCTTCAGGAATATGCCGCCCTGTGCGGATTAAGCCTCTCCGCCTTCAAAAGGGAATTCGCCAAAATATACCATGCGCCGCCTAAAAAATGGATCAACGATGAACGGCTGAAACATGCCGATTACCTGCTGCGGAATACACAGAAAAATGTGAATGAAGTAGCGGACGAATGTGGGTTTGAAAGCGCCTCCTATTTCATCAAACAATACAAAAGCCGCTACGGCGATACGCCTAAAAATGCGCAACGGGCCAAAATTGCTATTTTCTGAACGCTTTATGTTATCGTGCTGCCCCGGACCGCCCCTACCTTTGCCTTAAACACTCAACATTATGAAAACAATTCATTTGCTGCTTCCTTTGCTGGCCGCCGCCGGCAGCAGCTTTGGCCAGATGCAGCAGCTTAACCGCACGGCCATGAAAGCCCCTGAAAGTGTATACATTCACGGTAGCGATTATTACATTTCCGACACTGGTGGAGACCCTACCAAAAAAGACGGCGACGGTGTGCTGTACAAAATGAACAGCCAGGGAGAAGTCAAAGTATTCGCCAGCGGACTGGACTCGCCCAAAGGCACATGGATTCTGCATAATATCCTCTACACACCAGACGTGGACAAGCTCAGGGGATTTGACATATCTACCGGCAAAGAGGTCTTCACGCTCGACATGGCGGCCACCGGCAGCGTAATGCTCAACGATATCGCACCCATGAACGATTCCACCGTTTTTGTTTCTGCCACGGACATCAACAAAGTATACCTCGTACACCTGGGCGCACATCCCCGTTACGAAGAGCTGACATTCGACAATCCGGTAAAGGGCGCCAACGGCGTTATTTATGACAGTAAACGGAAACGCCTCTACGTATGCGGCTTTGGCTCCGCCGGCACGCCCAATGGTGAAATAGGCTACGTAGACCTGGCGCCGGCAAATAAAAAGTTTGTCCGCCTCACAGACCGCACCGGTTACTACGATGGCATCATGCTCACCAACCACAATACATTGCTGGTTTCTGACTGGGTGGCCTTTGAAAAGAAAGGAGTGGTCCTGGAAGTAGATCTCAAAACAGGAAAAACCACCACGGTCAATAAAGAACCCATCCCCGGCCCTGCCGATTTCACACTCGACAAAAACGGAGACGTGGTCACGCCTGCTATGATGGAAGGCAATGTCCTGCGCTTCTCTCCCGGGAAATAACGTGAACGAATATATTAAAACAAAAAAGGAGCAGGTCGTGGTCTGCTCCTTTTACTTTTTATAAAACACAAGCCAGTAATTACAATCGTACCTGCACTCCCAATGATCCGCCAATGTATGCGCCGTCAAACTTATCGTTTCTGCGATGTTTGGACCAGATGTAGTAAGGCGCCAGATCTTCGCCCACACCGTCTTTGGTATGTACCCAGTTAAAAGTAGGGCCGGCAAACACTTCTATGTTGTTGCCAAAGCGGTAGGCCGGGTAAACGCCAAAAGTACCTTTGTTGAAGACCACTTTATGAAAGTCGGTATTGGTGGTATGAACAGCTTCGATGTTAACGCGGAAGTGGGAGTTCACAAACAGGTGCGCGCCTATACCACCCTGAAATGCATAACGCGTAGCAGAATCATTTTTGAAGTTATATCCTACGCCCAGAATACCATACAGCACACGGCCACCGGACTTGAAGGCAAGGATCGTGTTGGATGTTTCATCGATGCTGAGGCTGATTTGTTTTTCGCCATGTTTCACGATGTTGATCAGCGCAATTGAATAGTCACTGCTATCGGCAATATTCAGCAAACCTGCTACCTGTACGCCTTTCACTTTTTTAGCGACGTTCAAAAGACCTCCTACCTGTACATTTGCATCTTTGGTCACATTAATAGCGCCCGCTATCTGTACCTTAGCGGAGCGATGGCTGTTGATAAAGCCCGTAACAGCCTCGCCCACGCTGTCGGTATGGTTTATAAAACCGGATATCTGTCCGCTGGTGGGATCGCTTTTGTATGCGAAGTTCCCAAAACCGGCCACCTGATATCCGCGGTGCATCTCTCCTCCCAGGTTAATGAAGCCCGTCGCCATTACACCCTGCGAAGTTTGTTTTACCGAGTTCATAAACCCTGAAATAGCGGCGCCATTCTGCAACAGGCCGATATGATTGGAAAAGCCGGCCACGGCGGCTCCTGTGGCACGTCCCTTGATAATGTTGGACACACCGGATATAGCAGCGCCAGTTTCGCCCCCGGACAGGCCGGCAATGGCATGCAGTGAAAAACGGTTGGTGTATTCGGCAGCCTGTGTGCCGTTGGTGCTGAGTGGGTAAACAATGCCCACGTGTGCTGGTCTGACAGCTGATTGTCCCAGTACCTTAACGGTTAAACTGATAACGGTCAGGAGGGATAAAACGGTAATTCTGGTCAAGGTATCTGTTCTCATATCTGTGTGTATTAATGCGTATTGATTAACGACACGTCAGAAAACAACTACCCCTATGCCAGTACAACAAAAATCAGAAAATAGTGATGCCGGCCTGCCATCCTATCCATCCATTGCCGGAATCCCCGAGCTTGAAAGGATGATAGGCTGGTCCCGGAATTTCAGGCAGGTAGCCCGGTTTGGGGTTCCACTTATCATACACATGAAGTGACAAAGAAGGTCCCGCAAAGATGGATATTTTATCAGAGATACGATAATTCAGCGAAGGGCGTACACGGATCAGCTGCGAGAAGTCTTCATCACTACCTGTATACGTGTTCTGAGCGGTGATCTCCACGCCGAGGAACAAATGTTTGTTGAAGTTGAATTCTCTTCCGATACCATATCCGAAAGAATATACTTTCCTGTCGCCGGTGTTCATCCCTGCGACCAAAATGCTGTACAGCTTACTGCTACCCGTTTTCCAGGCAACATTATAATTAATGACGTCACCGGTGTATATCGACAGCTTATGATAACCATGTTTGACGATGTTAACAAGACCGATAGTGTAACCGGAAGAAGTATCTGCGATATTGACGAGGCCAATCTGCACGCCTTTCAGATGTCTGGCATAGTTAAAAAGGACGCCGAGTTGCACACCTCTCACAGTACCATGACTGATATTGCCGAGGTCTGATATCTGTGCGCCATTGACATCACGGCCGGCATAGTTGTACACGCCGCTTATCTGTGCGCCGGACATGTTACCGTACGTGTGGTTACTCACGCCAGATACCTGCCAGCCAGCTACATTGCCTTTAACAATGCCCACTACGCCCTGTGCCTGCACTCCTTCCATGTCGCCGTGTATCTGGCCCACAACACCCGAAATCTGTACGCCGTTGGTGCTTCCCTCCACGATGTTGCTCACACCGCCTACCTGCACGCCACGCATGGAATCCAGCACCTGGTTGTGTACACCGGCCAGCTGCACGCCGTTGGTTTTTCCACCTACCACATTGAGAACACCGCCTATCTGCACATGCTGCATATTACCTTTCACTATATTGAACACGGTGCCCAGTTCAAAACCATCTACACCTGCGGTATAACCGCCAATAACATTGATTGAGAATTTATTGACCACCTGGCTGCTCATCCTGCCATGGGAGCCCAGTCCGGGCGTCAGTGAGGCCTGATAAGGTTTGTCTGCGAAGAAACTGCCGATGTTGAGGCTCTGCATTTTCTGACGGGAAGACAATATCGTGCGGCCCCACCAGGTCTTTTCCACCTTCGTATTATGGCCGGTGATTTCCACCACCCTTAACTGATAACTTACCGGTGAAATATTCACAGCCACTTCCTGGTCCTGCCCTCCATGCACCGTTACAGAGGTGTCGGTATACAGGTCCTTACTAATGCTGATGGCTGCGGTAGGGGTTTTATCCCGCAACCGCAGCCTGAAATATCCGTCGTTGTTCGTTAAAGTTGAAATGAGTTGCTGTCGTTCGTACACACTGGCATTGGGTACCCGTTGCCCTGTTTTACTGTCCGTGACGAACCCCGTGATCTGATAATAATTTTGTCCGGGAGATTTTTTAAAGAGAATGATATAGTTGCCCGATTCCTTGTAGAGATATTCTCCGTCCAGCAGCTGGTCAAGGGTTTGCCGGACCGTTTTGTTTTTTACCGATATGCTGACCAGGCTGTCTTGCGGGAGAATGTTGCTGATATAGGAGAAATAAAAACCACCCTGTCGGGAAATGATATTTAATACTTCCGATAACTTTTGTTTTTTCGCCTCCACCGTCACGGTCTTGTTGAGCAGGCCTTGTGCCTGTGTGTAAAACGGAAGGGTGATGATCAGTATCAATATTGTCAATGTTCTGCTAAACGGCATACACTTCAGCTACGATTATTTCAGGGTGATATTGGTTCCATTTTGTTCTACGGTGATACCGTAGGTGAGCCCGATGATATTCAGGGTACTGTCGAGCGAACTGTTACTGAAGGTAACGTTGATCGGCAGATCGCGCTTGCCGGCATTGGCGATTACGATATTAACACCGTACGCTTCATTCAGTATGTCCACCAGTTTCCACAATGGGGTATTGTTACATACGAATGTTTGAGTGCGGTAGTAATTATACAGCTCATCAGTGTTTTGTTGTTTCACCGGCGCGGCGTCCTGGTCTGTGACAACAGCTTTTTCGTGGTGCTGCAGTTGTACGCTGTGATGTTGTTTGGTTACTTCTACTGCGCCTGTTTCCACAATGACTTCTGTTTTACCGTTGGTGCTTTTGATGTTGAACGATGTGCCGAGTACCTTTACGGTCACGTCATTTACGGTGATCACAAAAGGGCGTCCCGGGTCCTGTGCCACATTGAAGAAGGCTTCGCCTTCCAGTTTCACCTGTCTTTCTTTACTGAAAGAGGTAGCATAACTGATAGAAGATTGTTTGTTCAGGGTAACGAATGATCCGTCGGGCAATGTGTCCAGTCTGACAGCATTGCTGGCGTAGATGGTATGTTGCGGGCGGGACGATTTCATGAACCAGAACCCTGCTGCTCCTAGCAGTACCAATAAAGTGGCTGCTATGGCCAGGTTACGGCGCCAGGTAGAGAAATCTGTTTTGATCACGCGGGCGCCGCCTGCGTCTTCGCTGGCGCCAACCCTTTGCTGGAAACGTTTCCAGGCGTCGTCTTCATTAACGGTGCTGACAGCGGCCAGCTTTTTACTTTCGTTCCAGATGAGCTGAAAATGTTCGTAATATTTGGCGTTGGCCGTATCGGCGGCCATCCATGCGTCCACCGCTTGTTTTTCTACCGGTGTGGTGATGCCCAGCATATATTTCACCAGCAGATCATCATTTATATGGTCAGTTTGCTTTTTCACGGTAGAAGGTTTAAAGATGGAGCAATATTAACAACAGGGGAAGGAAATCCACCAGGTTGAGCCGCAACAGCTTCAAGGCTTTGCCCATCTGGTTCTCGACTGTTTTTATCGAGATATCGAGTTTATCAGCGATCTCCTGGTATTTTAATTCTTCGAAGCGGCTCAACTGGAATACAGTCCTGCATTTTTCCGGCAGGTCGCGTAGCGCTTTGTCCAGTTTTTCTTCCAGTTCCCGCATGGTCACTTTGCCGGAAGTATTGCCGGTATCCCTGTTATTGCTCATTTGATATTGGGTATGTGCCTGATGCGTAGCTTTTACTTTCTGATGGCGCAGATAATTGATGCTCTCATGATATACTGCCCTGTACAGGTAACCGGAGATGGTTTGTTTGATCTTAATATCTCCTGATTTCTCCCATAGTTTGCAGAATACGTTCTGCACCATTTCCTCCGCCATTATTTCATCTTTCAATATGGTGCAGGCATAGGCGTGCAAGCCTTTAAAATGGGTTTTAAATGCCTGTTCAAAAGTTAATACGTCTTCTTTTTCCAGTAACGAAGTATCACCTGGATGTTGCAACTCCATGCGTAGGTTTTGATAACTATAGTCAAAGATAAGTCCTTCTGCCAATTGAAATGCTTTCATAGACGACACCCATGTTGGCTGTTACCCCTACGGGGAAACAAAAAAATTCACATAAAAGTGCCTGGCAGCAGCATCGCAAAAGTGCGGAAAAATACATTAACATTAATATTAAATTGTTAACAACGGGATATCAGCCCGCAAAAAAACACCCATCCAAGAGAGAGCGGTATCCGGTTAAATTATCAAGAGAAATGGCCTCATAAGCCCACACAACGACAATTTAACATTCTCTTATATATCTATTCCATAATATTGCTGAAAACTATATCATGAAATATTTTTGCGCTGTCACTTTGATGCTGCTGATGAGCACTGCAGCATTTTCGCAAAAGACTGCCTATATCAATTTCCAGCAACTGATTGCTGCTATGCCCGAGACTAAACAGGCGACTGACACACTGCAAAAATATCAGCAGGAGCTGGCGAAAGACGGACAATACCTCGTTGCGGAATATACGCGCAAACTGCAGGAATATGACAGTCTTGGCACCAAATGGAGCCAGCAGGTGAAAGAGTCGAAAGAAAAAGAATTACAGGACGCGCAGGCAAGCATCCAGGATTACCGCCAGCGGATGGAAGAGAAATTACAGCTCAAAGACCAACAGCTGTTAGTACCAATCATGGACAAAGCAAAAAAAGCGCTGAAAGCGGTTGCTGCTGAAAAAGGCTACACGCTGGTAATTGACAATTCCAAGGATGAAGTATTGATAGGCGCAGACGCCGACGATCTGATGACACCGGTGAAAGCCAAGCTGGGACTGAAATAGCCAATTTTCAAACCCTTAAAATTAAAACGGGCTGATTTATTTATTGGGTTCGTTGTAGCCATTTGAAGATACTCCTCTCCAACCGCCATTCGGAAAAAGTAACTTTTCCTGCAACAGCCCAATAAATAAACAGCCCGTTTAATTTAATAACCTTTACATCTCGGTATTAGATGTGGAGCCCATGCGCCAGCAGTGTTTTCCATTTAGGATTGCTGCGCACGTATTCTGCTACTTTCTTGCTGGAAGGGACCATCCGGATATTCTGTGCAGAAATTTCCTCCATCACTTTGCCCAGCATCATCGGCAGTACGCCTTGTTTTTCCAGTGTCGGAGGCACTTCTGCGCCTGTCAGGAAAATGCGGCTACCATTTCTCTCATAAATAACCTTTGCCATCTGTCCGGCGATATGCGCCTCAAACTGTCTGGCTTCTTTGTTGTCGATAATTTTGAAATCCTTCATGACTGTTCATTAGTTTATACACTTCAATGTTTCAGTAGCGTACTAAAGGGAAGTATTTATAAAGGGAAGTTGGATAAGATAGTGCTGCGAATGGTATTAAAATACCCTAAAAATGCCTGTTCATCCTTACAAATGTACGAAAAAAATACGATACTCCCGTGAAACATTTACATCTATGTTAAACTAATATTTAAAATGACTGACAGGCAGGCCTTTAAAAGGCAGCTTGGCGTGAAACACGTTTCCACTCATAGGATAGGCTTCAATCTGTTTGGGAGTCATATGCTCCCTCGCCGTCGTGATCAGCATTTCCTGCATGTCCGGCCCGCCAAAAACACAGCAGGACACATGCGGGGCAGGCACCTCTATTTTGCCCAATAGCTCCCCGTTGACCGGGTTCCAGCGGTATACGCCGCCACCGCCCCACTGGGCGATCCACAACATCCCTTCGCTGTCTATCGTCATCCCGTCGGGCGATCCCAGTTCCGCCGGAATGACCACGGCATTACGCAGGAAACGGATTTCCCCGGAGTTTACATCATAAGCAAACTCCTGTACCTTGTTGGTGACCGTATCATTAAAGTACATCCGGTCGCCATGCCATACCAGCCCATTGGAAATACTGACCTGCGGGATTTTGATTACCGGCGGGCGGTTATGGTCCAGGCAATACAAAGCGCCGTTGCCCTGCTGGTTGATCAGGTGCATGGTGCCTATCCACAGGCGGCCGGCGGGGTCGCACTTGCCATCATTGCAACGGAGGCTGGGGTTGCCGTCCAGAACGGCCAGCGTACGCCCTACGCCCTGCTCCGGTGAAAAACGCGCCACACGGCCATGAAGCCCCAGCAACAACTCATTACTGCCCTGCACCGGCACCATCATGCTCACGTACTCGCCTATATGATATTGGGTACGATGGCCTTTACTATCCATGATATAAAGAGAATGGCCCAGAATATCCACCCAGCACCATGCCGAACGTTCCGGCCACCAGAAAGCGCCTTCGCCCAATTCAAAAGGGCCGGCAGAAAATAATGTTGACTGATAAAGTTCCATAACCCCAAAATAGCAAAGAAATTATAAAATGTGCCTGTAATTCGTAATTTCACCCAATGAACATTGATACTTTCTCCAAACTCCAAAAAGAAGGATTGATCAGTGACGAGGAAATGCAACGTGTTACCCACACCGAAACCACCCGCCTTTTCTCCCTTCACTGGGAAATCAAAACAGCCCTGTACCTCGGCGTATTGCTGCTGAGCGGCGGCCTCGGCATCCTGGTTTACAAAAACATTGACACCATCGGCCACCAGGTTATTCTTCTTTTCATCGCTTTGCTATGCATCGGCTGTTACGCCTACTGCTTCAGGCATCGCCCTCCTTTCTCCCGCGAAAAAACGGAATCGCCCAATGCATTCTACGATTATGCGTTACTGTTAGGCAGCCTTACTTTCGTCACATTTATCGGATACCTGCAATACCAGTATACCGCTTTTGGTACGGCCTACGGCCTCGCCACCTTTATTCCCATGGTGGTATTATTTGCTACAGCCTACTACTTCGACCATCTGGGCATCCTGTCTATGGCCATCACCAACCTGGCCGCCTGGGCGGGTATCGCCATTACGCCATTCCAGGTGCTGTCGCAAAATGACTTCAGCAACCATTCGCTGATATATACCGGCGCAGTGCTGGGCGCAGCGCTGGTGGGCATGGCGGAACTATCGGAAAAACGTGATTTCAAAAAACACTTTGCCTTTAGCTATCGCAATTTCGGCGTGCATATCTTCTTCATCGCCACCATTGCCGGCATGTGCATTTTTGAAAAATGGTATTTTCTGTGGTTCCTGCTGGCGGCAGCAGGCGTATACCTCACCTGGTACCGCGCGTTCCGCGACCACTCTTTTTATTTCATACTGCTGGCGGTGCTGTACGGCTACATTGCCTTTACGATCCTCCTGACACGCACGGTGTTCCATCAACTGGGCGATATCTACGGAGGCTTCCTCTATGTGATAGCATCTTCAGTAGCGATCATCTTCTTCCTGGTTAACCTCAGCAAAAAAATCAAACAACAATGATTGCCTGGCCTACTACTACCCTCGATAATTTCGATATACAAAACGAGGCAGCCAAAGCACACCGGCAGGGCTGCATCAGCACCGAAACGCTGGAAGCTGTACGTGCCGCACACCCGGCTAAACTGTACACGCCCCACCCGATTACCCGTGTCGGCTTGTTCATCCTCACTACCATCGTGGCAACTTTCACCGCTGGTTTTCTCGTACTGCTGTCTATCACCAGCGAATCGATGTCCGTTTTCCGGGTGATGCTGGTCATAGCCTCCCTCCTGTGTATAGGAGCGTTGGAATTTGCGATCAGCCAGAAAGGCTCCTATCGGTCAGGGATAAACGAAGCGCTGTTGTGGAGCGCTGTCGGGCTGCTCTGCACCGGCATATTCCTCGAATCCCATAATACTTCTGAGAAGACCGTCGCCCTGGTGGTTTTCGGGCTTACCGTGCTGGGCACATTGCGCTACGCGGACATGGTTTCTTCTGCTGTAGCTTACCTGTCTTTCCTGCTGCTCATTTTCTGGCAGGCCCTGTATATTCCGTACGGCTTACAGGCATTGCCCTTTCTGCTTATGGCCTTGTCGCTGGCGGTTTACCTGATCGCTACCAAAATGGAAAAACGCCCGGCCCTCCGCCATTATGCCGATTGCCTCACACTACTGCGGGTACTATCGCTGATAACACTTTATATGGCGGGCAACTATTATGTAGTAAGGGAAACGACCAACTCCATGTTTATGCTGGAACTTAAGCCCGGCCAGGGTATCCCGGGCGGATGGATTTTCTGGATACTCACCGTTGTTATTCCGCCGCTGTATATATTCCTGGGCGTCAGGAAAAAAGATGCGGTGCTGCTGCGTACCGGCATTATTTTAATCGCTATGATCGTCTTTACCATCCGTTATTACCACAGCGTAATGCCATTGGAAACAGCTATGGTCATTGGCGGACTGGTGCTAACCGGTGGCGCCTGGGCATTGATCAGGTACCTGCATACGCCTAAAAACGGGTTTACCTATGCAGCTTCTGATGAACCTGGCATGGCAGACCGGCTGAAAGTGGAATCGCTGATCATCGCGCAGACGTTCACGCCGGGAGCACGGCCCGCAGACACCGGTACCAATTTCGGTGGCGGTTCAGGCGGTGGCGGCGGCGCCAGCGGTGATTTCTAAAAAACAAATGAAACTATGGATAAACGGCGCATCGGCAACGGTGCGCTTTTTTTATGGAGAATACCTAAAAGCACAGGACATAAAAAAAGCCTGACCATATTCATGATCAGGCTTTAGAGCGGAAGACCGGGCTCGAACCGGCCACCCCGACCTTGGCAAGGTCGTGCTCTACCAAATGAGCTACTTCCGCAATTTTGACTAAGAACTTTTTTTGACGGATGATGCTGTTAAAGCATTCCGGCTTGGAGCGGAAGACCGGGCTCGAACCGGCCACCCCGACCTTGGCAAGGTCGTGCTCTACCAAATGAGCTACTTCCGCAGGTGTTTTAAAACATAAAACTTTTAAGAACTTCCCGACTGTCGGCGCTTTCGGCGTGTTTGTTTTGCCGTGTGGCGTTTTCGTTGGGATTGCAAAGATAGGAAACGGACTGAAAACACAAAATATTTTTTCAAAGTTTTTAAAAAAATAGTTGCACACAATTGTAAATCATCTCCTAAAAACCAATACCATAGCCCATTTCAGAGAAACAAAAATTATTACAATTTTATACCGTATTCAATCGTGCAAGCGGTTTTACTGCTTTCTTTTTTGATTTTTTCTGTTTGCCCCACCACACATAGAAGCCTGTCACCGGCAGCGACGCACAGATAAAACTGATCACAAAGGCAATAATTTTCCCGGGTAGTCCGCCAATAGCACCCACATGAATATCATAATTCATCGCGATCAGTTTCTCCCCACGGTTCTTCTTTTTGTATTCGCTGTGCCCTACCATTTTACCTGTGTACTGATCAAACTGGTACTCGTCACTGCCAAAATAAATATCCTTTCCGCGGTAACCGCCAACAGTGTGCACTCCTTCCGGATACGCGGCCGGATATACGAAAACACGGGTGGCATCTTTTAACAGGGGCTGAGCGGTGGCAAAAGCGATATCCAGCGGATTGCCGGCGGCGGTAGCCGTGGCCGGGCCGGAAGCGACCTGTTTCACGGCCGGCGGCGTAGTAGTGCCCGCAGCAGCCACGTAAACGGCCTTTTCGAACCAGGTAAAGGCCCATACCATCCCCGTAAGGGCCAGTACCAGCGCTATGATGAGGCTGTAAAAACCAAGCACATTATGCAGGTCGTAATTGACCCGTTTGAAACCGGCTTTCCATTTAATCCTGAAGCTCTGGTCGCGGGCGGCCTTGGTCCAGCGTTTCGGCCACCACATCACCAGCCCGGTAATCAGCAAAATAACAAAGATGACCGTGCTCCAGCCCACTATCGGTTGACCGTAGCGGGTATTCAGCAGCAGGCTCCAGTGTATCATCTTCACAATGGGGAAGAAACTGTATTTGTAATTGATACGGCCGTTAATAGCGCCGGTGTAAGGATTTACCAGCACTGATTCATAATATTCCACACAGCCGAAATAGGTAAATGCCGTATCGTTGGCTTTATAGGCCATGAATTCCCAGGCACGGTCCGGCAAGCGCCAGGTGGTCACAGAAAGGATAGGTTTGTCACCCAGCGCCTGCTGCGCACGCGTCCGCAGCTCGCTCAGTGGCAGGACCTGTTCCTGCGGCGTCACAAACATCTCCTTATGGTAAATCATTTCATTGATCTCCCGCTGGAAAACAAACAGACAACCGGTGACGGCGATGATCAGCACAATAATGCCGGAGGCCAGCCCCAGCCACAGGTGCAGTTTATCGACGACCAGTCTTGCCACAGATTTTTTACCAGGTTTGCGCGCTTCTTTCTTTTTCCGTTGGACCATTGTTATCATAAAGCCATGCGGGGATTATCCGACGCTACAAAATTCCCCGCTTATCGGTTAACAGGCTACTCGCATCGGGAATATAATTTACGCGAAAGGGAAAAGCATCAAACGACAAGACCCAGATAAAATCAGGCAAAATCGTCAAAAACCACCAAAAACAGGGGCAAAATCAGAAAATTCCGGAAAATCAGGAGGGCTGAAAAAGAAAAACCTCCCGGCAAAACCGGGAGGCTGGATAATTATGTTTGGCAGTAAATAAGCGATCGCCTATGTTACTTATTTATATTTTGGATTATACAAGGAACTTTCCTGAACAGTCACATCAGGTTTGCCCTGGTATTTGTGTTTATACAGATTGTAGCAACCTCCCAGCATAAATGCCACTAAACAAAACAGACCCACATAATAAAAGAAACGGGAGCGGGAAACCCTGTCGCGGGTGATGTCATTCTTATTTTCTACGGTATTGTGTTCCATATTCAGTTTATTTCCGGTGCAAACCTAACAAATATTTTGGATTTATTTATTTAGTTATCGGGATATTTTAGCAAGAAAAACGGGCATATTCCCTGATTGTCATATCAGGTCCCTGAACTTCTTCCTCCGGAGGAAATAGTAGCGCCAGATCATAATTCCGTGGAAAACGCCCTTCATCTTCATCAGCTTCACTTCCGGCAGTTCGTATTTGTTGACATATGTTTTCCGCCAGCGGTAATAGTCGCGGTATGCGCGATAAATAGCCACCATGTCCTTTGGCTTGCCGGACACCAGGCTTTTAACACCAGCGAGAATATCCAGGAAAAAACGCTGGAACAGCACAATCCAACGGTCTTCACTATGCAGGTTTTTCCACAACATCATGAGGTTGTTGCGGAAATTAAGATAAAGCTTGCGTGGATTGCCTTGTGGCAAACTGCCGCCCCCTACGTGGAACACTTTGGAATCAGGGCAGTAACAAACGCGGTACCCGGCCCTTTGCAGGCGCCAGCAGAGGTCCACCTCTTCCATATGAGCAAAAAAATCGCGGTCAAAACCACCTACCTCCCGGAAACAGGCAGACCGGATAAAGAGCGCAGCGCCCGTAGCCCAGAAAATGTCCTGCGCATCATCATACTGGCCCTCGTCTTTTTCCGTGGTGTAGAGGATACGGCCACGACAGAAAGTATAGCCCAGCACGTCCATCCACCCACCGGCAGCGCCGGCATACTCAAACTCGTCCGGCTGGTGGTAAGCCCGCATCTTAGGCTGACAGGCAGCTATACGGGGATCGGACTCCATCAGCGCCACCACCGGCTCTATCCATCCCGGCTCCACCTCCACGTCCTGGTTCAGCAACACATAAATATCGGCCTCCACATGTGCCAGCGCTTCATTATAACCACCCGCAAAACCATCGTTGGAAGGATTACGGATAATCCGTACCGACGGGTAATGCGCTTCCACAAACGCCACACTGTCATCAGTAGAAGCGTTATCGGCCAGCACCAGCTGTAAATTACCATAAGTAGAGCGGCACACAGACGGCAGAAACTTCTCCAGGAAAGCCTTTCCGTTCCAATTTAATATAACGACAGCAACCGACGGCAATATGTGCAAATGATATTACGTTTATGCGTGAATAATAAAATAAAGAGATGCAAATATGCAACAAAGGATTCTAATATTTGCTAATCGTCCCGAATCATCAAAGCGGAATAAGGCTTAAATTAGTTATATGTTTAGACAATACATCGGGTGGAAGTTCGTACTGGCCTCCATAGCAGTGCTCATTATCGTGACCACGATATGGTTCGTCAGCAACCTGACAAAAAAAATACAGGATGAAGAACGGAAAAAGGTCGCCACCTGGGTAGAGGCCAACCGGGAACTGCTCAAATCAGCCCCCGACGCCAACCTTAACCTGGCCACGGAAATAGTGACCACCAACACCACCATCCCGCTTATCCTGACCGATGAACAAGGACATATCCTTGACAGCCGCAACATCGACTCCATGCGCATTGCACAAAACCCTGCCTACCTGCAGGAACAGCTGCTGATATTCAAAAAACAACATCCGCCCTTTATTATGGAGGTGGATGCCCGGCATAAACTATACAACTTCATCTATTACGGCGACTCCCTGATCCTGAAACAAATACGCTATTACCCCTACATACAGCTGGGCGTGGTCACGCTCTTCATTGCCCTCGTGCTCTTTGCCCTCTCCAGCACCAACCGCGCCACCCAAAACCAGGTATGGGTAGGCCTCGCCAAAGAAACCGCCCATCAGCTGGGCACCCCCCTTTCCTCCATGGAAGCCTGGCTGGAAATACTCCGCGAGAACGAAGCCAATACCATGATGGTGACAGAACTCGCCAAAGATGTGGACCGCCTTAAACTCATCACCGACCGCTTCTCCAAAATAGGCAGCGTGCCTAAACTGGAAGAACGCAACGTACTGGAACAGATAGAAAGCATGACCGCCTATATCCGGAAAAGAGCCCCGCAGAAAGTACGCTTCACCGTTCATTCCACCGAAAAGGAATTGCCCGTGATGATCTCCCCGCCGCTGTTTGACTGGGTGGTGGAAAACCTGCTAAAAAATGCGCTTGACGCCATGGAAGGCAGCGGCCGTATAGATATCAGTATCGAAAACCACCCCACCTTCGTGACCATCGATATCGCCGATACCGGCAAAGGCATTCCCAAAATGCATTTTGAAAAAGTATTCAAGCCCGGCTTCAGCACCAAAAAAAGAGGATGGGGCTTAGGGCTGTCTCTGGCTAAAAGAATCATCGAAGAGTATCACAAAGGGAGGCTTTTTGTAAAATCTTCAGAAATAAACAAAGGCACTACTTTCCGCATCCTGCTTAGGAAGTAGCCGGTTTTACCCCCGCCGGGAAAGACACATTTTTGAGAAAAAGCATAAATAAATTTGCTTATTTCTAAAAAGCCATTATTTTTGCAGCCCATTCTACCAGAAAAGATGCGAAGGTGGCGAAATTGGTAGACGCGCTACTTTGAGGTGGTAGTGCCTGAAAGGGCTTGGGAGTTCGAATCTCCTCCTTCGCACCAAACAAAAAATCCCTGCTCGGTGAGCGGGGATTTTTTGTTTTTGACAGCAGCGCTCACCTTTGCAGCAGTTGGCCATCACCGTAACAATTTTCCATTTGTTTTCCTGGCATGCCCATAAATACACCTGGTCCGCATCAGCTAACTGACAGCCAGACGCGCGGCCGCAGCTTAACTTTACAAAAAAAACAACCCATATGAAAAAGCTGCTCTTTTTAACCACTCTGTCCCTCTTTTTGGGACTTATTCCTTTTTCCACTGCACAGGATGCAAAAGCCACGGCCTATGTCAGGAAAGCCACCCAGGAGATCTGGTTCAATATCACCTACAGCTACAACGGACAATGGGTTAGCCGCGGACACATCACCATTCTGAGTTCCACCAGCGGAAGTCAGACCTATACTTTCTTCGCAGGAGGAATTGTCTTACAGGCAAACATTGGAGATTATTATTCTATTGTTTCAGATGACCTGTCACCTGCAAGTGGAGGCGGAATCATAACAGACACCAACATGAATGTCACAGTATCATAATCCAGGCCTCCAGGCATAAACGGCTGAATACCATTTTTTTAAAAACGATGTTCAGTCGTTTATCCACCCTTTCGCCGGCACCTCATTTCTTAACAATTCCATCATGATTTCTTAACGCCCAGCTAATAATAAAGAAGGAACTTAGCAATAGCCCCAGACAGGAAATTTAACTATCTTATTGAAAAACCTTATTGCTATTGTTTGTGCCGTTTATCCAGACCGGAAGGAAGTCATGTTCCTTCCTTTTTTTATTCGTACCCGCCAAACCTTTCTAAACCCTATCTTTACGTAATTTTTGTACTGAAATTATGGGAACATCTATTACCTGTCCCAATTGCAGACACCAGTTTGTCATGGAGGATGCATTTGCTGCAGACATCGAGAAGGAAATGAGGGGGAAAATGGAATCTGAATGGCGCAAGCGCCTCGATTCCCTGCAGGCCGAAAAGACCAGCCTGCAAACAGAAAAAAACCGCATGGCGCAGGAGCGCCAGCAGATAGAGATACTCCGGCAGCAGCAGGAACAGGAAGTTATCCAACGCGTACAATCGGAAAAAAAGCGCTTACAGGAAAGCCTGGCTGAAGAGCTGCGCAAATCCATCACTGCAGATTTCGACAACCAGCTGGCCACCCTCCGTGAAGCCAACCAGGAACAGGAAGCCCGGCTGCGTGAAGCCCGCAAACAGGAACTGGAATTCCTCCGGAAAGAACAGGAACTGAAAAATAAAGAAACGGAACTGGAGCTGGACCTGCAGAAAAGGCTGATGGAAGCCCGTGGCGAACTGGCGGAGAAAATACGCACGGAAGAAGCAGAACGCAATAAACTGAAAGATACCGAATACCAGATGCGCATGCGCGAACTGGAAAAACAACTGGAAGACCAGCGTAAACTGGCGGAAGAAATGAAACGCCGCGCAGAACAGGGCTCCACCCAATTGCAGGGCGAAGTGCAGGAACTGGTGCTGGAGGAAATGCTCCGCAGCACCTTCCCGTTTGACGAGGTCACACCGGTAGGCAAAGGGGTGCGTGGCGCCGACTGTGTGCAACTGATACGCAACTCCTTCGGTCAGGAATGCGGCCGCATTATCTACGAAAGCAAAAGGACCAAAGAATTTGCACGTGATTGGGTAGAGAAACTGAAAGCCGATATGCGCAGCCAGGGCATAGACGTGGCCATCCTCGTTACCCAGACCATGCCCCGCGATATGGAACGCTTCGGCGAAAAAGAAGGTATCTGGATCTGTACTTTCGCAGAAGTGAAATCACTCGCCTATGTGCTGCGGGACAGTATCATCAAAATCGCCGGGAGTATCCGCACACAGGAAAACAAAGGAGATAAAATGCATATGCTGTACGGCTACCTCACCAGCACAGAATTTGCTGAGCAATGGAAGGCTATCCGGGAGGGTTTCATGGCCATGAAGCTCTCCATCCAACGCGAGCGCGATGCCATGGAAAAACTATGGAAAGCCCGCGAAAAACAGCTGGAAAAAGTACTACTCAACGCTGCTCATATCAAAGGTTCCATCGAAGGTATCGCCGGCAGCGACTCCGTAGATCTCAAACTACTGGAAGACGCTGCTGATGAAATATCAGACAACCTTTAAACTCAATCGCTTTCTAATTGTCTCATTAACCTATGAAAAGCCAAACGAAGAACGTGTACGACACAATTATTTTTGATCTGGGATCAGTACTGATCGACTGGAATCCCCGTTACCTCTACCGCAAAATATTTGCGACAGAAGCAGAAATGGACAGTTTTCTGCAGAACATCTGCACATCCGACTGGAATGAAGAACAGGACGCCGGCAGAAGCCTGCAGGAAGCTACCGAAATGCTGGTGGCCAGCCATCCGGCACATGAAGCCCAGATACGCGCCTACTACGGCCGCTGGAAGGAAATGCTCAACGGAGAAATCCCGGGATCTGTACAACTGCTCCGCCAACTGAAAGACAGCGGTAAATACAAATTATATGCACTCACCAACTGGTCCAACGAAACATTCCCCCTCGCCCTGGTGGAATTCCCCTTCCTGCAATGGTTTGACGGTATCGTGGTGTCCGGCCGCGAAAAACAACGCAAACCCTCTCCCTCTTTTTATCAGTTACTGCTCAACCGTTATCAGGTAGATGCAGATCACGCGCTGTTTATCGATGACAATCTCCGCAATGTAAAAGCGGCGGAAGCACAAGGTATCGACAGCGTCCATTTCGTTCATCCGGAGCAGTTAAAAGATGCATTAGTTTCCAAAAACATATTAAATTAGTCATCTTTGTTAAAAGCTCATTTTGTTAACCCAATTTTCATTTTAAGATTCCCTTAACAATTAACGACTAAACTTCCTGTAACATCTTTCTATCCAAAGCGTTGAATAATAGGAATAAACGGAAACTTCCCTGCAGCCGCGTGCCAGCCGGCGTTATATGTTAACATTTGACACGCATTCCGCTGTTAACCTTTACGGAAGAGACCTATCATAAAAATTAATACGCGAGGATATGAAAAGAACAATGTATTTACTAAGTGCTGTTGCCGCTCTAGTGGCAATGATTTCCATCAGCAGCTGCCGTAAAGACCCCTTGAAAGACATGACAGACGAGGAGTCCAGGATTTATATCACCAACCACGACAGTACCGTTGATTTTACTTCCTATTCTACTTTCAGCATCGTTGACTCCGTGGCCGTGCTGAGCAGAAACAGTGATTCTGCCAAAAAAGCACTGACCACCTACGACCAGCAACTGATTGCTTCCGTAACGGCAGCCATGAAACAGAGAGGTTACACACTGGTGGACAAATCCGCCAAACCTGATCTGGGCATTAACCTTACCCGTATCGACAACTCCTATACAAGCATCGGTTGGAATCCAGGCTGGTGGGGCGGCCCGGGCTACTGGGACGCAGGCTGGTGGGGTTATCCCGGCGGTGGCTGGTACTGGCCTTCTTACTACACCGTGTACCAGGTAAACGAAAGACAGACAGCCATCGATCTCTTCGATCTGAAAAACGCCAAAAACGACAAGTTCAACGTTATCTGGAATGCGCTGTGGCGTGGCTCAGGCGTGTGGAACACCAGCAACGTAGACCCGATGGTACAGGCTTCCTTTGCACAATCAGCTTACCTGAGCAAAAGCAAATAAAGTCCATTCCGAAAATTTTAAATTGATAGAGAGATGAAAAAGATAAAAAACTGGCTGCTGATTTTTGCGGGATGTATCGCTGCACAGGCTGTGTCTGCGCAAAGCCGTCCGCCTTTGTCCATAGACCTCAACTATTCCATTGCCCAACCTTTTGGTTCTGTAAAGGACTATGCCAATAAAACCAGCTTCCGTGGCTGGTCCGCCGGCCTGTCCTATATGCTGAACGACCGCCTGTCTGTGGGCGTTCGCAGCGGATTCCAGGATTTCTACGAGAGACTGCCCCGCGCGGTATATCCAGATAAACAAGGAGACGTATCTGCGGTACAGTCCCGCACCTTGCAGGTAATACCGTTGCAAGCCACTGTGGGCTATGCCTTCACGCCTGCCACCAGCACAGTTATTCCTTATGGTGTGCTCGGTATTGGCGCGGCTAATATGAACTATGAAAAATACTGGGGCGAGTTTGTAGACAAGAAAAACAGCTGGCAGTTCATGGTCAGCCCGGAAGTAGGCATCAACGTGCCTTTCGGCCGCTACTCACCGGTCATGTTCAACGCCAATGTACGGTACAACTATGCGCCGTACAAGTTCAACGAGATCACCAGCTTTAATAGCATTCAGGGAAATATTGGTATTAAAGTACACATACACTAAAACTTTTTTTATCCATATTCATGAAAGAGAAATAGTGAGAATGTGCCCCGCTTCGTTTATACGGAGCGGGGTTTTTATTTTATGGCACAAAAAAGTACCGGCTGAAACCTTTGCTGTAAGCCTCTTTGATGCTGCCATCCGCAGCCTTGTAGATGTACAGCGCTTCCAGTCCGTACGCCGGATGTTGTGCTATAAATTTCAATCCTTTTTCCACTCCCATTAATATCAGGGGATTATCAAATGCATCTGCGGTAAAACAATCTTTCGCTATCACGGTCACGCTGATGATGTGATTGTGCAAGGCCACGCCCGTCACCGGATCAATGGTATGCGCAAAACGGGTACGCCCCTGGTCAAAAAAACGGCGATAGTTGCCGCTGGTGGCAATACCTTTATCCTTCAGTTCCACCATGGCCTGTATCGGTTCATACGTGGTGTCGCCGGGCGATGGCCGCTCAACGCCAATACGCCAGCTTTTACCCTGCTGGTTCACGCCTTTGGCACACAGCTCCCCTCCTACGTCCACGAGATAATTTTGAATGCCCTGCTGCTCCAGGAACCTCCCCAGCACATCTACCGTATATCCCTGCGCAATACCATTACAATCTATCTGTACACCTTTTTTTGTTGTAGTGAGATGATCACCTTTTACGGATAAATAACGGTAACCCACATACGATAATGCCTTTTTGATGCTGTCTGCCGGCGGTACACCTTTGAAAGAAGGTTTGGTCACACCGAACCCCCAGAGATATACCAGCGGTTTCACCGTAATGTCAAAAATGCCGTTGGTCGCTTTACTGGCATAGATAGCTTTATCCACTACGTTCCGCATATGCTCGTCCATTTTCACATCGCCGGAGGCGTTGAATTGGTTGATGAGGGAACCGGGCCTGTACAACGACAGCGACTGGTCAATCACCGCAAACACTGAATCAATACGGCCCTGCAGCGACGTCGTGTCCGGAGCCAGGTATTTCACGATGTAATAGGTGCCCTGCGCCTTTCCTTCACAAGCCACCAGTTTCAGCGGTCGCTCCTGCGCCTGTATTGCAGCCACAGTACACACGCTCATCAAAAGCAATAAAATCATCTTCATAAAAAAACAGATAACATGGATAACGGGCAGGTAAGATAATATTTTGTGGCGGGGTTTTCCTTCGGAACTATTATACAGCAGTATCCGGCGCAGGAACAAAAAACAACAGATAAACTACTACCATGAAGGCCATGCCGGCCGTTGCCAGGAAAGCGGCCACCGCTCCAAACTGGAACCATATCCAACCGGTGAGGGAACTTGCCGCCATAGTGCAAATACTCTGAAAACCGGTAAAAGTACCGATAGCCGTGGCCGTATCGGCTTTGCTCGTGATATTGCTGATCCAGGCTTTAGAAATTCCTTCCGTAGCTGCAGCATACAATCCGTATAGTAAAAACAAGCTGCCGTACCAATACCAGTTTCCGGTAATGCTCATTCCCGCATATACCAGCACAAACAACACCAGCCCTGCTATAAATATTTTTTTCAGGCCGATACGGTCTGCCAGTATGCCCAGCGGGAAAGCCGCCAATGCATATACGAGATTGTAAAAAATATAAATGCCAATAGTGGCGGTATCACCCAGACCGGCCTGTTTTATCCGCAACAGCAAAAAGACATCGGAGCTATTGCTTAAGGTAAATATCAGCAAACCCACTACCAGTTTGCGGTATATGGCAGGACTTTCTTTCCAGTAACCTAAAAAAGCAAAAAAACGGACAGGCTCGGTTTTCTCTTTGGGAGTAGCAGAACGTTCTTTGAGGTATAACGAAAAAACGATGGCCAGTAACCCGGGAATAAAAGCCAACAGGAACATATTGCGGTAACGGCCTGGGTAATAATAGAGGAACAACAGCGCCAGCGAAGGCCCCAACACCGCGCCCAGTGTGTCCATGGAACGGTGAAAGCCAAACACACGGCCTTTGGTAGCGGTGGTTGCCTCATCAGACAACAATGCATCCCTGGCGCCTGTGCGGATGCCTTTTCCCAGTCTGTCAACAGCCCGGGCGAAAAATATCCAGAGCGGGTAAACAAAGACCGCCATCATTGGTTTGGAGACGGCACTCAGACCATACCCCAGGCGAATAAACGGCGTACGCCTGCCGGTATGGTCTGATAACTTTCCGAAATATCCTTTACTTAAACCGGCAGTGGCCTCCGCGATGCCTTCCAGCACACCGATCAACAATACGGAAAAGCCGATGCTTTGCAGGTATATCGGCATAACGGGATAAAGCATCTCACTGGCAATGTCCGTTACCAGGCTAATACAGGATAATATCCAGACAGTGCGTGTCAGGTAAGTCATATTGCCTCCAGTTTACCTGCTCATAAAAACATGCCGTTATTTAAACGCGTCAAAGCCGGTAACATCCATACCTGTGATCAGCAGGTGGATCTCATGCGTTCCTTCATAGGTAAGCACGCTTTCCAGGTTCATCATATGCCGCATAACAGGGAATTCACCGGTGATGCCCATGCCACCTAAAATAGAGCGGGCATCGCGGGCTATTTTGGTAGCCACTTCACAGGAGTTGCGCTTGGCCATGGAAATCTGTGCCGGCGTGGCTTTTCCTTCATTCTTCAAGACCCCGAGGCGCCAGTTGAGGAGCTGCGCTTTAGTGATCTCCGTCACCATTTCAGCGAGTTTCTTTTGTGTAAGCTGGAAACCACCGATAGGGCGGCCGAACTGGTTACGTTCCTTTGAATAACGCAGGGCGGTGTCGTAGCAGTCCATCGCGGCGCCGATCACGCCCCATGCAATACCATAGCGGGCAGAAGAAAGGCAGCTGAGCGGCCCTTTCAGTCCTTTTACCAGTGGCAGAATATTTTCTTTGGGCACTCTCACGTTATCGAACACCAGTTCACCGGTAGCGCTGGCGCGCAGGCTCCATTTACCTTTCGTTTCCGGTGTGGTAAAACCTTCCATGCCACGTTCCACAATGAGGCCGCGGATAACGCCTTCGGGGTCTTTAGCCCATACCACCGCTATTTGTGCAAATGGCGCGTTGGATATCCACATTTTAGCGCCGTTGAGGATCACGTGGTCGCCGTCTTCGCGGTAGTTGGTGATCATGCCTGCCGGATTGGAACCGTGGTCTGGCTCGGTGAGGCCAAAGCAGCCCATCCATTCGCCTGAGGCCAGTTTGGGCAGGTATTTCTTTTTCTGTGCTTCACTGCCGAAAGTAAAAATGGGGTACATTACCAGCGAGCCCTGCACCGAAGCTGTGGAGCGGATGCCGCTGTCACCCCGTTCCAGCTCCTGCATCATCAGTCCATAGGCAATATGGTCCATGCCGCCACCGCCGTATTCCTGCGGGATAGTAGGGCCAAAACAGCCAAGTTCGCCAAGCCCTTTTAAAATCTGCGAAGGGAATTCGGCACGCTGGCAATAATCTTCAATAATGGGCGAAACCTCTTTCTTTACCCACTGCCTTACTGTATCGCGGATTAACAGGTGTTCTTCTGTCAACAAACCATCTACAGCATAATAATCCGGTGACTGGAATAAATCTTTAGACATCTGTTCATGTTTAATAACCCAATATAACCAATTACGACTTACGAACGGCGGGTGGCGCGCCGCCTATAACGGTAACGGCTAATGGCGGGCCTCGCTAACACATTAGGAATCAATCATTCATCATCATTTCTTAATTTAATTCTAATTCACAATTCGTCATTGATTGTCTACCTTCGGTGAAAATACCCGTATGGCAAGCAAAGTTATTCCTGCAATTTTTCTGCTGGGATTTCTGGTTATCGTGATAGTATCTTTTCATCCCGCTACTTTGCAATCACCATCTGTCCATGAAGCCAGGAAAGAGACAAGCGTCAACCCGAACATGAAACGTTACTGGATGGTCTTTTTGAAGAACGGCCCACACCGCGATCAGCCGGCAGTAGCAGCCGCCGGTATTCAGTCCGCCCACCTGCAGCATATACAACAACTGGCGCAGACCGGCAAATTGCTGGTAGCAGGCCCTTTTGATAATGATGGCGATATGAAGGGAATATTTATACTGGATTGCAGGGACAGTCTGGAAGCGGAGCAGCTGGTGAAGGAAGATCCGGCGGTACGTGCGGGGAGGTTGCGTTTTGAGGTGCTTCCGTGGTGGACAGAGAAGAACTGTGTATTCAAATAACTGCCTGAGTGGCGGTTAACTTTCAGCCTTATGGAAAAAATTTTCACAGCAGGCCAAAAGCTAACGCCAACGGCTATTGTCAGTATCAGAGGCTGACAGTTGTCTGATTGAGGTAAGTGGCCATTTCCTGCTGGTATTGCAGGGCGGCATTACGGGCATCGGTGGCAAAGTCTTCACCGTTGCCGGCATAGATAATACCACGGCTCACGTTGACGAGCAGGCCGCAGTCTTTGTTCATGGCCTGTGTGGATATTTCCTGCAGGCTGCCTCCCTGGGCGCCTACGCCCGGCACCAGGAAAAAGTTGTCTGGTGCCATTTTACGGATATAGCCCAGTTGAGCGGATTGGGTAGCGCCCACCACAAACATCAGGTTGTCCGGGGTGCCCCACTCCATCGCTGTTTTTATCACTTTTTCAAACAGCAGCTCATCTCCCGCCTGTTGCAGCTGGAAGTCCTGGCTGCCTTCATTGGAAGTAAGCCCGAGGAGAATGGTCCATTTCTCCGGGAACTGGAGGAATGGCAATACGCTGTCTTTCCCCATATAAGGAGCTACCGTAACGGAATCAAACTTATACGTATCAAAAAAAGTTTTGGCGTATTGGGTGGAAGTATTGCCGATATCGCCGCGTTTAGCATCGGCGATGGTAAAGATACCGGAAGGGATATATTCTACCGTACGCTGCAGGCTTTCCCATCCGCGGATGCCCATACATTCGTAAAAGGCCGTATTGATTTTATACGCCACGCAAAGGTCTTTGGTGGCGTCAATAATTGCCTTGTTAAAGGCAAACACCGGATCTGCGTGAGACAGCAGGTGTTTTGGAATCTTTTGCATGTCTGTATCCAATCCTACGCACAGATAAGATTGTTTTTCCTTAATAAGATTCACCAATTCCTGTCGATTCATAGTCGGTTTATTTGGGGCGCAAAGTTAAGTAAAACTTAAGCATTGCAGCAGTTTAAACATATTATGATTACCTCTAAAATATTTTACTGTGTGGTAGTTGTTGTGGTCGTTATGCTTTACCGACAATCATTTCGGAGGAAGATTCAACTAAAGATAAGGAAAAAAAGAATGAAGATTTTCCAAAAAAAACAGCGAAAATGCCGTGGCGACACCACTTCATTTTCGCTGTCAGGTATGACATCTAATTATTTGATTATTTAATCCTTAAAATAATTAAATAATCAAATATCTAAATGAACAAGTATTATACGATCACATCCACAATTTTGGTGGGTGCAATATTAGCGTTACGCATGGCTATGCTTCTGGCAGCGGCGCCGGCCACGTCCAGGAAGGCTTTGCGGGTAATTTTATCATCGCTGGCCATAGCGGGCTGACCGCTGTCGCCGCCTTCGCGGATGCTTTGTACCAGCGGGATCTGGCCCAGGAATGGTATTTCCAGGTCTTCCGCCAGTTTTTTGCCACCTTCTTTTCCGAAGATATAGTATTTGTTCTCCGGCAGCTCTGCCGGTGTGAAATAGGCCATATTTTCCACCAGTCCCAGGATAGGCACATTAATCTGCTGGCCGTTGAACATGGCGATGCCTTTCTGTACATCTACCAGTGCCACGTCCTGCGGGGTGGTCACCATCACCGCGCCGGTTACCGGTACGGTTTGTACCAGCGTCAGGTGGATATCACCGGTACCGGGAGGCATATCGATCACCAGATAGTCCAGCTCGCCCCAGTATACATCGGTGAGGAACTGGCGGAGGGCGCTGCTGGCCATCGGGCCACGCCAAACCACGGCCTGTCTTTCATCGATCAGCAGGCCGATAGACATCACTTTAATGCCAAATTTCTCTATCGGCTGGATCATGCCTTTACCTTCCACCTCTACCATCATCGGTCTTTCGCCACGGAGGCCAAACATAATGGGAACGGACGGTCCGTAGATATCAGCGTCCATCAGGCCCACACGGGCGCCATCACGGCCCAGTGCCAGCGCCAGATTGGCCGCCACGGTAGATTTGCCCACGCCACCTTTACCGGAAGCCACGACAATAATATTTTTAACGCCGGCCAGTACACCTTTACCTTCCGTACGGCGCGAGCTCACATTGGCCGTCATCACCACTTCCACTTCCGCGTCCTTGCTCACCATCATATGAATGGCATTGACACATGCGTTCCTGATAAGATCCTTCAACGGGCAGGCCGGTGTTGTCAGCACTACCGTAAACTTCACCTTATTGCCGTTTATCTCTATATCTTTTACCATGTTCAACGTCACCAGATCCTTTCCCAGATCGGGTTCTTCGACGTTGCTCAGGGCCTGTAAAATCTGCTCTTTCGTCATCATAAATTGTTGTTAAAATTCGATTCCTGCCTGCAAAGTTAACCCAATTGGAAGTTAATTTACAAACTCTTCTTCGCGTTCATCCGTCGCAGGGAGACAAGTAAATTAAATTTCTATATCTTAGGGCCGGCATGCATCACAAAAGATCCTACATACTGTCACTTATCCTGGTGTTCCTTTTATCTCCTTTCCTGTTGAAAGCCCAAATTGCGGATTTCAGGGACAGCGTAATTCAAATTTCAGGGATCACCATGACTGCTGACAGCCTGCGGGCCGTACCAGCCGTCAGCGTCCTCGTCAGAGGCCAGGGCCGCGGTACCATTTCCAATTCCGCCGGCGTCTTCTCTATCGTGGTTTTTAAAGGTGACACCCTCACTTTCAGCGCGGTAGGTTTCAAAAAGAAAGACTATAAAATACCAACCACACTCAAAGGCAATAATTTCTCCCTCATACAACTGATGGTGGAGGATACTACCTATCTTCCGGTAACCATCATCAAACCCTACCTCAACCGGCAGGAGTTTGAAAGAGCGTTCGCCAGCATGGACATCCCGGACGATGCATACGAAATAGCCCGTAAAAACACGGAAAACGCCCGTCTCAGGGCCATGACCCGCTTTACGCCCGTCGATGGTGCAGAAGGCACGAACATGTACCTCAACAAACAGGCGCAATCCCTGTACTACGCCGGCCAGCCACCACCACAAAATATTTTCAACCCTCTCGCCTGGGCACAGTTTATCCAGGCCTGGAAACGGGGTGATTTCAAACGAAAAGACGATTATTAATTACGAATAACAGATTAAGGGCTGTTTTATGGAAAGGTTATTTGGTAGCCGTTCTGTAAGACAGCCCTTCTTTCGTCATCCGTAATTCGTAATTGTTTATATTGCTCTATAATTCAGAACCAAAATAATCTCCATGCAAAAAGTAGCGGTTATAGGCGCGGGCACCATGGGCAATGGTATAGCGCACGTATTTGCCCAGAATGGCTATGCGGTAAACCTGATAGATGTATCAGCTGCAGCTCTCGAAAAGGCCATACAGACCATCAGCAAGAACCTTGACAGACAAGTGTCCAAGGGCACTGTTTCCGAGGTACAGAAAGCACAAACGATCGCCAATATCAATCCTCTCACTTCTATTCCTGATGGCGTAAGAGACGTATCGCTCGTAGTGGAAGCGGCTACTGAAAATGTAGCGCTGAAACTGAAAATATTCCAGGAACTCGATGAGCATGCACACCCAGACGCTATACTGGCCACCAATACCTCTTCCATCTCCATCACCAAAATTGCTGCCGCCACCAAACGGCCGGCAAAAGTAATCGGCATGCACTTTATGAACCCGGTGCCTGTAATGAAACTGGTGGAGATCATCAACGGCTATGCTACAGATAAGAGCATCACACAGGAAATTGTGGCCCTCTCCGAAAAGCTGGGCAAAGTGCCCTGCGTGGTGAACGACTATCCCGGCTTCATCGCCAACCGTATCCTCATGCCCATGATCAATGAAGCCATCTATTCACTTTTTGAAGGCGTGGCCGGCGTGGCAGAAATAGATACAGTGATGAAACTCGGCATGGCCCATCCGATGGGACCACTGCAACTGGCAGACTTCATCGGGCTGGACGTATGCCTGTCCATCCTCAATGTGTTACATGATGGCTTTGGCAATCCGAAATATGCGCCCTGCCCCCTGCTGGTGAACATGGTCACCGCCGGATACCTGGGCGTAAAGAGCGGGGAAGGTTTCTATAAATACACCCCTGGCAGCAAAGATCTTGTGGTTAGTCCCCGGTTTTAATTCCCGAGTTACAACCCAACAAACATAAAGGGCTTTCTTATAGAAATGTTAATAATTAACCGTTCTATAAGAAAGCCCTTCATTCGTAATTCCTAATTCGTAATTTGTAATTGATTTCGTGATTTTGTCCGGTTTTGGACGTTCGGCTTTCGTGTTCGGACAATCTTATCGACCTATCTGCTGTATAACTTATTCATTTTCAACAAATCTATTTCTGGCATATTCTTTTATCGTCCCTCGTTATCACCCTAATATTACAACTATGTTGAAACGTTATCGATTCTTCTTAATTGCAGCGGCCGCCGTGGCCACCGTGCTGTTATTAAAAAGAGCATGCGTTAAATTGGACACCCCGGAAGCCTCCCAATCGCCTTATCTCTGTTTTGAACTGTTTGCCGATTTTCATCTGACAGGGAAACATGCTGCCGCTATTTCAACGTCTTTATCTCCAGTCCGTGAATGTCGCGAAGGCGTAAAAGGCACAACTCTTCGTTCGCCCGGGGCACTCCTATGTCCATAGTACAAAAGAGCTGCAGTTCCTGCGCCAGCACGGTGCAATTATTTTGTTTCACAACGATCATCACGTCATTCATGATGGTGTAGTCGAAAGTGAGATGATATTTTGATTCTATGTTCTTCTGGACCGCCGGCACCAGCTGCAATACCATGGCAGCACTCATCTTATAGGCATTGATCAGCCCGGGAACACCCAGCAGGGTACCGCCAAAATACCGCACCACCACGATCAGCACATCCGTCAACTGTTTACTGTCTATCTGCCCGAGGATAGGTTTGCCCGCAGAACCGGAAGGTTCTCCGTCATCATTGGCACGAAACTGAAGTCCGTCCGTACCTAAGCGGTAAGCATAACAATGGTGGGTGGCTTTGGGATGCTCTTTTTTCACTTCCATCAGACAATCCTTCACCGCTTCAGGGGTCTTCACGGGAAACACATAAGCCAGAAATTTGCTGCCCCTGTCCTTGAATTCAGCAACAGCGGTTTTATCAATCGTAAAATAAACCTCCATCTATATATTTTAGAAAAACCAGAATATTCTTTTTTAACCACGACGGTAAATGTCGATACGGTCACCTTCCAGGTGTAAAGTCTCTTCCACCGCAGCCTGTCTTAGTACCGGCGCCGGCAGTCCATCAGACAGTGTATTCGTTCCCGTTATAACGCGCGCTTCGTCCCAAAGGTCTGTTTCCAGGAAACGTTGCAACACGTAAGGGCCGCCTTCCACCAATACGCTCTGTATCTGGCGCTGGTGGAGGTGTTGCATGAGTTGTGGCAGTAATGGCGCCGTAAAATCGAGTGTCAGCAGGTCTGCTTTTTCATCCGTTGTTTTTTCCGCCGTGATAAAGATGGTAGGAATACTGCCATCCCACAGGTGATGTGTTCGGGGAACCGCCAGCGTTCTGTCGATGACCAGTCGCACCGGGTCCTTACCGGGCCACAGCCGCGTATTCAGTTGAGGGTTATCGAGGATGGCCGTGCGGGTGCCTACCAGAATAGCCATCTCCTCACTGCGCCAGCGATGTACCAGGCGGTCGCTCCAGTGGTTGGAGATACGCACCGGCGCGCCGTCGGGACCGGCCATAAAGCCATTGCGGCTCTGCGCCCATTTCAGGATGATATAGGGCCGTTGCTGCTCATGAAACGTAAAGAAGCGGCGGTTGATAGCCCTGCAGGCTGTTTCCAGCACACCGGTATGTACTTTTATGCCTGCCTTTTTCAGTTTTTCGATCCCTTTGCCGGCCACCGCAGAGAAAGTGTCCACACAACCGATCACTACTTCCGGGATTTTTTCTGACACGATCAGATCTGCGCAGGGCGGCGTTTTACCATGATGCGCACAGGGTTCAAGGCTTACATACATCGTGGCCCGCTGAATGAGGGGCCTGTCTTCTGCCGTAACGCTGTTCACACAGTTCACTTCCGCATGTGCCTGACCATATTGCCGGTGGTAACCTTCCCCGATGATACGGCCCTGATGCACCAGCACCGCCCCTACCACCGGGTTAGGCGCCGCATGGCCACGACCCATGGCGGCCAGCTCCAGGCACCGCCTCATAAAAATTTCATGGTCTGTGCTATTCATGATACCCTGTTAAAGTAATATTTTTGCCAAAATTACGTTTTTAGCCGACGGAAAATGCCAATCACCTCCTGGTTTGTATTTTCCGGCTGATTCTTAAATCATCAAATTTGACAATACAAACAGCCTTTACCTATATCACAGGTGCCATAGGCGATTTATACGATGCGCGCGAAGCCGCCAATATAGCCCATATTGTGCTGGAGCATATAACGGGCATGAATAAACTGGACCGCCTTGTGCATAAAGCCAAATTATTGACGCCTGATCAGAATACCCGGCTCAAAAGCGCCATAGAAGCCCTGCAACGGATGGAGCCGGTACAATATGTCACCGGTTCCGGCTGGTTTTACGGCATGGAGCTGGCTGTCAACCATCACGTGCTGATCCCGAGGCCAGAAACAGAAGAACTGGTAGCCTGGATCATACAGGACCTGGCAGGGCATCCCCACCCGCATCTGCTGGACATCGGCACCGGCAGCGGCTGTATCCCGCTGGCATTAAAACAGAACATCCCCGCTGCTGTGGTATCCGCGATCGACATCAGCGAAGAAGCCCTGGCCGTTGCCCGTGGAAACGCTGTCAGGCTGCGGCTGGAGGTGGAATTCTCCTGCCTCAGCGCCCTCGATGAGCAGCAAATGGCCACATTGCCGGCCTTCGACGTGATCGTCAGCAATCCGCCCTACATCACACAAAGCGAACAGGCCACCATGCAGCAACAGGTATGGGGCTTTGAACCGTCCATCGCGCTTTTTGTGCCGGACAATGACGCGCTGCTGTTTTACCGGCATATCGCCCGTACCGCGCTGCAGAAGCTCAACCCGGGCGGCGCGCTTTACTTTGAGATCAATGAATCACTGGGACAGGAAGTAGTGCAACTGCTGCAATCACTGGGGTTCAGGGAGGTAACGCTCCGGCAGGACATGTTCGGCAAAGACAGAATGGTAAAGGCAATTACGAATTACGAATTACAAATTACGAATTGAGGGCTTTCTTATGGAAAGGTCATTTTAAGTAACCTCGCTATAAGAAAGCCCTCAATTCGTAATTTGTAATTCGTAATTCGTAATTATTTTTTAGCTGTTGCCAGCACCACTTTTGCGCCTATCTGCTTGGCCACCTCCATCACGTTCACCACATCTTCTATCGGCACTGATTTTTCAGCATTGATCACAATGGTGGGATCTACCTTTTCATTGGCGACAGCCGGGGCCAGCGCTTGTTTAAGGCCTTCAAAAGGCACTTTGGTGGTGCCTACGAAGAACTCATGTTTTTCGTTGATGCTCACCACCACCGTTTGTTTGGCTTTGGTATTGCTCTGGGCTTTAGGCAACATCAGCTTGATGACGTTGGGATTGGCCAGCGTGGAAACAATCAGGAAGAACAACAGCAGAATGAAAAGGATATCATTCAGCGCCGAGTTGTGCATTTCCACGTGTTTCTTATTTCTCCTGCGTAAATTCATGAGCCGTGGTTTTTAGCGGGTAGGTTCCTGCAGGATATCCGTAAATTCCGCTGCAGAGGCTTCCATCTTGTTAACAACCTTATCTATCTGTGCATTCAGGAAACTGTAACCGATAAAGGCCACAATACCGATAATCAGGCCCGTAGCGGACGTGATCATCTTCACATAAATACCGCCCGCAATAGTGCCCAGCGTAATATCAGAGGTGATGGAGATGTTGAAAAAGGTCTGGATCATACCCGCGATGGTGCCCAGAAACCCGAACATCGGTGCAATACCCGCGATGATGGAAAGGATCACCAGGTTTTTCTCCATCCGGTAGATCTCCAGTTTGCCCACATTCTCCATAGACTTCTCAATAGACTCGATCGGCTTACCGATACGCTGAAGACCTTTATCGATCATCCGCGCAATAGGCCCCTGCGTGTTTTTGGCGAGGGAACGGGCGCCCATAATATTGCCGGTGGTGATCTGGTCACGGATCATCGGCATAAAGTTATCTTCCAGGCGGCCAGCCTTTGCGATGGTCAGATACCGCTCCACAAACACAAATACGGCAATGACGGAGAGAATACCCAGCGGGATCATGAGTACGCCCCCTTTCATGAGCATATCTATCAGATGTATCTGTGGTGCCGGCGCCGCAGCTGCATTGGTGGCCTGTGCCAACGAATCGGCCTTCGAAAGCAATGTATCCTGCAATAATGTGATGAGCCCTAGTATCATGTGGATTTTCTTCTATTAACGGTTAAAATAGTAAAATAATTACGAATTAAGAATTACGAATGACAAACGGAGACTTTGTCATGCATCATTCGTAACCTGTTATTTGTAATTGATCAGGCCTTTTCCTCCCAAACTTGTGCCAGATATACAATTGTCTGCACTGCTTTCTGCATGTCCTGGATGCTGACATACTCCTGTTTGCTGTGGAGGGCCATCTCGCCGGTAAAAATATTAGGACAGGGCAGTCCCATGAAAGACAGGCGGGAACCATCGGTGCCGCCACGGATGCTCATCTTCAACGGCTGTACGCCGGCGCGGCGGATAGCTTCCGCCGCATGGGCCGTTACCTCCGGATGCAGGTCCAGCACCTCTTTCATATTGCGGTATTGTTCAGTGACTTTCAGCCTGGCGGTAGCATTGGGATAACGCTCCAGCACTTTTTCCATCTGGCGGCGCAGGAAAGCCTCGTGTAATTCCAGGTTGGAGGTTACGAAGTCACGGATAATAAAATCAATTTCTGTCTTCTCTACGGTACCGCTTATACGTACCGGATGAATGAACCCTTCCCTTTCTTCTGTTGTTTCGGGAGAAAGACCGTCTTTCGGCAGGGCATCCACGATTTCACCGGCAATCTTGATAGCGCTCACCAGTTTATCTTTCGCTGAACCGGGATGGGCACTTACGCCATATACCGTGATACGTGCGCCATCGGCAGAGAAGTTCTCATCTTCCAGTGAGCCCAGTTCACCGCCGTCCATGGTATAACCAAATTGAGCAGCGAGTTTTTTCATGTCCACTTTTTCCACGCCACGGCCTACTTCTTCGTCGGGCGTGAAGAGGATACGGATAGCGCCGTGTTTCACTTCCGGATGTGTCATCAGGAAATGGGCCGCGTCCATGATCTCCGCTACACCGGCTTTGTCATCAGCGCCCAGCAAAGTGGTGCCGCTGGCTGTGATGATATCGTCTCCTTTTTTGGAGGCCAGATAAGGGTGTTCACGGGGGCTGATCACCACGCTGCTGTCATCAGGCAATACAATATCTCCCCCATCATAAGCACGGTGCACGATAGGTTTTACGCCCGTGCCGCTACTGTCGGAAGACGTGTCCACATGGGAACAGAAACAGATGACCGGCACCTGTTTGTCGGTATTGGCGGGAATAGTGGCATATACGTAACCATGTTCGTCCAGTTCTGCATCTGTGACGCCCATCTCGTGTAATTCCTTTACCAGCAGGCGGGACAGGTCTTTCTGCTTTTCAGTGGTTGGAAAGCTCGTGCTTTGCGGATCGGATTGTGTATCTATCTGCGCGTAACGAATAAAGCGCGTATCAACAGTGTATGAATAATTTGTAAACATATTGCAAACGTAAGGAAAAAACCGGTGCCCCCTTTTGCCGTAAAATTTTCTGTTTTACCATCTCTCACAATAGTTGATTTAGTAAAATATTCTACAAAAAGATAAAACTCTTATACAAAACACCAATTTTTTCATTTTTAATAAAACAAACATACAATAATGATAGGTTTGTCGGGAATAAAAAACCATCCTGTATATGATTACCAATATTCCAGGCTACCCGAGAATAGGCAGCCAGCGAGAACTGAAGAAAGCCTGTGAAAACTACTGGGCAGGTAAAATTTCCCTGGAGAAACTGGAACTAACGGCCAGGCTTCTACGAAAAGAACACTGGGAAACCCTTCACCAGTCTGGCATAGATCTGATCCCATCCAACGATTTCTCTTTTTACGACCAGATGCTCGATATGAGCATAGCCCTGGGCGTAATACCAGAGCGTTTCCAGGAGCTGCGCCGCTCTTTTGCTAATCCCAACTGCCTGGAACTGTACTTCGCCATGGCCAGGGGTTACCAGAAAAATGGCTTCGATCTCACCGCCGTGGAAATGACCAAGTGGTTCGACACCAACTATCACTACCTGGTGCCCGAATTTGATGCCAGCCAGACTTACAGCCTGCAGTCACGCAAGGCCGTCCATGAATTCACCGAGGCGCTGCAACAGGGTATCCGCACCAAGCCCGTACTGATAGGGCCTGTCACCTATATTCTTTGCGGCAAAATAAAGACAGCCGGCGTAACACGGGCCGCCTTGTTACAACAGCTGTTGCCCGCCTACCTGGAACTGCTGGCCGCGCTCCGCGACGCCGGCGCCGACTGGATACAGCTGGACGAGCCCAGCCTGGTCACCGACCTGGAACCCGCCGATAAAATACTGTATCAACTGGCGTATACCGCTATCCGTGAGGCATTCCCTGATCTGAAACTGCTGCTCACCACCTACTTCGGTGCGCTGGAAGACAATACGGACCTGGCTTTGCAGCTGCCGGTGAACGCATTGCATATTGACCTCGTTCGCGCACCAGAGCAGCTGGACGCTGTTCTCCGGGCCCTTCCTGAAAACATGCAGTTATCACTCGGCGTAGTGGACGGCCGCAACATCTGGAAAAACGATTATACCGCATCGCTGTCGCTCATCAACCAGGCCGTACAGGCCATTGGCCGGGAACGCCTGATGCTGGGCACTTCCTGCTCGCTGCTGCATGTGCCTTACAACCTCAACGATGAAACAACCCTGAATACCGACATCAAACAATGGATGGCTTTTGCAAAACAGAAAGTGGAAGAAGTCATCTCCCTGAAACAAATCCTTGCCGGAGACACCAGGTTGCTGACCATCAACCAACAGGTGATGGAACAACGCAAAACCGCGCCGGGCATTCATGTGCCGGCCGTAAAAGCAAGACTGGCAAGTATTACAGCTGACGACTTTTCGCGGCAACATGAATTTGCCGAACGTCAGCCGCTGCAGCAGGCCAAACTGCAGCTACCGTTACTGCCTACCACTACCATCGGCTCCTTTCCACAGACAGTGGAAATACGGCAGTTGCGTTCCAATCTCAAAAAAGGCCATATCACAGCAGCACAGTACGATCAGGATATCAGCGCCGCTATCCGCGAGGCTATCTCCTGGCAGGAATCACTCGGCCTCGATGTGCTGGTGCATGGCGAGTTTGAGCGCAATGACATGGTGGAATATTTCGGGGAGCAACTGGAAGGTTTTGCTTTCACCCAAAACGGATGGGTGCAGAGTTATGGCTCCCGTTGCGTGAAGCCGCCGGTCATCTATGGCGACGTATGGCGTCCGCAGCCTATGACCGTTGCCTGGAGCCAGTTTGCACAGTCGCTTACCCACAAGCCGGTCAAAGGAATGCTCACCGGCCCGATCACCATTTTACAATGGTCTTTTGTAAGAAACGACCAACCACGCATGGATACAGCGTTTCAGATAGCGCTGGCTATCCGCGACGAAGTGAAAGACCTGGAAGATGCCGGTATTACAGTTATCCAGGTAGATGAACCGGCGCTGCGCGAAGGACTGCCCCTGCGTAAAAGCAAGCAGGACGCGTATCTCCGGCAGGCCGTCGACGCCTTCCGCCTGTCGGTAGCACCCGTGCAGGACACCACACAGATACACACGCATATGTGTTATGCAGAGTTCAATGATATTATTGCGCATATTGCCGCAATGGACGCGGACGTGATCACCATGGAAACATCGCGCTCTCAGATGGAGCTGCTGGAAGCCTTTGCGCGCTTCAGCTATCCGAATGAAACCGGTCCGGGCGTATACGATATCCACTCCCCCCGTGTGCCGGGCGTAGCAGAGATGGGCAAACTGCTGCACAGGGCAGCCACACTGCTACCGGTGCGCAACCTCTGGGTAAACCCCGACTGTGGCCTTAAAACCAGGAAATGGCCCGAAACGGAAATGTCATTGCGGAATATGGTGCAGGCAGCCCGTGAAGTGAGGAAACAACTGGCGTGATTTCATTCCTTCAGCATTTCGTACATTTGGTACATGCTGAAACATGAAATTGTCCCCTGCCCTCGCTGCAACCGGGCTTTTGAATGCCGGGTCAACAGTATTCACCGCTGCCAGTGCAGCGATGTACCGCTCACATTGGAAGAACGTTTCAGGATAAGCGAAAAATACCAGGGCTGCCTCTGCGAAAATTGTTTACGCGAGCTGAAGGCTGTCATGCAAGAGCAGCCTGACGCTCCACTATAAATCATAACATGGCATACGAAGAACAGATCGAGAAATCCGTTACACGCATTTTCAAAGCGGTATTTCCTAACACGGTAAACCATTACGACACGCTTTTCGGCGGCACCGCCATGCATCTTATGGACGAAGTGGCCTTTATCACCGCTACCCGTTTTACAAAAATGCGCACCGTCACCGTATCATCAGACAGGATCGATTTCAAAAAACCTATTCCGCATGGCACCATCATTGAATTGGTAGGCACTGTCATTCATGTGGGCAACACCAGCCTGAAAGTAAGGGTGGACATCTATGTGGAGCAAATGTACCTCGATCACCGGGAACATGCTATCTGCGGCACTTTCACCTTTGTAGCGATCGATGAAAATAAAAAGCCGATACCTATTAAAGTACCGGCTTAAAAATATTGTTATTTGGTTATTTGATCATTTTAATATTGAAATATTTGAATGATCAAATAACCAAATATTATACGATTTCCACGAGTTCCAGATCAAACACCAGGTCCTGACCAGCCAGCGGATGGTTAGCGTCCAGGGTGATAAATTCAGAACCTACAGCAGCTACTCTCACCTGGAACACATGGCCTTCAGGATTGCTCATCTGCAGTTCCATGCCCACTTCCGGGTTCAGATCAGGAGGAATATTTGCTTTAGGGAATTCCATGATCATTTCATCATTCTTCGGACCATATGCCTGATCAACAGGGATATGGATGGTTTTCTTCTCTCCCGGCGTCATATCCAGTACACCATTCTCAAAGCCTTTGATCACCATGTGGGCGCCTACTTTGAATTCCAGCGGAGCTCTGCCCTCTGAGGAATCAAACATGGTCCCGTCAGTCAAACGGCCCTGATAGTGCACCTTCACAGTATCCCCGTTTTTAACAGCTTGCATAAATTAGTTGTTTATAGTGAATAATAGCCGCAAGATACTAAAACAGACCATATCTCATCAATTTTTCTCACTGCCATAAGGGTTTTGCCGTATATTAAGGCCATGAACCGTCTATTAATCATCTGCACGCTTTTATGCGGCCTGCTGACATCTGCGCAGGCACAGTATGCCTCCCATGTTATACCGGGAGCCGCACAAACCAACCAGTACCTGCCACTGCTGAAAAACAAACGGGTGGCCCTGCTGGTGAACCAGACCGCCACTATTGGCACTACACACCTGGTAGACACCCTGCTGAAACTGCAGGTGCATATCTCTAAAATCTTCAGTCCAGAACACGGTTTCCGCGGACAAGCCGATGCCGGCGAAAAAGTAGGCAACAGCACCGATAAAAACACCGGGCTGCCGGTCGTATCACTATATGGCCAGCACCGTAAAGCCACTGCTGCGGATTTGCAGGACGTGGACGTGCTCATCTTCGACGTGCAGGACGTAGGCGCCCGCTTTTATACGTACATCTCTTCCCTGCAGGAACTGATGGAATCTGCCGCAGAAAACAACAAACCCATCATTGTGCTGGACAGGCCTAACCCCAATGGCGATTATGTAGACGGACCTGTACTGGACACCGCCTTCCGCTCTTTTGTAGGCATGCAGCCCATTCCAATCGTACACGGCATGACCGTAGGCGAATACGCTCAAATGCTTAATGGCGAAGGCTGGCTGAGCAAAGGCGTTAAATGCAAACTGACCGTCGTCCCCTGCGAAAATTACACCCATCACACGTATTACAGTCTGCCGGTAGCACCTTCCCCCAATCTGCCTGATATGGCCGCTGTGAACCTGTACACTTCGCTCTGTTTCTTTGAAGGCACGCCCATCAGCCTGGGACGTGGCACAGACAAGCCTTTCCAGCTGTTTGGCTCACCCCTGTTCCCAAAGAAAGGATTTTCCTTTACGCCCCGCAGTGTGGCAGGCGCCAAAAATCCACCGCTGAAGGACCAGCTGTGCTACGGATTTGACCTGAGCAGGTCACCGGAAGCATCTCCTGCGAAAGGCCGTAAAATAGCGCTCAAATGGCTGTTACAGGCATATGCGCTGTATCCTCAGAAAGATAAATTCTTCAATGCCTTCTTCAATAAACTGGCGGGCAATGCACAATTACAACAGCAGATCAAAAGCGGCGTATCAGAAGCCGACATCCGCAGGAGCTGGGAACCCGGACTGCGGCAGTTCAAAGCCATACGCGCAAAATACCTGCTGTACGAGGAATAATTCATTTACTTTTGCGTCATATGGACAAACAGCTTCGCATCGTTTTTATGGGGACGCCTGATTTTGCAGTAGCATCCCTCGATATACTGGTAGAGAATGGATTTAATATCGTTGGAGTGATCACAGCGCCCGACAAGCCAGCCGGCAGAGGCCTGCAGATGCAGGAAAGCGCCGTTAAAAAATATGCTGTCAGCAAAGGGTTGCCCGTATTGCAACCGGAGAAACTGAAAAACCCGGAGTTCATTGCCCAACTGACGGCCCTCAAAGCGGACCTCCAGGTGGTGGTGGCCTTCCGTATGCTGCCGGAAATTGTCTGGAACATGCCGCCTGAAGGCACTATCAATGTGCATGCTTCGCTGCTGCCCAACTACCGCGGCGCCGCACCTATCAACTGGGCGATCATCAACGGAGAAAAAGAATCCGGCGTGACCACCTTCAAACTGCAACATGAAATTGATACCGGTGATATTTTACTGGCAGACAAGGTAGTGATCCGCGATGATGAAACAGCCGGAGAGCTGCATGATGAACTGATGCATACCGGTGCCCGCCTGCTGCTGAAAACAGTGCAGTCCATTGCCGCCGGTACCGCCAAGGAAACGCCGCAGGCCAACATCGCGGCCGCTGATATCAAACACGCGCCTAAAATATTCAAGGAAACGTGCCAGATCAACTGGCAGGACCCGCTGGATAAAATATACAATCTTGTGAGGGGCCTCAGTCCCTATCCTGCCGCATGGACCACCATCCAGGATAAAAGCATGAAGATATACAAGGCGCACAAAGAAGCGGGAAAACCGTCCGTTGCTCCCGGTGAATTCGACACAGACCAGAAAACATATGTGCGGATCGCGGCGCCGGACGGATACCTCTATCTCGATGAAGTGCAGCTGGAAGGCAAGAAACGCATGGATATCTCCGCTTTCCTGCGGGGGTACCGGTTTTGACGCCCTTACATACATGACATAAACGAAAAGAGCGGGATATAATATCCCGCTCTTTTCGTTTATGTCCGGTGTTGTCCGGTGATTAATTATCATAGCTCAGTTCACAATAGAAACGGGCGTCCGTAGTGCCCAGTGCCTGCATAGCGCCATCGCTCAGTTTCACGATGAGGCCGGCGTTGGATTTCATTTGCGGGATCACGTCCAGCACCTTTGCATAGATCGCTTTACCGTTCAGCGGATTGGTCACTTTGATAATAGTGCCGCGGGCCGCGGTGTTATGCAGCGCGTAGTATTTACCTACCGCGTTGCTTTTAAACCAGGTGCCGGGGCCTTTCTCTGTTGTGGCTTTTTTACCGCCGTTGGTCTGTTGCTCATACAGTTTTTCGAAGTCGCCGTTAGCTACCACCGGTGCTGCCGTTTTAGGGGCAGGCGCAGGTGTTGTTGTTTCCGGCGCGTCTGTTACCGGGCGTGCTTCGGGTTCTTTCTTCACTTCTTTGCGGGGAGCTTCTGTAGCAGGCGGTGTTACAGGTTCTGCCGGAGGTGTCTGTTCCTTCGGTTCGTTTTTCACCACTTCCTTGCGTGGTGCCGGTGCCGGTGCGGAGGCCACAGCGCCGTTACCGCCTTTCAGGTAGCCGACAATGATGTAACCGTCTTTTTTCAGTCCATCGCCCTGGAAGTTGTTCCATTGGCGGATGTTGTCCAGGGGTACTTTGTTGTGGTTAACACTCACGCGGTATAAAGTTTCCTTATCGGTCACCTTGTGATACACCGGTGTTCCGCTGGCATCCGCTTTCTGGGAGAAATTGGAAGCTGTCAGCGGGATATGCAGCAGATGTCCTAACTGCAAACCCTGATCCATCGTTATCTTGTTGGCGGCAGCAATTTCTTTGGGGGGCACGCCATAAGCACGGCTGAGGCTATAGAAGTTCTCTCCTTTTTTAACAACGTGAGAGATGTAAAGAGCCGGTGTGGTACCCTGTACCAGCAGTGTGTCCTGCGCTTTTACCACTCCTGCACTTAAACCAAACAAGGCAATTGATAGAATCGATTTTACCATACTAACTCTTTTTATGATTGAATGACCGTCCTCTTTCGGGCAACGAATATATGCGATAAAATTGACAAAAATATTTAATAAAACAAACGAAAAAATATGCTTTTTGTTGTTTGCCATGATGTGGCGGGGTTAATCGCAACACACCGGCAAACACTTGTTGGCAGCCTATTTCACAAATATGTAACAGCGGGAACAAATAGCGCGGGCATTTTTTACAGCCCGCTGATATCTTTCAAAATACGGAGTTCTTTAGGATAATAATTATTTATGCGGTTGGGCAGTATTTTGGCCCATCCCAGGGGCATCTGACCGTAGCGCATCAACGCCCAGCCTCTGACAGGCGTATCGATGCCCGGGTCTTCCTTGCGGAGGTATTGCAACGCCGCTTTCAGTTCCAGGTCCACCACCGGTACTTCCGCCGCTACCATGGGGCTCATGGCCAGCTGGTGGTCCGGGATCAATTCCTTCTTTCCCGGCTGACCGGCTTTAACGCCCGCTTTGCGAATATACAACTGTTGTTGCAAGAATGCGATTTCTGTTGCCACCAGGGGCGACAAAATCAACATTTCATCCTGATGGGGCAGGTAACTATACCCGTCGGGCAACTGTATCCAGGAAGATAACAACTCCCGTTCCTTTGCACTGACAACGCCCTGTTTCGTCTCTTTGCGTTTTGCCGTGTGCGCCATGTCCCGCTTGCGGAAACAGCTGATAAAAAAGCCTTCGCCTTTCAGCCGGTTGGGATAAAAACGGTAACCGGTACAATTTCGTTTATCCGTTACCGTTGGTACTATCTGCCATGCTGACGGTACGTTCAGCGCAATATTTTCCAATTCAAAATGATCGGCCAGCCAGTCCAGTATTACTTCATCTTCTTCTTTTGAGAAAGAACAGGTCGAATAGATGAGTATACCATCTTCCTTCAGTGCAGGCAACACATCGGCCAGAATCCGCTGCTGGCGCTGGCTGCATAGCTCCACATTTTCAGGGGACCATTCAGGTATCAGTTCAGGGTCGCGGCGGAAAAGGCCGGAACCGGAACAGGGCGCATCAATCACGATCAGATCAAAATACCCCGGCAGCCGGCTGAAATCGCGCGGGTCGTTATTGCTCACCACCACATTGGCCGCTCCCCACTTGCTGAGGTTATCCGCCAGCAAAGCCGCTCTTGGCTTGATCACCTCATTGGCCACCAGCATGCTTTGTTCATTGAGCAACGATTGCAGCAAGGTAGATTTACCGCCCGGCGCCGCACAGAGGTCCAGCACCTTCAGTGGGCGGCTGAGGTCAACTGTTGTCCGCACCGCATGTTCGAGGAACATGGAAGAGGCTTCCTGCACATAATACGCGCCGGCATGAAAGTAAGGATCGAACGTAAAGGAAGGCCGCTGTGACAGGTAATACCCGGCAGAACTCCAGGGTATCTGCACAGCATCGCTGGCTGACAAGGCAGACAGGATATTTTCCTGCGTTTCCGCAGTACGTACTTTCAGTGGATTAAATCTCAGGGAAGTGATTTTTTCTGCTGCGGCATGCACCTGCTCAAACGGCGCCCGGTCAAAACCGGGAAGGCCTTCCAGAGAAGCGATCAGTGCTGCGGGTAAATGATTGGACAATGCTCTTTTTCCGCGAAATTACGAATTACGAATTACGAATTACAAATTGAGGACCCTCTTTTAAAAAGTTACTTAGTAACCGGTGTATAAAACAGCTCTCAATTCGTAATTCGTAATTCGTAATTTGTAATTTACACTTGTTTGATTTCTGCCACCAGCTGCTGCAATACCTGCTTGGCATCACCAAACAGCATGGATGTTTTTGGTTGAAAAAACAACTCATTTTCGATGCCCGCGTAACCAGGCTTCATACTACGTTTATTCACGATCACCAGTTTGGCATTTTCCACTTCCAGAATAGGCATTCCGTAAATGGGACTGGCAGGATCGCTTTTAGCGGCGGGGTTCACCACATCATTGGCCCCCAGTACCAGAACAGCATCAGTAGTAGGCATTTCCGCGTTGGCGTCTTCCATCTCCAGCAGTTTCTCGTAGGGCACGTCCGCCTCCGCCAGCAACACGTTCATATGACCGGGCATACGTCCCGCCACCGGATGGATCGCATATTTCACTTCCACCCCTTTATCTTCCAGCAGTTTTTCCAGTTCATGACAGGCATGTTGCGCCTGTGCCACAGCCAGGCCGTAACCTGGTACGATCATCACTTTGCTGGCATAAGCCATTACCACGGCCGCATCCGACAGGCTGATTTCCTTGTAGCTGCCCTGTTCCCCGCCACCTGCCGCCGCAGCGGCGGCACCGCCGCCAAAAGAACCGATCAGCACATTTTTCAGGGAGCGGTTCATCGCCTGGCACATAAGAATGGTCAGGATAGTGCCCGCAGATCCCACCAGGATGCCACCGGTGAGCATCACCGGATTGTTGTAAAGGAAACCGCCGCACGCGGCAGCTACGCCCGTAAAGGAATTGAGCAGTGATATTACCACCGGCATGTCGGCACCGCCTATCGGCAATACGAAGAGGATACCGTATATGAGCGCACAGGCCAGCACCAGGTAAAACAACAACTGAAAACTGAGCAGGGAATGTTCTGCCGCCGCTTCCACGCGTCCGTTGACAGTCCAGATCAACACCACGGCGCCCAGCAGCACCACGGCCATCACCACGAGGTTCACGATATGCTGCCCTTTAAAAGCAAAATCCTTGATACGGCCGTTCAGTTTTCCCCAGGCTATTACGCTGCCGGCAAAAGAAACGGCGCCAATGATGAGGCCGAGCAGAATGATCAGCAGATGCCCGCGTAAATCGTGGTCCATTGCCCGTGAAGCTGCCGCCCATATCTCACCTATCGCGCGTCCCAGGGCATCGCCGTCGCCAGAGATGTCCACATTTACCGTAAAATCGGGATGCAACAGATGATCAAACTCCACAATGGATATCAGGGCCGCGCAGGCGCCTCCCATACCGTTGAACATGCTCACCATTTCGGGCATGGCCGTCATCTTCACTTTTTTGGCGGCCATCACACCGATAACGGTGCCTATCAGGAGACCGGCCGCTATCCAGCCGTAATTATGCAGGTGTTTCCCTTCAGATTTATAGAGGAAGATAGTGCCCACAATAGCGAGCGCCATACCGGCTGCCGCCACCAGATTGCCCTTGCGGGCGGTATCCGGTTTGCTGAGCATTTTCAGGCCAAGGATAAACGTAACAGAGCCGATCAGGTAGATGATGGATAGTACACTGAGTCCCATAAACATTGCGCTTTAAACCATTATTTCTTTTTCTTTTTGAACATCTCCAGCATACGGTCTGTTACCACAAAACCGCCCACTACATTGACCGTACCGAGAATTACCGCCAGGAAGCCGAGTATCAGCGCGAGGTAGTTATCTTTCTCTGCCTGTCCCATGACGATGATCGCTCCAATGATCACCACGCCATGAATTGCGTTGGCGCCGCTCATCAGCGGCGTGTGCAATACAGACGGCACCCGTGAAATCACCTCCACGCCAAGGAAAATGGAGAGGATCACGATATAGATCAGCTCTATATGTTGTTGAAAAAAAGATAGAATATGTTCCATGCTTGCGGTATTTGATTAGTCGGTACGGTCCCCGCCATCAGCCTTGTACGCTGCTGGTGGCCGGTTTTGCGCTTTTCAGGCGCTCGTGAACGATCTCACCATTGTGGGTGATGCAGGCGCCCCGCACGATGTCATCCTCGAAATTCAACTGCAGGTTTCCCTCTTTGGTCAATATGAGCTTCAGAAAGTTAAAGACGTTTTTAGCGTATAATTTGCTGGCATCTGCCGGCATGGAGGCGGCAAGGTTGGAATCTCCGATGATGGTGACACCCTGATAGTGTACCGTTTCATTGTTCCTGGTGAGGGCGGTGTTACCACCGGTGGCGGCGGCCATGTCTACGATAACAGCCCCGCTGCGCATCTGGTCCAGCATAGGTTGAGTGACCAGTACCGGCGCTTTTTTGCCAGGTATCTGGGCGGTGGTGATCACAATATCTGCCTTGGCAATGCTTTCGGCTATTTTAGCCTGTTGTTTCTGTTGATAATCCTCGCTTTGTTCTACCGCATAACCACCGGCAGCGGAGGCGTCTGCGGCGCCGTCCACTTCCACGAAGCGGGCGCCGAGGCTCATCACCTCTTCCTTCACGGCCGGGCGGGTATCAAACACTTCTACCACCGCCCCCAGCCTTCTGGCGGTGGCAATGGCCTGGAGACCGGCCACACCGGCGCCCAGTATCAGCACTTTGGCCGGTGCAATACTGCCTGCGGCCGTCATAAACATGGGGAAATAACGGGAATAGGTATACGCTGCCAGCAATACCGCTTTATACCCGGCAATATTGGCCTGGGAGCTGAGCACGTCCATCACCTGCGCCCTGGTGGTGCGGGGAATGGCGTCGAGGCTGAGCGCAGTGATCTGTTGAGATGCCCAGAACGCCACCTCTTCCGGACGGAACAGCGGCTGTAATACGCCCAGTATCACCTTTCCGGCAGGTATCTGCGCAGCCAGCTCCCGCGGAGGTGGCTGCAACGTAAAAATGATGTCTGATTGGGAAATAATGTCAGCGGCAGTTTTGATCTGCGCGCCCGCCTGCATATAGGCGTCATCGTTATAGAAGGCCTGTGCGCCGGCACCCTGCTCCACCCACACGGTTACCGACATCTGCTGCAGCTGTTTCACGATTTCAGGCGTGAGGGACACCCGGGTTTCGCCGTTTTTTTCTTTTAAAATTCCTGCAATCATCTGGTGGAAATTTATAATGGAATTTAAAGAAAAAACGGCAACTACGGAACAAAATCGTTGATTAATTTTTCTTCAGCTTGTCCGCCAGTGATGCGGCATGCTGTATCAGCGCAGGTAACGCCACGCCCTGCACAAAGTTGCTCCGCAGCAGTATGCCGGGATAATTATGCTCCATGGCGGCAACAGCGCTGCGCAACTTTGCATGTCCGATGTTCAGTTGCGGGATCGCCTTCTGCATAAAACTGAAATGCTGCATCACAGGAGCGGCCTTCAGCCCCAGCAGGGAACGGATTTCTTTCACTACGGTTTCCTGTAACTGCGCTGTTCCCAGCTCATCGAAATAATGTTCCTGGCGGGAACCGCCTGTAAATACGGTCAGCAGCAGCTTTCCGTCGGGCGCTTTATGAGGGAAGATGGCCGAATTACAGATGGCGCCAAGGAAATGCAGCTTTTCCGCATGTGGCACAAGGAAACCAAAGCCTTCCAGCGGCTGCGGCAGGGCAGTGGCATCGAAACCCAGATGTAGCACGCCCATACGCGGATAATACACCTGTTGCAGCAAAGCAGCGAGGCTTTCATCCAACCCCTCCAGCTGTCGCCCTGCGGTATAAGCGGGCGTGGTAAGGATGATACGGTCTGCCTCCAGCACGGTCTCACCGCCCTGCTCTTCTGCGATCACCTGATAACCACCCACAGCGGAAACCGCAATATTTTTTACGGTACAATGAAAACGTACCGGTGTCTGTAACTTTTCCTGTAAACGCCTGGTCAGTGTTTGATTGCCACCAGCCAGACTAATGATCTTACGGCCGGCCATCACACCTTTTTCTTTCATCAGGCCTTTGGTGACGCTGCCATATTCCCTCTCCCAGCGCGGCAAAGCCGGCAACACTGCTGCAATGCTCATCTGGTCGGGGTTACCGGCATAGATACCGGACAATATCGGGTCGAATAAATAATCTGCTATTTCTTTGTTAAACCGGCGTTCCACAAAATGTGTCACCGTCTCTTCCTCCTGTACCGGTGCGGGTTTACGGAAACGTTCGGTAAACAGGCGCCATTTGCTGCCACGGCTGATATAGTCAGAACCCATGATCTTGAACGGGTGAGGCGACACAGCATGCAAACGGTTGTTTCTCACCAGGAAGCGGTTTTTGCTGGCAGCGGCGGCAGGCAGTATCTCCTGCTCCAGCCCTATCTCCTGCAGGAACGCCATCGTTTCAGGCGTAGCAGCAATGGTATTCGGACCAGCGTCCAGTTCAAAACCTTCCTTGTTGAATGACTGTATCACACCGCCGCTATGGCCGGCTGCTTCGAGCACCTGGTAAGGTATGTCTCTTTTTTGCAGCTCATAGGCGATGCTCAGGCCGGAAATACCGGCACCGATGATCAAAACGGGTTTCTGTGGCATATGGAACAAGATTATACGGTTTCCGCTTGCATGATCTGGTTACAGTACTTCACGATAGCGCTGACCCACATGGGATGTACATTCAGACAGGGTATCATCGTAAAACTGTCGCCACCATTGCTCATGAATGAATCTTTTCCTTCTACTGCAATTTCTTCCAGTGTTTCCAGACAGTCAGATACAAATGCCGGGCATACGACCAGCAGCTTTTTCTTTCCTTCCTTTGGCAATGTCTCCAACAGGCCGGCAGTGTAAGGTTTCAACCATTCTTCCCTGCCCAGGCGCGACTGGAAGGAGATACCCCATTTTTCGCGGGGCAGCCCCAGTTTAGCCGCTACCAGTTCTGCTGTAATCGTTACCTGATGCCGGTAACAGTACTGATGTGCCGCTGATTTCACATGGCAACAATCTGTCACCTTCAGGCAATGGCTTCCTGTAACATCGCCTTTGCGGATATGCCGCTCCGGTACACCGTGGTAGCTGAACAGCACGTAATCATAGCTCTGTTGCAGGAACGGGCGCATACTTTCTGCTACCGCATCGATGTAGGCAGGCTCATCATAGAAAGGAGGAATGATGGAAAGCTTAAACTTGTATTTTTTCTTTTTGTAAATTTCCTTTGCATACTCCGCCGCTGTTTCATAGGAAGACATTGCATAATGCGGATATAAAGGCAACACGATCACCTCTTTCAGCTGCGGGTTCTTTTTTAGCAGATTGTCAAAAGCCACTTCCGGATGCGGGTTTCCGTAACGCATGGCTACTTCCACCGGTACGTCCATATCATGTTGCACGGCCGCCTGTAGCTGTTTTGTCAATACGATCAGCGGGGAACCATCTTCCCACCAGATGGAGGAATAAGCTTCGGCAGATTTCTCAGCACGGCGCGGAACAATGATCCCTTCTATCAGTATTTTACGGAACAGCCATGGATAATCAATCACGCGCTTGTCCATCAGAAACTCCAGCAGATAACGTTTTACATCAGGAACGGCCGTACTATCGGGCGAGCCCAGGTTCATCAGAATAATGCCAACTTCAGATTTAGATACCATGTGCTTTATAAATTGCTGCAAAAGTAAATAACAAATCCACACAAAATGCTTTTTCGGAAAGGGGCCTGCAAGCCGTGCTGCCGGCCCAAATGTCATGTGTTTGTAATGTATACGGTGATATTTTTCGTATATTCGTGTTGTCATCCGCCACAGTACCCGAAGCATGCAAAACCTGATAAAAATCATTTTTTCATCGTAATGAACACCAGTAGGAGAAATGACACACTAATGACAGCCTAATCCCGTTTGTTTGCGGCGTATCCAAGTATTTTTGCAGCCGGAAGCTTATTCAACAACATGCAGGTCAGTCACTCAAAAGAAATAGCAAATTTTCATATCGTTGGGATCAACTATAAGAAAACAGACGCTGCTATCAGGGGATTATACGCCATTAATCAGGCCCAATACCAACAACTCCTGGAGCATGCCAGGACTGTGCAATTAGACGATCTCTTTGTACTTTCCACTTGTAACAGAACCGAGATATACGGGTTCGCCAATACACCTGGCGACCTGTTAGATCTGTTGTCCCGCGAAACAAACGGCGATCGTGTACAGCTGGAAGAACTGGCCTACATCAAATCCGGTGAAGATGCCATTCGTCATCTGTACCAGGTAGGCACCGGCCTCGACTCCCAGATCCTGGGGGACTACGAGATCATCGGCCAGATACGTATTGCCGCTAAATTCGCCAAAGCGCAACAATGCCTCGGCAGCTTCCTGGAAAGACTGGTCAACAGCGTATTACAAGTCTCCAAACTGATCAAGACGGAAACCGGCCTTAGCAAAGGCACTGTATCAGTAGCATTTGCCACGGTACGCCTGCTCGAACGCCGTTGCCCTGACATCCGCAATAAAAAAATCGTACTGGTAGGTGTAGGCAAAATAGGCCGCAACACCTGCAAGAACATGATAGAATACTTAGGCGTAAAAGAGGTGACCCTCATCAACCGCACCCTCCAGGTGGCGGAGGATTTCGCCGGTCAGCACGGACTGCGTTACGCGCCCTATGAAAATATGGTCGCTGAAATGCAGGCCGCCGATGTGGTGCTCGTGGCCTCCAACGCTCCCGAACCTACGGTACTGGCATCTCATTTCCATCAGTCTTCTCCCAAACTGATACTCGATCTCTCCATTCCCTTCAACGTAGAATCAGCAGTAGGCGATCTGGAACACATCTCCCTGATCAATGTCGACGAGCTCTCCAAAGTACAGGACGAAACCCTGCAAAACAGGCTGGGCGAAGTTCCCAAAGCCCTCGCCATCATCGAGGAGCATATGGCAGAATTCCTGTACTGGTACAAAATGCGTAAACATGCCGTTGTACTTAAAGCTGTAAAAGACAAACTGCAGGAGATCCATACCCGCGAAATACAACAACAGAAAAACGGCTCCGGTTATAAAGTGGAAGATATGGAACAGGTATCTTCCCGTATCATCCAGAAAATGATCAATCTCATGGCAGGCAAGGTCCGCAAGGAAACCGACAAAAGCGACCTGTATATCGCCATGATCAACGATATTTTTGAGACAGGCGTCAAGCAGGACTAATCATCATGGACAAAATTATCAGGATAGGCACAAGAGAAAGCCAGCTGGCCTTATGGCAGGCACACCAGGTTAACGACCTGCTCACCGCACAGGGCTATAAAACAACGCTGGTGCCCATCAAAAGCGAAGGCGATATCGACCTCGTTACGCCACTGTACGAAATCGGTGTACAGGGCATCTTCACCAAAAGCCTCGACCTGGCGCTATTGAACAACCGCATCGACATTGCCGTTCACTCTTTCAAAGACGTGCCCACACAGCTGCCGCAACAGATCGTACAGGCAGCCGTATTAAAGCGCGGACCGGTAAAAGACCTGCTGGTATATAAGAACGATACGTCTTTCCTCGATCAGCCGGACTATGTGGCCAACATCGCTACCAGCAGCGTACGCCGCAAAGCACAGTGGCTGCGGAAATACCCGAAACACCAGCTGCATAACCTGCGCGGCAACGTCAACACCCGCCTGCAAAAACTGGCAGCGGAAAACTGGGACGGCGCCATCTTCGCCGTGGCCGGACTGGAACGGATCAATGTACGCCCTTCCAACTCCATCGACCTGGACTGGATGCTGCCAGCCCCCGCACAGGGCGCTGTAGTGGCCGTATGCCGCGAAGACGACACCTTCTGCCGGGAAGCCTGCGCTGCCTTCAACGACACGGAAACAGCCCTGGCCACTTTTATTGAACGCGAATTCCTGCGTACCCTGATGGGTGGATGCACCACCCCTATCAGCGCGTATGCTCAAATACAAAATAACACCGTACACTTCAGCGGAGAACTCTGCAGCCTCGACGGCTCCCGGTTCTTCAGCATCAGCCGGGAAGCTTCAGTGGAACAGGCACAATACCTGGGCCAGTCCGCAGCGGAAGAAATCATGGCCCAGGGCGGCGCTGAAGTAGTAGCTGAAATCAGAAATGCCCGATAATGTCAAATACCGCGTACTGTGTACCAGACCCTTGTCTGGTAACCTGATCACCGAAGCGGGCGATCACGGTATTGCTATCGAAGTACAGGATTTTATCCAGATAAAACCAATAGCAAATAATAATCTGCTTGGTGATGAAAATATGAAAAGCGTCCTGGGCAATCCGGATATTCCGCTTGTTTTCACCAGCGCACATGCTGTAAAAGTATTTGTCGACTATTACTGGCATCAGGGCAGCACCTTCTATCTCATCAGAAATCCGTTTTGCTGTATAGATGGCAATACCAAAGCCCAGCTGCAAAAATGGTTTCCACACAATCCGATATTGGCGGAAGCGCCCTATGGCAAAGACCTGGCAGCCGCTATCATTGCATTAGGCAATATAAACGAAGTACATTTTTTCTGTGGCAACCAGCGCAGGGATGAACTGCCACAAAGCTTAAGGGATGCAGGTGTTGCGGTCAACGAATACGTGATCTACGACAACATCCCCACTCCCACTGTGGTGGCCGGCGAATACGACGGCATCCTGTTTTTCAGTCCCAGTGCGGTAAAGAGCTTTTTCTCCGTTAACAGGCTGGCACCCAACACTGTTTGTTTTGCGATTGGGACCACCACAGCCGCCCAACTGGAAGATTATACCGATAATAAAATCATCATGGCCCCTCATACCGATGCGGAATCCATGGTGAAAACAGCTATATTTTACTTTAACAACATTAACTGCTACGAATGAGCGCATTGAAGAATGATTTATTGCTGAAGGCCCTTAGAGGTGAAACTGTTTCCCGCACACCCGTATGGATGATGCGTCAGGCAGGCCGCTATTTACCGGATTATATCAAACTGCGTGATAAATATAGCTTCTTTGAACGCTGTGAAAATCCTGAACTGGCCACCGAAATCACCGTGATGCCGGTTGACCAGGTAGGTGTGGACGCCGCCATCATTTTCTCCGACATACTGGTGGTGCCGCAGGCCATGGGCATGGAAGTGCAACTGGTAGAGAAAGTAGGCCCCCTGCTGCCGCAACCGGTAAAAAGCGCGCAAGACCTTCAACGTTTATGCGTTCCCGATGTACACGAAAGACTGCATTATGTGTTCGATGCCCTGAAGCTCACCAAACAAACCCTCGCCGGCCGCGTGCCGCTGATCGGTTTTGCCGGCGCTCCCTGGACATTGCTCTGTTATATGGTACAAGGCAAAGGCTCCAAAACTTTTGATGAAGCCAAAGCCTTCTGTTACCAGCAACCTGCCGTAGCCCATCAGCTGCTGCAGATGATCACCGATACCTCCATCGCCTACCTGAAAGCACAGGTGGCCGCCGGCGCAGACACCGTTCAGATATTCGATTCCTGGGGCGGCCTGCTCAGCCCACAGGACTTTGAAGTGTTCTCCCTGCAATACATCCGCCAGATCGTGGCAGCGATGAAAGACGTTTGCCCGACCATCGTATTTGCCAAAGGCGCCTGGTTTGCGCTCGAAGACATGGCCGCTACCGGCGCCCATGGCCTCGGCATCGACTGGTGCATTAAACCGGAACTGGCCCGCCAGTTTGCCGGCAGCAACATCACCCTGCAGGGCAACTTCGATCCGGCCAAGCTGCTGGCGCCTATCCCTGAAATTGAAAAATCAGTGAAGGAAATGCTGAAAGGCTTCGGCCGTCAGCGTTATATCGCCAACCTCGGCCACGGCATCCTGCCTAATGTACCGGTAGACCATGCCAAAGCATTTGTTGAAACTGTTAAAGCACACGGCTAAACATACCATGAGCATCAAAAACGAATTCATCGCCTTTATACGGGACCTGCAGGATGAGATCTGCAACGCCTTTGAAAAAATAGATGGCAAAGCCACCTTCCGGGAAGACCACTGGGAACGCCCTGGCGGCGGTGGCGGCCGCTCCCGCGTGATCGCCGATGGCAACGTGTTTGAAAAAGGCGGCGTCAGCACCTCCGTGGTACATGGCGACCTGCCCGAAGTGATGGCCCAGCAGTTTGGTGTCAGCAACAGCAAATTCATGGCCTGCGGCATCTCCCTGGTCATCCATCCGCTCAACCCGTTCGTACCCACCGTGCACGCCAACTTCCGTTACTTCGAGCTGTACGACCAGGAAGGACAACTAAAGGACAGCTGGTTTGGCGGCGGCGCCGACCTTACGCCGTACTATCTCGAAGAAAAAGACGGCAGCCATTTCCACCGCACTTTCAAAGAGGCCTGCGACGCCTTCGGCACAGACCTCTACCCGAAATACAAACAACATTGCGACGAATATTTCGTGAACAAACACCGTAATAACGAAGCCCGTGGCATCGGCGGTATTTTTTACGACTACCTCCGTCCCAATGCGGAAAAAACAGCAGAAGACCTCTTCGCCTTCTCCAAAGCCAATGGCAAAGCTTTCCTGAAAGCATACCTGCCCATTGTGGAGAAAACAAAAGACATCCCCTATACAGAAGCCCACAGAAACTGGCAGGCGTATAGGCGAGGACGTTATGTGGAGTTCAATCTCATTCACGACCGCGGCACGCTGTTCGGACTGAAAACCAATGGCCGCACCGAGTCCATCCTCATGAGCCTTCCGCCCGTGGCCCGCTGGGAATACGATTTCCATCCGGCGCCCGGAAGCCCTGAAGCCCAACTGGTGGAATGGCTGAAGCCCCGCGACTGGATTAATATTTAGGACAACAGATGATCCACTATCATCTCAAAATAACAAACACAAAAACTTACCTAAGATGATCAGAAGAAACAGAATCATGAGAGTATCCCCTGCCATTCGTGCAATGGTAGCAGAAACAATATTGCGTCCCAGCGATTTCATCGCCCCGCTGTTTGTAACTGAAGGAGAAAATGTGCAGGAAGAGATCAGCTCGATGCCCGGCTATTTCCGGTATTCACTGGACCTCACCATCCGCGAGGCCAAAGAATTATGGAGCCTCGGCATCAAAAGTGTATTGCTTTTTGTGAAAGCGCCTGATAGTGTTAAAGACAATAAAGGCACCGAAGCGGTTAATCCCAACGGATTGATGCAACGTGCCATCCGTGGCATCAAGGATGCTGTTCCGGACATGGTGGTGATGACAGACGTAGCGCTGGACCCTTACTCTTCCTATGGCCACGATGGTATCGTGGAAGGCACGGAAATCGTGAACGATCCCACCGTGGAAGTACTGGCCCGTATGAGCCTCAGCCATGCACAGGCCGGCGCCGACTTTGTGGCACCCAGCGATATGATGGACGGCCGCATCCTCGCCATCCGCAATATCCTTGAACAAAACGGTTTCGACAAAACCGGTATCATGGCCTACAGTGCCAAATATGCCTCCTGCTTCTACGGTCCTTTCCGTGATGCACTGGACTCCGCTCCCGGCTTCGGCGATAAAAAGACCTACCAGATGGACTACGCCAATTCCCGCGAAGCGATCAAGGAAACACTGATGGACATTGAAGAAGGCGCCGATATCGTGATGGTGAAGCCCGCCATGGCCTATCTCGATATCATGCGCATCATTAAAGACCGTACTACCGTTCCCGTTAGCGCGTACCACGTGAGCGGCGAATATGCCATGATCAAGGCAGCAGCTGCCAACGGCTGGCTCGACGAGAACAAGGCCATCCTGGAAAGTATGACCAGCATCAAACGTGCCGGTGCCGACCTGATCGCCACCTACTTCGCTAAAGATGCAGTAAGACTGCTGAATGCTTAATTCAGTATCTTGCAATAAGAAAATAAAAAAATAACTAAATAAAACAGTTTCCTTTCATGTACAGCTACAGCAAAAGTGAAATGTTATTCGGGAAAGCCAAAGAGGTTATCCCCGGCGGCGTAAACTCCCCCGTGCGTGCATTCAAAAGCGTAGGTGGCGTACCGGTATTCATGCAACGCGCCCAGGGCCCCTTCATGTATGATGTGGACGGCAACAGGTATATTGATTATATCAACTCCTGGGGCCCAATGATCCTCGGGCACGCTTATGAACCCGTAGTAAAAGCCATCCAGGAATATGCCGCCTTCTCCACTTCCTTTGGCGCGCCTACAGAACTGGAAATAAAAATTGCGGAGCTCATTGTGAGCATGGTGCCCAATATCGACATGGTACGTATGGTGAACTCCGGTACCGAAGCCTGTATGACCGCCCTCCGGCTGGCCCGTGGCTATACCGGCCGCAATAAATTCATCAAATTCGAGGGTTGTTACCATGGGCATGCAGATGCATTCCTGGTAAGCGCCGGCAGTGGCGTGGCCACGCTCGGCATCCAGTCCGTTCCCGGTGTGACCGCTACCGTAGCAGACGACACGCTGACTGCCCCTTACAATAATCTTCCTGCGGTAGAACAGCTGATCGCCGGCAATCCGGAGCAGATCGCTGCCATCATCGTGGAACCGGTGGCCGGCAACATGGGCTGTATCCTGCCCCAGCCGGGCTTCCTGGAAGGACTGCGCCAGCTCTGCGATGCCAACGGCATCCTGCTCATCTTTGATGAAGTGATGACCGGCTTCCGCCTCGCCCGCGGCGGCGCACAGGAACTGTTCGGTATCCGTGCCGATCTCGTTACCTTCGGTAAAATCATCGGCGCCGGTATGCCTGTAGGCGCTGTGGCTGGCCCCAAAGCTATCATGGAGAACCTGGCCCCTGCCGGAAAAGTATACCAGGCAGGCACCCTGAGCGGTAACCCTATTGCCATGATCGCCGGCTATACGCTGTTACAGACACTGAATGAAAATCCGGTGATCTACCAACAGCTGCAGGAAAAAGCAGATTACCTCGTCAGCGGCCTCCGCGAAGCATTTGGCGCATCCGGCAGCGTTTACCAGATCAATACCCTGGGATCTATGCTCAGCGTACACTTTACCGAATATCCGATTATTGACTTCACCAGCGCCTCCGCTGCCAATAACGAATTGTTCAGACGCTTCTTCCATGCCATGCTCGAACGCGGCGTATACCTGCCACCATCAGCGTTTGAAAGCTGGTTCATGTGTAATGCGCTGACCACAGAAGAACTTGATGCCACTATCCAGGCAGCCAAAGCTGCTATGCAGGCCATCAAACAATAGTTAACAATTAAATCCTGTGCAGAGTGGGAGGGTTGGCTTACGCCAACCCTTTTTTACGCCGTTTTCAAAAAGGTAACATACCGGTTATCAAATAACCAAATAAGCAAATCAAAAAATAGGATTATTTTTGTGCGTAATGAGCATGCCGTCACCCATACTCAAACGTTGGATGTTTGTTTGTCTGCTGATGATAACACAGCTGACAGCAAGCGTGCTGCCCTCGTTGGCAGCACACAAACACCTGTTGTTTGAACAGATCTACCGGCAGGCCGCACTGGAAGACTCAATCGAAGACCTTGCCGCCAAACTGCCTCCCCAGCTGGAAGCAGATGATGTGGACGATGGTCACGAATGTATACATGCCACCAAACACCGCCGTAAAACACGGTACTATCTCAGCGCTTCTTCCCAACAATTCAGTATCGCCACCCGGGTGGCCTATATAGAGGGCGACAACCTTTCTCCCTATTGTCTTATCAAAGAAAATCTGCCCGGCGAATATGGCCGGCAAAAGGCTTTTTTACCCGCCTACTACAGTTTTCTCTTCCGGTTTACTCCATTCTGAGGACTTCCCCCCTTTCGTTTTACTGTTTTTCTTTTTTCTTTTTTTAGGGAGATGACAACCATCGCCGCTATTGACGCGGAATGAGCCTTCCTATGTGTGAACTAAACTTTCCGGCTTCCACCGGAAACAATACTATTATATCTATGCGTCAAAATACAGGGATTTACGCTTCGCTGCTCGCGTTATTCGTGGCAGGCTGCGTTACCAAAGGAGAAAGTACCGGAAATGAAGAACTGAAATCACTGCCTGTTACCAGTCTTGTGGTAAAGGACACCATACTGCACCGTACATATGTTACCGATATACAAGCCGTTCAGAACGTGGAAATACGTGCCCGTGTGAGTGGTTTCCTGGATAAAATTTATGTGGACGAAGGACAGGAAGTGAAAAAAGGACAACTGCTGTTTGGCATCAACGATGCGGAATACAGTGCAGAGCTGACCAAAGCCAAAGCCGTCCTCAGTAACATGGTAGCGGAAGCAAAATCCGCTTCGCTGGAACTGGAACGGGTGAAAATGCTGGTAGAGAAAAAAGTCATCGCGGCCTCCGAGCTGGAAGTGGCCAAGGCACGCCTTGCCGCTGCCCAGGCTAAAATCGATGAAGCCCGCTCCGCTGAAAGCAATGCAGCCATGCGCCTCTCCTACACCAGTATCCGCGCACCTTTCGACGGTATTATCGACCGTATACCACTGAAAAAAGGAAGCCTTATCAGTGAAGGCGCCCTGCTGACCACTGTGTCAGACACCCGTGAGGTATACGCTTATTTCAACGTATCCGAAACAGAATATCTCCAATACAGCAAAGCCATCGCCAAAGGCGACAACAGCTACAACCAGGTACAGCTGGTCCTCGCCGATGGCAGTGATTATCCGAACGTCGGCAAAATCGAAACCATGGAAAGCGAATTTGAAGAGAACACCGGTTCCATCGCTTTCCGCGCCCGCTTTTCCAATCCCGCCAAGCTCCTGAAACATGGCGCCAGCGGCAAAGTGCGGCTCACCACGGAAATGGACAGCGCTATCATCATCCCGCAAAAAGCGGTGTTTGAAATGCAGGACAAAAACTATGTCTTCGTGGTAGACGCTTCCAACAAGGTAACGATGCGGAATTTCGTTCCGCAGGCCCGGTTCTCTCATTTCTACATCGTAAAATCCGGCCTCAAACCCGGTGAACGTATCGTATGCGAAGGCGTGCGCAATATCCGCGACGGCGTACAGATCGCCCCCCGCACGGTGCCGATGGACAGTCTGCTGAGAATATAAATCACCCTGCTTATTAGCTGTAAAAGAGAGATCAATGTTTGAAATATTTATTAAAAGACCGGTGTTGTCACTGGTCATATCGCTTATTATCACACTGGTAGGCCTGCTGGCGCTTTTCACGCTGCCGGTCACCCAGTTCCCCGATATCGTGCCTCCCTCGGTGACCGTGACGGCCAAATACACCGGCGCCAACGCCGAAGTATCGGCCAAAGCAGTGTCCACCCCGCTGGAACGCGCTATCAACGGCGTACCGGGCATGACCTACATGTCGTCCGTGTCCAGCAACGACGGTATCACCGTTATACAGGTGTTTTTCCAGGTAGGCACCGACCCCGACCAGGCCGCTGTAAACGTACAGAACAGGGTGGCCACCATCATCGATGAATTACCCGAAGAAGTAATCAAAGCCGGTGTTACCACCGAAAAAGAAGTGAACAGTATGCTGCTGTATCTCAACGTGATGAGTGAAGACACCTCACTGGATGAACAGTTCATCTACAACTTCGCCGATATCAACGTATTGCAGGAACTGAAACGCATTGACGGGGTAGGCCGCGCTGAAATCATGGGCGCCAAGGAATATGCCATGCGCATATGGCTGAAGCCAGACCGCATGCTGGCCTACAACGTGTCTTCCGATGAAGTCATCGACGCTATCCGCAAACAAAACATCGAAGCCGCTCCCGGTAAAACCGGTGAAAGCTCCGATAAAAATCCCCTCCTGCTGCAATATGTGCTCCGCTATACCGGCAAGTTCTTTGAACCGGAACAATACAAGCAGATCGTACTGAGGGCCGGCGCCGACGGATCGGTGCTTCATCTCAAAGATGTGGCAGACGTGGAGTTTGGCTCCCTCACCTATAGCATGGTGTCCAAAACAGACGGCAAACCATCGGCCTCCATCATGCTCAAACAAAGGCCCGGCTCCAATGCCCGCGAGGTGATCAACAATGTAAAGAAAAAGATGGAAGAGATGAAAAACACCTCTTTCCCTCCCGGCATGACCTACAACTTCAACTATGACGTTTCCCGCTTCCTCGACGCCTCTATCCATGAAGTGGTACGCACCCTCTTTGAAGCGTTCCTGCTCGTGTTCATCGTGGTGTTCATCTTCCTGCAGGATTTCCGGTCCACGCTCATCCCCGCACTGGCAGTACCGGTAGCCCTTATCGGCACGCTCGCTTTCATGCAGATGATGGGCTTCTCCATCAACCTGCTTACCCTCTTCGCCCTGGTGCTGGCCATCGGTATTGTGGTGGACAACGCTATTGTAGTGGTGGAAGCAGTACACGTGAAGATGAGCGAAGACCATCTCCCGCCCATGGAGGCCACCATCGCCGCGATGCGCGAAATCAGCGGCGCACTCGTGGCCATCACCCTCGTCATGTCGGCGGTGTTCGTGCCCGTGGCCTTCCTCTCCGGACCGGTAGGCGTATTCTATCGCCAGTTCTCGCTCACGCTGGCTATTTCCATCGTGATATCCGGTATCAACGCGGTAACGTTAACGCCTGCACTCTGCGCTATCATGCTCAAAGCCACCCACGGCAAACCGCGTAAAAAGAGCCTGTTGCAGCGTTTCTTCAACGGCTTCAATAAAGGATACAGCGCTACGGAAAATAAATACGCCAGACTGGTAAGCTTTATCGCCGGCCGCAAAATCATCACACTGATTGCCCTCGCCGGCTTCTTCGTGGCCACCTGGGGCGCCAGCGCTATCCTGCCTTCCGGCTTTATCCCTACTGAAGACCAGGGCATGATCTATGTCAACGTAACGGCCCCTCCCGGCGCTACGGTAGAACGTACCGAAGAAGTGCTGGACCAGATACAGGCCCTCGCAGCACAGCTGGACGAAGTAGAATCCGTGTCCACCCTCGCCGGCTACAGCCTCGTAAACGAGGTGGCAGGCGCCTCCTACGGCATGGGCATGGTCAATCTCAAACCATGGGATGAACGTAAAGCTTCCGTCAACGATATCATCGCCAAACTGCAAAAGTTGTCTGCCGGCATCGCTGACGCCAGCATCGAATTTTTCCCGCCGCCAACAGTACCCGGTTTCGGTAATGCCAGCGGCTTCGAGCTGCGCCTGCTGGACCGCAGCGGTGGCGGCGATCTGCGGCAGACCGCCCAGATCACCAACAACTTCATCGAAGCCCTGAAAAAACGGCCGGAAATAGGCAGTGCCTTCACCAGCTTCGATGCAGAGTTCCCGCAATACCTCATCCACGTGGACCAGGGCATGGCTGCCAAAAAAGGCGTCACCACCGACAATGCCATGAGTAACCTGCAAACGCTGATGGGCAGCTATTATGCATCCAACTTCATCCGCTTCGGGCAGATGTACAAAGTGATGGTGCAAGCCGATCCTTCCTTCAGGACCAAACCCGAAGACCTGCTGAAACTGCATGTTAAAAACGACCGTGGAGAAATGGTATCCTATGCCGATTTCGTGAAACTGGAACGGGTATACGGACCGGAGCAGCTTACCCGCTACAACATGTACACCGCCGCCATGATCAATGGCGACGCCGCCCCCGGCTACAGCAGCAGCCAGGCTATTGAAGCCGTACAGGAAGTGGCCGCCAAAGAACTGCCCAGGGGCTTCAGCTACGAATGGAGCGGTATGACCCGTGAACAGATCCTCTCCGGTAACCAGGCGATATACATCTTTGCCATCGTATTGGTATTCGTATACCTGCTGCTGGCCGCACAGTACGAGAGCTTCCTGCTGCCTTTGCCGGTACTGCTCTCCCTGCCTGCCGGTATTTTCGGCGCTTTCATCTCCCTTAAACTGGTAGGACTGGAAAACAACATCTATGCGCAGGTGGCGCTGGTGATGCTGGTGGGCCTGCTCGGCAAAAACGCGATCCTCATCGTGGAATTTGCGATCCTGCGCAATAAACACGGCGCTTCTGTTCTCGAAGCTGCCAAAGAGGGCGCGGTGTCCAGGCTGAGGCCTATCCTGATGACCTCCTTCGCCTTTATTGCCGGCCTGATCCCGCTGTGTATCGCTTCAGGCGCAGGCGCCATGGGCAACCGCTCCATTGGCACCGCTGCCGCCGGCGGCATGCTGATAGGCACCCTCTTCGGTGTTATTATCATCCCCGGCCTCTATGTGCTGTTTGCCTCTATGATGCCGAAAAAGAAAGTTGAACTGAAAGCTTACACCAATGAATAAACGAATATATCAATATGCGCTGGGCGCCTGTCTGTTGACGGGCGCCGTCGCCTGCACCACACAGAAAGAACTGCAGCTGCCGGAACGTATATCCGCTTCCGTTACTACCGCTCCGGCTGCTGACACTATATCACTGGCGAGCTTTGACCGCATTTTCCAGGACCGGTACCTGAAAAATCTGGTTGACAGCGCGCTGCAAAACAACTACGACCTGCTGGCCGCCAGCCGCCGTATTTCTGCCGCACAGGCCAACCTGATGATGGCCCGGAACGCATGGCTGCCTTCTGTCAATCTATCATTGACAGCTGGTGTTGACCACTTTGCGGATTATACGATGACCGGCGTGGGCAACTTCGACACCAACAAATCGCCCAATATCAATGACGATCAACGGGTATCCGATCCTACGCCTGAATACTTTGCCGGTATCAGAAGCTCCTGGGAGATAGATCTGTGGGGTAAACTGAAACAGCAGCGGCATGCCACCATGGCGCGCTTCCTGGCCACCAGCGAGGCTCGCCGCCTGCTCACCACTCAAATCGTGGCCGGTATCACCGGCCTCTATTATGAGCTGCTGGCCATGGACAATGAACTGGTGATCATCCACCGCAACATCAAGCTACAGGAAGCAGCCGTGGCCACGGTACATATACAAAAAGATGCCGGTCGCGCTACCGAGCTGGCCGTGCAACAGTTTACCGCACAACTGCTGAGCACACAGGCGCTCGAATTTGGCGTAAAGCAGGAAATCGCATCCATCGAAAACCAGCTGAACGCGCTGATGGGCAGACTGCCACAACATATTGAGCGCAGCGCTGTATCAGACCTGGTAGATACCGCCAACCTGCCTCCCGCTGTTCCTTCCGGCATCCCGGCAAATCTGTTGCTGCACCGTCCGGACATCCAACGGGCCGAACTGGAGCTCAGCGCCACCAAGGCCGACGTAAAAGCCGCCAGGGCCGCTTTTCTCCCGGGACTCACCATTACACCTTATGCCGGCTTTAACGCCTTTAAGGCAGGACTGCTGTTTAAATCACCCGCCTCCATTGCCTGGGGCGCACTGGGAAGTGTCACCGCTCCCATTTTCAACAAAAAACAGCTGAAAGCACAGTACAACATTTCCACCGCTAACGCCTATACGGCATTTTACGAATACCAGCAGGCGATTGTGAACGGTTACCAGGAAGTGGCCACTGCACTTAACAAAGTAGAGAACCAGCACCAGGCATTTTCCCTCAAATCCAAAGAGGTGCTGGTATTACAGCAGGCCGTGTCTACTGCCAATATCCTGTTCACCACCGGCTACGCCAATTACCTGGAAGTGATCACCGCCCAGAAAAGCGTACTGGAAGCGGAACTGGCGCTGGTAAACACACGAAAAGGCGTGTACCAGGGACTGGTATCGCTATACCGGTCTTTGGGCGGCTCCGGCGCACGTTAATACCGGATTGTTTTAGACAGATGATAAAATGAAGATCAGAATGGCGGAAGGAGAATGGATGAGTGTGATGAATAAAACCTTCTTTTACCGGATGACAGTGTGATATTGGTTTGACCCGGAAGGTTTTATAGAGCGAAGCCCCTGGCCGTATGGCCGGGGGCTTTTTATTTTCACCTTTTAAAGAGGTATTATTTCTTTTTGTGAGAGAACAGCCAGCGGAAAAGGTCCGGTTCCACGAACACATTGTCCCAGCTATTATGGCCTACGCCGGGATATTCAGTATATCTGTAGTCCGCATGGAGGGATTTCAGTTTGGCATCATATGCACGGGAGCCTTCCACCGGTACTACACCGTCAGCCCCGCCATGGAATATCCAAACCGGCACTTTACGGGCAAAACGGTCGGCAGCCGCCACGTTGCCTGCGCCGCAGATAGGGAACGCCGCCGCAAACAATTCAGGTCTTTTGGTGATCATGTAGAATGTGCCCATGCCTCCCATGGACAGGCCGCCGATATATACTCTTTTCTTATCGATTTTTCCGCTGGACAACAGGCTGTCCAGCAGCACATTGAGCGCTGCCGTGGCCGGCGGAGCGGGGGCGTCCAGCGGAAAGTCCCCTCGGATGATTTTACCGGTGCTGTCCCGTTCGAGGCTCATCGGCGCCCAGGTGCTGCCCGTAGGGCATTGCGGCGCCAGTACAAAGGCCGGGTATTTGTTGCGCAGAGAATCCCGCAGGAACATGGTACCGCCATGCAGCAGTTGCGCGTTGTTATCATATCCCCGCTCACCGGCGCCATGCAGGAAAACGATCAGCGGATATTTTTTGTGCACATCGTAGTTGGCCGGTGTCAGCAGGCGGTAGCGCAGGGTGTCGCCATGATGGTAATAGGTTTCATAGCTGAACGCGTCGAGGTCCTGCGCCTGGCTGCATACAGCGGCCAGCAGGAGGCAACAGCAAAAAAGGAGGTATCTGCAGTAGTTCATATGAGGAATTTGTTTCCTAATATACTACCTGCGCAGCGGTATTTTTTAAATTTTTTTAATATTTCAGCGTGAAATGCTGTTTCACTTTGAAATCCTTCCGGAAAAAGACCAGCCCGATGAAAAACAGGTCGATGGTCATGGTCACCTGCGGATGCTCCTGGATAGTATGCCAGGCCGCTTCCATGTCCGGAGTCCAGTGGATATCATCAAAAATCAGGAGGGAGTGTTCATGCACGTATTGCAGGCATTGCTCAAAGTAGGCCAGTGTAGGCTCTTTGCGGTGATTACCGTCGATGTAGACCCAGTCGGGCCGTTGTATCTGGCGGAGCACGTCCGGTAATACCGTATCAAAATTGCCTGTCACCTGCGTGATATTATCGAGCTGCAGCGTATCAAAGTTTTTGCGGGCTCTGGCGGCGATATTGGGGCAGCCTTCAATGGTGTATACACGCGCATCGGGCGCCGCTTTGGCCATATAGGCGGTAGAAAGGCCCATTGAGGTGCCTAATTCGAGCAGCTGCTTCGGCTGAAGGTATTGGACCAGCCGGTAAAACAACTGCCCGAATTTAGGCTGTTTAGCGGCATAACGGGTTATGTCGCTGACTTTCCGTTCGTTGCCCGAAGAAATAAGGGAGCCGGCCCCCAGATCGGTGACCTGCAGGGTTTCGGTGCTGGCCAGCAGTTGTTTGCGCAGCTGTTCTATCTCGCCGAAGGCGGCATGACGGGTTTTATCCAGCAATACGTCTTCTATAAGGGAGAAAACGAACGGGGAATGGACATCATGACGGTTCCCGGAGGTAAAATAATACCGGATATATTTGGTAGCTAATCGATACTGCTGCGCTAAACTCACTGACTATACGAATTTTTTAATAAATCTTTCCTTTAAAAAGGCCCCACATATGCAAACGGTGCTGCAAAGACACCCTTAACACACCAAGGCCATAGATGGCGCTCCGTTTGAAGTTGATGCTGGACGCTTCTTCAAAGTACTTGGTGGGGCAGGTTATTTCCGCAATATCGTATCCTTTCATGAATATCTGCGAAATCATTTCATTATCAAAGACAAAGTCATCACTGTTGGCCATGTAATTGATGTTCTTCAGCACTTCTCCCGAAAAGGTGCGGTAACCGGTATGGTACTCGCTCAGCTTCTGACCGATCAGAATATTCTGCGTCAGTGTGAGCATACGGTTAAATATGTATTTGTACATGGGCATTCCGCCTTTCAGCGCGCCTTTGCCCAGGATACGGGAACCGAAAACAACCGGGTACAGGTCATTGGCGATGATGCTGCACATGGCGGTGATCAGCTTGGGCGTATACTGATAATCGGGGTGAAGCATCACCACTACGTCCGCTCCCAGCTCCAGCGCCTTGTTGTAACAGGATTTCTGGTTGCCGCCATACCCCTTGTTATTGTCATGGCGTATCAGGTGTTTAATCCCTAATTGTCTTCCTACTTCCAGGGTGTCATCCTTACTGGCATCATCTACCAGTACCACATCGTCCACGATGTCGAAAGGGATTTCCCGGAACGTCTTTTCCAGTGTAAGTGCTGCGTTGTAGGCTGGTAACACAACCACTATCTTTTTGTCATTCAGCATGAAAAGTGGATCAAATTTGGGTGCAAAGGTAAGTCACCTGCTGATAATTCAAAATATATTGCTCAAATGCCCATGTGTACCACCTATCATGATTTAATTTTAACTATTATTAATTATTTATCTTTGTAGCTTGATGATTTTGGCATCATATTTTCTAAAATTTTTGTTAACAAAAAGCAAAAAGAACATGTTAAAACACCTACCAACGGAAATGAAGCATGGTAATGGTCCAGAGGCCACCTGTAATTATTCATTGCCGTTAGTACAGCCCGGAAAAAATTCCCGGACTTTCAAATGGATGAAAGTGCTGCCTGCACCCTTTATCTTTTTGTTAACCTTTCAGGCCGCACAAGCCCAGGACCCGGAGTTAAAAGCCATCACCTCTCCAGTCATCAAAACACAGGACACCACTATAAGGAAACTGGTAGAAGAAATGCAGCGCATCACGGACAACGATAAAACGAACTCCAATGCTATTCAGGCCTTGCTGCAGGGTAAAGAGATCGATAATATGAGCAAGTACGATCTCATCAAAAATAATATCATCAACGCGAGTGAAACTTATTACCTGCTCAACAAAAAGATCATTGACCTGAAATCGCGTACCACCACCAATAACCTCGATGTATTCATTACCTCGCTCAACAACCCCGAAAGCAAGGCTTTAGGGTTTTCACTGAGCGACCGCATCGTGGAACTGGTGGAAAAAATCATCCTGAAAAACAAATCAGACAAGGGTGAAAAAAATTCCAAAATAGTGGAATCCACCAAATCCATTATCAACAGCCCTATCTTCCAGAGCTTCACCTCCCTGACACCACCGCTGGCCATCGCCAATTCAGTGATGAACTTCCTGCACAGTGTCAGCGTGAACAATAAACAGATCAATCAGAAGTCACTGCAGGATTTTGAAAAAGAACTGAATAAATATGTAGTGTACTATACAGCCCTGAACGATGCCAACCAGAAGTTTGAGTACGGCCTCAACTTCAATAAGGACCAACTCAGCCTGTTGCAGGACAACCTGTTCGACCACCTGTCGTTTACCGCTACTTCCCTGAAGTTCCCCGCTCCGCAGAAAGGCGCAAAACCGCTGAGCCAAACGATGAACGAATATTTCTATGAGTTCAAAAAGGAAAAGGTGGTAGATTATTTCGGACAGCTGGAAGCCAAATACACTAAAAACAAACGTATCGACTATGAATCGTTGCTGCGGGAAAACCCCAATCTGAAAGAGGTGAACAACCAGCTGGAAGACCTGGTGCTGCAAACCAAACGCTTCGAAAATCTTTACAACGAATACTTTACCCTGCTGGACTCTTATTACACCAAGGTGAACAATTCACTCAAGATCGCGCAGGACAACGGACTGGCCGAAAAAAATATTATCGACAACAAACAGGCAGAGTTCCGTAACCTGAAAACCGATGCCGTACAGGAAATCCAGGCATCTATCAACATCCGTGAGCTGTACAGCAATACTGAAAAAATCAAATATCGTTATCGTATATTCTAATTACAAATTACGAATTACGAATTACGAATTAAGGGCTTTCTTAAGGAGCGGTTACTTACTAACCGCTCTGTAAGGGAGCCCTTAATTCGTAATTGCCTATCTATAGATTTTATCAATACCTTTGCAACATGACAACGGTTCAATTGGAGTACATCGTTGCGGTAGACACCTACCGGAGCTTTGTGATCGCAGCGGAAAAATGCTTCGTTACACAGCCTACGCTAAGTATGCAGATACAAAAACTGGAAGATGAGCTGGGCATTAAATTATTTGACCGCAGCAAACTGCCGGTGGTGCCCACTGAAATAGGCATTGCTGTAGTGGCGCAGGCCAGGATCATCCTGAAAGAAAACGCCCGTATCCGGGAAATTATCGCAGACCAGAAAAAAGAAGTACAGGGCAACCTGAAAGTGGGCATTATCCCTACCCTTGCACCCTATCTCCTTCCCCGCATCCTGACGGGGTTCATGAAGAAATATCCCAAAGTAAAACTGGAAATATGGGAATACCCCACAGAACAGATCATTCAACAGTTGAAGCAGGAGCTGCTGGACTGTGGCCTGCTGGCCACGCCGCTGCATAATCCCCACCTGGAAGAGCATCCGCTGTTTTATGAGTCCTTTGTGGTGTATACCGCAAAAAGCAACCCGTTGTATGAAAAGAAAGTAGTGCGTGCAGAAGAACTGGAACTAAAAGACGTATGGCTGCTGAATGAAGGGCACTGCATGCGTAACCAGGTACTGAACATCTGCAAGGACAAGTTTACCATGGGCGAGCATAAAAACCTGGAATACAATACCGGCAGCGTGGAAACACTCAAACGGATGGTAGATCTGAATGAAGGATACACTATTTTACCGGAGTTGTCACTGCAGGACCTTTCCAGCCGCCAGCTGAATATGGTCCGTTATTTTAAAACGCCCGAACCGGTGAGGGAAATCAGTCTCGTTACCCATCGTCATTTTATCAAACAGGCCCTGATAGAAGCCTTTAAAAAAGAGATACTGGCGCATGTGCCGGAAAAGACCAAAGCGCAAAAGAATAAAAAGGTCATCGAAATAAACATGTAAGATTCAGGGATTTTTTGATTTACGATTTTTTGATTTCTGCGAGTTAAAAGCGAATAAATAAAAAGACCGAAGCAAATAATAATTGCTTCGGTCTTTCTATTTATTCATCTACGAAATCAAAAAATCGTAAATCAAAAAATCCCTGAATGCTATCTTGGCTTGTAGTACTTCATGGCTTCCGGCATCAGTTGCTGAAGCTGTTGCACACGTCTTGCATCGCTGGGGTGGGTGCTCAAAAACTCAGGTGGTTTCTGGCCGTTGCTCATGTTGGCCATACGTTGCCAGAACGGAATGGACTCCTGTGGGTTATATCCTGCCATGGCCATAAATATAACGCCGAGATGGTCCGCTTCCAGCTCATTCTGGCGGGAGAAGGCCATAATACCCAGGTTACCGCCTACGCCAAAGGCCTGGTTAAAGAGGTTTACAGCAGTGGGATTTTTGCCCAGGGCTACAGAGCCGGCCACCTGGATGCCTTGTGCCACCAGTCCCTGGCTCATGCGCTCATTACCGTGACGGGCGATGGCGTGGGCAATTTCGTGGCCCATTACGCAGGCCAGTGCCGTTTCGTTCTGGGTAACAGGCAACAGTCCTGTGTACACCACCACTTTACCTCCCGGCATACACCAGGCATTCACTTCTTTACTATCTACCAGGTTAAATTCCCATTTATAGTCAGCAATCTGGTTGCCCATGCCGTTCTGGTTCATATAAGCGGTAACGGCGCCGGCAATACGCTGTCCTACTCTTTTTACCATTTCCGCGTCTCTGTTGGTGCTTTGGGACACAACTTTGTTGGAAGAAAGAAATGATTGGTATTCCTGAAGTGCCATGGATTGCATGGTGCTTTCGGGGAGCAGGTTTAACTGGCTACGTCCTGTTATAGGTACACGGGTACACGCCGCTAACAGTCCGATGCCGGCAGTAAAGATAAGTGCGATCTTTTTCATGGGTGAATCAAATTTATAATGCAGAAAAGCTATAATGCAGAAAAGCATAAAGCAAAAAGCGTGCACACTTCAGTTGGCCGGCTTTTTACTTTATGCTTTGACGTTTATTCCTAAAAAGTTGAATTAATGTTTTTCTTTTCTGTTCCTGAACAGGGGAACTTTACTCTCGTTGCCTTTCAACAGACGGGTAATATTTTTCTGGTGTGTTAATACCACCATCAAAGCCACAGCGATAGCAAAGATGCGATAGTAAATTTCAGGTTCATTAAAGATATACAGGATCAGGACAGGAAATGCGATGCTGGCAATGATAGAACTTAAAGATACGTAACGTGTCAGGAAGAGGATCATCAGAAATACACCCACGCAGCACAAGGCCACCACCGGCTGAATGGCCAGTACCAGGCCGAACAGGGTAGCGATGCCTTTACCGCCCCGGAAGTTGGCCCAGATAGGGAAAATATGCCCAACCACCGCAGCCAGGCCCAGTCCGATCTGGAGGTTCACCAGCTGTGTCAGGTGCTCGGGATCATGATAGTAAGATGCAAGATATGCTAACCGTACAGCCAGTACACCCTTCAACATGTCTACCACCATCACAAAAGTTCCTGCTTTGGGGCCCAGTACCCGGAATGTGTTGGTAGCACCGGCGTTGCCGCTGCCATATTCCCTGATATCCATCCCGAAAACGCCTTTACTTACCCATACAGCTGTAGGTACAGACCCGATCAGATAAGCACAAAAAAGCAATAAAATTTCTGTCATCACTATAAGTTAGGATTGCTAAGATAACAAATTCTGTGTTAAAATTAAGCAAACATTAGAAAAGTTTATAACACAAAAGTTGGATTATCAGCACTTTTCATATAAAATTTTAAACTATTCCTTGCTACCCGCCTTCAGTTTCAGTGCCAGCCAGTTGTCTTTCTCAATTTTTTCCAGGAGCGTGAAGCCGGCCGGAACTGCCGAAGCCAGTATTTGCTGTTCGTCTGACGGCATAATGCCGCTCAACAGGAGGATGCCATCAGGTACCAGCAAACGGCGCATATCGTTCATAAACCTCAATAACACGTTCAGATTGATGTTGGCCAGGAGAATATCATATGTGCCCGTCACCGCGTCCAGGTTATCAGCCTGCCATACGGTCGTATGTTGGGTATGATTGGTTTGTATATTCTCCAGCGTATTGTTCACCGCCCACTCATCATAATCGATGGCATCGGTTTGCGCAGCCCCCATCATATCAGCCAGAATAGCCAGAATGCCCGTACCAGTCCCGAAATCGAATACTTTCTTTCCTTCAAACGAAAGGTGTTGCATCAACCGTATCATCGAAGAAGTAGTGGCATGATGCCCTGTACCAAACGACATTTTGGGCGTGATCACAATCTCATAGGTTGGCGCCGGCGTAAATGGCGGATGAAAACCGGCCCTGATGCCACAAAATCCATCTACCAGCACAGGCTCAAAATTGCTTTCCCACACTGCATTCCAGTTCGTCTGCTGAATCGTCTCTTTCGTATAGGTTATACCGTAAGATACCAGAATCGACTGCAATAACGCCTCATCAAAGTCAGCTTCCGGAATATAGGCGATCAGTTGGTCCGCTTGCTCCTCAAATCCCTCATAACCTGTATCTGACAGCTGCGCAATCAGCAGGTCGGCCTGTTCAGCGCTGGCCTGCAGCGTAATAGCAATATGTGACATATGCGGCAAATATAATCATTTGCCCGAAACATCCGCCAGCACCGGGAAATAGTAAGAAAATATTTACCATGGGCCAATTTATAACATTTATTATTAATATTACTATATTTGACATATAAAAATTAACCAATATTACCTATGAAAACATTACTGCTCCTGCTCACAGGTATCGCCTGCTCATGGGCCGCCACAGCACAAATAGTGATTAAAGTACAGCCGCCCTCAGAGCCGTTCAGAGACTCCATCGTATATCAGGGAGATAACGCCATCCTTATCTTCGACCGGCAACATCTGCTTGATTACATGATCACTATGGACACCACCCTGCGCAACAACAAAAACAGCAATAAGGTATTCCGTAACATTCAGTTTGCCCGGCTCAACAATAACGACATGGCCAACCACTTCCTGAAAGCCTACTGCTTCGTGGAAGATACGCTCAACAAGGAAATCAGCTTCCGCACAGACAAGATGAACCTGCTATGGGCAGAAGACTGTGGCATCCTGATGCCCTATGTGGAAGAAATATTGCCCGACCTGCTGGCGACCGGCAACCTGAAAATAGTGGAACGGGGCAGCAAAATCGTACAGCCGGCGTACAAACTCATCTTTGAGCCCATTAATAACAACAACTACCGCGTGTTCCGCATGAACAACGGCAAGGAGATTTTCCGGGAAAGCACTTTCTGCGTGGAACAGATCACGCATCGCTAAAAGTCCCGGGGCTGAAGCCCTGGGTTACAATTCAGTTTTTTCTGATAATGGGCTGTTTTGTTTGTGTTTAAGGACATTTAGTGGCGAATAGGGATATATACAGCAACCATTTCATACTTTCTTAAAATGAAAAAGCAGCTACTAGACAGTAGCTGCTTTTTCATTTATCTAATTTCAGTTATAAACTATTCTTCGTCGAAGGTAGGTTCCTGTGGTTTTTCAGGATAGTCCTGACGTTCCGGGCGAGGGCCACGGTCTTCACGGGGACCACGATCTTCACGAGGGCCGCGTCTGTCGCCACGGTCACCGCCGCCGCGCCTGTCGTCGCGAGGGCCACGGTCACGTCTGTCACCACGATCTCCGCGGTCACGGCGTTCGCCGCGATCACCTTCTTCGCGTTCTACATAACCTTCTGGTTTCGGCATCAGTACTTTACGGCTCAGCTTGAACTTACCGGTTTTAGGATCGGTACCGGTGAGTTTCACTTTTACCTTTTCACCTTCAGCCAATACGCCTTCCATTGTTTCGAGACGTTTCCAGGACACTTCGGAGATGTGCAGCAGGCCTTGTTTGCCAGGCATGAACTCTACGAAAGCACCGTAAGGCATAATGGATTTTACTACAGACTCGTACACCTCTCCTACTTCAGGAACGGCCACAATGCCTTTCACCCATGCCACGGCTCTGTCGAGGCCGTCTTTCTGTGCAGAGAAGATGCTTACTTCGCCGGTTTCACCAACTTCTTCGATGTTGATGGTAGTACCGGTTTCGCGTTGGATCTCCTGTATGATTTTACCACCCGGTCCGATCACAGCGCCGATAAATTCGCGGTCGATGATGATCTTCTCCATACGTGGTGCGTGTGGTTTTGGCTCAGGACGGGCAGCAGGTACAGCAGCGTACATGGCTTCCACGATGTGCAGGCGTCCTTTCTTGGCCTGGGCCAGTGCAGAGCGCATTACATCCATGCTGAGGCCATCCACTTTGATGTCCATCTGGATGCCCACGATACCGTCACGGGTACCGGTTACTTTAAAGTCCATATCACCGAGGTGGTCTTCATCACCCAGGATGTCGGTCAGTACCGCCCATTTGCCATCAGAAGCACGGGAGATAAGGCCCATTGCCACGCCGGAAACGTGTTTCGGCAGTGGAACACCTGCGTCCATCAGTGCCAGTGAACCGGCACATACGGTAGCCATGGAGGAGGAACCGTTAGACTCAAGGATATCGGACACTACACGTACAGTGTAAGGGTATTCGGAACCAGGCATCATTTGCTTCAGGGAGCGCATGGCCAGGTTACCGTGCCCTACTTCACGACGGCCGGGGCCGCGCATCATTTTCACCTCACCGGTGGAGAATGGCGGGAAGTTGTAGTGCAGGATGAATTTAACGTAATTGGAGACAGCAGCGCTTTCGATCAGCAGCTCATCTTCCGGAGTACCCAGGGTAACCGTAGTGAGAGACTGGGTTTCACCGCGGGTGAACAGGGCAGAACCGTGCGGGGAAGGCAGAATGTCTGTTTCCATCGCCAGCGGACGTACCTGGTCCAGAGAACGGCCATCCAGGCGGACAGACTCGTCCAGGATCATGTTACGGATCACTTCTTTTTCCAGCGCGTGGAAATATTCACCTACCAGTGGCGCATCTTCTTCCGGCAGTTCACCGAGGCTTTCTTTCAGCTCGTCAGCGATCTTTTTGAACGCATCGCTGCGGTCATGCTTGGCAGAAGCGGATTTCGCTACCTGGTAAATTTTATCTTTCGCAAAAGCGGTCACTTTTGCTTTCAGCTCTTCGTTTTGATGAGGCTGTGCGAATTCACGTTTGCCTTTCACGCCTTTCAGGTCGCGCAGTTCTTCCTGGGCTTTAACCTGTATTTTGATAGCGGCATGTGCAGCTTCAATAGCAGCGATCAGGTCTTCTTCCTGGCATTCCTTGCTTTCGCCTTCCACCATCATGATGTTCTTTTCAGTAGCACCAATGATGAAGTCCATGTCGGCTTTCGCCAGATCAGAACGGTTAGGGTTGATCACATATTTACCTTCGATGCGCGCAACGCGTACTTCGGAGATGATTTCCTGGATGGGAACGTCAGAAACTGCCAGTGCAGCAGATGCAGCCAGACAGGCCAATGCGTCCGGCATTACTTCAGCATCGGAAGAGATGAGTGTAACCAGTACCTGTACTTCGCAGAGATAGTTGTCGGGGAACAGGGGACGTAATGCACGGTCAATCAGGCGGGAGATCAGGACCTCAGAATCGGATAGTCTGCCTTCGCGTTTGAAAAAAGATCCGGGTATGCGGCCGGCAGAAGCAAATTTTTCCTGGTAGTCAACAGTAAGCGGGAAAAAAGACTGGCCGGGTTTAGGTTCTTTATTCGCTACCACCGTGGCCAGCAGAATTGCATTCCCCAAACGCACCGTTACCGCGCCGTCAGCCTGACGGGCCAACTTGCCGGTCTCGATGGTCACGATACGACCGTCTCCTATATCGAATTTCACTGAGATAGGTGTCAGATTCATAAAAAAGTGAGGATTAATTAGATAACGTTATCCATTTACAATCACAAGGATAACAAAACGTATACATACAAAAAAACTATTCCCAACATAAAAGTTGGGAATAGCGCTATAATTAAGTCATGGTTACTTCCTGATACCTAACTTCTCAATGAGGGCACGATAGCCGGTGAGGTTGGTTTTAGACAGATAAGCGAGCAGACGCTTTCTCTGACCTACCATTTTCATCAGACCACGATGAGTGGAGAAATCTTTTTTGTTTTGTTTCAGGTGACCGGAAATGCTGTTGATACGCTCAGTCAGCAGGGCAATTTGCGCTTCCACGGAGCCTGTATTTTTCTCGCTTCCACCAAATTCCTTAAAAATATTGGCTTTCTTTTCAACAGTTAAGTAAGACATCTTTAATAATAATAAGTAATAATAATGTTTTTTGTCGCTATTTTTCCGGTGCAAAGGTAATTTAAAAAATACGAATTACCAATAAAGCCGGAATTTATAATTAATTCCGAATATTTTATATCTGTAAGCTACTTGAAATCAATCAGGCAGAAAAATTCAGGGCGGCATTATCTGTTACATGCCCGTTTTCAGTGCGTAACACACGTGACGGGAATTTCTGCAAAACGATATAATCGTGCGTGGCCATCACAATAGCGGTGCCCTCCCGGCAAATACGGAACAACAGCTGCATAATACCATCAGAAGTCTCAGGGTCCAGGTTACCGGTAGGTTCGTCCGCCAGGATCAGCCGCGGCGAATTGAGCATCGCCCGCGCAATATCTATACGCTGCTGCTCTCCGCCTGACAGTTCATAAGGCATCTTAAACCCCTTGGTGCCCAGCCCTACCTTGTCCAGCACATCCGCAATTTTATCCTCCATCTGCTTGTTGTCCTGCCAACCAGTGGCCCGCAACGCAAATTTCAGGTTGTCATGCACGTTACGGTCGGTCAACAGCTGAAAGTCCTGAAACACCACGCCCAGATTACGACGCAGGTAAGGCACCTTCTTCCAGTCCATCTTCTTCAGATCAAACCCCACTACCTGGCCCGTTCCGTCCTTTAAAGGCAAATCCCCGTAAAGGGTCTTTAACAGACTGGACTTGCCTGTCCCCGTTTTACCAATAAGATATACAAACTCTCCTTTATTCACCGTGATATTCACATCAGACAAAATCAAAGAATTTCCCTGGTAAATACTGGCATTCGTTAACTGGATAATCGGCTGTTCGGGTGTCATGTACTTGTTCTGTTTAATGCTAAACTGCGTTATGGCGACAAAAATAACCAATTAAAAAATAATTCGTTGCGTCTTCCGGCAACAAAATTTAACCCATGATGGTCATGCCCGTACTTATCCTCCTGGTAAACGAAGAACGACAGGCATCCCCCTCCTCAAAAACAGCCGCCACGAATAAACACTTCTTCCTAAAAACTAAAAAAATAGTTTTCAAACTAAAAACTTAGTTGTAACTTAGGAACAATAATCCACCAGCCATGAAACAACTTACCAAAGCGGAAGAACAGATCATGCAGGCGCTCTGGCAAACGGGGCCTGCCTTCGTGAAAGATATCATCGAGGCCCTGCCGGAGCCCAAACCACATTACAACACGGTGTCCACCCTGGTGAAAATCCTGATCGAAAAAGGGTTTGTGGACTTTAAGGCATTTGGCAAATCCCATCAGTACTATGCCCTGATCACAAAAGACGCCTATAGCCGTAAAACACTCAACAGCCTGGCCAAAAGCTACTTTGGCGGCTCCTTCAGCAACATGGTTTCCTTTTTTGTGAAGGAAAAAGAAATGAGTGTCAACGACCTGGAACAGCTGATAAAACAAATCAAAGACCACGACAAACAATAACAACAGGACCGCTCACCTTTATCATCCGATTTAAAAGCATTCCACATGACAGCGCTTATCTACCTGGAGAAAGTCGTACTGTGCAGCGCCTTGCTATATGGCTATTACCATCTGGCCCTGCGTAACAACCGGTTTCACCAATGGAACCGTTACTACCTGATGCTCATTACCCTGGTATCGTTGGTCACCCCGCTGCTACAGATCCCTCTTCCGGACAATAATGAAAAAACGTCCGCCGTGCTGACTTACACCAGCAAAATGCTCACCCTGCGGGAACCTGTCGCCGCCACCCCCACAACCGATCCGACCACTTATTTACGTATAGTCCTTACCGTTATCTACGCTTTGGTAGTGGCCTTTTTCCTGTATCGTCTGCTCTCCGGCGTCCTGAGCATCCGGAAACTAATACGGCGCAGTACCGTGCAGGAAATCCCGCCCTTCCGTTTTGCCCGCCACCCACAGGTACAGGCGCCCTTTTCCTTCTTCCGGTATATCTTCTGGGACATGGACTCCAGCCTCGATACGCCGGACAACAAACAGGTGCTGCAACACGAGCTGGTGCACCTGCGGGAGAGACACAGCATCGATAAAATATTACTGGAAGTGATCACCTCCATTTGCTGGATCAATCCCTTCTTCCATCTGATAAAAAGGGAATTGTCCCTTGTGCATGAATTCATCGCTGACAGGAAAGCAGCCGGTAACGAAGTGACTGGTTACGCCGAAAACATTCTCCGGAACGCCCTTAACAGCCGGCAGTTTTCAATTACCAACGATTTTTTCCATCCGCCAATAAAACGACGAATTTTTATGCTCACACAATTCCACCAACCCAGGTTCAGTTATTTGCGCAGAATACTGGTGCTGCCTGTTGCGGCCACTATTTTCTGCTCACTTGCCTTTGTGGCCGACCAGCGCCCATCCGCCATTCGGGCGCTGGTGCCCACCGGCAGCATATTAAGTCCAAAGGCGCAACCGGCAGGGCCTGCGCAGGCTGCTCATACTACCGGCGACACCGTCCGTCCAAAACCCGGCGCCGTTCCATCCGTTACCGTGGTTACGGTTGATCCCTCACAGCTCTCCGTCCGCCCCGCTTACCCGGGTGGCGACGAAGCGCTGGCCATCTATCTGAGCCGCAACATCCGCTACCCAAAAGTGGCTTATGATAAGGGCATCCAGGGCACAGTTAAAATTCACTTCATCATTGATGCCCGCGGTAACGTTACCCATGCAGAAGCCACCAATAGTCCTTTGGGAGCAGGATTGGAAGAAGAAGCCATCCGGGTGGTCAAAGCCATGCCCACATGGAAACCGGCGGAGAAAGACGGGCAGAAAGTAGCTGTGGATTACCAACTACCGATACGGTTTCAACTGGAAAAGAAGCTGGGAACTGTTGTTATCGGTGAAAACAATCCTTCAGCAGGCGCGGCTAAAAATCCCCAGACAGGTTCAGACGAGATATTCACCTTTGTAGAAAAGCCACCTACCTATGATGGCGGTGAAGATGGGCTGGCGCGCTATCTGTCAGGAAATATCCTGTATCCAAAGGAAGCACAGGCAAAAGGGACCAGCGGCACGGTATTCGTCCAGTTTGTGGTAGACAAGGAAGGATTCGTTAAAGATGTTCATACAGTGGGTGCCCCGAAGGGCAATGGACTGGAGGAAGAAGCTATCCGTGTGGTGAACGCCATGCCCCGGTGGCATGCGGGTCAACAAAACGGCAAGAATGTCAATGTGCAGTTCAATCTGCCGATACGTTTTACGATACAGGAAGAATCGAAACATCAACACCAATAATCCATTTTTGCTAAAACTAAAACAACAACGCCGGACCTGAATGGTCCGGCGTTTATTTTATAATCTTAAAGCGATTTTTTACTGGTAGATAAAAGTGCCTGCCGGCGCTTTTACAGTGACCTGTTTCTGTGCGGCAGCTTCCACTCTTCCGATGATCTGTGCATCGATATTAAAGCTTTTGGAAATACTGATGATATCTGCCGCGATAGCTTCCGGTACGTACAATTCCATCCGGTGGCCCATGTTGAACACCTGGTACATTTCCTTCCAGGAAGTGCCGGACTGCTCCTGGATCAGGGTGAACAGCGGCGGAACGGGAAACAGGTTGTCTTTGATCACATGCAGGTTTTCGATGAAGTGCAGCACCTTGGTTTGGGCGCCACCGCTGCAATGTACCATGCCGTGTATCTGCGGACGGAACTGTTCCAGTACTTTTTTGATCACTGGCGCATAGGTGCGGGTGGGCGACAGTACCAGCTTACCGGCATCTATAGCGCCGAAGCCGGGAATATCAACTTTATCTGTCAGTGCCTTTTTACCACTGAACACCAGTTCAGCCGGGATACCGGGATCATAGCTCTCCGGATATCTGGCCGCCATGGCTTTATTGAACACGTCGTGACGGGCGCTGGTAAGGCCATTGCTGCCCATGCCGCCGTTGTATTCCGTTTCGTAGGAAGCTTGGCCGTAGGAGGCCAGTCCCACTACCACATCACCAGCCTGAATACGGTCATTGGAGATCACATCGCTACGTTTCATGCGGGCTGTCACCGTAGAATCCACGATGATGGTCCGTACCAGGTCGCCTACGTCTGCGGTTTCCCCGCCGGTGGAATAGATGCTGATACCGTGTTGGCGCAGTTCAGCCAGGATATCTTCGGTGCCGTTGATGATAGCAGCGATCACTTCGCCAGGCAACAGCTGTTTATTACGGCCGATAGTGGAGGATAACAGGATATTATCGGTAGCGCCTACGCAGAGCAGGTCGTCCATGTTCATGATGATAGCGTCCTGTGCAATGCCTTTCCATACGCTCAGATCGCCGGTTTCCTTCCAATACATGTAGGCGAGGGAGGATTTGGTGCCCGCGCCATCTGCGTGCATGATATTGCAATAAGCATCATCACCGCCGAGAATATCCGGCACTATTTTGCAGAAAGCCTTCGGAAACAGGCCTTTATCGATATTTTTAATGGCATTGTGCACATCTTCCTTGCCAGCTGAAACACCACGTTTGGCGTAAATATTATTATCCACCGGAAATCAAATAAATATGAAAATAAAGTAACAATCTGGCTGCAAAAGTAACAGATTCCGTGCATAATGCCCGCTGAATGTGTTAGATTTGCATGGCATTTTTGATGTTATTGAATTATATGCAGGTTCACAGGGACTTAAAGCATTTACCGGAATTCCGTAATGCGATTATCACGATAGGCACTTTTGATGGCGTACATGCAGGGCACCGCTTCATTATAGAACAATTGGAGCAGGCCGCTGCGGAGTGTGACGGAGAGACCGTGATCGTCACCTTTGACCCGCATCCGCGGGAAGTACTGATGCCCCGCCCCAATAATATCCGGCTGCTCACCACCCTGCCGGAAAAGATCGCCCTGCTGGAGCAGGCCGGTATTGATCACCTGGTAGTGGTGCCTTTCACCAAAGCTTTTTCTGAACTCTCCGCCCGCGAATACCTGGAAGACTTTCTGGTAGCGCGTTTCAAGCCACATACCATCATCATTGGTTACGACCACCGTTTTGGCCATAACCGGGAAGGTGGGCTGGAACTGCTGGAAGCGGAACAACAACAATACGGTTTCCGGCTGCTGGAGATCCCACAGCAGGTAGTCAATGATCTCACTGTAAGTTCCACCAAAATCCGTAAGAGCCTGCAGGAAGGCGAGGTATTACTGGCCAATGAACTGCTGGGATATCCGTATTTCCTGAGCGGCACCGTGGTACATGGCGACAAAATGGGCCGGCAGCTGGGTTATCCCACCGCCAACCTTCACCTGAACGACGAACGGAAACTGATCCCGGCGGAAGGCATTTATGCCGTAAGGGTAAAAGCCCCCGGTCATGAGGACCTCCTGCCCGCTGTAATGAGCATTGGCTTCCGTCCTACCTTCAACGGCACAGACCTCCGCCTGGAAGTACACTTGTTTGATTTTAATGAAGACCTCTACGGTCAGGAGCTGACTGTCTATTTTATAGCGTATATCCGCGCCAATCAGAAGTTTGACGATATTAAAGACCTGGTCGTACAGATGGACAGGGATTCTGCCCAGTCCAGAGAGATATTGGGAGCAAAAGCCTAAAGCTCTTCTCCCAGGAATTCGATTGGTTCCTCTTTCTTTGGCGGTTTCAGTAATTTATAGGCCCTGTAGAAGAAATAGCAGGCCAATGCCAGTCCGCCCAGCAACATTCCCCCAGACTGAAGCACATAGCTGGTGGTATAACCGCCGTTTTTCATGACAGGATGGAGCTTGACCATCATCCATATAAATGTGGCGCTGGAGTATAGTGCATAAAACCCGGCTATCAGTACCACTATACCAAGTATTATACGTAATACGGGATGCATCTCAGATGAATTTAATCAGTTCATTATTTTATACATCAGTTCCTTCATCAGTTCTCCGTCCTCCACACCTGCATCGTTGATACCGATGCTGCGCAGATTATAGTGTTGCAGCAGCAGGATAGCCTTTTCTGCGTTCTCGGGGCCATACTGGCGGGCCGCAGCCATATAGTCCTTCACAAAAAACGGATGCACGCCCAATGCCGAAGCTATTTCCTTTTCGCCGCCTTTCACGCCGAAGATGAGGTTCACTTTTGCGAAGAAGTTATAGAGGGCGGGCAGCGTCATCTGGATGGGCGCCGCTTTAGGGTTGGCCGCAAAGTAGGAGATGATGCGGAACACCTTGTCGGCGTTCTTTTGTCCGAGGGCGTTTTGCAGTTCAAATACGTTGTATTCCTTGCTGATGCCTACATATTTTTCGATATCGCCTTCATCGATTTTTTTGCCTGCCGGCAGATTGACCAGCAGTTTGTCTATTTCGTTGGCGATGCGGGAAAGGTCGTTACCAATATGGTCTACCAGCAGGATGGCCGCTTTCTGCGTGATGGCCAGTTCGCGGCTGCTGACATAGGATTCCACCCATGCCGGGAGCTGGTTATCGTACATTTTTTTAGTAGACAGCAGCACGCCTTTTTCCTTGATCAGCTTGGCCATTTTGCTGCGGCCGTCTATTTTGCCCTGTTTGTGGGCCACGACAAACACCGTAGATGGCATGAGGTTTTCAATATAGCCTTCCAGTTTGAGCAGGTCGCGCATGGACTGGGCTTCTTTTAGCACCACCACCTGTTTTTCGGCAAACATGGGATAGCGGCGGCAGGCGTTGACCACGGCAGTCCAGTCAGTGTCCTTGCCATATAATACGGTGAGGTTAAATCCTTTCTCTGCTTCATCCAGCAGGTCGTGTTCCGCGTAGGCAGTCACCTGATCGATAAAAAACTCTTCCTCACCTTCCAGCCAGTAGAGGGGCCGGAATTTCTTTTGTTTCCAGTCGCGTATAATGTCCTGATATTCCATGATCTGTTTTTGTGGGTTTGCCCGGTTATTTCACCAGGGTTACCTGTTCTTCCTTCAACAGGGGCAGTCTTTTAAACCGGAGCAGTAGCTGGGCCACGGCTGTTACATCTTTCTGGCAGTAGGCCACTATTCTTTCCAGGTCGTGGTTTTCCCAGTATACCTTCCCTACCATGCTGCCGTCGATATCGTCTTTGGGCGTTTCTATGCCCAATACAGCGGTGAGCAGTTTCAGGGAGATGTAATGCCTTGCATCACCGAAGCGCCAGAGCTGGAGGGTGTCCAGCATGGGCATTTCCCATGGTTTAAAGCCGTGAAGCTGCAAAGGTTTGGGCAAAGATAACTGATGAATAACAGACCGGCGGCAAATAAAAGGGATATCAAATTCTTTTATGTTATGCCCGGCAAACTGGAAGTGGGGATACTTCGTATGAAACTTATCCACTAATGCTAAAAAACCATTGAGCACAATTGCTTCATCGTCATTATAAAACGATTTCATCCGCAAATGATAGGCATTATTTTCCAGGCTGAAGAAGCCGACGGATATACATATAATTTTTCCAAATTCGGCGTAGATCCCAGCCCTGTCAGCGTATAGTTCCGCTTCATTTTCGGATTCTGGCGCAGTTTTTGCCATTTTCTCTCCCCAGAGCCGTTGCATGTTATCCGGCAACTGTTCCAATGCCGAGGTAGCCGGAGTTGTTTCTATGTCCAACAACAATAACTGATCTAATCCTGTATTAGGTAACACGTTTTGAAGACTTTTATGCGTTTGAGAAAATATATTCTATTATTATAGTAATTTTGAATAATGATTTTTAACCATATAACAATTAAACATAAAACAAACAACTATGACTGAGAACACTTTTAACACACCTGCACCGGGTTCACCCGGACCAGAAAAACCGCGCAGCCGCAATGGCCTAATTTACGGTATTTTAATTGCGGCTCTGGCAGGTACCTGGATTTACATGCTGTACGACAAAAATAAATCCAGTGAACAACTCGCACAAAAAACTGTTCAGGTAGATTCCATTTCTTCATCCCGTGATGCCTTACAACAGGAATATAATGCTGCCAACGCCCGTCTGGACGACCTGGTTTCCCAGAATACCCGTATGGACAGCCTGGTGAAAACCAAGGATAAAGAAATTCAGGATATGAAAGCGCGCATTTCCAGTATCCTGAGCAATAAAAACGCTACACAGGCGCAGTTGGCCGAAGCCCGTCGCCTGATTGAACAACTCAAATCCAGCATCGAAGGTTATCAACAGACCATCGAGCGCCTGGAAGGTGAAAAAATTGTACTGGCAGGTGAAAGAGACGTAGCCCGTAAAGAAAGGGACTCTGTGGGCGTGGTAAAAGACAGCCTGAACAAAAAAGTGGACCTCGGCTCCGTATTACATGCTTCCAATATCCAGCTGCTGCCGCTGCGCATAAAACACAACGGCAAAGAAGTGGAAACTTCCAAAGCTAAACGCGCAGACATGATGCGGGTGAGCTTTGACCTGGACGACAACAGGATCGCTCCTACCGGTGACAAGGAAATTTTCGTTGCCATCACTGCTCCTGACAATACCCCGCTGGCTGTAGAAGCACTGGGTTCTGGCAGGTTCACTCTGGAAGACGGTACCGAAAAACTGTACACCACCAAAAAAACCGTGGCTTACACAACTGGTCAGAAACAATCCGTTACCATGGACTGGAAACAGAACTCTGACTATAAAGTAGGTGACTACACCGTTGAAATCTATCACAACGGTTACAAGATCGGCCAGGGTAAAGTGACGTTGAAAAAAGGCGGTCTGTTTTAATCGGACCTGATAAAGAGATATAAAAAACGGGCTAATCCAAAAAGTAAATACTTTAGGATTAGCCCGTTTTCTTACATGTTTGTTGTAGCCAGAACAAAGTTTAGTTTTTCCCTCCCCTTTCCACGCTTTTAATATCCTCCTCCCGGTTCTTTTTAAAATCAAAATGATGGAAGTCATTGGTGGCAGGCACCTTGATGGTGTAGCTGTCCAATATATCTATCTCAATGGTGATATCATCCGTTTTCAGGTCGATAATATGCCCTCCTGCATCTTTTTGGGCAGACAGATAATGAAAGTGATAACCGGAGATATTCGTGTTGTCCATAAAGTAAGGCAGGCGGTAGCCAATCAGGTCGCCCTGTACTTCCTTAAATTCAAAGAATTGCTGCTTGCCGAGCATTGCCGCCAGCGGTGTATGGTCATGCTCCAGAACAGGAGGAAAAGCCCTGGTTTTGATATAGCTGAACTTCCCGCTGATGTGGACGGCGTACATACCATTCACATTGGTAAGGATGCTGTCGAGATAATGGAAAAGCGCGGCTTTGTCCAGCGTTTGGTGCAGGGAGATTTTTTTATCTGCATGAAAGAAATTAACCATACAGAAAGGCGTCAGCTGTTTGTCGTTTACCAGGAAAGTTTTGCCGGTGTATTGGGTCTGATAGGTCTTTCCCTGATAGATCATTATTTCTCCGTCCAGCTTGTCCGGCGCTCCCAGGCCAAAATCACCATGTTGCAGAAGGGCTTTATAAGGATAAAAACCATCATACAGGCCACCGATGAGCGCAGAACCGACCCCGGCCGTAAAAAGGGAATGATGGGCCGTGTCCGGAGAAGTGTTTTTTGGGGCACTTTTGAGGACCGGCCTTGCACTTTGCAGGCTACCGGCCAGCAGCAGGAGTAAAAAAGTAAGACGCATGATAATTGAGTTTTCAGGGATTAAATATAGGGCGAAGGTATAGGAAACAAAATACCTGTACATGCAGCTTGTCAATAACATGATGCGAACGTTTCCTCTCTCCGATCAAGATTAGATTTCTTTCCAAAGCCTTCACCAGTGCGGACCACTGATAATTTTTTAACCGTTCTTAATTGTTAACGATTAGTTATTGATAAAAAGTTATATATAAAAATAAAATTAAATTAACGTTCTTTGCGACTATAATTACAAAATAGCCTAAGGCCACCCAAAATGGTGAGGATAACCGGGACCAATGCTTTTGAATCGAGGATGTGACCTGAGTAAATGTACCAGCTTTAACCCGTTTGATGTCATGAAAACGATCTGCGATTTCAGAATTTGTTATGCCCTGAATCGTGGTCATTTATGCGAACAGGAACTCTGATACAGGAATTACATTCCCCTCTTTTTGTGCGCCGATGCTATTTGACAGGACCAGTTCAGCAGCCCAATTAAACCATAAGCATGGAAGACATGAACAAAATAGTGTACGTTGTAGATGATGATGAAATTTTCCACTTCATTATCAAAAAGATGTTGGTGCAACAGGACGATAATCTTGTCATTACTTCCTTCCTGTGTGCAGAAGAAGCCCTGGAGCAGTTATCCAGTAATCCACAACGCACGCTGCCTTCTCTTATCATCCTGGACATGAACATGCAACGGATGAACGGATGGGATTTTATAGAGGCATACCGCGGACTGAAATCATCACTCAAAAACAATATTCCTATTATCATGTGCTCCTCTTCTGTGGACGTGCGTGACATGCAAAAAGTACAACATACCCCTGAACTGATGGCGTATATTACCAAGCCACTGGACAAGAATAAAATGAAGGTTATTGAAGAATACCTTTAGTCCTTACTTACTAACTACTATTCCAACTAAAAAAGCAAAGACCTGAGCAGTTGCTCAGGTCTTCGTTTTTTATGCCTTATTTATTTTCTTATGCAAAGACTGCATTGTTGTACATTTCTTCGCGCAGTGTTTTCACACGTTCATCGGCCAGGTACTCGTCGAAAGTCATCATACGGTCGATGATGCCTTTAGGCGTCAGCTCAATGATACGGTTCGCCACAGACTGCATAAACGTATGGTCATGTGTTGTGAACAGCACAATGCCTTTGTAGTTGATCATGCTTTCGTTGAAAGACTGGATAGACTCCAGGTCCAGGTGGTTGGTAGGTTCATCGAGGATCACCACGTTAGGGTCCTGCAGCATCATACGGCTCACCATGCAACGTACTTTTTCACCACCGCTCAGCACAGAAGTTTTCTTCATGATCTCATCGCCGGCGAAGAGCATTTTGCCCAGGAATCCGCGCAGGAAAGGCTCGTCCACGTCTGTAACGTGAGCAGGCACGTATTGGCGCAGCCAGTCCAGCAGGTTCAGGGACGGATCTGTAAAGTAAGCGGAGTTATCGTTTGGCAGATAAGCGTTGGTAACGGTGGTGCCCCACTCTATTTTACCGCTGTCTGCTGCCACTTCGTCCTTGATAACCTGGAAGAAGGTAGTCAGTGCCAGGTGGTCTTTAGACAGGAAAGCGACCTTATCGTTTTTATTGATAGAGAAGGTAACGTCAGTAAAGAGTTTGCGGCCGTCCACTGCTTTTTCCAGTTTTTCCACATTCAGGATCTGGTTACCTACTTCACGCTGTTGTTTGAAGATGATACCCGGGTATTTACGGTTAGAAGGCTGAATATCTTCAATAACCAGTTTTTCGAGGGCTTTCTTACGGGAAGTGGCCTGTTTACTTTTGGAAGCGTTGGCGCTAAAGCGGGCGATAAAGTCCATCAGGTCTTTCCGCTTATCTTCCATTTTCTTGTTTTTATCCGCGATCTGGCGGGCCATCAACTGGGAAGACTCGTACCAGAAAGAGTAGTTACCGGAGAAGATCTGGATTTTGGCGCGGTCCACGTCTGCCACATGCGTACATACCGCATCGAGGAAGTGACGGTCGTGGGACACCACGATCACGATATTTTCGTAGTCGGCCAGGAAGTTTTCCAGCCATCCGATCGTTTCCACGTCCAGGTCGTTCGTGGGCTCATCCAGCAGCAGGATGTCCGGGTTACCGAACAGTGCCTGGGCCAGCAGTACCCTTACTTTCAGGCTACCGGGGATATCTTTCATGAGCACGCTGTGGAATTCTTCTTTCACGCCGAGGTCGCCCAGCAGTACACCAGCATCGCTTTCAGCCGTGTAACCGCCCATTTCACCGTATTCCGCTTCCAGTTCACCGGCGCGCATACCGTCTTCCTCAGAAAAATCTTCTTTGGCGTATATCTCATCCTTTTCCTTGGCGATCTCCCACAGCTTCTTGTTGCCCATCAACACTGCATTCAGTACCGTAACCTCATCAAACTCAAAGTGGTTCTGTTTCAGTACGCTCATGCGCTCGCCGGGAGTGATTTCCACGGTGCCTTTGTTCGGCTCTATTTCGCCGGACAATATCTTCAGGAAGGTAGACTTACCTGCTCCATTAGCCCCAATCACACCATAACAGTTCCCTTTTGTGAAATTGAGGTTTACTTCGTCAAACAATACTCTCTTTCCAAAAGAGAGCGTTACGTTTTTAACACTGATCATGCTGGCTATGTAAATTTTGAAGCTGCAAAGGTACGAATACTATAACTGGATTCCAAGTTAACAGATCTATATCAAAATCAATATTTAACGGTTGATTTTTAAGGGTTTGTATCCATATAACCTTTCTGTGCGTATCTTTAGCACAAAAAAAACACGGCAATGACAAGTTATAACCAGGTATTTGAAAACAACCGCCAGTGGATAGCCTCCAAACTGGCCACCGACGCGGAGTTCTTTGAGAAAATGGCTGACACCCAGACGCCGGAGTACCTTTATATCGGTTGTAGCGACAGCCGGGTACCCACCAATGAAATCATGGGACTGGGCGCCGGTGAAGTATTTGTGCACCGCAATATCGCCAATGTGGTACCCAACACTGATCTCAATGTAATGGCGGTCATCAATTACGCTGTAGTGCACCTGGAAGTGAAACACATAGTAGTATGCGGCCACTATAACTGCGGAGGCGTAAAAGCCGCCATGCAACCCAAAGACCTGGGCATCCTCAACCCGTGGCTGCGTAACATCCGTGACGTATACCGCCTGCACATGGATGAGCTCAATGCTATTCCTGATGAGCACGACCGTTACAACCGCCTCGTGGAACTGAACGTACAGGAACAGGCTATCAACGTCATCAAAACAGCCGCCGTACAGAAATCCTATCTCGCCAAAGGGTACCCTGTGGTACACGGATGGGTATACGATATCAAAAACGGCCAGCTGAAAGACCTGGAAATCGACTTTGAAGGCGTACTGCACGAAATTCAGCGGATATACGACCTCACCGGCTCCGGCATGATGCAGAAAGACAATAATAACCAATAAAGCATACTACCATGGGGCCTATTGGTGTTTTTGACTCCGGCTACGGCGGGCTCACCGTGCTGAAAGAAATCATCGCGGAACTGCCGCAGTACGAATACGTTTATCTGGGAGACAACGCCCGGACGCCCTATGGCGGCCGTGGTTTTGAAACCATCCATGCCTATACGCTGCAGTGTGTGCAGCAATTGTTCGACATGGGCTGCCCACTGGTCATTCTTGCCTGTAACACCGCCTCTGCCAAAGCACTGCGCACCATACAGCAGAAAGACCTCCCGCGGATAGCGCCCGACAGGCGGGTACTGGGCGTGATACGCCCCACCACCGAAATGGTAGGCACCCTTACCCAAACCGGCGAAGTGGGCATTCTGGCCACCAAAGGGACCGTTGCTTCCGAGTCCTATCCGATAGAAATCAAAAAATTCTTCCCGGAAGTACAAACCTATCAGCTGGCCTGCCCCATGTGGGTGCCGCTGGTGGAAAACAACGAACACGAAAGCGACGGCGCCGATTATTTCGTCAAGGAATATCTGGATAAAATCCTCTCCCAGTCGACAAACATAGACACGCTGGTACTGGGGTGCACCCACTATCCCCTGCTGATGAAAAAAATACGGCAGCACCTTCCTGGCGGCATCACCGTCCTGTCGCAAGGCAAAATTGTGGCCCACAGCCTCAAAGACTACCTGAAGCGGCATCCGGAAATGGAATCCCGCCTGAGCAGGAACAACCTCCGCCGCTTCTTCACCACCGATGATCCGGCCATCTTTGATACGATGGCAGAAATCTTCTACGGCAAAACGGTGCAGTCTGAAAAGCTGATGCTGACCGTATAGCCGGTGACGTTATAAACGAAAAAAGACGCTGAGGGGCATCCTCAGCGTCTTTTTTCGTTTATAACCTTTGTGTACCTATTTCGCGAGCTTTAGCAGGAAAGCGTATTCCAGCGCTACTTCCTTCAAGGCTTCAAACCGTCCGGAAGCGCCACCGTGGCCTGTTTCCATATCCGTATGCAACAGCAGCAGGTTATGGTCTGTTTTCAGCTCCCGCAGTTTGGCCACCCATTTCGCCGGTTCCCAGTATTGTACCTGTGAATCGTGCAGACCGGTGGTCACCAGCAGGTTGGGATAGGCTTTGGCCGTTACATTATCATACGGGGAATAGGACTTCATGTACTCATAAGAGTCTTTGTTTTTAGGGTTGCCCCATTCGTCAAATTCACCGGTAGTGAGCGGAATGCTTTCATCCAGCATGGTAGTCACCACGTCAACGAACGGCACCTGTGCCACCACGCCATGGAACAGGTCGGGCCGCATATTGATCACGGCGCCCATCAGCAGACCGCCGGCGCTGCCGCCCATAGCATACAGCTGGCCCGGATTGGTATAGTTCTCCTTTACCAGGAAGGCAGCACAGTCGATGAAGTCAGTAAAGGTGTTTTTCTTTTTGAACATTTTACCATCTTCATACCACTGACGTCCCATTTCCTGTCCGCCGCGCACATGCGCAATAGCGAATGCAAAGCCGCGGTCCAGCAGGCTGATTCGGTTGGAGCTGAAGGCCGCGTCCAGGCTGTGGCCATAAGACCCATAGCCATACAGCAACAACGGACCTTTGCCGTTTTTATGGAAATCCTTTTTGTAGACGATGGAAATGGGAATTTTAGTGCCATCTGTAGCAGTGGCCGTCAGTCTTTCAGTAGCGTAGTTTTTAGGATCGTAGCCACCCAGCACTTCCTGTTGCCGCTTCAGTTCCTGCTTGCCTGTTTCCATGTTATAATCGTACACGGAGGTGGGCGTAATCATGGAGGTGTACTGGTAACGCAGCTCTTTGCTGTCCATCTCCGGATTGATACCGAGGTAGGCGTCGTAGGCCGGTTCTGCAAAAGAAAGGTATTTGTCTTCGTGCGTTTTATCATTGATCACACGGATCTGGGTAAGCCCGTTCTTTCTCTCTTCCAGCACCATAAAATCTTTGAACACATCGATACCGCTTAACAGCACGTCACTGCGATGAGGGATCACTTCTTTCCAATGGTCACGGCCGGTCTGGTCCAGCGGTGCTTCCATCAGCCGGAAATTCAGCGCGTTCCAGTTGGTCACGATATAGAACTTATCGCCTTTATGATCGATGTCGTACAGCATGTCTTTGGTGCGCGGCTGGAAAACGGTAAAGGCGCCATCAGGTTTGGAAGCATCAAGGACGCGGCTTTCGGAAGAAAGGGTGCTACCGCTGTGGATAACGATATATTTACCGGATTTTGTTTTCTGTAAACTGAGGCTGAAGGTTTCGTCTTTCTCATGATATACTTCCTTGTCCGCATCGTTACCCAGTAAATGTTTCATGACACGGTCGGCCCGGAGGGTAACGGTGTCCTTCAGGGTATAAAAGAAAGTCTTGTTATCATTGGCCCAGCAGGAACCGCCGGTAGTTTCGGGGATAGCGTCTTTATAGGTTTCGCCGGTTTCCAGGTTCTTCACATAGATGGTATAACGGCGACGGCTAACCGTATCAACGCCATAGGCCAGCAGTTTAGTATCGGGGCTGACGCTTAGTCCGCCTACCTGGCAATAGGCATGGCCTACAGCGAGGTCGTTCACATTCAGGATGATTTCCTCGTCTGCTTCCAGGCTGCCTTTTTTGCGGCAGTAGATGGGATATTCCTTTCCTTTTTCGTAGCGGGAATAATAGTAATAACCGTTTTTGAGATAAGGCACGCTCATATCTGTTTCTTTGATACGGCCTTTCATTTCTTCAAACAGTTTTTCACGCAGTTCTTTTTCGGGGGCCATGGTGGAATCCAGGTAGGCGTTTTCGGCATTGAGCCAGGCCAGTACTTTAGGATCTTCCCGGTCGTTCATCCAGTAATAGTTATCAATTCTGGTATCTCCGTGTATCGTCAGTTCTTTTGGTATTTTTTCCGCAACGGGTGGCTGGAGGTTATCCTGATTAGTCATATTTTTTTTCTTTTCGTGACAAGACATTAACACAATTCCTGTAAGTAAAAGTAAGCATACCTTCTTCATGGAAACAGGTTTTACTCAATTTAAGCAATTGCCGATATTTTCTGCATAAAAAAGCGCCATGGAAAAAATACCATGACGCCCGTATGTTGATAATATGTTTTGATTTAAGCCAGCACTTTCATTTTTACAGGGTCCCAGCGGAGCTGTTTTTTGCTGAAGTAGCTCTGGTTGGTGACCAGTGCCGGGCCTGCGGCCCGGAGGCCGAAGGTGGCATCCTCTACTACGGCCTTGCCTGTACGCATGGATTCAAAGAAATTTTTGAAGTGGTCCAGCCGGTCGTCATAACCTGCGGGTGCTGCGTAATTGCTGGAAGTCTCCACCGGCTTGCCGCTGTTGGCGCCGTAGCGGGCGTTGTAATCTTTCACATATTCGGCCTGTTGTTTTTCGGTGAAAGTGCGGAAGGTGTCCCATCCGCCGTAGCCGGGCGCTTCGGGCAATTTATGTTTTTTGATTTTGAAGTCGTTCCATCCCATTTCCATCACGCCTTCTGTGCCGATGAGGCGAGTGTACTCACCGCCGCCGCTACCGTCAGCGAAGTTCACACGGAGCGTCATCTGGAATGCGGGATGTTCTTTTGTTTCAGGGTAATCGAAGATGGCCACTACCACATCGGGCACGTCGCGGCCGTCTTTCCATTGCACCAGGTTGCCGCTGGCATAGATGCTGGTGGGACCGAGTGAGCCGGTGATGAAGTGCAGGCCGGAGATCAGATGCACAAACAGATCACCGGGGATGCCGGTGCCATATGCCTGGTAGTTGCGCCAGCGGAAGAAACGTTTTGCATCAAAAGGCACTTTAGCGGTATCCTTCAGGAAGGTATCAAAATCCACTGTAGCAGGGGAAGCATCAGTAGGAATGGAATACTGCCAGGCGCCGAGTGCGCTGTGGCGGTCCATCCGGGCCTCCACCACGTTCAGCTGACCAATTTCGCCGGCCTGGTAACGTTTACGCGCCTCCGCCATAGCTATACTGCTCACCCGCTGGCTGCCTACCTGGAACACCGCTTTGGTGCGCTGCTGGGTGGCAATCACTTTATGTCCTTCTTCTATCTGCTGTACCATGGGTTTCTCGCAATACACGGCTTTCCCGGCTTCCATTGCGGCGATGGAGATCGTATCATGCCAGTGGTCCGGCGTAGCCACGATGATAGCGTCAATGTCTTTCCGGTGTAAGAGTTCGCGGTAGTCGCGGGTGGTGAATATCTGCGGGCCATATACCTCCTTTACCCGGTCCAGGTGGCCGGTATAGAGGTCGGCCGCCGCCACGAATTCCACGCCGGGCACTTTGATGGCGGTGTCCACATCACCGAAGCCCATGATGCCCATGCCTACACAGGCAACACGGATTTTATCATTGGCGGAAAATGGTTTCTCCGGCTGCAGGATGGTCACCGGTTCATTTTCCTTTCCCAGGGCCGCCAGCTGGCCGATGCCCAGCAGCGCCGCAGTGCTGCCGATATGTTTGATAAACTTCCTACGGGATTGATCTGACATATTCCAACAAGATTTTAATAAGATTTTAAAAGCAGCACTATGATAATAAAAAATATCAGCAATCATACATCCGAATTATGAGCGGTCAATAGCGCGTTTCGGTGGACTGCTAAAACGCTTCAGCGTGTTTGCGAAAACTTAATACAAACTTCATAATTCCTTCATAAAGACTTAACGGCCTCTATAGTGCTACAGTGCTGGAAGAGCGGTTATTTCGCCCCGACAAAACAATGCTGTATGAAGATATTTTTACCATTACTCATCTTTATCATGTCGGGCTTTGGTGCTATCGCACAAACAACCACCGGCGTGAAAGGAACTGTAACCGACAAACAAACCGGTCAGCCGCTGACAGGCGCAGCGGTGAAGCTGAAAAACGAACATTACTCGGCCACCGGTACCACCGGCCTGGACGGTAGTTTCGTTTTCCGCAATGTACCGGCAGGTGATTATGAAATCAAGGTAAAAGACCTCGGACATCATGAAGTGGAAAAGAAAATCCACTGCGAAGGACAGGTGAGCAACCTGAACATCGAAATGGAATCTAAAGACGTAGCCTTGAAAACCCTCACCGTTACCGGCAAAGGCGACAAAGGCAGCGAAAAAAGCGCGCTGAAGACCGTGCAAAAAGCAGACATGGTGCTCAACGCCGTATCTGCCGCCGCTATCCAGGTATCACCTGACATTACCATCGCCAACGTAATGCAACGTATTTCCGGCGTATCGCTGGAGCGCAGCAACAACGGCGACGGACAGTACGCGATCATCCGCGGTATGGACAAAAGATACCAGTACACCCTGATCAACGGTATCAAAATCCCCAGCCCTGACAACAAGAACAGGTATGTTCCGCTCGACATCTTCCCGGCAGACCTGGTAGACCGCCTCGAAGTATATAAAGCCATTACCCCCAATATGGAAGGCGATGCCATCGGCGGCGCCACCAACATGGTGATGAAAGACGCCCCCAAACACTTTATGCTGAATGCCAACGCCGCTATCGGTTACGCACAAACGCTGTTTGACAATGACTTCACCCGTTTCGACAGAAGCGGCTCTGCCAAAACATCTCCGCGTATCAGTAACGGCAATAACTACGAAGCCAACATCAACGATTTTACCAACAACCCGCTGCACCTGAATACCGGCAAAGCCCCGGTAGCCAGCGTATTCGGCATCAGCGCGGGCGGCCGCAGCAAAAACGGCAAACTGGGCGCCATCGCAGGTATCAGCTATCAAAATACCTATCGTTCCAACAATTCCCTGTACCTACAGACAGAAGTAGACAAAAACGATAACACCCCCGCTTTTACCTCCGCCAAAAACAGGACCTATTCCATCCAGCAACAACGGACAGGCATGCACGCCAAAGTGGATTATGAGTTCAACGATGATCATCAGATATCCTTATACGCAGCATATATGAACCTGGGCCAG